>DASPKX010000048.1:0-19114 GCA_035627835.1 Candidatus Methylomirabilota bacterium
CCGCCTTTCCGAAACCGCGTTACGCGAGGAGCGTGAGGAAATACTGCGTCGCAGCGGCAGCCGCATGTATGACGCGACCGCCTGGAATCTCACCATGGCCTTTGGGCTGCCTGCGTTGACGCTCGAGATGGATCTGCCCGCGGGCGTCGAGCCTTACAGAAAGCCAGGCGCTCCGGCGGCGGGGACCTTCTCGGAAAAAGCGCTGGGCGTGGTTTTTGACGGCGCAGATGATCGAGCGCTCACAGTTGCCGCGCGCTTAATGGAGGAAGGGATCGAAGTGCGCTCGGCGGAGAAGCCCTTCTCATTTGATGATCGCGAATACTCGGCAGGGTCGATCGTTGTGTTGCGCCTGGACAACCGTGAACTGGAAGGCGAGTTGAGCGTGCGAGTGCAGAAGGCCAGCGAGCAACTCGGCGCGCGCTTTCACGAGATCACCGGGGGGCTAGCAAAGGGTGACACTCCCGATTTGGGAGGGGAACATTTCCGACGTCTGGAGCGGCCACGCGTCGCATTGCTTGGTAAGAGTCCATACAGCACGACGGATTATGGATGGATTTGGCATTATATCGACACGGAGTTGGGGATTCGCCATTCGCACGTGCATGAAGGATCGGCCGACCTGAGCCGTTACAACGTCCTCGTGATGCCACAGCGTTCCGGCGGAAGCCTCGCTGCTGGTTTGACCAACAGCTTGAAGGAATGGGTTCAAAACGGAGGCACCTTGATTGCGATCGGGAGTTCAGCAGGGCAGTTCATTTCGGATAAGTTCGAACTGAGCAAGGTCCGCTCGTTGCCCGATGTCCTGGACAAAACCGCCGAATACGAGACGCATCTGCTGCGCGAATGGATGTCGCGGACCGTGTCTCTGCCGGAGTCCGACAAGCTGTGGGCGCACAAAGCCAGCACGGAGCTGAGCTACCCCTGGGAGCGGGACGGAAAAGAGCTTGAGGAAAAGGAACTCAAGAAACGCGACAAGTGGCAGAGCTATTTCATGCCGCAGGGCGCTATGCTGGCCACACGCGTGGATAAACGCCATTGGCTCACGGCCGGATGCGACGAACCGCTGCCAGCGTTGATCTCCGCTTCTGAAGATTCCCCAATTCTAATGTCAAAGGCAGGAGTGGAAGCTCCGGTGCGTGTGGGGTTCCTGGAGAAAAGCAACGACGAGCAGAGCAATGCGGACGCAGAGAAAGAATCCGCAGAGAAAGACAAGGAGGAGAAGAAGGAAGCGCCACGAATTGGTTGGGCGGCGCTCCCGAAAGGCGTTGAGATGCATTTGCGCATGAGCGGGCTGCTCTGGCCGGAAGCGAGCCATCGCCTGGCAAATAGCGCTTATGTCACGCGCGAATCAGTCGGGCGCGGGCAGATCATTTTGTTCAGCGCGTCCCCCGCTATTCGCGGCTTCAGCAAAGGGACGGCCCGCCTGCTCGGAAACGCGATCGTCCTCGGCCCAGGCTGGGGCGCGCATCAGCCGATTTACCCTTAAAACAAAAGCCCCGCTCGCCGGTTGACGAGCGGGGCCTTGTGACAAAACGGATTACTTCGCCAGACCGCGCGCGAACTTCTCGATGCGGTCGAGGCCTTTCTCAATGTTCTTCATGCCAGTCGCGTAAGAGATGCGGATGTAATCGTCCGCGCCGAAGGCGATCCCGGGCACAGCGGCAACCAACTCCTGCTCCAGGAGCTTCGCGCAGAACTCGCTCGATTTGAGGCCGAGCTTGGAAATGTTCGGGAACAGGTAGAACGCGCCCTTCGAATTCACGCAGGAGATTCCAGGGATGCTGTTGAGCCGCTGATGCGCATAGGAACGGCGCTTCGCGTATTCACCCAACCATGCGCTCAGGTGCTCCTGCGGGCCGTTCAACGCAGCAACGCCGCCCTTCTGTGCGAAGGACGTTGGATTGCTCGTGCTGTGGCTCTGGATCGCATCAATGGCTTTGGCGATCGGCTCCGGAGCAGCAAGGTAGCCGAGGCGCCAACCGGTCATTGAGTAGGCTTTGGCCAGGCCATGGACCACAATGGTGTGGTCGTAATGTTTCTGCGAGAAGCTGGCGACACTGACGTGTTCAGCGCCATCGTAAACGAGCTTCTCGTAAATCTCATCGCTCATGATGAGCACGCCTTTTTCCACGCAAATGTCACCGAGGGCTTTTAACTCTTCACGAGTGTAGAGTGAGCCGGTTGGGTTGCTGGGGGAATTGAGAATGAACAGGCGGGTGTTCGGCGTGATGGCGTTGCGCAACTGCTCAGGGGTGACCTTGAATTCGGTTTTGTCCGATGTCTCCAGGATCACCGGCTTTGCCCCGGCGAGCTTCGCCATCTCTGGATAGCTGAGCCAGTAAGGAGCCGGGATGATGACTTCATCGCCTTCCTCACAAGTGGCCATGACGATATTGTAGCAGGAGTGCTTGCCGCCGGACGAAACGATCACTTGGGAGGGCTTGTAGGTGAGGCCGTTGTCGCGTTTGAATTTGTCGGCGATGGCTTGGCGGAGTTCGGGAATGCCGCTGCTCGGGGTATATTTGGTGAAGCCTTCTGCCAAGGCTTTGGCGGCGGCGTCTTTGATGTGCTGCGGGGTGTCAAAGTCAGGCTCCCCTGCCCCAAAACCGACGACATCCAACCCGTCGGCCTTCATTTGCTTGGCCTTGGAATCGATCGCCAAAGTGAGCGATGGAGCAAGGGAAGCGGCGCGGCGGGAGATTTTATAGTTCATAAAATAAGCCGGTGACTTTTAGCGATGCGCTGGGGGTGGGGCAAGGGGATTTTCGGGCTCACGAGGGGCAGGAGAACGCGCAGGCGAAGAGAGAAAACGGAGGACACAGAGAAGGGGACCGGAGGCAACGGAGGAGGAATGAGGAAATGAGTGGGTTCTGCGCTCGAACGGACGGCGCCTATTTGACATCAACTCGGCAGTGGTCGTTGCGGTCGGGTTAACATCTGGCTAGGCCCCGATAAGGGGCCGAACAGAGTAGCCCACGGGCAAGCGCCAGCGCAGCCCGTGGGTTACGAAGGTTCACAACAACGGCCTCCGTAGGAGACGCACAGACTGGATTCGCCCCGAGAACTTGCGCCTCCTCCGTGTGAAATACTTAGGCGAGTCGCTCGGACTTCAGCTTTGTCGATTTGGACTTGGCTGCGGGGGTGTCCGCTTTCTTGGCGGGAGCAGGCTTCACCTTTTCAACCTTTTCCCAACGGCCGCTCTTGGCGCTGGTCAACACTGCGTCGCAGACGTGCTGCGTTTCGAGCGCGTCACGGAATGTCGGAGAGGCGAACTCGCCTTTGTCGATGCCCATGATGAAGTCCGCAACCTGGTGAATGAAGCTGTGCTCGTAACCAATGGCCAAGCCAGGCACCCACCAGTTCTTCATATAAGGATGCTCACCGTCCGTGACGTGCACGGACTTCCAGCCGCGGGTCAGCTTGTCTTCACGATAATCGAACACCTGCAAGCGGTGCAGATCATGGAGATCCCAGAAGAGGGAGCCGTTCTCGCCGTTGATCTCGAAGGTGTAGAGCGCTTTGTGGCCGCGCGCGTAACGGGTGGACTCAAAGGTCGCGAGTGAGCCGTTCGTGAAGCGCGCGAGGAACGCGCAGGCATCATCAATGCCGACTTTCTGCACTTTGCCCGTGAGGGTGTGCTTGCGTTCTTTGACGAAGGTTTCGGTCATGCCGTTGACCTTCTCGATGCTGCCGTTGAGCCAGAGCGAGGTGTCGATGCAATGCGCGAGCAAATCGCCAGTGACACCGCTGCCAGCGGCTTTGGCATCGAGGCGCCAAAGGCCTGCGCCCCCTTGTGGAAGGTCTTTTGAGATCGTCCAATCCTGGAGGAACTTGGCGCGATAATGGAAGATTTGGCCAAGGCGGCCTTCATCAATGAGCATCTTTGCCAGAGTCACTGCTGGGATGCGGCGGTAGTTGTACCAAACCATGTTCGGCACACCGGCGCGCTCGACCACCTTCACCATCTCGAAGCCTTCTGGCCCATCCATGGAGAGAGGCTTTTCGCACATGACCATCTTGCCAGCTTCGGCGGCGGCAATGGCCATTTCGGCGTGGGTGTTGTTCGGAGTGCAGATGTCAATGACGTCGATGTCGTCGCGCTCAATCAGGCGGCGCCAATCGGTCTCGTAGCCTTCGTAGCCCCAGCGGTCGGCGAATTCCTTGAGCTTGCCTTCGTCGCGCGCAGCGACGGCTTTCAAGACGGGCTGGTGTTGCAGGTCGAAGAAGTTACTGACCTTGCGAAAGGCATTGGAGTGGGTGCGGCCCATGAAGCCGTACCCAATCATGCCGATGTTCAATGGTTTTTTTGAAGTCATGTGAGTTGCAATTAAAGTTTAGGCGCGCCAGCCATGGTTTTCGCGGACTTGGAGCATCGCGGAGAGAATGTCGTTCCAGGTCTGCTGCTTCATCATGGTTTCATTCGCGAACATGCAGCCGTCCCAGCAGATGTGTTTGATCTTCTTGGTGACTTTGCCTGCGTCGTCGCGCAACCAGTAACCGGCATCCCGCGCGATGTTCAGCTTGCCGTTCGGATCGGTCGCGAGGCAATGGCGGCCGGTCTTATCATGTGAACCGGAACCTTTCACCGTCGCGTCGTTCTGGGCGACGTGGAAGTCGATGGTCCATGGGCGAAGCGCGCTCGTGAGCTTCTTCATGGCGTTGTGGAACTTCTCCGGCTCCCAATTGAATTTCTCCGGCACGATGCGGTGCTTCGGCTCATTGACGCCGAGCGTGTAAAGGAGCGTGTGCGCCATGTCGGCCTGGAAGCCGACCAGCTTGGGTTGTCCCACTTCTTCCAGCAGATCGATCATGTGCTTCCAGCTATGCATGCCGGCCCAGCAAACTTCGCCTTCAGCCGCCAGACGCTCACCGTGATCCTTGGCCACCTTGGCCGCTTCGCGGAATGTTTGGGCAATGCGCTTGGTGTTTTCCTTTGGGTTCTTGGCCCATTCACTTGGGCTGCCGGCGGAGTCGATGCGAACGACGCCGTAAGGGCGAATGCCGATCTCACGCAATTGCTGGGCGATTTTGCAGGCTTTGCGAACTTGCTCGACGAACTTCTTGCGATCCTCGTCGCTGCCCATCGCGGAGCCGCCGCCGGTTGGGGGCCAAACAGGGGCCACCACGGACCCGACCGTGAGTTTCTTTTTCGCGATCTTGTCAGCGAGCTTCTTAATGTCGCTTTCCTTGGCGTCGATGCTCACGTGAGGATCGAACAGGAAAAGATCCACGCCATCGAACTTCTGGCCGTTGACCTCAGCCTTGGCGGTGAGGTCGAGCATCGTGTCGAGGTCGATGGGTGGCTCGGAATCGGGGCCTTTGCCGACCAGGCCAGGCCACATGGCGTTGTGGAGCTTCGGGAAATTATTTGCAGCGCTTGTCATAGGGTTGCCTTAAAAAGTGTTCTTCTTGTAAGCGCCGATCGCGGGCGCGTCCGGGTTAACTTCAGGGCCGAAATAGCGGAGCATTACCAGCGGCTCGACATCGGAGGTGTTTTCGAAGGTCACGCCAGCTTTGGCTGCGGCTTCGGTGCAGAAGACTTCGTCTTCAGTGAGTTCGTGGAAGCGAATCAGTTTCGGGCAATCCAGGTTCAGTTTGTTCATCTTGCCTTTGCCCTGAACCACGATCAGGCCGTAAGCACCGTTATCTTTGATCGTGCACTTCGCGCCCGGCTCGATGGTGAGTTCCTTCGCGGTGAAGAGCTGCTCGCCTTTGACCTTGCCGTAAACGATCCAGCGATCCACGTAGCCTTCCTTGCGAGTGTCCGCTACGGGCACGGGTTCGAGGTAGTTGCTCTCTTTGAAATGGGGATCAACATTCGCCTCCCAATCGAGCTGCTCGACGATGAAGTCGAGATCCTGGTGCTTTTCCTTCGGCATATCTTTGACCAGCAGCGCCCAGGGAACTTCGCGGCCTTCCACCAGCGATTGATACATGCCGAAAACGTCGGAGCCCCATTGCGGCTCGTAAGTGCAAAGCGACCCAGGCGCGTGCAAAATCCCAGGACCGATTAGCCAACCAGTGCCGGGCTTAAGGCGGTAGGCGCGGGAAAGGTCGAGGATGCCGTTATCGCCCTTGTTCCAATTCTCCAGGCACTTGCGGACTTGAGCCTTGGTCGTGCCGGGCTCCAGTCCCATGAAAGTGTAAGGGAAATTGTTGCCGACGTTATTGTGCTGCGGCGGGAAGTAATATGATTCCGGCTTTCCTTCCTGCCCCACCAGCTTCGCCTGCTCCTGCGATTGGTGCATGTGGTGCGGAATCGGCCCCATGTTATCGAAGAACTTCGAGTAGACCGGCCACTTCTTGTATTTGTTCCAGATGCGGTCGCCGATCAGGCCGCCGCCGACTTCGCTGACGGCGTCCGCCAGGGTGAAGCGATTGTCACCGACGACGCAGTAGCTCAGGCCTTCGTCCGGCGTGCGATTGTCATTCGCCGCAGGGGTGGTCGAAGCGAACCAGCGCTCATCGATGCCGCCGCGGTTGAGGCCGTAAGCGTAAAGATCGTCCGGATGCAGCTTGAGGCGTTTGCCAGGCTGCAGGAAGGAGCGAGGCACCCAGCATGGGGCCAAACGGAGCAACCCCCCGTTTTCCTGGAGCGCGCCTTCGACCAGGCTGCGGACGTTTTTTGTGACCGTTTTGAGTTCGTTGACAGTTCGCTTGCTCATGTAAATCTGGTTTTTCCCGGAGGCGATTAAATGGTGCGAGAAGCGCGTTAAAGTAAGCCGGTGATCAAGTCAAGCATGGACCATCCAGAACGCCATTTTGATGGGCATGCGCCTGGCCGAACTCTTCTTATGGCAGGCCCGGTCCCCCGACCGGGCGTCCTCAACCTACCGCAGGAACGCACCCCGTTGACGCCGACAAAATACCGCTTAGTTTTTGTGGCCTATGCTCAAGCACGCGCTCCTCTCGTTGCTTTTGCTGATCACAATCCACACTTCCAACGCGGCCACGCCGAAAGGTCCACTGGAGATCCTGCGTCACAGCCTCGTGCAGGAAGTTTTCGCCTTCGGAATTCGGCCTCAGGACACCAACTGGTTCGATATTGAAGTCTCCACCAACCTAACAGACTGGTCCCGCCTCGCCACAGCCCTGAGCACCAACGCCACTGCCTTTTTCGTGGACGACTCCGCCACCAACGCTCCAACCCGCTTCTATCGCCTCCGAATCCCCGGCACGACCGTCGCCCAGCAGCAAGCCATCTGGACCGAGCTGCGCCGCAGGACCTACACCATCCAGGTAGAACGAATATCGAGCAGCGGAAAATACCTTTCTGCGGACGTGACCGTCACCAGCGGAGCCAAGCATATCTCCAACGTTAAGGACCCCCTAACTGGCGAGGCAGTTGCAGACTTTGACCCTGCGGACTTCCCGAGCATCGAAGAGATCTTCACGAAACTAGAAGCTGCCGCGCAAACTGGCATCTACGACCTCCGTGTGTGGTACGACCCGAAGCACGGTTACCCAACTCGCATGATCCAGCGGGAAATTTCCGGAATGAACTCCAACGTCACGGAGCTCCGTTTTAACCTCGTCGAACGTTGATGTTTGTCTACGGAGAAACGTAGCCGGATGGCAATCCGTGCATTCTACAGGCACAAAAGTTGAAGCCGCTCCTGTATTGGCGAAGCTTAAGCTCCAGCTCAGAGCGACTCAAACGCTGTTGCTTCCGCAAATTGGGAACGTCGATCAATTTGCACATTTCAATAGCAGCCAGTTCGGGCAAAAGCGACGCCACATCAACCGGAAATTGTTGGGATCGCATACCGGTCTCTATGACAAGGAACTCGTCGGCGGAAGATCTGATCCAGGCGATGCAGCGGTAACGTTCCCGAGGGTCAGTGCCGATCCAATAGCAAAGGCTAGAGCTGGCACCTCGTTCGGAATTGAATAACGCGAGCTTTTCCTCAAGGCCATAAGCTAAGAAAAGAGGAAATGGTTTATCACTGCGGCCATCAGAAGCGATCCAGGCTGGATCAAAAAGCTCATCCTCCGGAAGGGCTCCGTTCGCTTGAGCCTCTTCGACAATCTTGCTCAAGAACCAGCATTGAACGAAGTAATATAAAAGGGTCGTTTCGCGGAAATTTGGAGCGAGGTACCGGTGATTGATCCGGAGCAAAGCCAAGTTGAACCTTGCACAAAGGGCATCCTTGATACGATCCCGCCGCATCTGCTTCGGATT
Organism: Candidatus Methylomirabilota bacterium; assembly: GCA_035627835.1. Lineage (GTDB taxonomy): Bacteria > Verrucomicrobiota > Verrucomicrobiia > Limisphaerales > SXQI01 > DASPKX01. The sequence continues at coordinate 8,183 of DASPKX010000048.1, forward strand.
AGAATGGCTCGGGCCGTCGAACTCCACAACGAATAGAGGACGCGTCTCGTTGTCGGTGACAACAAAGTCAAAATGTGCCTTCAACGCGAAACTTAGCTCCGAAGCAGTCAAACACGACTGATCTTGCAGCACATCAGCAATGCGTGGTTTTGCAAAGACTCTCGCTTCTTCCTCCGCAATCGTGCCGCAAAGCACGTGAAAGGTAGCTCGTTCACTACTATTGAGTAGCTGCCGCAGCATCAATCAGTTCCGGTTGCCGAACATCGTTCGTAAGTTCGAAGGGCCTAGAAGGGTTGGAACGATGACAGGTTCATTCTCTAGCTTCTTTTAGCGAACGCAGGAGCGTAAGGGAAGGCTTTCGACGCGCGTTTCGGAAACTTACAACAGCAAAAAAGATTTCGCACCCCGTCGCGCGAGATGGAATACTCGGGGTGACCATGAAACCTTCGACATGCGAACGGTCGTTATTATTCTCGGCTACTTTGTTGTTTGCGGCCGCAGAACTCTGGGCGGCCGAACTGCCGAAGCCGAGTCGTGCGTTTTTGGAGAAGCATTGCCTAGAGTGCCATGATGCGGATGCCAAGAAGGGTGGGCTGGATCTGGCGGCGTTGAAGTTTGATCTCGGCGCCGGCACGAACTTCAGCAAATGGGTGAGCGTTCACGACCGCGTCACCAGCGGCGAAATGCCGCCGGCCAAGAAAGCGCGTCCATCCACGGAGGAGGTGGAAGGGTTCACGGGACGGCTGGCGGCGGAGTTAGTGAAGGCGGATGAGCGGCAGATTGCGAAGGAAGGCCGCGCGACGCGCAGGAGGTTGAATCGTTACGAGTACGAGAACGCGCTGCGCGACTTGCTGCAGGCGCCATGGCTTCAAATCAAGGAAGCCCTTCCGGATGACGGTGAGTCAGAGCGGTTCAACAAAATCGGCGATGCGCTGGACGTTTCTCACGTGCAGATGGCCCGCTACATGGCGGCGGCGGACTACGCTTTGCGCCAGGTGATTGCCACGCAAGTGGAGCGTCCCGCGCCGAAGGTGGAGCGGTTCTACGCGCGCGATCAGCGGAGTTACACGGGGCCGATGAAGTTCTCGGTGTTCAACACGGCTCCGGAGCGAGCGACCTTTCCCGTGCTTGGGTTTGAAGGGCAGCCGGATGTGCGGCGTGGAGAGGCGCCGCTCACTGTCGGCAGCACAAATGCGGAGCTGAGGGAACTCGAAGGGGTTGGTGTGGTGGCGAGCGCTTACGAGCCGATTGAGCCGAAGTTCAACCAATTCCGCGCGCCTGTGCCGGGGCATTACAAACTTCGCTTTAATGCCTATTCGGTTTGGGTGGGGCCGGGCAGCAATCAATGGTTCATTCCGGACCTGGACAAGATTTCACGCGGTCGCCGCGATGAGCCGGTGACGATCACCGCCGAGACCCCGCCGCGTTTGCTGAGGAAGCTCGGTGACTTCGATGTCACACCTGAGCCTTCCGTGCATGAAGTGGACACCTGGCTGCTGGCGGGCGAAATGATTCGCCCCGATCCGGGCCGATTGTTCCGCTCACGGCCTGGGGCGAAGCGTTGGCAGAATCCGCTGGCGGAGAAAGATGGGCAGCCGGGCGTGGTGTTTCGCTGGATGGAAGTGGAAGGGCCCATCCATGAGGAATGGCCGCCGGCAGGGCATCGCTTGTTGTTCGGTGATCTTCCGACGCGCGTGAGAATCGCGCGCGCTGAAGAACAAAACACATCTACAAACGCCCAGGCGCGACCTCGCTTCAAGGCGGCGCCATCTGTCGAGGTCATTTCGGAAGCGCCGATGAAGGACGCTGAGAAGCTGATGGGGAACTTTCTCGCTCGCGCTTACCGCCGTTCAGTGAGCGCGCAGGATGTGAAGTTGTTCCTGCCAGTCGTCCAGAGCGCGTTGGAGAAAGGGAATAACTTCACCGACTCGATGATCGCCGGATACACAGCGGCGCTTTGCTCACCGGAGTTCCTGTATCTGCAGGAGAAGCCGGGGCGGCTTGATAACCATGCTGTTGCGGCGCGGCTCGCGTTCTTCATTTGGAACTCGCCCCCGGACGAGCACCTGCGCCAGTTAGCCGCATCGGGTAAATTGCGCGACCGAGACGTGCTGCGACGGGAGACAGATCGGATGCTTGCTGATCCTCGGTCGCGCCGCTTCGTGAACGCATTCACGGATTATTGGCTGGAACTGCGCAAAGTCTTTGCGACCGCCCCGGATGAGAACCTTTACTCTGATTACTACCTGGACGATCTCCTTACCGAGTCCGCTGAGGAAGAGCCGCGGGCATTTTTCGCGGAGCTGATCAAAAGCGACCTGCCCGCGCGGAACATTGTCCATTCGGACTTCGCAATGCTGAACGAGAAGCTCGCTGAGCATTATGATTTGCCCCCCGTTCAAGGTGTGGCTTTGAAAGCGACGGCGTTGCCAAAGCACAGTGTGCGTGGCGGGCTCATGACGCAAGCGGCGGTTCTTAAAGTCACTGCGAACGGAACGACCACGTCCCCGGTGTTGCGCGGGGCCTGGATTATGGAACGGATCTTGGGGCAGAAACCTCCCCCACCCCCGCCGAACTTGCCTGCGGTGGAGCCGGACATTCGCGGCGCGGTGACGATTCGCCAGCAGTTGGAAAAGCACCGCACATTGGAGAGCTGCAACACCTGCCATGAAAAGATCGATCCGCCTGGGTTCGCGCTTGAGAACTTCGATGTGATGGGTGGGTGGCAGGAGCGTTACCGCGCCGAAGCCGAGGGCGAGAAAGCGCAAGGCATCGCGAAAAGCGGACAGCAGTTCGCGTTCTTCTGGGGATTGCCTGTCGATGCGAGCGGCGAGCTGAAGGGCCAGAAATTCAACAACATCAAAGAATTCAAAGAGATCCTGCTCAGCGATGAGCGGCAAATCGCCCGGAACCTGGCTCGGCAATTCGCGGTTTACGCCACCGGGGCCCCGGTTCGCTTCGCAGACCGCGATGATATTGAGAAGGCTCTGGACCGCGCCAGCTCGAGCCATTACGGCGTGCGTTCACTCATTCATGAAGTGGTCCAAAGTGACTTGTTCCTGAACAAATAAAGCGGAGCAAGCCTCTCGACTTTATATCGGGAACCAGCTTTAATAATGCAATGCCCGCCATGAAAAAGACCACCTTGGGGACGGCTCCTTTTGTTTCCACGCGCGCCGCGCTTTCGCGCCGCAAATTTTTACGGGGCGCGGGCATTCTGCTGTCATTGCCATTGCTCGACGCGATGTCTCCTGCGTTCGCCTCTGTCGTTAAGAAAAACGCGGATATGACACCGGGCGGCAAACCGCGCCGCATGTTGGGCATCTGCAACAATCTCGGGCTTCTCCCGGAGCATTTCTTTCCAAAAGGCAGCGGGCGAGATTACGAACTCTCCTCGTATCTGGAGTTGCTGAAGGAGCATCGGAACGATTTCACGGTTTTCAGCGGCGTCTCGCATCCCGGCGTGGATGGCGGGCACCCGGCTGACAACTGCTTCCTGACGGCCGCTCCCCATCCCGGGAGCGCGGGATTCCGGAACACCATCTCATTGGACCAATATATCGGCGAGCGCATTGGGCATCTGACTCGCTTTCCCAGCCTCACGCTCGGCGTCAATGTTCAGCAAGGTGTCCGCAGCCTTTCATGGACCGGCTCGGGTGTGCTAATCCCTTGCGAGGAAAAAGCGGCGGACGTATTTGCGCGCATGTTCCTGCAAGGAACACCTGCCGAAACCGAAGCGCAGGTGCGCAAGCTGGAAACCGGCAAGAGCATTCTCGACGCAGTTTCCGCCCAGGCAAAAACGTTGCAGCGCAGCGTTGGCTCCCGCGACCGCGAGCGCCTCGACCAATACTTCACCAGCGTGCGCGATCTGGAGCAACGCTTGCAAATGGCGCAGGAATGGGAGCACAAGCCGAAGCCCCAGGTAAACGCGCCCGTTCCGCTGGACCCTGAAGATCCGAAAGCTTACATGGACAAGGTGAAGCTCATGTATGACATGGCTCGCCTGGCGTTCGAGACCGATTCCACGCGGTCGATTTCGCTGCTGCTCGACAGCGTGAACTCACCCGCCATCGAGTTCGGCGATGTTAAAACTAGCGAGGGTTATCACAACCTTTCCCACCACGGCAAATCGCAGCAGAAGCTGGCGCAGCTGAAGCGGATCGACGAGTGGCACATGAAGCTGCTGGCGGAGCTGTTCACCGACTTGAAGAAAGTGCAGGAAGACGGCGAACCGTTGCTGGATCGCACGATGATTCTGTACGGTTCCAATCTGGGCAACGCGAACACCCACGTCACCACGAACATGCCAACGATCTTCGCGGGCGGCGGGTTCAAGCATGGGCAACACCTCGCGTTCGACACCCAGCATAACTATCCTTTGCCAAATTTGTTTGTGTCCATGCTCCAGCGAATGGGCCTCGAAACCGACAAATTCGCGACAGCTACGGGGACAATGCGCGGTTTAGAAATCGCCTAAGGGGAGGCCTTTCCGCCTGCTCGCGGATTTCGCAATTGAAAGTTGCTCAATGTAAGCGCTTTCAATAAGGCGATCCAGTCCGACATCTTAGCTGCGCCCATTCACGTTCACATTTCTAGCCTTTTGCCAGCCAAGAAAGGTTTAGCTACTGCCAACTTCAGCTCTGCTCATACTTTCACGGCAGGGTAATAGTCTTCCATGACAGCGGGTTTACTGGGCGCTAGAAAACGGCCTGAACTGATCGCAGCCAGCGCCAATCAAGCGCCCAGTGCTCTTGCGCAACACCCAACGGCTATCACCCAAACTAGAATGGCAGTGGCAAAGGAAATTCACATCCTCGTGATCCAGGAGTCAGCCGCAGAGGCCGAACGAATAATGGAGCTTTTCCAAACGAGCGGTTACTCGCCGCATCATGAGCGAGTGCAAAGCCCAGACGAATTGGCAGAGGCTTTGGATCGCGGCGGCTGGGATGTGATCCTGTCAGACTTTGCGCTGCCGCAACTCTCCGCCGCGCAGGCATTGGAGATGTTGCGAAAGCGCGGGGAGGACATTCCATTTTTACTCGTCGCCAGCCTGGGAAGCGAGGAGCGCGCGGTGCACACGATGCGGATGGGCGCCCAGGATTATGTCCCCAAGGAGAGCCTCGCGCGGCTGGTCCCCGCGGTGGAAAGGGAAATGAAGGAAGCTGGCATTCGCAAGCTGGAGCGCGCTTCCAAAGCCACGCTGCGCATGGAGGAGCGGCGATACCGATTGCTGGTGGAGAAATCGAGCGAAGTGGCGCTCATCCTTGACTCAGAAGCACGGATCTTATACGCGAGCCATTCCAGTCTGGCGGTCCTTGGCTGGAATCCTCAGGAGCTAGTCGGCCGCGAAGCTTTCATGCTGCTTGAAGCGGGCGAGGTGGCCCGCGCGAAAGCCCATTTCCAGACCTTGCTGCGCAAAGCGCGCAGCAGCGGTTCCTGGGAGTATCAAATCCGCCGGAAGGACGGCGCGATCCGATGGGTCGCCATGACAGGCACGAACCTTTTGAACGAGCCTGGCCTGTTGGGCATCGTGGTGAACTTCCACGACGTCACAGAGCGGAAGCATGCTGAAGCTGAAAAAGCCCAGCTCGTGGAAGAGCTGCGCGAGCGAGTCAAAGAACAGACCTGCCTCTATGGCTGCGCCAAGCTGCTGCAGAACCTCGACCAACCACCGGAGGTGACCTTAGCCCAATTAGTCGAGCTGATCCCCAGCGGATGGCGTTATGCCTCCCGGGCGTCCGCGCGAGTGCGCTACGCCCAGCATGACGTTTGCACACTCGGCCTGCGGCCCGAAACTAAGGATGTTGAGTCAGCAGCTTTCGCGACGTCCAAGGACAATGTGGGCGTGCTGGAAGTTTGGTATCGAAAGCCTTACCCCGGAGGTGAAAAGCCAAAGTTCCTTCCTGAGGAAATAGGCCTCATGCAATCTATCGCGGACCTGCTCCAAAATTACTTTCAGGCGATCCACGCGCGAAACATGATCGCAACGCAGGAACGCTACTTCCGCGCGCTGATCGAGAGCACGACGGACATTGTGAGCTTGCTGGATGAAAATGGCGTCGTGCGGTATGAAAGTCCCGCGGTGGAGCGGTTGCTAGGCTGGACGCCAGCGGAATTGGTAGGCACCTGCGCCTTCGACCTGATCCACCCGGACGACTTTGGCCGGGTGGTCGAAGTGTTCCGCACCAACATACCAAACCAAGGCGCGATTGCGTCCGTGGAGTATCGGTTCCGCCATAAAACGGGCGCCTGGCGAGTGATGGAGTCGGTCGCCAAAAACCTTCTTCAAGATCCCGCCATTGGCGCGGTGGTTGTGAACTCACGCGACAACACCGAACGCAAGCGCACGGAAGAAGCTTTGAAGCGCAGTGAGGAGCGGTTCCGTCATGCAACCCGCGCGACCCGGGAGATCATTTGGGAGCGTGATTTTCAAACGGGCAAAATCTGGTGGAGCGAGGCGATGGCAGAGCGCGCGAAATACTCAGCCAATGAAGTCGGGGCTTCAGTGGAATGGTGGCGAGCAAGGATTCACCCCGAGGACGCGGAACGGGTGGCCCGCGAGCTGGAAGTGGTGACGGCCCGCCAGGAAACTCGCTGGAGCAGCGAATACCGGTTTCGCGCCAGAGACGGCGCTTACCTGACGGTGCTGGATCAAGGGTATCTCATTTACGACGGCGAAGGGAAACCGCTGCGGATGATTGGGGCGATGAAGGACATCACGGAGAAGCGCGAAATGGAAGCGCGGTTCCTGAGGGCCCAACGAATGGAGAGCATCGGGACTCTTGCCGGGGGCATCGCGCACGACTTGAACAATGTGCTCGCCCCGATTCTCATGGGGATTGAACTCTTCAGGATGGATGGCCCCACGCCGCAGCAGGAGAACTTGCTGAGCACGATGGAATCGAGCGCCAAACGCGGCGCGGATCTCGTGAGGCAAGTGCTGTCATTTGCGCGGGGCATGGACGGGAAGCGCCTCCCGCTGAACCCCGCCCACCTCGGAGCGGAAGTGAAGAAGATCGTGAAGGAGACTTTCCCGAAAGACATCCTGTTCGCCATGGAAAGCCCGAAGGATTTGTGGTGTGTGCAAGGAGACCCCACGCAACTGCACCAGGTGTTAATGAACCTTTGCGTGAATGCGCGCGATGCGATGCCGCATGGAGGCTCACTGACGGTGAGCTTTCAAAATGTGACCCTGGACAAAGTTTTCTCCGAAATGTGCGCGGACGCAAAGCCCGGACCCTATGTGGAGATCAAAGTTCGGGATACAGGCACCGGCATTCCACAAAGCATCCGCGATAGGATTTTTGATCCATTCTTCACGACAAAGGACATTGGCAAAGGCACGGGGCTTGGCCTTTCCACAACGCTGGCGATCATCAAAAGTCACGGCGGCTTTCTGAACTTCACCAGTGAGGTCGGCAAAGGAACGACATTCAGTTTGTGCATTCCAGCGAATCCAGCGGAGAAAACCGAAGCTGCGGAAGATCAAACGCCCGCCCTGAGATCAGGCAACGGGGAGGTGGTTCTGATTGTGGATGATGAGCAAGCGATTCGGGATGTGATGCGCAAGGCCCTGGAAACCTCGGGCTATCGCGTGCTCAGCGCGAGCAATGGAGCGGAGGCGATTGCGGTCTATGCGGAGCATTCACGCGAGGTGGCCGCTGTGATCACTGACATGCTCATGCCAATCATGGACGGGTCCGCAACGGTGACAGCATTGCGCGCGATCAACCCAGCTTTGAAGATCATCGTTTCAACGGGGCAACAATCGAAGGAATGGAACGGCCGCGCCCGGTTGGCTGGTGTCAATCGAGTCATTCCTAAACCGTACACAGCGCACGCATTGCTGGGGACCGTGAATGACGTTCTGCATGAAGAACCGGCCACAGTCGCGATTGGCATTTGACGGAGTGCAAGCGCGCACCGCGCGGGCAGGCGCAGGTGACGAAACCCGCGAAGAGCCTGTCGTGGCAGGCTATGATTCCGGGAAGACGTTCAACTCCAGCCAAAAGCTTTTTACGGCGCGCATGACCTCCGCCAATTGCGGGGGGGACGCGGGCTTCACGAGGAACGAGTTGCAGCCCGTCTCGTACGCGCTCGATATGTCGCCGTCCTCCCTTGAGGTGGTGAGCATGATCACGACAACACGGCGAAGATGCGGGCGTTTCCGAACCCATTGCAGCACTTCCAGGCCGTTTCGCTTTGGCAGCTTTAGATCCAATAACACCAGAATTGGGAGCGGTGAGGAACCACTCCCGGCGCTCCCGATCCGTTCGAGGTAATCGATAGCCTGCTGGCCGTCCGTGACGATGTGCAACGGGTTCGGGATTTGGGCCGCCGCGATTGCACGCTTCATAAAGAAGACGTCGTCGGGGTTGTCTTCAACCAAGAGGATTGGCCGCAGGGTTGTCATGCGGATTGAAGCTCTATCCAAAACGTGCTCCCCCGCCCCGGCTGCGATTCCAGGCCAACCTTCCCACCCATCCTTTCAACAGCTTTATGCACGATGGCCAGGCCGATGCCGGTACCGTCGTAATTTTCTGCCTCAGGGCCCCGCTCGAATATGCGGAAGATTCGTTGTTGATGGGAGGGATCAATGCCGACCCCATTATCGCGGAAGTAAACTCGCACACTGCCGTCGATGGGCTCGTTCCAAATTTCGACCCTTGGCCTTGTGCCCGGCGCCACGAACTTCACCGCGTTGGTGAGGACGTTGGAGATGCACTGCGTTAAAAATGCCTCGTGCCCTTTCACGCGCAGGAAAGGGGGGCGGACGACGATCTCGGCGTTGGCTGGATGCAATTCGCTGTAACTTTCCAGAACCTGGCGAATGAGCGGCTCTGGATCGAGCGGCGATATTTGAACGTCGCTCTTGGAAAACCGGCTAAACGTGAGGATGTCCTGCACGAGCGAATCGAGCCGGGCGGAGGCGGAGCGAATTCGCTCCAGGAAAAGACGCCCCTGGTCGTCGAGGCGGTGCGCATATTCCTCGATTAAATAATGCGAGTAGCCTTGCATGGCTCGCAAGGGCGCGCGCAGATCATGGGAAACGGTGTAAGAGAAGGCTTCCAACTCGGCAATGGTGGCTTCGAGGCGTTTTGTCCGATCACGCACCAGATCCTCGAGGCCATCCATCATGCCACGGACCTGGTACTGGCGGCGCCTTGCCCGCATGGCTGCTTGAACTGCGCGGATCAACGTCAAAGCACGGAAAGGGCGCTCTATCAACGCGAGGTTTGCTGACTCCCCAAACGCGCTCACGGCGCGGAGGCTCGCCTGGGTTAAGTCGCCGCCGGTGGTGACGATGATGATCGGAAGGTCCGACCATGACGGCTGCGACTGCAGCAAATCGACCGTCCCGCTCGTTGGGCCATGGGGGAACGCTTCTTCCGCAACGAGCAGAACACCAGCGCCTTCCCGCGCGAGGGCGCACAACTCGGGTTCGTCACGCGCAATAACCGTTTGGAAGCCGCTTTCCCTCAGCAGTGAAGCAGTCTGCACCGAATCCGCCCCATAAGGAGCGAGGATAATGACGCGCTCCTCGATGTCGCTCACACGTCGTCCTTTTCGGACACGAAGGCTTCGCCTTCCTCACCAGTGAACACCGGGGTGCCAGTCAAAACTCCTCGGAAGGTGGTCAGAGCCGGTCCGATATTCACACCGCGCTCGTTAACATAGAACTCGCGGATCGTCGCCTCGTGCATGCCCGTCCGCTTCTTCACCACAGAGATCGCTTTCTTAATTCGACCCTGGGCTTCAAAGAAGCGGAGCAAGACCACAGTGTCAGCCAGGTAAGTCACATCCACGGGAGATTGCATGGAGCCGACCAAACCGTGCTGGGCGATCGTCATAATGCTCATGACGCCGTGTTGGCTCAGATAGGTCAGCAGTTCATGAAGTTGAAGGCTCATGAAGCGCTCATCGGGCATGGCTTTCAAATAGCCGTTCAGGCTGTCGATGATGGCCACGCGCGCGCCGAAGTCTTCCACGGCCCCCCTCAGGATGCTGGACAATTCGCCTGGGGACAGTTCCGCCGGGTCAATCTGAACTACTTTGATTAGCCCTTCGGAGATGTATCGCTGAGCTTCGATCTGCAGAGAGGCGTTGCGGCGAGCGAGCGTCTGCTTGTTTTCGTCGAAAATGCAAACGATGGAGCGTTCGCCTCGGCTCGCGGCGGCCACCGCATGCTGCATCGCAAGTGTGCTTTTTCCCGCGCCTGCGGGACCGAGAAGCAATGTGCTCGTGCCCCGATCGAGCCCGCCGCCGAGCAGCGCGTCAAACTCAGGGATGCCGCTGGTGACCGGCTCGACTTTATAATCCCGCGCATGTTCGCCAGCAACGAGGCGCGGGAACACACGGAGACCGCCCTTGGCGATGATGAAATCGTGAACGCCCTCCCGGAACTTCACACCACGAAGCTTATTCACCTGGAGTTGGCGGCGTTGCGTCCCATACGAAAGCGGCAGACGCAGGAGGCTAATCACCCCATGCGCGATGCTTTGGACGTGAAGGTCACTCGCTTCCGCGGACTGGTCATCCAGCAAGAGCACGGTGCATGAGTGGCCGGCAAAGAACTGCTTCAGCCGCAGGATCTCGCGGCGGTACCGCAGTGGGGCTTCCGCCAGCAAACGGAACTCTGAGAGCGAATCGATCACCACGCGTTTCGGCTTCACGCGCTGGATCTCGTTGATGAGCAAGTCTGCGGTCTTTTTAAGCTCGATCACCGAGGGATGGAAGAATGTGTTCTCCTTAACATCGCCCAGCATCTGCTCGACGGCAGATAATTCCAGGATGGCGAGCTTGGATAGATCGAACCCGTGCGACTCCGCGACGGAAAACAATTCATCACGAGTCTCCGAAAGGGTGAGATATAAACCAGCTTCGCCGCGAGCAGCGCCCTCTAAAAGAAACTGGAGAGCGAATGTCGTTTTG
>DASPKX010000049.1:0-8901 GCA_035627835.1 Candidatus Methylomirabilota bacterium
TCGTCCAAATCTGACTGCGAACCAAACCGGCGCGCCCGTTAAGCTCACCGTCGCAAATCAGGCTGAAAACCAGAACGCCACCAAGATGGGTTGGAGCCCTGACCTCCACAAGAGCCAAGGCAACGTCGCTCTCGGTGACGGTTCCGTGCAACAAGTCACCAGCTCCCGCTTCCGTGAGCAGATCCGCACCACGACGGACGCTCAAGATGCTGAGCTGATCTTCCCTGCCAGCACGCTGAACTAAGTTTCTAAACGCACTTTCACGAAAGGCGCTCGCAAGAGCGCCTTTCTTTTTTTCCAGACCTCTTTAGCCTTCATTTCCTGTGGACACACTCCTGAAGCTTCTGCGCGAAAACGCCGCCCTCACCTCCAAACAGATATCCGTGCTGCTCAACGAGCCAGAGAGCGCCGTGGCGGCAAGGATTCGCAAATATGAGCAGGACCAGGTGATCGTTGGCTACCGCGCCATTTTGAATGAGGAAAAGCTCGGGGAAGACCGCGTTCGCGCAGTAATCGAAGTCCGGATAACCCCGGAGCGGGAAGGCGGTTTCAATCGCCTGGCCGAGAGGATCGCCAAGTATGACGAGGTCATTTCCTGCTACCTCATGTCCGGTGGCTACGACTTGCTCGTGCTGGTTGAAGGGAAAAATCTGCGTGAGGTGGCGAGCTTCGTTTCGGAAAAACTGGCCACGATTCACGGGGTCATTTCCACCGCCACACATTTTATGCTGAAGGCATACAAAGAGCAGGGCGCGTTGATGCAGCGCGAGGTGAGCGAGGGGCGTTTGCCTGTTGCTCCTTAACTCCTCGCACGGTTGAAACGGGCTTGCAAACAGCCAGCCCCGTTCGCATCGTGAGATATGGGCTTGCCCGAGTCTTCCGTGACCTTTCAGCCGACGGATGTCGCAGAGTTGAACCGAAAACTTTCAACCATGCGCCACAACGTCAACAACCAGCTTGCCCTTGTGATAGCAGCCCTTGAGGTCATTCGTCGAAAGCCAGAGATGGCTCCCCGCCTCCTGGATAGTATTGGCCAACAGCCGGATCGCATTTTGCTGGAAATCCGCGCATTCTCTGAAGAATTCGAGAAAGCGTTCCAGATCAGCCGCGAGCAGACCTTCGGCTAAGAGCTGGCGCTGGTGTAACGCTTCAGGCAAGCCCGCCATACCACCTCCGAAAGCCCCAACAGCGCGCCGGACATTCCGAGCAGGAGCGCGATCTCCAACGGTGATCCCAATTTTTCGGCCAGCAACTTTGTCGGCACGTTCGACACGAGCAGCATCGGCAGCACGAATGTGAAAACGGCTCGGAAGATTCCCTTGAAAGCTGCGTCAGGCAATCGCGCTATGTTGAACAAGTTGTAGTATCCCCAAACGATTCCCTGCGACCGAACGGTGAAAAAGCTCGTTGAGACGAGAATCAGCATCAGCGAGTAGTGTATCAATAGCGCCGCCACCACCAGCGTCGCGTAGCCGACGAATTGCGTCCAGGAGGGATGTAACTCGAGTTGCTTTGCGCCATACGCGACCACCGCAAGAGCCCCCGCAGCGTTGATAAATCCGCCCAAGTCAACCTTCCGAAAGCTGATCAAAAACCGTGTGTTCATCGGCAGGAGCAGCATGAAATCAAGTCGTCCGGTGCGCACATGCTCCGAAAGCTCCACACAATTCGTGAAGAAGATTGCGGTAAAGAGCTGCTGGATAACCTGGCTTGTGCCCACGAGCATCACCACCTCGTATTTTGACCACGTGGCGATCTGGTCGGTGTGCCTGTAGATAACCATCATGAAGGCCAACTGCAGGGCGAACCACAGGCCTTCAACGAAGATCCAGAGGATAAAGTTGGCCTTGAAGCTCATCTCGCGCACCACAGAGTTGCGCCAGAGCATCAGGTAAATCTCCGCGTAACGGCGCCAGAATGAAGCCACTGTCTGCATGTTACCCTCCAAACGCCGTGTATTTGCGTGTCCCACGCGCCCATACGAAGCGCGCCGCCATGTACATCAGGGCCACCCAGCCGAGTTGAACGGCGAGGCCGCTCCACAACTCCGCCCCCACGCTTCGGCCAAGGTAAATGCTCACCGGGAAAAACATCTGGTACGGGAACGGCGTGTAATGCAAGGCCGTCGCAAGAGCAGGCGGCATGATGTCGATCGGAAACAAATGGCCGCCCGCGATATACTCGAAGGCAAACAAGATGAAGATGAACGTCGAGACCTCCAGCACCCAAAACGCCAGCAGCGCCATGGTGTAGGACATGAAGAACTGCAGCAGCGCCGTTAAGACGAGCGAAAAAAGGAAAAGTCCGAAGGTCTGCGCGTCTGGCGGCGGCACCAGGTATTCACGTTGCACCAGCAGAAAGAGCAGCACAGGAATAAACGCGGAGGCCACGTAAACAGCTCGTCCGCTTACGAACAGGCAGAGCCGGTACGTCAGATAATCAATCGGTTTGAGCAAGAACTGGTTGATGGCCCCTTCCCGAATATCGGCCGCAATCTGCCAATCATCCTCGTTCACCGCCGTAAGCGCATCCACGATTGTGACCAACAAATAGTAGGAGATCATGCCGGCGAGGGAATATCCGGCCACGTCCCCGCTGTCTTTCCCGGCGTAAACCGTCTTCCACAAAAAGATCGTTGCCGTGAGGGGAATCAGCGCAAAAGCAGCTCGAAAAAAGAAATTCGCGCGATAGACCAGCGTGTTCTGCACGCCAATGTTGATCACATGGAAATACTTCTTCATCCCTGCGGCAGGAGAATGGAGTTTTGGGCCAATTACGGCAACTGAGGCCTGGGGCACCGCACCAACGTGGGTCTTTTGTCTTTCGGGAAATGTTTCCGCGCCTGACCGTTGTTGTCTGTGATTAGCCAGAACTCATCTTTCGTCACTGCCAACCCTTCCATCGTCCCGGTGTTGAGCAGCGAGGAATACTCGACATCCCGTCGTGCTTCCACATCGCGGAAATTGTATTCGGCAATCACATTTTGAGTGGCGGGGTCAATTTCGAGGATGACTCGCGGGTGGCGAAGAAGGACAAACAACTTCCCGTCGCACCAACTCAAGTCCGAATAATGCCAAAACAGGTTCTGCCCTGAAGGTTCAGCAACAAAGTGGCTGAGCACGATCCCGGTCTCTGGATCGACAACGATGATTCGCTCCTGCTGACGTTCGTTGGCGAAATACAGCTTTCCGGCTCCGAACGCGATCCCCTCGAACGCTGCATTTTTGTCAGCCGAAAAGAACCGCTCCGCTGGGCCCAGGTCCAGCTTCAGCTCCTGGTAGCCTCTCTGACCTACCGTTGCGCGCAACGCTCTGCGGCGTGGCTCGTCCACGATGAGGAGTCGCCCTTGATCATCCACCGTGATTCCCTCGCAATCGACGCGGCTGCGATTATCCACTTCCACAAAGCAGCGGGTGAACTCACGAACCTCAGCAGGAGCATTGGTGGCAGGAAGCCTGATTTCGTAAACCACCGCTGACTTGTCGCCCACCAGGAGCAGCTTTCCTTCATGCCACAGTAAACCAGAGGCATCGAAATCGGAGGAGGGAACATTGACTTGCCACACGGCATCCGCGCTCAGTTTGTGCAGCGACCTTTTGGGACCGCTGCTGGAATCCGCCTGAACAACGGCCAGGTGAGGAGCAGGGGAGAGGCTTCGCTTAGCGCAAGCGGATAGAGCGAAAACAAGAGCGCCAAGCGTCGCGAGCAATGCCGTTCTCATCGTAGCAGCCTTCGCTTAAGCTTGCGCAGGACAACGATCGGTTTTTTCAACTCGTGCTCCCATACGCGCAGAACCTTCCATTCTTTTCCTCTTAGCGCCTTCACCACAGCCAGGTCTCGGGCGCGGTTTCGTTCCACTTTGGCATCCCAGTAAGTTTGGCTGGTGCCTGGGCGGCGATAACACCGTTTGCAACCATGCCAGAAACAGCCATCCACAAAAATAGCCACGCGCTCCTTGGGGAAAACGAAATCCGGCCGCCCGAATAACTTTGAGTTCCGCCGCCAGCCGGTGATGCCCGAGCCGCGAAGCAGCTTTAAGAGCTTCAACTCAGTCGAGCGATTCCCGTTCGAGCGAATCCTCGACATCACCCGTGACCGCTCGGCGGGGGTGAACGGGTCCGGGCGTTTGCCCCCCATGCTTAAGCTGCCGAGCGCACCGGCTCGCTTCGCAGCATCTTTACCCCTGCTTTGAGAGTTTCCCGAACGACTGCTTGCACGACCGGCACCGCGACACTGTTGCCAGCTTGTTTGCGGGTTTCGTAATCACCGCAGGCGATTTTATACCATTCGGGAAAGCCTTGGAGCCGCAGCATTTCGCGCGGCGTCAACCGCCGCTCCCCGTTGACCAATAAATAGTTGTAGGAGGCCCCGGCGCGTAGAGCGCACGAATAAGGACGCGCTCTCACATTGCCGGAGACGTTCTCGTGCCAGATTGTCGGCTCCGACGTGCGTGATTCCTGCTTTAGCCGGGTTTTCTGGATCTTCTCAGAGGCGTAGAATTTTCGTGGCACATCCCTTTCCAGCAACTCGGCTAACGGCTTCATCGGGATCCCGCCCGCAGGCCATTGGAACCTTGCGGGCTCTCGGAAGCCGACAATGAACACTCGATCACGCTTCTGCGGCAGGCCGAAATCAAGCGCATTGAGCACTCGGAAATCTGTCTGATACCCCATCTCGCGCAGCGTTTCCAAAATCCGCCCCATCGTGCGCCCTCCATCGTGCTTCACTAGAAGCCGCACATTTTCCAGCACGAACATAGCTGGGCGTTTCGCCTCCAGAATTCGCGCTATGTCGAAGAATAGGGTTCCCCGTGTGTCCTCGAACCCCAGGCCTTTGCCGATGATGCTGAATGGCTGGCAAGGAAACCCCGCCAACAGAATGTCGTGTGCGGGCACCGCCTCGGCTTCAACTTTCGTGATGTCGCCGTGAGGTGTCTCCGAGAAGTTGGCGGCATACACCCGCCGGCATTCCTCATCTATGTCGCTGGAGAAAACGCATTCCGCCGTGCCGCCAAGTTCGCGCGCCGCCGCCTCAATCGCCAGGCGAAAGCCGCCCAGCCCGCAAAAGAGGTCTATGTATTTAATTGTGATTTCTCCGTTCATGCGTTCACCTTTTGGCGGAGGCTCTCCGCAGTCGTCCGAATAATTTCCGAGAGTGGCGTCCTCGGCCGGAACCCGATCACTTGGTCCAACTTGTTTACCACTGGTTTCCGCCGAGCCATATCTTCAAAGCCCGGATGATATGCCTGATCGTAAGGAATGAATTCAATTCGTGAGTTGGACCCCAGCTGGGCAATGACGCGTTCAGCTAGTTCTCGGATGCTGACTTCCTCCGTGCTGCCGACGTTGAAAATTTCTCCCTGAGCGCTGGTGGCGTTCATCAGGCGCACCAACGCCTCCACCGTGTCAACCACGTGGCAGAAGCAGCGCGTCTGCGAGCCGTCGCCGAACACGCGAATGGGGTCATTGCGCAAAGCGGCTTCAATAAAGCGCGGCACCACCATCCCGTATTGGCCTGTTTGCCTTGGCCCGACCGTGTTGAACAACCTTGTGATTACGACCGGCAGCTTTTTTTCCCGCCAGTAGGCCAAACCCAGGAACTCATCCATCAACTTCGAGCAGGCGTAGCTCCAGCGCGGGTAGGTTGGCGGCCCGATCAGAAGGTCGTCGCTTTCGGTGAACGCCTCTTTCGCGCTGAGGCCATAAACCTCCGAACTGGACGTTAGGAGCACGCGCACGCCAAACTCATTCGCTGCCGCGAAGATCAATTCCGTTTCCCGCACGTTGGTTTCGATCGAGTGAATCGTTCGCTTCACGATTAACTCGACTCCCACTGCTGCAGCCAAGTGGTAGACGCCGTTGGCTGTTCGAACGATCTCTCGCAGCTCCGCGCATTCGGAGACCCGCTGGGTGATCAGCCTCAGATTGGGCGTGATCCGAAGGTGCTGGAGATTCTCAACACGTCCGGTCGAGCAGTCATCCACCACGGTCACTTGGTGCCCATCCTTCAAGAGCCGCTCAACCAGGTGCGAGCCGATGAACCCCGCTCCGCCTGTGACTAGGTAATGACCTGGCTCCATCATGCTGCTTCTCTAAATGATTTTGCTTGGGCGCGCGTCCACTTCCAAGAAAAAGCGCTCCTTCCTCTTAAATACCCGCACCGGGGAGGAAAAGGTTTCGCTCAGCAACTCGTTTGTCAGCATCTTGCGCGTGGCACCTGTGGCCAGGGCGGAACCATTCTTCAGCAGCAACACCTTTGAAAATGGACCCACGATATCCTCCACATGATGGGTTACCAAGGTGAGGCATGGGCCGGACGCACGAGATCCCAGCCGTTCGAGGAACTGAAGGAAATGCTCGCGAGCTGCCGGGTCAAGCCCTGCGCAAGGCTCATCCAGGATCAGCAGGGCTGGATTGCCCATCAATGCTCGCCCGATCAGCACCCGTTGGCGTTCCCCTTGCGAGAGAACCGCCCAGGGGCGATCCGCGAGATAGGAGCACTCAATGTCTTCCAGGATGGCGCGCGCACGCTCAGCATCTTTGCGTTTGGGCGGACCCCATGAATCAATCACTGCATCGCTCCCGCTGGCGACAGTGTGCAAGGCCGGCTCGCTCTCGCCCATCATTTGCCGAACCGCGGAAGAAACAATCCCAACTTTTTTCCTAAGCTCACGCCAGTCACTCTCGCCATATTCTTGACCGAGCACACGAATGCGGCCCTCCGTCGGCGTCAGATAACCTGTAATCGCGCTCAACAGGGAAGTCTTGCCCGAACCGTTTGCGCCGAGGATGGCCCAATGCTCACCCGGAGCTACCCTCCAATTCAAATCCCGCACGATCACCACCTTGCCGCGCCGGATGACCATTCCTTCAATCTCAATGATTGGTTCGGCCACGTTTGCCAAAGCGCTTTTCGCGCGTTCGTAATCCTTCGGTGTGTTGACGTTCAGCAACTCGCCGAACTGCCTCTCTGCCGGGTGAAATTCACGGGCGCCGAGCGCAGCGGCGAGTTTCTGCAGGGACATTTGTCCGCTGCGTAGTTGTTCCCGGACAATGGTCACCGCAGACCTTGGCAAAAAGAACGGAAATCCGACCATGCTCCGTTCGATCGTGAATGCCGATTGTCCGTTGGAGGCCTTCACCAAGTCCCTCAAGAGCCGCTCACTGACCAACGGCATGTCACAGGAGAGAAACAGCGCGCCGGGAGCCGAGCTTTGCTCAAGCGCTGTGAGTACCCCTGTCAAAGGCCCCTCATTCGGAACCGAGTCCTTCACAACGGTCCTGACTGGCCCGAGCTTGCCTGCAACGTGCGCGATCCGCTCCAGCATGGTGCCTGAGCCAAAAGGGAGGCCCTTCTTGTCTCGACCCATTCTTCGGCTCCGGCCGCCTGCCAGAATGACCACTTCAAACCGCATGCCGCATCTTAGTGACAACCGCCCGCTTGGCGGGAAGCTTTTTTCCTTCAGAGAGGCGTGCCACAGCCAAAAATAAAAATAACCGAAAATGGGTTGCGTTCCGCGAGTCCCACGTGAATATTACTCGCCCTTCGGGGTCGGAGCGTAGCTCAGCCTGGCTAGAGCACTTGCTTTGGGAGCAAGACGTCGCAGGTTCGAATCCTGTCGCTCCGACCACTTTCTTTTCCAAGCCGGTTTTCGTTGCCCCGGGAACCGCATTTCGGTTCACTCTGGTTTAGAGGCTCACCCTCGGTTTATGACGAACCTGCTTTTCTTTTGCCTGGCTGTGGCTTTGGGAATCGTTGGATGGCTGCTTGGCTCCCGCAGGCGGCCAGCGGCCGACACCCGGATTGAAGAGGAATTGCGCTCTCAACTGGCGAACCGCGACAGAGAATTGGCCGCAGCCCGCACTGAACTCACGACCCTGACAGCCGCTCATTCCACCGCCGAAGCCGCTGCTCGGGCAGCCGAGGAGAATTTGGCCAGCCACAAAGAGTCTGCCATGGCTGCCGCTGCTGACGCTCTTTCCACCCACAGTAAACTTGAGCAGGAGCTTCGTGGCCTCCGCGAGATCCTCGACTCGACAAACACTCAGCTCAGTGCCCTGAAAGCAGAAGTGACGTCGCGCACGATGCGCATCAGTGAGCTGGAGAAAGAGCGTGATCAACTCAAAGCGGAGCTGACGGATTTCCGGCAGCGGTTCTTAATTGCGGAAACGGAGAAGGCCCAACTCGATTCGGCCGTTAAACTCTTGCGCGAGCAACTCGCCACGGAACGTCAGCAACTCGAAAAAGTTCAGGAGCAGTTCCGCAAAGATTTCGAAGGCATCTCCAACCGTCTCCTTGTCGAGACCTCCAGCAAATTCAACGAACAATCCAGAAAGTCCCTGGACGAAATTCTCTCCCCTCTGAAGGAGAACCTCGGCGCATTTAAGGAAAGCCTCGAGAAAACTCGTGTGGAGACCTCAAGCCATAGCGCGCTTCTGAAGGATCAGATTGCACGGATCGGAGCTGAGGCCGCGAACCTCACCAAAGCTCTCAAAGGTGACGTCAAAACGTTGGGCAACTGGGGTGAAAATATGCTCGACCAGATTCTCGAAAAATCGGGCCTTCAGGAGCAGTTCCATTATCGCACTCAGACAAGCGCGAAAGATTCCGAGGGTTCGCAGCGCTTTCTCGATGTGATTATTGATCTGCCGGAGTCAAGGCACTTGATTATTGATTCGAAGGTTTCCCTGCGCAGTTACGAGGAATGGTGCAACGCTGTCGATGAACCTTTGCGCGCTGAATGCCTGCAACGCCATGTCGATTCCCTCCGCGCTCACATCGTTGGCTTGAGCAAAAAACGTTATCAGGAAAGCCATGGCATCAATGCGCCTGATTTCGTGCTGATGTACATCCCGATCGAGCCTGCATTCTTCGCCGCAGTGACGCAGTCGCCGGGGTTGT
>DASPKX010000050.1:0-68212 GCA_035627835.1 Candidatus Methylomirabilota bacterium
TGCGGCCCGCCTTCAGGTCGCAATCGGCCCAGGTGACATGCGCGGCCTCATCCTTGCGGAAGCCGCCGTAGGCCATGAAGCGAACGAGGTTGGCGCACGGCTTAGAGTGCCCGCTCCCACTTTTCTCAATGGCAGCAACAAACTCCCGGAACTGGTCCGCTGTCGGCAGGGTGAGTTTCTTTGGCTTCTCTGCCGCCCGGATTAACCCGCTGGCAGGGTTCTCGTAGATCGCCCCGCGCTGCATCGCGATGTCGAACACGTGCCGCATTAGGCCGAGCGTATGATTGTAGGCACTCGCGCTATTCTCCGACGCGAACCTTGCCGCCCACTCTGCGCAAGCTGAAGCGGTCACTTTGGAGCAGGGGAGTTTGATGAGCTGGGGCCATGATTTGTGCAACGCGACGACACGCTGCTCGTAATAGCTGATGGTGCCGGGCTTCAGGTTGATCTTGTCCTTCGCACTCCGCGCCTTGATTGGGCGGAAGTTGAGCGATCGGAAGATTTCCAGCGCATCCCCGAACGTCAGCGCGACAGATCCAGAACCAGACACGCGCTCGGCCCGTTTGCGCTCGGATTTCTCAAGGTCGTTCAGCCTCAGTTTGGCGACGGTGAGCACGTCTGTCTTCAGGCTGCGCACTAGCAACTTGCCCTTGACCCGTAGCCGGGCGTAAAATGTGCCCGATGGAATGTAGCGGATTAGCCCGCGATGCTGTGTTTTTTGCCAGAGTTTCTGAGACTCTGACGATTGCTGCACTGTATTCACACAAGCAGTATCAAAAACCAGTATCAAACGGTCAATCCGCTATTTTCCAACATGACGTAAGTCATTGATTATCAAGGTCGCGCTCGTAGCTCAGTTGGATAGAGCATCTGCCTTCTAAGCAGGTGGTCGTGGGTTCGATTCCCGCCGAGCGCGCCACTTTTCTTGATCTCGCATATCCTAAATCACCTGGCGTCATCGTGCGTGAGGCGTGCATCTAAATTACTGCCTGCCTCCGTGCCCCTGTCCGTTGGTTTTGGAGGAGGAGGTAGCTACAGCCTCGTCACCTCGGCTGCTACGCATGCAGGACGCCCGGTCGGGGGACCGGGCCTACCAATCGGAGCCTGCGCGCAGCCCTCGGGAACACCAGTGTTTCTCCTGCTTGCCCGGAACGCACAGCGCAGGCTCGCTCATCGGAGGTCAGTACCGGCGGGGGTTGGTTTTGGAGCAGGAGGGAGCTGGAGCGTCGTCAACTCGGCTGCTACGCCTGCAGCAAGCCCGGTCGGGGGACCGGGCCTGCTATGGAACTGGTCCGTCACGGTGGGGAAATAAAAAGGCCGAACCATTTTTCACGGTTCGGCCTTTTGACTGCTCAAGTGTGCTGGACTTAGTTCGTTCCGACTTTCACGTGGAAGAAGAGCTTCGTGACTTGTGACAGCGGCTTGGTTGCGCGGACGGTCACGCGCTCTAATCCGTTGCCGATGTCTTCAACTGTCTCGGTCACCGTCTCCGCGGCTGCGCCCGCTGAGAGCGAGTTGGAGGCGGTGACTTGGATAGTCGCTCCAGTCGCAGCTTTGTTCCGGGTGAATTGCAGGGCCGCGTGGGTTTCGGCGCCGACTTGCGCAGTGGTTGCTTTCGGGCGCTGATCCGCTGCGGCAGCGAGCGGGTTCGTTCCCAGGACAAACTCAGCCAAATTGGAGAGCCCATCGTTATCGGGATCCTGTTGCGCGCCATCATTCACGCCAGCGGTGAGGCCTTTGCTGGCGCTCCATTGGGCAAGCGTTTGGTTACCGCCCCCAGTGTTCGTGGGCCGAGTGAGTTGCACACGCTGCACGTAGGATTGGCTCAGGTAGCCCGCGTAACTGCCACCCACGAGCACGGAGCCGTCGCCGAGAAGGGCGAAGGTTTCCAGCGCGCCCACTCCGCCGGGATATGGGGAGGTGAACGATGTGTCCACCTGGCCAGTGGCAGCGCTGACAATGGCCATCTTTTCGCGGCGCGTGTTGTTCACATCGAAGAAATCTCCGCCGATCAGCAGCCGCCCATCCGGCAGGAAGGCCACGGCGCCCACGCGGCCGGAGTTGTTGACCGTGACGTTGAAAGCATTGTCGGGAGACCCGTCTGCTTTCAGGCGCTTAAGGTTCACTCCGTGCGCGTAGTACAGCTCCTGGTTCGGCCCCACCCACAGCTTGCCCGTGGCGGTGTTCACCACCGTTACGGGGTTCGAACCATCCGCGTTCAGCTTCTTCAAACCAAACGAACCGCTCGCCCAAATCGTTCCATTCGCCTGCACGGCGAGATCGGTGATTGTGGACCTGAAAGTGTTCATTTCCGCGAAGCTGGCATCGGCTGACCCGTTGGCATTGTAACGGGTCACAAGGCTGTTCTGACTTGAACTGCCGGAGCGGCCAACCAGGAGCTTGCCATCAGCCAGGGCAACGATCTTGACCACATTAGGCCCGACGCCGGTCAGGGCGGGGGTGGCCACAAAGGAGGGGTCGAACTCGCCATTGGCCTGGATGCGGGCCAAATACTGGATCGTGGTGTCGGTGCCCCAGCGCTGGAACTGTCCGCCGACGACATATTTCCCGTCCGCCACAGCTTCGATGGTTGCGACGCTGGTGGTTGGGCGGGTTCCTGCGAATGTTTTGATCGGAGCGCCTTTGCCATCGATCTTCACAACGTACTGGAGAACAAAGTTCCCATCGCGCACGGTCGGAGCCCCGGCGAGGATGAACTCGTCATCGGACAGGCGGATGATCTCAGAGACCGAGCCTTGGGGGTTGAAGGTAAAGTCCTGGCGAAACCCAATGTCGCCAAGAACTGTGACCCGCACTTTGGCGCTTTGCAGGAAGCCAAGGCTATTGGCGGCTACCGCGTAATAAACAGCGCTGTCTGTGCCTTTGGCATTGTTGATCGTCAGCGTGGAAGTTGCCTGGCCGGTGATCCGCGGGTCACCTCCAAGGGTGACCTGGTCCTCACGGAACCAATTGAATTGCATGGGTTGGGCGCCGCGGACGTTGAACGAGAGCGTGATCGTTTCTCCAACATTCACGGTGACCGGTTGGGGTTGTGCCACCAGGATCGGAGCCGTTGGAGGCCCTTCAACGACCAGGTTGGCTACCACACTCGTCGAGGAGCCAAAGGCGTTCGAGATGACAACATCGTAAGACCCGGCATTTGGGGATTGCGCGCCGGTGATAATCAATGTTGGGCCAGTGGCGCCCGCAATAGCGCCACCATCGGTGAGATTAACGCCGCCCTTTCGCCACTGATAAGTGAATGGCCCCGGACCGGTGGCGCGCACGCTGAAAGCGGCATTGCTGCCCTGAATCAGGGTTAATGAGGCTGGCTGAATGGTGATTTGAGGCGGGGCCTGCACTGTAAGCGTCACTGAGGTGGAAGTGGAGCCGCCGACCTCGTTGGCAGCGACCAGATAATAGGATCCGGCATCAGCAAGCGTCGCTCCCGAGATGGTGAGAGTTGCTGAGGTTGCGCCGGAAACCTTCGCGTCGTTGACCAGAGGCGTGCCGTCTTTGAACCATTGGTAGGAGAGAGCGCCTGAACCGGTGGCAGCGGCGCTGAAAGTGGCTGTTGCCCCGGTTGGGACACTGGCATTCTGCGGCTGGCTGGTGAAAGCGGGCAGGCCAGCCGTTTCCAAGAGGATGGAATGAATTTCCGCGTTGGCAAACATGAGCCGCCCGTTGGCGACCGCGACGCCATCGACATGAGTGAACGGCAGGCCGGTGAAGTTTTCCACGAAGTCCACACCGTTGGTGGAAGTGAACAACTCCCCGCGACCAGCGGTCAGGTAGAACACGCCATTTGCATAGGCGGCGCGCTTGAATTCTGGGTACGAATTGATGGGGCCGCGATAAGCGGTGCGGCGCTGCGTCCATGAGGAGCCGTTCGTGGAATAGGAGTAGTAACCATTGGCCCCTGCTGTGACGAAGACACCGTTGCCGCCTGCCACCGCGTAGCTTTGGCCAGTGAATGTGCCTCCACGAGTCCAGGTTTCACCATCCGCAGAGGTGATCGAGCCACCCTGGCCGACAGCGACGAATTTGCCATTTGCATAGGTGATGGCGGTGAAGGTTTCGGTGGCCCCGCTTGCCTTCTCTGTCCAGGTCAGGCCATCGGTGGAGAAGGCAGTTTTTCCTGCCGCACCGGCGGCAACAAATCGACCACCGCCGAAGGCGAGGACGTTCATCTGAGCAGGGAGGTTCGTTCGAATTGTCCATTGCAGGCCGTCAGTAGAAGTTCCAGAAACGCCTGTCGTGCTCAGGGCAACGAAGCGGCCATTCCCGAAAGCCACCTGCCGCAGACCGCCCAGTGTCGGGCGCCGATTCCAGGTGAATGAATCGGTGGAAGCCGCTGTGAAATCCTGGCCTAACCCAACCCAACGCCCATTCCCAAACGCGAGGCTCTCCACCTGCGGCAAGGCGGCTGGAGGCCCGGAGGAGACCTGGGGCAGGTCTGCTGCCTTCCATGTTGCAAGGTTCGTGGTTTCGAGGTAAGCGCCACTCTTTGTGTAAACCAGAATGCGCCCTGGTTTGCCGTTCAGCGGGTCCAGGAACGTTGCGCCGACCAGATCCTCAGTTGTTGGCAGCGTCCGTTTAACCCATGCCAACCCGTTCGGGGAGGTGAGGACGGTGCCTTTGTCACCGACCGCGATGACGATGTTGGTGGGCGTCTGAAGACCATTTGCCGTGGTGAAGTGGTGGACCTGCCGGAGGGTTTCAGTCGTTCCGCTCGGGACGGCGATGTAGTTCGTAAGGGTGTTGTCCGCCGCGATGACAATAGCTCCCAGAGACCCAACGAAAAGTGGCCGGGTGCCCACACCGGTGCCAGCCAGCAAATCGCCGCTAGTCGCTGGGCGGGTGAGAACTCGTTTTGGAGGATTGAAACCGCCTTCCGAACGAATGTAGATGATGGTGCCATTATCACCGGCAAACAGGCCGTAGTAGGCAGGGTCGCCCACGAATGTGCGGAGCGTCGCGTCAGTGATCGGCGGCAGTTCCCCGAACAAGTTGGAGAACGTGTTCTGGAAGTAATACATGTAGCCATTGTGCCCGTACCACCACTGCCCGATGTTGCCGCCGTTGGCGGAGCCAACCACCGGCGCGAAGCCATATGGGCCATCTTGCGGGCGTGTGCTCCGGCCGACATATGGCTGAGGAGTGTCCATGGTGCTCACCCGCGCCGCTGTCCAGATGAAGCCGTTGGTTGAAGTCCAAAGCTCGCGGCTGGCCACGACGAAACGGCCTTTGCCATACGCGATACCATTGAAATCCGGAGCACGGCCAACGATTTGCCAGGTTGTGCCGTTGGTGGAGGCGAGGATGTTATCGCCGTAGTCATGCGCTACGAAGACTCCTCCACCGAAGCTGAGTGAATCAATGCCGACGGCGGGTTGAGCGACTTTTGTCCAAGTGGTTCCATCGGCGGAAGTGGCGAAGCCAGTGTGGCCAGCGGCCACCCAGAGATTATTTCCGTGAGCGACATGCACCACGCGTGTTCCAGTGTTGAATTGGCCGACGCCCGGAGTGACGGGCGTGGTCCAGGTTGCGCCATCAGTTGAGAAGCTGATCTGGGTGTTGTTGGCGGCGACGAATCTGCCGTTCACGAACTTCAGCTTTGGGTATCCAACCGTTCCACCAGCAATAGGCACGGTGATACCGGTCCAAACATTGCCGTCTGGGGACGAGCCGAAACTGCCGAAGATATCCACGCCCACAAAGACGCCGTTCCCAGCGGCAACGCTGGAGAACGGGCTGACGCCGCCACCGCGAGCGGTCCAGTTGTTTCCATCCAGGGAGTAAAACCGCGCGCCTGAATCGCCAACGGCAACATAGGAAGTGCTACGCACTGAAACTTTGGCCGCGATGCCAACCATATCGACGGTGGTTGGGAGGCCAAACCGAGTCCAGTTGAGGCCGTCATCAGAGAAGGCGACAGCTCCCCGATCACCGACAGCGACGAAGCGTGAGCCTGTGAAGGTCACATCATTCATGCCGGTAATGTCCTGAGCTGGGTGATGCTGGGTTAAACGACCGGCTAAAGTGCCGGATGCTCCATATCCCGGAGGAATATTGCGGGCGGCGAGGCGGAGGGTGGTCGTCACCCCGTTGGCGGTGCGGCTGCTGGTTGCGCTGAGGTTGCCGAGGTTATCGATTGCGCCGGTGGTGAAACCAGAGGAGTTGCCAGGGTTAAAAGTCACCACGCCGCTGTTATCCACGCTGCCGCTCAGGTCGCCAGTGGAGGTGAGGCGGCCGTTTCCATCCACAGTGATAGCCACACCGCCTGCTGAGTACTCGGGAATGGAGATGCTCCCGCTGAAGCTGATGTAAACGGCGCCAACGTAAAACCCGCCGTAGGCAGTTGCTGCCACTGAGGATGTGGCGGTGACAAGGAACGCGGCGAAAGCCGCGACGACCAGACTGAACAAACGCATAAGTGTCGTGGAAGACCAATTTCCGGCAACAGGCTGGAGAGCGCCAACAATGCTCCCAATCAGTTAAAAGCCTATTGCCATTAGACAGGCTATGAAGTCCCCACAGGCAGCGCAAGAATTGTTCTGTACGGTCGCAGATCTTTGTGCGGGGCAACGAAGTTGAGTCCGGGTGACGCGTGAGGAAGCCTCACAACTGGCAAACCATGGACCTTGACGCTCTCGGCCGTTGAGCGTGTTAATGCGCTTATTCGAAGGCTGACAAACGGATGAACGGCAGCTTTGAAATTAAAAGAGACGATTTGAGCGGCCCTGCGATCGGGCGGCTTCTTGAGGAGCATCGCCGCGGTCTCGCCGCAGTCTCACCGCCCGAAAGCATGCATGTGCTCGATTTGGATGCATTGCGACAACCGTGCATTACCTTTTGGAGCGTGTGGCACGAAGGGGAGTTGGTCGGGTGTGGAGCGTTAAAGGAGTTGGACGCGCAGCATGGCGAGATTAAATCCATGCGCACAGCATCGGGACACCTCCGCAAAGGCGTCGCAAGTTGTGTGCTGCAACACATCATCAACGAAGCGAAGCGTCGGGGTTACCAGAGGCTAAACCTTGAAACCGGCTCCAGCAGGGATTTTGCGGCAGCGCATGCACTCTACCGCAAGTTCGGCTTCCACGAGTGCGGGCCGTTCGGTGATTACCGACTGGATCCAAACAGCATCTTCCTGACCCGGGCGCTTTAGGGCCGCCCGAGCCAGCGACCATTTGTGGACGGTTCGATGAAAACCTCGAAGCGTCCAAGGTTGTTCCGAAAAGCATTAGCCCATCGCCATTCCGAGTAGGAACTCGATGTTGCTGCGGGTTTTCTTGAGTTTACCCAGCAGCAATTCCATCGCTTCCACAGGAGGCACACCCGTGAGGGCGCGGCGGAGCATGACGACGCGGCTGTATTCGTCCGGATGGTAGAGCAGCTCTTCTTTGCGGGTGCCGGAAAGCTCGACGTTGATGGATGGGAATATGCGGCGATCGACCAGGTGACGGTCGAGATGCACTTCCATGTTACCGGTGCCTTTGAACTCTTCGAAAATGACTTCGTCCATGCGCGAACCGGTGTCCACGAGAGCGGTCGCAATAATGGTTAGCGAGCCACCTTCCTCAATGTTACGCGCCGCGCCGAAGAAACGCTTCGGTTTATGCAGCGCGTTTGCATCGACACCACCGGAAAGAATCTTACCGGAGTGCGGTTGCACCGTGTTGTAAGCGCGAGCCAAACGAGTGATGGAGTCGAGCAGAATGACCACGTTGCGCTTGTGCTCAACCATGCGTTTCGCTTTTTCGATCACCATTTCCGCGACTTGCACATGGCGCTCTGGTGGTTCGTCGAAGGTGGAGCTGATCACTTCGGCCGGTTTGCAAGTGCGCTCCATGTCGGTGACTTCCTCAGGACGCTCGTCGATGAGGAGGATGATCAAATAGCTATCCGGGCTGTTCTTCAGAATCGCGTTGGCGAGCTTCTGCATCAGGACGGTTTTGCCAGTGCGCGGAGGCGCGACGATCAAACCACGGGTGCCTTTGCCGATCGGGCAAACGAGATCCAGGACGCGGGTTGATAATTCGTCGGACGCGGTCTCCAGCAGGAAGCGCTTGTTTGGGAACAGCGGCGTAAGATTGTCGAAGTGAGTTTTATCCTTCGCCTTATCCGGCTCTTCGCCAGCGACATGCTCAACCTTGAGCAGCGCGAAGAAACGCTCCTTGTCCTTCGGCGGACGAATTTGCCCGGAAACAGTGTCGCCCGTTTGCAAATCGAAACGGCGAATCTGCGAAGGCGAAACGTAAATATCCTCAGGGCAGGGGAGGTAATTGAAGCTTTGGGAACGAAGGAACCCGAACCCTTCAGGCAGGATTTCAAGGACGCCTTCCGCGAAAAGAACACCGCCATTTTCAACGTTCTTTTGCAGAATGTTGAAGATGATCTCGTGCTTCTTCATGGTGCCGAAATTCTCGACACCTAAATCGCGGGCGACCTTATTCAGCTCAGGCATGGCCATCGCCTGAAGCTCATTGATGTTGATGCGGATGCCGGTTGGTTCTGGGCCTTGCGGCTCGTCCTCTATGTCCATCGGACGATTGTCCTGGGGCACGCGATCGCGGCGATTGTCGTGACGTTGCTGCTGGCCGCTGCCGCCACCACCGCCACGATTTTGCCCACGATCACGATTGCGATCATGCCGTCCGCCGCCACCGCCACCGTTACTTTGGTGTTGCTGATGGCCGCCGCCATGCTGTTGGTGCTGGCCGTGACGACGGTTGCCCTGGTCGCGGCGTCCACCTTGCTGGTCGCGATGGCGATTTTGATTCTGGTCGCCCCCGTGACCCTGCGGGCGTTGCTGCTGGCGCTGTTGATTCTGCTGGCCGCCACGATCCCGATCCCGGTTTTGGTGCGGGGATTCAGAACCACCCTCGCGGCTTTCCTGCGCTGGCGAAGGCTCGCCGCCTTCGTTCATCGGGTGATCGGGCTCATCCATGGGATGATCCTCCTCGCTCGCACGGATCACGCGCGGGCGATAATCATCATCCATGTTGTCTTCCGGCACTGGCTCAGGCGGAGGCGGGGTTAAAGAGAGATCTTCGCCTGCGGGCTCCTCTTCGCGGTTCTTTTCCTGGCGGGCTGGCTCAGAGCGGCGTTCTTCGCGGTCTTCACGCTGCACGCGCTCTGGAGCGCGTTCTTCCCGTTCAACAGGAGCTGATGCGCGCTCCTCACGGATCTCGGGCGCAGGGGAGGTTTCCGCCACAACTGGCGCCGCGGCCTCGGGAGCGAGTTCGAGTTGCTCGCCTTTTTTTGCGCGGGGCGTTTTTGCTTTGGCGGACTTCTTAGGTTTAGGGGGCATAGCTTATAGCCAGTGCGTAGCAGGGGTAAATTCTGTGGACTGGAAAAGACGGCAATGCGCCATCATTCCAAAGGGGTCAAAATCTCCAACAGCCCTCTAGGTAGAGGGCTGCAATTAATATGGCAAGGGAAATCGCGCCGTCAACTCACGCACACGATCCCGCACTTTATGCGCGGCATCAACATTCTTCAGATCCATCAAGACTTCACTGATCATGTCGGCGATGGCTGCCATTTCCGCTTCTTTCATCCCGCGGGTTGTCACGGCGGGTGTGCCGATGCGAACGCCGCTGGCCTGGAACGGTGAACGGGTCTCAAACGGGATCGTGTTTTTATTCACGGTGATGCCCGCCTCGTCCAAGGCGATCTGGCAATCTTTGCCCGTCATGCCTTTTTGGCCAACGTCCACCAGCATTAAATGATTGTCGGTCCCGCCACTCACGAGGCGATAACCATTGCGCTGAATTCCTTGCGCGAGCGCCTTGGCGTTACGGCGGATCTGCTGCTGATATTCCTTGAAGCTTGGCTGCAAGGCTTCCTTGAAGCATACGGCCTTGGCGGCGATCACATGCATCAACGGCCCGCCCTGGATGCCCGGGAACACCTGTGAATCGATTTCCTTGGCGTACTTCTCTTTGCAAAGGATCAACCCGCCGCGCGGCCCCCGCAGGGTTTTGTGGGTGGTCGTGGTGACAAAATCCGCGAACGGCACTGGGCTTGGATGCTCACCAGCAACGACGAGCCCCGCGATGTGCGCGATGTCCGCAAGCATGAGCGCGCCAACTTCCTGCGCGATTTCGTACATCCGCTTGAAGTCGATGATCCGTGGGTAAGCGCTCGCGCCCACAGTGATCATCTTCGGACGATGCTCACGGGCCATCTTTTCCAGCTGATCGTAGTCGAGCAACTCGTCCTCTTTGCGGACGCCGTAATGAATCACCTCGAAAAATTTGCCGGAAAAATTCGCCTTGTTGCCATGGGTCAAATGCCCGCCATGGCTCAAGTCCATGGTGAGGATTTTGTCGCCGGGCTTCAGGAAAGCGAAGTAAACGGCCATGTTCGTGCCGCTGCCGGAGTGGGGCTGCACATTGGCGTGCTCCGCGCCGAACAACTCCTTCGCGCGGTCGATAGCGACCTGCTCAACGTTGTCGACGTGCTCGCAGCCGCCGTACCAACGCTTCCGGGGGAACCCTTCCGCGTACTTGTTCGTCAGCACTGAGCCTTGCGCTTCCATCACTGCGGGGCTGGTGAAGTTCTCGCTGGCGATCAGCTCGATATTCTCCTGCTGGCGGAACTTCTCGAGTTCGACCGTGTGGAAAATCTCGGGATCCACAGCCTTTAGCGTGAGGTTCGCCTGGCGTGGCGATTCGATCTTGTGCACACGGCGCTCGTGACGCCCCCCTTCGAACTGCGCGTCGAGGAACGTGTCCACGATCTTTTCGGCCTCATCCGGGTTAACGGTGCGGGCGCCCAGGCAAAGCACATTGGCGTCATTATGCTGGCGCGCGAGGCTGGCCATCTTCTCGTCGAACACCAAAGCGGCGCGCACACCCGGCGTCTTGTTCGCGGTGATGCACATGCCGACGCCGGTGGAGCAGACCAGAAGCCCCAGTTCGCTCTTTTTATTCGCCACATTCTCCGCCACGATGCGGGCGTAGTCCGGGTAATCGGTTGAATCGGGCGAAGACGTTCCGACGTCCACGACTTCAATGCCGCGGTCCGCGAGGTGTTTCTTCAGGGCTTGTTTGAGTTCAAAACCAGCGTGATCTGCGCCGAGTGAGAGGGTCATTTTATTTTTTGAAGCGGTGTTGATGGAGGTTGTCTCCAAAAATTTCAAAAGCGAGGCGATCCCTTGCTCAATTTGATCGCGGCAATATTGATAGGTTTCGAGCGAGCCCCCGATCGGGTCGGAGATATCCTTCTCGAACGTGTCCAGCGTGTCGTCAAACTCCCGCAGCAGGAACGTCTTCTCCATTGCTTGCGGGTAGAGCAGGGTGATCGCATCGAGGTGCCCGTGCGTCATCCCAAAAATGTAATCGGCTTGCTGCACTAGCTCCGGTGTCAGCATCCGGCTGCGCTGCCGGGTGATGTCAATATTCAGCTCGCGCAGGGCGCGCACGGCATGGGGGCTGGGCGGTTGGCCATCAACGGCGCCGACGCCTGCGGAAAAGACGCGGTATTCCGGGTTGTTTTTGACCGCAGCGCGGAACAATCCCTCAGCCATTGGGCTGCGGCAAACGTTCCCTGTGCACACGAAAAGGATTGTCTTCATCTCGCTGGGTGGACCCTCGCGCCCGGATTAACGATCCCCGGCCTCTTTATGGAACACCAACACGCCTTTCAGGAAATCCAGTCCTCTGGCCAAAACGGGGTCGGCCACGACAGGCTTGGATGGGAGGGGGTCTTGTCCCGGGTCAGGCGTCAGTTGCTCGCCACGCTGGCGGCGCACTAGTTCGGCTTCGTTAATCAGTCGCCGAGACACTGTATTACTCCCACGCGCGCCGTCAATCGCTTGCGTGCGGTCCACAGTCGCCCAGAAAGGATTCTCCAGGTAGGATTTTTCCAACTCAGGAGCGACCTCGAGGATGAGGTCTGGCTCCAGCCCGGTTTCGCGGATGGTTTGGCCGTTGGGGAATTCAACCCAGCCGCTGGCGATCTCCACCTGTGCGCCGGAGGGAAGTTTGTGGCCTTGGAAATTCCGCACTTCGCCCGCAGTCCGAGAGCCGAACACCAAAGCAGAGCGCCCAACGCGCAAAGCGCCCGCGAGGGCTTCCGCAGCTCCTCGGGTCTGGCCATTCACCAGGATTGCGATTGGCACGCTGATGTCCTTTTCCGATTTCGTGGCGGAAAAGGTCTGCTCCCCCGCCTTGAAGATAGCCTTCTCGTGGTTCAGGAAGAGGTCAGCGGTCTTCGCGGCTGCGGGCAGCGATTCCCCATAAGCATTCCGCAAGTCCACCACCAAGGCGGCAACGCGATTGGATGATACCAACTGCTGCCAGGAAGAGCTTAACGCTTCCGGCAACTCTTCGTCCACACGCCCGATGCGGATGTGGCCGATCTCCCGGTCGTGCAGCGCGTTGGTGGCGATGGTCGGCTGGTTGGTGGCTCCAGGCGAAACCGGCTGTCTGGCCAAACGGACGCGGCCGCCCAGTTGCCGCAGCAAACCGTCCGTGGTGAGTTGGTCCAGGTCCGTGACGCTGACGCCGGGAAGATTCGTCTTCAGCAAATCGAGCAATTCCTGCAATGGAACGGCCGGTTGCGCAGCAAAGGCAGGGGATGCCATGGCCATGCCCAACAGCAGCCCCGCGCAACGTGCTTTGAATTTCCAGTTCAGCGCCAGCTCCTTATCTCAGCTTCGCGAGCAACAGTTCCTTCAGCTCGGAAATCTTCACCCGCTGCTGCGACATTGAATCGCGATCGCGCAAGGTGACCGTGTCTTTAAGGTCCGGCGTTTCACCGAGTGTGTCAAAGTCAATGGTGACGCCGTAAGGGGTGCCCGCTTCGTCCTGGCGACGGTAACGGCGGCCAATTGCGCCGGTGTCGTCGTAGAACACTGTCATCTGATCGCGGAGGAGATCGCGGACTTCGATGGCTTTGGCCACGAGTTCAGGGCGATTCTTGAGGAGCGGGAACACGCCGACCTTGATGGGCGCAATGCGTGGGTGCAGCCGCATGACCACGCGAGTTTCCTTCTTCCCTTTTTCGTCGGTGACTTCCTCCTCGTGAAAGGCATGGCAAATCAACGCCAGGATCAAGCGATCCGCGCCTGCGCTCGGCTCGATGACGTGTGGCACATAAGCGCCCCGCGCGAGTTTGTCGAAGTAAGCCTTGGCCATTTCCTGCGCCTGAGTTTCCGCTTCTTCGCTGGTGATGCCTTTCTTCTGCAGCGCTTGCTTCTTCTGGCTCACGTAGCCATCGCGCAGCGCCTGCTTCTTCGCTTCATCCAGCTTACCCCAGGCTTCGCGCACATTCTCATCGAAGAAATCCATCGTCTTGCCTGAAAACTTTTCATGCTGCGACAGATCGAAATCTCCGCGAGCGGCGATCCCTTCCAACTCCTGCGTGCCAAATGGGAACTTGAACAGAATGTCCACTGTCGCCTTGGCGTAATGGGCCAGCTCGTCCGGCTTCTGCCAATATTCCTCCAGTGTGGTGCGTGGCAGGCCGATGCTTTCATAGAAACGGATGCGCTCCTCAACCCAATACTTATGCCAGATGTTCCAACCCCAATTCGGCTGCGGCTCGCCGGGATGACCCTCGCCGGCCTGGGCAATGTCACCGCCCATCGCGGCGACGGCTTCATCCGGTGGGATAAAGAACTCCAGCTCCATCTGCTCGAACTCGCGCGAGCGGAAGGTGAAGTTGCGCGGGTTGATTTCGTTGCGGAACGCCTTGCCGATCTGGCAAATGCCGAACGGCACTTTTTGGCGGGAAACCTCCAGCACATTCTTGAACTGCGCGAAGATAGCCTGGGCGGTTTCAGGCCGCAGGTAAGCTACGTTGTCTTCCGATTCAATCGGCCCAACGTAGGTCTTGAACATCAAGTTGAACGGCCGCGGGTCGGTCAAAAGGCTTCCGTTCTCCGGATTGTATCGGACGCTGTTCTCGACCTTCTCCACGCTCTCACCTAGAAGGGCAGGGGTGGTCAAACCGCGTTGCTGATAAAACTGCTTGGCAATCTTGCGCGCGGACTCCGCATTCTTCCCCGAAGGAATCAGGACGGAGTACGCTTCCTTGCTTTCCTTGCCTGAAGCTTCATCGCGGGCGCCGGTATAGCTGTAAGCATCGCCGCTCTGGGGATCGACCTGGTCCGCGCGAAAGCGCTTCTTTGTGAGCAAACAATCGACCATCGGATCGCTGAACGTGCTGGTGTGCCCGCTGGCTTCCCAAATTCGCGGGTGCATGATGATCGTGGCCTCGAGCCCGACGACATCCTCGCGCAAGCGGGTCATTGAGCGCCACCAATACTCCTTCACGTTCCGCTTCAGCTCAGCGCCGAGCGGGCCGTAGTCCCAGAATCCATTGATGCCGCCGTAAATTTCGGAGGATTGGAAAACGAATCCACGGCGTTTGCACAAAGAGACGATCTTCTCCATGCGCTCGTTTAACTTGGGCTCAGCCATAAAGGGGGAGAGTTTGGGCAGCGCAAAAGCAGTGTCAAGGAACAGCGCGCCTCAACATACATTGTCTGCTGGAAATGAGCGCGGACATTCCTGTCCGCTTAAGGCTTGAAAAGCGGGTTAGAAAACCCGCGCTCCTTTACGGATCGCAGATGTAGAACTTAGTTCGGCGGACGCGATGTGTTGTGCCCCGCCTTCCTCAACCTCACGCAACTTGGAAATGGATCTTAATTGTTCGGATGTGACCTTCCATTTGTCGTCCACCTTTGCGAGCGTGTAGATGATATGAGACGCGCTTAGGAGTCCCTCAAAATATCCACCTGCCACTTCGACTTTTGTTTCGGAGATTGGTTTTATCGGTCCCGTACGGAACAGAAGGCCTCGCGCGCCTGTCTCCTTGTCCAGCACGCCCTTTGGTGGATCTACCCGGGCTTGGGAGGCTTTTCGCACGGGTGGAACATGGTTGGCGAAGGATTCCATAAACGCGTCGGAGGGATCTACGCCTTTAGAATGGTCGAAGCCGAATCTCTGTGGTTCGTCTTTGAACAGTTGTAGGTAGTAAGCGGCTGCTTCGTTCTTTTGACCTGAGTTATTCTTAATGAACTGGCGCTCAAAAAGCGCTCGGTAGATTTGATCAGCTTCCGCATGCGCGGCTCCCTTGGCTTGATCAGAGGCTGCGAGATCCGCCGCCCAGAGTCGGGTTGTGGAGGCGCTAAGCAGGAAGCAGGCGCAAAGTATCCAAATGTGCTTCATGACAGATGTCCTTCAATGCTGGCCAGGGAGGTGTGCAGTGAGTCTTCCACGAAAGAAGGATCGCGGCGAGCAGAATTAAGACTATTGACAATGCCGTTGAGCGGGAACTGACGCTCTAAGCCCGTTGGGGGCCCCGGCAGATGCCAGACAGCGGTGGGAGGTGGCAGATTGCGGTGGGCAGGCGACCTGGAAAGGAGCGGGCAGATTCCTGTCCGCAGCGAATGCTGGAACGGCGGGTTTGAAAACCCGCGCACCGTTATGGATTTCAGATTGCCCCAACTCCTCAGCGCGCGGGGATTGTCGCTAAGGACGCGCAGAGGGTGTAGCGGGCGAAGAGGCTGGGGGAAATTAAAGCCGTTCGGGAATCGGCGAGGGATGGAGTTGTCGGCGCGCGGTTCTTGGCGAAGCGTCGGGCGGAGTTGGCGACTGGCTCCTGGCCGGCATCGAAGACTTCGTCCAGCGCCCACAAGGTCTCGCGAGTGTCGGCGCGGACGAGGCGCATGCGCCAGCCGATCGTGAGCGGGGGGTAGGCATGGTAACTCGCCAGGTGCACGAACAGTATCGCCTGGGCATCCATCTCGCTGGCAACTTTAGTGACCAATGTTGACGGGAGAACTTCGTCGGCGCGCCAGCTTTCGCGACCAGACCAAAGCTTTACTTGCTCGCGGGTGAGATGCGCCATTTCAGCGCGGCCGAGCTTGTCCAATTCGACGCGCAGAGCTTCATCGAAATACTCACGGCCCTGGGCGGTTTGCGGCTGGGTGGGGGAGCCGGTCAACGGCATCACAGCGACGCGCTTGATATCCTGCGGCAACTGCGGCCAGGTTTTGTGCACATTCTTGACCTCGTGATCGGGCCCGATGACGATTTCATCCAGCCGCGGCGTCGTGGCGCATCCGCACAGCAAGATCACGAGCGTTAGCAGAAGAATTCTCATGCTACTTTGATGAGCTTTGGGCTGTGCCGCCAAACTTTTGGTTCAGGAATTGCAGTTGTTGATTGATCTTCGCCTGGGCCGTTTCCATGGCCAAAAAGCTCGCGAGCAACTGCTCGCGGCGTGATTGCACATGGCGCTCGAGGTCAGCGACCTGCGTGTCGATTTCCGCCGCTTGCTCGGTAAGGGCCAGTTGCTTGGCCACGAGCGAGCCTTCCTCACCGACAACTTCCTCAAGATAATCATCCAACTGATTAGCGAGGCCTGAGGCGCTGCTGGCGAACAAAGCTTTCACTCCGCTCAAGTTTGTCGCGAGGGCCTCATCCAGGAGGCTTTCATCATCGAGAGTCAATTTGTTCGAGTTGCCATCGGT
This sequence comes from Candidatus Methylomirabilota bacterium, assembly GCA_035627835.1. Classification (GTDB taxonomy): domain Bacteria; phylum Verrucomicrobiota; class Verrucomicrobiia; order Limisphaerales; family SXQI01; genus DASPKX01. The sequence continues at coordinate 16,493 of DASPKX010000050.1, forward strand.
GACGATTCCGATGTCCGCAAGGTGATCGAGTTGCGCAGGCAAACCGCTGACGGAGGCAAAGCTAGCGCTGCGCAATTCCGAGGCAATGTCCGAGGCGAGTGACTCGCCAGAAAGCAATCCGGCTGTGACCTTTCCCTTCGCATCGGTGCTGCTGGCCGTCTGGTTCTCGATCAGCGTCTGCACCTTGTTGAAAGCCTCGATGAAATTCGTGATGGCCGTTTTGACCTTCGAGCTATCCTGGCTGACGGTGACGTTCACGACGCCTTCAGCGAGGGCGGTCACACTGAGCCCTGCCAGGCCTGAGCTGCTTTCGGTGATAGTGTTGCTTAAGCTCTGCTGAACATCGCCGCCATTGATGCGGTATAACAAGTTCGACCCACGCTCCAGTGTGCCTGTCGTGACACCAGTGGCCGCCAGAAAGTTCCCGGTTACATCCTCCAGGGCGATGCCGACGTCGCCGGTGGTTTTGTTCGTGAGGATCAGTTGATCCGCTTGCACATCGTAACGGGCGGAAACCCCGGCGCTCGACGCATTAATCTTGTCGATGACGCTGTTCAGCGTGTCGGTGGACGCGTTGAAAGTGATCTCCACCCCATTGATTTTGAAGGCGCCTGTTCCAGAACCCCCGTCTGTGACTGTTGTGCTGAAATTTGCGCTCGCGAGCGCGGCAGTGGGCCGCACCCGGCTAAGGCTGGTGGCGCTTTCGACTGTGCCAGAGCCGTTGTTATGCAAGCCGGCAGCCAGCAGGAAATTGCTGGTGTCATTTGCAGCGCCGAGTGTCAGTGTGCCGGTGCTGCTGGTGAGTTGGACTTTGTCCGTGGTGGGATCGTAGCTTCCGGTCACCACCCCAGCGGTCGCGGCGCTGATGTTATCGAACACCTCCTGCAAGGTGTCCGTGGCATCAATAGTCACCTGGGCTCCATTGATTGTGATAACGCCTCCAACGATGGTGCGGCCTAAGCCCGCCGTGCCGAGCACAACTCCACTAACATCGGAGGTCTCGCTGAGCCGCTTGCCGATGTCGCTGGATCCAACCTGCCTTGCAGCGGTGGCGAGTTGCTCGATATCGAACGAGAATGTTCCGAGCGGGGCTCCGCTCGCCGCTCCCACTGTGGCAACGCTGCTGTCTGAAGTTGTGGCTGCGCGGCTGTCGAACAAGCTCCCTTCCTGCAGCGCCTCCACGCGGCTTTTCAGGATCGTCAGCTCCGTCTTGATGCTGCCAAAGGCGTTATTCCGTTGCTCAAGCTGGTTCTGCTCCGCGAGCAGGCGCTTTTGGGGAACGCGCTCCACATCGATCAATTGGTCGACCAACGTCTTCCAATCGAATCCTGAAGCCAAGCCTGAGACACCAAGGTCCATCTTCGTCGGTTATCGGCAGGGCGGGGGAAAACTTTAGGAAGTAGGAGGGGAACAGGAATTTTCCCGCGGAGACGCTGAGAGGCGGAGAGGGAAAGAGGCTAAACATGAGGAAGCAGATGGAGCAGAGGGATTTTGGAGTCCGTGGTGTTGATCGGCCTTCAGAGCTGCGGTTTCGGCGTTTGGGCTTGGGCTCAGATTGGCTTCACTTTGTTGCATCTGCGTCCTCGTCCTTCTGTTCAATTCTCTCCACAGCTTCTGGCTTCTCCGTCTCTCAGCGTCTCGGCGGAAATCTCTCTTTAAGGCCACGTTCCAAAAAGCAAACTCGGGCAGCGAAACTGTCGCTGCCCGAGCCGCGTCAACCGTTTGCGTCTGCGCGTTGCTTAGTTCAACAGGCGCAAAGCCGATTGCGGCGTGCTGTTCGCCTGGGCCAGCATCGCGGTGCCTGCCTGAACCAGGATGTTGAACCGGGCAAATTGAGTGCTTTCCTCAGCGACATCCACATCCTTGATGCGGCTGTTCGCGGCGGAGAGATTGTCCTTGAGGACGCTCAATTGCTCGCTGGTGGAGTTAAGGCGAGAGATGTTTGCGCCGATGTTCGCGCGGTCGGTGGCGAGTTGGTCGATGGCGGTCGTCACATCCGCGAGGGCGGCGGCAGCGTTGGCGGCGGTGTCCACGGTGGCGCTGGTCGCGTCTGTGTAAGCGGCAGCAGTGAGATCCACCGCAGCCATGGTGAACGTGTTGGCCTCGTCGTCGGTGGTGACATCCAACGCGGTGCCGTCGAAGAGCGCCACGCCGTTGAATTCCTTCGTCGCCACATCATCGATGTAAGCGCCGAGGTTGGTGAATTCAGCGTTGTAGAGCGCGCGATCGGCGTCGGTCTTCGTCACGTCCTGGGCGAGCACTGACAACTCGCTCATGCGATCCAGGGCCTTGGTCACCTTCTTGAGGAAACCGTCCTGGGTTTGGTTGTACGAGATGGCGTTGGCCACGTTCGTGTTGGCGGCTGAGATGCGGTTGATTTGCGCATCGAACCGTGTGGAAACAGCCAATCCAGCGGCGTCATCTTCCGGGGAAACGATCTTCGAGCCAGAGGATAAGCGAGCCAGAGATTTGGCCAGCATTGCGCTCGACTCGTTGAGCAGGCGGGCGCCTGTTTGAGCCGAGGTGTTAGTATTGATTACCATATAGGACTCCTTCCATGAGTCACCCCGTTGCGGGGCATTTGTTTGTCACGGCATCCCTGCCGCTAGGTGAGGTTTCTTAAGCGGGCCCCCACCGTTCTCCCGGTTAGCTTTTGTGGCTGCCAACCGCCTGTCTTGCGACACTTCATCTATCGACGCCCTTCCAGAAAACTTAAGGGCGCTGAACGGCAAAAGAATTGAGAAGAGAGGAATTTCCGCGGAGACGCAGAGCGGCGGAGAGGAACAGGAAAGAACGGAAGATGCTGGATATAAACAGCAGGAGCTAGGCAACAGAAAGGCTCCGCGATCTAAACTGTCCTTGCGCCTCTGCGCGATATCGCCAATCGGAGGAGGCATTTCCCGCAGAGACGCAAAGAGGCAGAGATGAATGGGAAAAAGTGAACAGCAGGAAGCAGGGAGCAGAGAGGGCTTGGGGACTGTTATCGGGATGGGTTAGGGTCCACTACTTTGGAATAGACCTTTTCCCGCTACCTCCTGTCAACTTTCTGTCCAGAGTTTGCTTCTCCGTGTCTCAGCGTCTTTGCGTGAGATCTTGTCCGGATTGAACTTGTCCGCAGTATCCCTGGTTTGTGCTCTCTCGCGGCCACCCTCCCTTTCCCTCTGCCGCCCTCTGCTTCCTCTGCGTTCTCCTGTGAAACCTTCCCCGCCAAAAGCAAAGCCCCAACCGCATTTCCACGGCTGGGGCTTTCTGGTTATTTCTTCCGGCTTACGAAAGAAGCTTCAGAACGTTCTGCGGCGTTTGATTCGCCTGGGCGAGCATCGCTGTGCCCGCCTGGACCAAGATATTGAACTTCGCAAAACTAGCGCTTTCCTCCGCGACATCCACATCCATGATCCGGCTGGTTGACGCGCTCAAGTTATCCTTCAGCACCGTCAACTGCTCCGAGGTGGAGGCCAGCCGCGACATATTTGCGCCCAGCGTGGCTCGATCCGTTGTGAGCAGCTCGATCGCTGCCTGCACATCCGTCAAAGCCGCCGCCGCATTCGCCGCCGTGTCAACCGTCGCGCTGGTTGCGTCTGTGTAAGACGCCGCGCCAAGGTCCACGCCTGTCATGCTGAACGTGCCGCCCTCACCATCAGTGGTCACTGACAGAGCTGTGCCATCGAACAAATCCACCCCGTTAAATGTCTTCGTGGCGATGTCATCGATGTAAGCTCCCAGCGTTGTGAATTCCGCGTTATAGAGCGCCCGATCCGCGTCGGTTTTGGTCACGTCCTGCGCCAGCACAGCCAGCTCCCCCATGCGATCCAAGGCTTTGCTGACCTTCTTCAGAAACCCATCCTGGGTCTGATTGAACGAAATCGCGTTGCCAACGTTCGAGTTGGCCGCGCCTGTGCGGCTGATCTGCGCCTGGAAGCGCATCGCAACCGCGAGGCCCGCGGCGTCATCTTCGGGTGAAACAATTTTCGATCCTGAAGACAAGCGCGCCAGCGACTTGCTCAATGCTGTGCTCGATTCATTCAGAAGGCGTGCGCCATTCTGAGCCGGAATATTTGTGTTGATAACCATAACGAACTCTCTCCTTGAGTCGCCCTTGCGGGCCTTTGTTGAATGCTCAGCGTCCTTGCCGAGGATGACCTTTGAAATGGGCGTCACCGAAACCCTGCCGGCTATTTCTGGCCACCGGCCGCCACTTCCCTTATCGGCCAGCAAAGAAAAGACTTTAGTTCGAAGATCGCAGGCCGTTCGCCTCAACCGAAACCAGAGCTTTTTTAAGTTCGCGCGAAATGAAAGGGGCGGTTGGCTTGAATGTGGGGCGGGGGTCTGGTATGGCATCGCATCCTATGAACGTGCGTGCCTGGCATATTGAGAAAGCATCCGGTGATGGTTTGAAAACGGGCCGGGAGCTTTTCTGATTATCCGCGGCGAACCACACGTCTAAAGGCCCGTGGCTTCAAACGCCTCATCTGTCCAGCGCGTTCGCGTTGACGGAAAATTTCTTCGCCTCGGCGCGAACAAATTTTTCGTCAAAGGGATCACGTACGGGCCGTTCGTGCCCGACGACACGGGGCACTACTTCCCGAGCCCTGCGCAGGCCGAACGCGACCTGGCGCAGATCCGCGAGTTGGGCGCGAACGTCATTCGCGTCTATTCCAAGCCGCCGAAGTGGCTGCTGGACCTGGCGCTTGCGGGCGGGATTCGGGTGATGGTCGATGTTCCCTGGAACAAGCACATATGCGTGCTAGACTCCAAGGAGATGCGGCAGGAAGTGGTCAATCAAGTGCGCGACATGGCGCTCCATTGCGCGCGGCATCCTGCCACACTGGCGATCAGCGTGGTGAACGAGATCCCTCCGGATATCGTGCGCTGGACCGGCCCGCGGAATGTCAGCGCGTTGATCGAGCACCTGGTCACGCTGGTAAAGGAAGTTGATCCGGAATGTTTATGCACCTTCGGGAATTTTCCGCCCACGGAATACCTGAACCCGGAGAACATCGACTTCCTTTGCTACAACGTTTACCTGCACAACCAGCGGGCGTTCGACAACTACCTCGCGCGGCTGCAGATGATAGCGGACACGAAGCCGCTGATCCTGGGGGAGTTCGGAATCGACACCGTGCGCGAGGGTGAAGAGGCCCAAGCAGAGATCCTGAGCTGGCAGGTGGAGACGTTGTTTCGCGGAGGTTTGGCGGGAGGAATCGTCTTCAGCTTTACGGACGATTGGTTCAAGGATCACATCCTGATCACGGACTGGGCCTTTGGGGTCACCACAGCGGAACGGAAGCCAAAGGCGGGTTTCAGGGCGCTCCGCGAAAAGTTCAATGCGGCGCCATATTTCACACTGCCGCGATACCCGATGGTTTCGGTGGTGGTGGCGAGCTACAACGGGGCGCGCACGCTGGAGGTTTGTTTGGAATCGTTGCAGCGGATCAATTACCCGAATGTGGAAGTGATCCTGGTTGACGATGGCTCAACAGATCAGACAACGCAGATCGCGGAGAAGTTCCCGAAAGTGCGTTACATTCGGCACGATGTGAACCGCGGGTTGTCGGCCGCGCGCAACACTGGAATCCAAGCGGCGCGCGGGCAGATCGTGGCCTTCACGGACTCGGATTGCCGTGCGGATGAGGATTGGCTGCACTACACCGTCAGCGCGTTGTTGACTGGGCAATACGCTGCTGTCGGTGGGCACAACTTTCTGCCGCCCGAGGATTCGTGGGTGGCAGCAGCGGTGATGCTGTCGCCGGGCGGCCCTGCGCACGTGATGTTGACGGACCGGGTGGCCGAGCACATCCCCGGCTGCAACATGGTCTTCTACAAATGGGCGCTGGAGGAGATCAACGGGTTTGATCCATTGTTCCGCAAAGCGGGTGATGACGTGGATGTCTGCTGGCGATTGCAGCAGCGGGGATACAAGATTGGGTTCAGCCCATCGGGCTTTGTTTGGCATTACCGGCGCTCCACGGTTGCGGATTACTTGAAGCAGCAATCGGGCTATGGCGAGGCCGAAGCGCTGCTGGTGCATCGCCATCCCGAATACTTCAACTGGTTCGGCGGAAGCCAGTGGCAGGGGAAGATTTATTCGCCGTCGAAGTTCGGGGTGCTGACGAGAAGGCCGCTGATTTATCACGGCTGGTTTGGGGCGGGTTTTTTCCAGACGTTGTACACGCCCGCGCCCTCCTTCGGACTGATGCTGTTGACGAGCCTTGAGTACCACGCGGTGGTGGTGACGCCGCTGATCGTGCTCGCTGTGGTCTTTCGGCAACTGATTCCTGTGGCCGTGGCCAGCATGCTCATTCCGCTGGCGGTCTGCGCGGTGGCGGCGTGGCAGGCTGATCTGGCGAAGGATCGCCGACGCCCATGGTCGCGGCCATTGGTGGCCCTGCTGTTCTTTCTACAGCCGATATTTCGAGGGGCAGCGCGCTACAAAGGAAGTGTGAGAACGCCAAGGCGCGCGACGATGCCAGCGCCAAAACCGGGCGCGACCCAGAGCGCCCAAGACGGCGGGCCAGAAGCGCCGGTGGGGCAGTTGATCGAGTATTGGAACGAGCGGGGCATTGACCGGGTGACGTTCCTCAACGGCGTGATTGAGGATCTGGACCAGCACGGTTGGCCGAACAAAGTCGATACCGGTTGGAATAATTACGACCTGGAGATTTTAGGAACCACTTGGGCGCGGCTGCACCTGACGACGGTTGCGGAGGCGATCGGGCATGGAAAAGAGATGATCCGGTGCCGGTTAAAGCCGCGCTGGACGTTTGTGGCGAAGTTGGTGATGAGCGCGGTCATCGGGGTGGATTTGCTCCTGATCGGGTTGCTGATGAACCGCTACTGGTGGGTCGTGTTCGTGCTGCTCAGTGTGCCATTGATGATGTGGTTCATGGCGGAGCAGCAGCGGAAGATTTTGCGGCAGGTTGCGGTCTTTCTGGACGACGTTGGCCAGAAGCTTAAACTGCGGAAGATCGAAGCCAAACCCCTCGATCTCTAGCAGCGCGATAAACCCATGGTTCAATATTTAGACCTTCTTCGGCTGGTCCTGGAAAAGGGCAAATACAAAGGGGACCGGACTGGCACAGGCACATATTCGGTGTTCGGCGCGCAAACCCGATTTGATCTGCGGCAGGGATTCCCGCTGGTCACCACGAAGAAGCTGCACCTCAAGTCGATCATTTACGAGCTGCTTTGGTTTCTACGCGGCGACACGAACATCAAATGGCTCAACGAAAATGGCGTGACCATATGGGATGAATGGGCCAACGCCGAAGGAAACCTGGGCCCCGTTTACGGCGCTCAATGGACGAGCTGGCGGACGGTGGACGGCCGCGTGATCAACCAGATTGATGAGGTGATTGCGCAGATCAAAAAGAACCCGAATAGCCGACGGTTGATCGTGAGCGCCTGGAATGTTGGCGACCTGGACAAGATGGCGCTGGCGCCGTGCCATGCGTTGTTCCAATTCTACGTGCAGGATGGCGAGCTGAGCTGCCAGCTTTACCAGCGGAGCGCTGACCTGTTTTTGGGTGTGCCGTTCAACATCGCCTCGTACGCGCTGCTGACGATGATGGTGGCGCAGGTGTGCGGTTTGAAAGCAGGGGAGTTCGTGCATACGTTCGGCGACTTGCATTTATACAGCAACCACCTGGAGCAGGCGCGGCTGCAATTGTCGCGGGAGCCGCGCGCCCTGCCGAAGATGGAGTTGAATCCCGAGGTGAAGGATATTCACGCGTTCCGCTACGAGGATTTTAAGCTGGTGAATTACGATCCGCATCCCGGGATCAAAGCGCCAATTGCCGTTTGAGATGAAGCCGCTCAAGGCCATCGTGGCGATGTCCCAAAACCGCGTCATTGGCGCGAACAACAAGCTCCCGTGGCATATCCCTGAGGAGTTGAAGTGGTTCAAGGCGCTCACGATGGGGCATGCGCTGGTCATGGGACGGAAGACATATGAGTCGATTGGCCGGCCTTTGCCGGGGCGGCTCAATTATGTGTTAAGCCGCAGCGGATTCTCCGCGCCGGGTGTGGTAAGCATCCAATCGCTAACTGAACTGGAGAGTGTGCCGGCCGAGCGGGAGATTTTTGTAATTGGCGGGGCGCAGATTTTCGAAGCGGCGTTTCCGCTGTGTGGAGAGTTATTCCTGACCGTTGTGAAGCGAGAGGTGGAAGGGGACACGCTGATGCCGCCCTTTGAACATTTGTTCACGCGCGGCGAACTGCTGCGGGAAAGCGCGGAGTTCGAAGTGCACCGGTGGGTGCGGAAGTAGCTACTCGTAGCGAAGCGATTCGATTGGATCGAGGTTTGCGGCCTTAAACGCGGGGTACACGCCAAACACCACGCCCACAATGGAGCAAATCAAAAGGCCGAGCGCGGCCCAGTCGAAAGGGATGGTGGGCGGCAGTTCCAGGTAGAAGGCCGCGGCATTGCCGCCCGCGATTCCCAGGATGACCCCGATGATGCCGCCGACCTGGCAGAGCATGACCGCTTCCATGATAAATTGGCTCATGATATTGCGCTTCTTGGCGCCGATCGCGCGGCGGATGCCGATCTCCTTTGTGCGCTCCGTGACAGAGACGAGCATGATGTTCATGATGCCGATGCCTGCGGCAACCAAAGCAATTGAGCTGATGACCGCGATGCCTATGCGGACGGTTTGGGTGAAACTTTGGAATTGGGCGATCATCGAGTCGTTCGAAAAGATCTCAAAGTCATCTTCCTTTCCGGGAGGGACTTTTCGCATCACGCGCATGATGCCGCGGACCTGCTCCACGGTGTCGTCGTAAACAGCCTGGTTCTCGGCTTGGACGAGGACGGAAACGCTCTGCCAACTGCGACCGTAGCGGGAGAGGCCGGTCGTGATCGGGATGATGGCGAAGTTCTCAGCGGCTGAGCCGAGGGTGGCGCCGCGCTTCTCAAGAACCCCAATCACAGTGTAGTTGATGCCCTGCAGCTTGATCTTTTCGCCGAGAGCATTGCCGAACGGAAAGATGGTTTTGACGAGATCAGCGCCGAGGACACAGACATCCGCGTTGCGGGCGACGTCCGATTCGCTGATGGCGCGGCCTTCCTCGACGTTCCAATTGCGGGCGGGGAAAGCGCCAGTATTCGCCCCGATGAGTTCGACGTTTGGGGGCGTGCGGCCCCATTTGGAAATGACTTCCATAGGCCAGAAGTCCACATGTGAGCCGACGGATTTGGCCATGGTGGCGCGCTCGCGGAGACGCTCGGCATCCACGTAAGTGATGTTTTTGCGGCGCCAGAACTTTTCGTAGCCATCAGGCCCGCCGAAATAGACGGCGGGGTTTTTGGAGATGGCAAAGGTGTGGCTGCCCATTTGGGCGAGTTCGCTCTCGATGTTGTTTTGAAGGACGCGCATGGCCGTCATCACGACGACGATGGAGAACACGCCCACAAGGACGCCAAGCAAGGTGAGGATGGAGCGAAGTTTGTGCGCGACGATGGAATCCATCGCCATGGCAAAACTTTCCTGGAACTCACCTTTGTTCATTCGTTGCGAAGGGCATCAACAGGGTTCATCCGAGCCGCGCGCCACGCAGGAAGGAAGCCTGAGATAACCCCGGTAAGAATCGAGACACCAAGAGCCACGCTGATGATGAGCGGGGAAAGGGTAGCTGGCATGAACTTGCGCATGAGCAGCGTGACCGGGAAAGCAATGGCGAGCGCCACGAGACCGCCAAACAGGCAGATGCTCGCGGCTTCACTGAGGAATTGGATGAGAATGCTCCGCTTCTTCGCGCCGATGGCTTTGCGGATGCCGATTTCCCGAGTTCGTTCTGCGACCGACACGAACATGATGTTCATGATGCCGATGCCGCCAACGAAGAGTGAGAGGCCGGTGATAAAGAGGCCCACAGTGGCGATCATTCCAGCGACGCGGTTGAACGTCTGGATGAACATCTCCTGTTGATTGATGGCAAAGTCATCTTCCTCGGCTGGCGCGAGGCGGCGGACGCGGCGCATGACGCCACGAACTTCCTCGCGCGTATCTTCCATCGATTCCATGGAAGGGGATTTGACCTGAATCTCCAGATCGGGAATTCGAGAGTAAAGGACCATCAATTGGCGCAGCGGGATGACGACCTGATTGTCCAGGTTGAATTGACCGAGGAAATTGCCTTGTTTGCCGAGAACGCCGATGACTTCGAAAGCGCGCCCGCCAATTTTGACCTGCTCACCGATAGGTGAGTGAATTCCGAAAACCTTCTCAGCAACAAAGGATCCGATCACGCAAACAGGGCGACCGCCCTCGACCTCGCCTGGCGTGAGGAAGCGGCCATCATCGACCGTAACCCCGCTGGTGAGCAGAAATTGATCGGTGGTGCCAACGACGCGGACGTTCGTGGAAGCGCGGTTCTTATAGCTCAACGGCTGCCACGTGCCATCGACCGCGGTGACAGCGGCAACTCCCGCGAGGTGCTTCTCCGCTTCCTTAAATTGATGAAAGCTGATGCGCTCGCGCTTCTGCATCTTGAGCCATTCAGCATGGGAATCAATGAACCAGGGGCGGCGATGCACGTAAAGAACATCACTGCCCATGGCGGAGATGCTGCCGGTGAACGCGCGGTTCAGGCCCTCGATGGCGGTGCCCATCAAGGTGACTGTGACGATCCCAATGACGATGCCGAGGGTTGTTAACCCGGAGCGGAGCTTGTTCGCAGCCAGGGCGGACCAGGAAATCTTCAGGCCTTCGATGAGGTCCGTGAAAAAGTTCATGGATCAGGAGGCGAGGGCAGGGGTGGAGCCGTGAGGCTTGCGGCCGCCGGACGCGGTGCGATTTTCCTGCACTTCATCGCTGGCAATTAGCCCGTCGCGGATGCGGATGATTCGCTTGGCGTGACGGGCGATGTCTTCCTCGTGGGTGACGACGATGATGGTGTTCCCGGCAAGCCAAAGCTCTTCGAAAAGAGCCATGATTTCTTCGCCGGTGCGCGAATCGAGGTTTCCGGTAGGCTCATCGGCCAGCAGGATGGAAGGTTTGTTGACGAGGGCGCGGGCGACGGCAACGCGCTGGCGCTGGCCGCCAGACATTTCATTGGGCTTGTGATGAATACGCTCGGCCAGGCCGACATTGGTCAATGCCTCCAGCGCAATTTGCCGGCGCTCGTCGCTGGGAATGCCTGAATAGACGAGAGGCAGCTCGACGTTGCGCAGAGCATCGGCGCGAGGCAAGAGGTTGAAGCTTTGGAAGACGAAACCGATCTCGCGATTGCGAATCTCGGCAAGTTCGTTGTCGTCCATCTCGCTGACGTTCGAATCCTTAAGGAAGAACTGGCCGGAGGTGGGCGTGTCCAGGCAGCCGAGCAGATTCATTAACGTGGACTTCCCGGAGCCGGAAGGCCCCATTAAGGCAACGTATTCGCCCTTTTCGATTTCGAGCGAGACATCCCGCAAGGCGTGGATGATTTCCGCGCCCATCTTGTAAGTGCGGGCGATGTTCTTGAGAGAGATGAGAGCCACGGGACCCCTTGGGTTAGGAGTTGGTGTTCTTCTTGGGATCTTTGCCTGGGGGCGGGCCTTTTTTGACGCGCTTGCCTTCCTCGAGTTCTTTGCTGATGGCTTTATAGCCGCCGGAAATGACTTCCTGCCCTTCGGTTAAGCCCTCCTTCACTTCGATGTAGGAATCGTCGCTGATGCCAACTTTAACTGGAGCCATCTTCGCTTTGTCGCCGTCCGGGAGGAACACAACTTCGAGCGGTTTCGGGCCGTCCTCTTTCTTTTTGCGATTGGCCTGCTGAGCTGGGGCCTCGTTCTCGGGAGGGCCATCGTGCTCCATCTTGGGTTTGGCGTCTTTGGGCAAACGGCTGGTCACGCATTGAATCGGAACCGTTAACGCGTTGGTGACGGAGCGCGTTTCAATTTCGGCCGTGACTGACATTCCCGGGCGGAAGTCTTCCTTTTCAGTGAGGCGAATGCGCACTTCGAATTTGACGGCTTCCTGAGCGGAAGTGTTGGAAGCGGCGGCTTGTGAGGAGACGCCGTAAGGTTGTTTGGAGGAGTTGGCGATTTCCGTGACGACGCCGTTGAACTTGCGATCAGCGAAAGCTTCAACCTCAAGTTTCGCGCGCTGGCCAAGCTTGAGCAACGTGAGATCCACTTCGCCGATGTCCACGCGCGCTTCCATTTCGTCGAGGGCGGCGATGGTCATGATTTCGGTGCCGGACATCATGGCGGTGCCCACAACGCGCTCACCGGCTTGCGAGCGCAGGCGGGTGACGGTCCCATTGATCGGGCTGACGATAGTGGTCTTGGCGAGATCATCCTCCGCGCGGGCGAGGCTGGCCTTGGCCTGGTCGCTTTGGTGAATGGATGTTTCGAAGCTGGCGCGGGCAACGTCCAGGTTCGTCTTTGCCTCGAGGAACTGAGAGTCGGAAATCAGGCGGTCTTTGTGGAGTTGCTCGTAGCGGCGAAACTCAAGTTCGGCTTTGTCCAGATTGGCTTTCGCCAAGGTGCGATTCGCCATGGCGGATTTGTAATTCGCCTCGGCGGAGTTGCGGCCTGCCAGGTAGTTGTCCGGCTTGATCTTCACGAGCAAGTCACCGCGCTTGACGGATTGGCCTTCTTTGACGGGGAGCGCGGTGATTTCGCCGCTGACTTCGGGTTGGATAACGACCTGGACCACAGGCTGGATCTTCCCGTTGGCGACGACGATTTCGGTGATGTCGCGGCGAGTGACTTTGTCCGTTTGGATGGTGATGATGACCTCCTTCTTGCGGAAGGCGGCGACAGTCACCAGGGCGATGACAGCAAGGGCGAGGGCAGTGAGCACCAATGCTTTGCGTCGTTTGCTCGTTTTGGTTTTGGCCATCTGTAGGGAATGACACCGCTGGCGGTGTCTTTGTTTCAGAAAGTTTGCGTTGCGGCTGTATTTGACCGAACAAGCCGCGCGAATGCACGAAATTTATGAGCCGCTTGATTACGGCGATACTAAGCAGCAAACACCATTATCATTGAAGTAAGGGAAGCTTTTAGCCTAAGGTGGGCGCATGGCTTGGCTTTGCGTGTTTGGTTTCCATAAATGGAATGGCTGTCACTGCACCGAATGCGCGCACGCCCGAGACCAGGACCACTATTTTTGGAGTGATTGCACGGAATGCCTCAGGTGCAAAACCAAGAGGGATGTCCAACACGATTGGAGCGCGAATTGTGAGCGGTGCGCGAACTGTTCAACAACGCGAGAACGCACCCATCAGTTTTCTGCATGCAAGTGCCTTCTTTGTGGAACTGAGGAGCATGCCTTCCTGGTTCATGGGGAAGGCACAAAGTGCCAGAACTGCGGCAAGAAGTGCTTTCCTGACTTTTATGAGTTTCTTTTGAGAAACCATGGACAACAAATGCCTCAGCAACGGCAGCGGCCCAGAACGGTGCTTGGGGATTATGACCAGAGCAAATACGCGCCAAGTGTGAGCGATTTCCTTCTAAACGCAGGGGAAGCTGGCCGGCAAGCGCTGCGCGAAAATTACGAAAAAGCAAAAGCTGCTTTTCTTGAGATTGCGTGAAGCCACTATTCACAGTGCTCTGCCATTCCGGTTTAGAGTCCCTGAGCGATATAATAAGGCGACCGCTGCGTAACGCATCGGCATCGGCACTTTAGGAGGATATTCTTAGTGGAGTTCGCCCATGCGGCCCAACTGGTAATCGCGAAATGCCTGCTGAATTTCCTCAGGAGTGTTCATCACGAACGGGCCATGCCCGACGATCGGCTCATTGATCGGCTCTCCACTCATCAGCAAACAGTGCGCATCGGAAGCGGCAGAGATTTGGATGTGCTCACCGTCCCGCGAGTAGATGATCAGATCCCTTTCCTTCGCTGACCCCGCTGCGTCGGTAACTAGCTCTCCCGATAAGACGAGCAGAGCTGTTGTGTGGCCATGAGCGAGCGGCAATTCGGCGGTTGATCCACCCGGAATCTTTGCATCCCAGAGGTTAATGGCGGTAAAGGTCCGGGCGGGGCCTCTCTTGCCTTCGAGCGCCCCGGCGATGACGCGAACTGCGCCTCCTGAGGGAAGTGTCACGCTGGGGATTTGAGCGTCGAGCAAGGTTTGATATCCGGGCTGTGCAGACTTATCGGCTGCTCGCAAGTTGATCCAGAGCTGGACCATTTGCATGGGGCCGCCTGCTTGAGTGAACTCCTCTGAGTGGAACTCCTCGTGAACGATCCCTGCGCCAGCGGTCATCCACTGCACATCTCCTGGGCCGATCTTGCCGCCTGCGCCTGTGGAATCCCTATGCTCAAGCTGACCCTGGTAAACGACCGTGACCGTTTCGAACCCTTTGTGCGGATGAGCGCCGACGCCCCGCCTCTCCCGCCCGGGCGGGAAGGAGTGCGGAGCGGCGTAATCGAGCAAAAGGAACGGGCTGAGTTCGCGGCCATGATCGTTGTAGTTAAGGACAGAACGCACGGGGAACCCATTCCCGACCCAGTGCATAGCTGAGCTGCGTTCGATGCGGACAATTGTTTTCATAAGGATTCTCCAGGAGATCGGCGCTGCGTTAGGATGCTGTCGTTGGTAGCCCGCACCCAGTTACTGGTTCAAACCTTCTTTGCGGTGGCGCGAAGGTAGCTATTGATAAGGCAGCGGTAGTTGGGCAAGTGGTTTGAGAAAAGCGCCCCGAGCCCCTCGACGTCGTTGCGCCAATCCCTATGCAGCTCGCACGCGACTCCGAACCAGGTCATTAGTTGAGCGCCAGCGGCCTGCATGCGAAACCACGCCGCGTCGCGTGTGGTTTTGTTGAACGTGCCAGATGCGTCGGTCACCACGAAAACTTCATAGCCCGCTTCGAGGGCGGAGAGCGCTGGGAAAGCGACGCAAACTTCCGTGACGATCCCCGCGATCAGCAGTTGCTTCTTTCCAGTGGCTTGAACTGCCTTCACGAAATCTTCGTTGTCCCAGGCGTTGATGTTGCCTGGACGCGCGATGAAAGGAGCTTCGGGGAACAGCTCCTTGAGTTCCGGGACGAGCGGCCCGTTCGGACCTTCTTCAAAACTGGTGGTCAGGATAGTGGGTAGCTTGAAGTATTTCGCGGCGTCAGCGAGCGCGAGAACGTTGTTTTTGAAATCGTCAGGGGAGAAATCCTGAACCAGGTTGGTCAGTCCGGTCTGATGGTCAACGAGCAGCACAGCGACATTGTTCTTGTCGAGGCGGTTGTATTTATAGGGAGTCATTAATGTGTTTTGGTTTTGGGGAACTTTATTGTTCCACGTGCAGGTGAGGTTAAGTTCGCCGGCCGTCGCCTAAAAATACTTTGAGGATTGGCTAAGCATACCGAAAGGGTATGCTGGCTGCGGCATGGAACTGCGACACCTGCGTTACTTTATTGCTGTTGCGGAGGAACAGAATGTCACCCGCGCGGCGGCACGGTTAAATGTTTCACAGCCGCCATTGAGCAGGCAAATTCGGGATCTTGAGCACGAGCTGGGTGTCGCCCTCTTTGAGCGGAGCCCCAAGTCACTGAACCTAACGGCTGCGGGGCGTGCGTTCCTGCCCGAGGTTCGATCAGCATTGCAGCGGGTGGAGGAGGCGGTGCAAAAAGCAAGGGCGGTTGCCGCAGGCAAGCAGGGGGAGCTTCACGTTGGTTATGCGCCTTCCCTTGCAGTTGATCTCCTGCCACGCGCGTTGCGGGCTTTCCAGAAGGAGTTTCCGCACGTCAGCGTGCAATTGCATGATTTGTCGAGCCAGCAAATGTTGCGGCGCTTAAGAGACGGAAAACTGGATCTGGCGCTGATGGTGAAAATGTCCGTAATGCCAATGGCAGGGCTGGCCTTCGAGGAGGTTGAACGGCATGCAGTTTGCGTCGCAATGGCGCCGACGCATTCTTTGGCGAAGAAGAGGTTGGTCAGTGTGGCTGATCTTGGGTCCGAACGGCTGATTTGCTTCGCGCTTGCGGAGTATCCTGAATACCACGCATGGATTGCTGATTTG
Source organism: Candidatus Methylomirabilota bacterium (assembly GCA_035627835.1). GTDB lineage: Bacteria > Verrucomicrobiota > Verrucomicrobiia > Limisphaerales > SXQI01 > DASPKX01. The sequence continues at coordinate 32,432 of DASPKX010000050.1, forward strand.
TTCGCGAACTTAAACCAGTCGCCGAGGATAGCCGAGGAGCACGAAGGGGTGACGAGCTTGATTGCCGCTGTGGAGAGCGGGCGTGGAGTGGCCCTCATGTCAGAAAGGTTGAAGTGCATGGCAGGCCCGCGGTTGAAACTTATTCCGTTAAAGCCGGCGCCCCCGCCGCTTGTGATTGGGATTGCGCGTAAGGAAAGGCAAGAGTCGCCGATTATTTCAGCCTTTATATCTGCAACGAAGCTGGAGAATGCCAAGAGTAAGCTCGGGTAGAGGAGGATCCTCAACGATTCCAGAGCAGATCTGAGAAGCAGGCGGCGGAATGGCAGCGGTCAGGTTAGTGAGTTTGAACTCCGTTTGTTTGATGTTCGCATGAGCGATTCAACATGGCTTCAGTGGTACGCATCCTTCCTGGAAAGCCTCTCGGGGCAACAACGTGAAACCTTGCAAGCCTCACCAGCGCTGCAATGGGTGATTGATGCTCAGAGGTTCGACGATGCAGAGAAACTGATTAACCAAATGCTCTTTGGCGTTCCTCCGCGAAGTGGAACGCTGAGTCACCAGCCGCTGCCAGAATTCTATGAGTGCGATGAGTCAATTTCTCCAAAGAACGCAGGAACCTTAGCCGCGGAGGCGGGTTCAGATTAAACCGGGAGCATGAGCTAGTTCGGAAGCGCAGAGTCTTGATCTGAACGTATTATTCAGCGTGTAACCGGAAGAACGCACCGATGGCGGAGGTGCGGGGAACTGCGAGGGAGTTGGTGCCGGTGGAGAGTTTGGATCCGACCAAGGTCCAATCGATCAGATTTGTGGAGGATTGGATGTGGACCGGCTTCTGCATCGGAGCAGTGAAGCGGAGGAGCATTTGGGAATCGGAGATAATCTCGGGGGGGAGGAATCGAAGGGCAAGGGGCGGTTGTTCACTTGCCAGGCCGATCCGAACGGTGGCGGTGTTGCCATACCGTTTTCCGTCCCACGGGCGGTAGGTGAACGAGTCGGAGCCCGTGAAGCCAGAGTTCGCACGGTAGGTGAATTGCGAGCCGACGATGCTCAGCGTGCCGCTCGATGGGCCTCGCAGGATCACGCAGCGAATCGGGTCATTCTCCGGGTCGTCGATGTCGAGCGCGGCGCTCACGGTCCCTCCAGGGAGCACTGCGGTGGCCTGGTCAGCGGCTTCGGGCGGGAGGTTCGTTGAGAGGACCATGAAGTAAACTTCACCAGGCGCGGCGTTGGTGAACTGCGCGTCTTTAACCATGAAGGCCAGCCGGTCAGGCCCGAGGTAACCTGGCTCCGGGGTGTACACGAGATGCGGTGGCGTGCCGGTGATTTGGCCGTGGGTAGGCAGGGTGAGGATGGTGAACTCGAGCGGGTCGGCTTCCTGATCAAAGGACGGTAGTGTAAACGATGCGTTCGTGTTCATCTTCAGCGAAATCTGCGTGAAGAGCGCAACGGGGGCGGTGTTGCCGTCTTTGATGATGACTTCGACTTCGCCTGCCGCGTGCCCGCCGTTGGGGTCTGAGGCCTGGTAGGTAAACTTGTTGGTGCCGAGGAAGCCAGCGTTAGGAGTAAAGGTGAGTTGCGGCGGCTGGCCGGACACAACGCCGTCTTCGGGCTGTGAGAGCAATGAAAACGTGAGAGTGTCGCCGTCTTCATCCGTCGCTGAGAGGGTAATTTGAAGCGGTTGGTTCGAACGACCGCTGGCGAGAACCCGATTGGCTTTGGGAGGATTGTTCTCTGCGAGGATTTCGATAGTGACCACCGCGGGCGAGCTTACAGCTTTTCCATCAGTGGCGACGTAGGTGAACGAATCAGACCCTGCGAAGCCTTTAAGAGGGTAGTAATCTGCGACGGAAGGCTGCTTCCAAAGATCACCGTGCTCAGGCGCTTTTGTGACATGATACTTGAGGGAATCGCCTTCGGGGTCTCGGCCGGGGAATTCCATAAAGAGGCGCGAGTTCCTCCGCACGCGCAGGGTTTGGTTAGTGAGTATGGGGGCGTCGTTAATGGCGCGAACGCTGATGCTGACAGTTGCTTCGCTGCTGAGGCCGTGGTCGTCAGCGAGTGTGTAGGCGAATTGATCGGCGCCATGATAGTCCTTCGCAGGCGTGTAGATGACGTGGCCGTCTGAAATGGCAATAGAGCCGTGCTTCGGCTGAGTGGCTGTGACGAACGCGAGGGGATCGCCTTCTGGATCCCGGTCGTTGGCAAGGGGATCAATCGTGACGCTGGTATCTTCATCCGTTACAATCTGGTCAGCGAAGGGAGTGGGCGGATCATTGATACCGGTGAGTTGGACAGAAGCGCGGCCGAAGGCAGTGAAGCCAAGCGAGTCACGCACGACGATGAGAAACTCGTCTGTGCCTGCGAAGTCTTTAGTAGGCTGGTAGGTCCACGAGCCAGGAGCGGCTGCCGCCAGGGCGCCGTGTTGCGGTTGGCCAAGATGAGCGACCTGGAGATGAGGCGCAAGTTCCAGCGTGAACGTGACAGCCTGATCCTCCACACCAGCGAGAGAAATCGTGGGGGCCTGGAGGATATTGCCAATGGCAGCAACGGAGTAGGAGACCCGCGTTGTGGCTTTAGCTCCATGTGAATCTTGCACGGTGATCTCCACCTGATCGTTGCCGATCCAACCTTCCGGCGGCCTCACCTGGAGCCGGTTGTTCGCGTCGATTTCAATCTGAAGGATCGAGGAGGTGACGGTCCAGCGGAGTGCATCGGCTAAATCAAAGTCATCGCGGACGAACTCGTTGAGCGGCAAAGGAGCGAAAACCGAGCCGGCCAGCACTTTCTGGCCTGGCATGGGGAAAAGCTCGGGAGGCGCGTTGGTGCGGACGCGCTTTGGTAATGCGGCGGTGTGTTGCGCGTTTTGATGAAGCATGGGCCATGGCGCAGTCGTGAAAGGAGTGTCGATCTCCCAGGCGTAAATGGAGCTGCGATCCTTTTTCCGAGGCTTGTAGCCGAAGGGACCGTAGGTGCGGTCCACGATCGATGCGAGGACAATGTCGAGCTTGCCATTCCCATCAAGGTCCGTGAGCACCGGCGGGGCGGATTTATGCCATGGATGACCGGTGCTCTCAAAAGCAATGACGGCGAGCGGACCAGGGCTGAGATCGATCGGCGCCCCAGCAGCGGTCCAGGCCTGAATGCCGCCGAGTTCAGTTGGGTTATTATTGACGATGGCGTTCAGCCAGTAGCCCGGCTGGGCAATGACGATATCCGGCTCAGCATCGCCATTCACGTCAGCGATGGAAGGAATGACGTTCCCCGACCCGCTCACAATTAACTCGCGCGGCCAGCCTTCGAGAGAGAAGCCATTGCCTTTGAACACATGCAAGCGACCCCGTGGAAAAGATGCGGCTATGACTTCGGCTGCGCCATCGTTGTTCAGATCTGCCAAGGTTGCGGAGTGCGGGAAATATTCCTGCACCGCCGCAGGCCAGCCGGTGAGCAATTGCCCGTTGCGATCGTACGCGTAGAGACCGCCCGGACCTTTCTCGCGCCCATCGCTCACTTCGCCAGTCCGGCCGATGATCACATCGAGCAAGCCATCACCACTGACATCCGCGAGCGTGGGAGAAGCGGAAATTTGCGGCGTGCTGGTGGTGGACCAACGAGGGAATCCAGGCGTCCGGATATCAAACAGACTGACTTGGCTTCCAGATGTGACGGCGAGAATTTCAAGCTCAGGATCGTCATCCATGTTCCCGACGGCGGGAGTTAGAGGGAGTGAATCACCCGGCTCATTGCGGACTCCAAAGAGCCATTCAAACTGCCGAGAGCCAATGGCGCTATAGATCGCAAGAACGCCAACACCAGTTCCCCCGGTCCAATCTTCCGATTGGGCGATTACTTCCAGCTTTCCGTCGCCGTCCAGGTCAGCAAGCGCTTTCCCCGCTTGCTCGCCCCGAATGCCAATGGGCCAGCCCTCAACAGCTTCTCCGTTTGCATGGAATGCAAAGAGTCGCTGACCACCGCCTGCAACGATCTCCAAAGCGCCGTCGCCATCGAGATCGCCGGCGACAGGCTCGTCGCTGTAAGGAGGATCCAAATCGAGGTCAGCCGTCCAACGAAGAGCCCCCGTCGATTCGAGAACCCACAGCTTTGCCGGAACTTCACCGTCCACGCCCGCATTCACAAAGAAAATTTCCTTGGGTCCATCGCCGTCGAGGTCAATGACCTTCAAGCTGCGCCATTCGGCTTGAGGAACGATTTGTTGCGGCACATAGACGGGAAAGTTCGTTCGCATGTTTCCCGCTAAATGAACCATGTGGACCAACTCTTCGTTCATGACTCCGTTGGTTGAAGTGGCGTGCAAGCGCAAGGTGTAGAAATGGCCTGGCGGGAGTGCAGAGGTATCCCACTCAGCGAGTGTGCCGGCGGATTGTGGGGTGAGTCTCAAACCATTGGTTTGCCAGGAGCCGGGTTGAAGCCCGGCAGACCAGGCGAGTTCATACGTGCGCCCTTGGCCGAGAACCCGCCCTGCAATCTGAATTTTGTCACCCGAACGCAGAACATCAGCAGCCATCGGACTGGTGATGCGCACGTTCCCGATGGTGACACGGCGCGACACGGTGGCGTGCTGCCCCAGGCTATTACGAACCCGGAGGCGAATGACGTGCTCGCCTTCGGCAAAGGCGCGGGTGTCGAAGTTTGCGAGAATGACACTGTTTGTGAGCGGCTGGGAGGCAGAGGCAAGGGCAGTCCAGTTGGCGGGCTTCGCGCCCTGGCCAATCTCCAGTGCATAGCTGGCGAAGTCGTTACCGAAGGCAGAGCCGGTGATGGAAACGACGCCAAAAAGCTCAGGAGGCAGTGAGAGCGCAGCGGTGGGGAGAGGCTGCTCGATCCCGAGCGCGCGGCCTGCATTGATTCGCCCGACACCAAGCGGTTGTGTTGTTTCTATTTCATCGCATGTGTTGAGGATAATCCCTTCGACGTCGCAGGCGGTGAAGTTCGGATGCGCTGAGAGAATGAGCGCTGCGAGGCCGCTAACGTGAGGAGCGGCCATGGAAGTGCCGCCCTGGTAGCCATACCCCGAGTCTGGAAGAGTTGAATAAATGGAAGCGCCAGGAGCGGAGACATCGAGCGTCTCACCGAAATTCGTGAACGGCGCGCGCGCATCTTCTTCGGTGGTGGCGCCTACGGATATAACGCCATCAAAAGCGGCGGGGTAGAACGGCGCAGCGGAGCGGTCATTGCCGGCAGCTCCGATGAAAATCACGCCTTTATCAACGGCGTTGCGGACGGCATCGCGGAGGGCACGGCTGCTTTCTTTGAGGCCCCAACTCGCGTTGATGATCCGGGCGCCATTGGCGACCGCATAGTCGATGGCCTGAATGCCCGCGTAGACGTTGCCGCTTCCCGTTTCATCAAAGGCTTTAAGGGCCATCATGCGCACGTCCCAGCAAACGCCGACGACGCCGATGGAGTTGTTGCCGACGGCGCCGACGGTGCCCGCGACGTGAGTCCCATGGCCATGGTCGTCAAACCCGTCACTATCATGGCTGACGAAATCAAAGCCGTTCACATCGTCAATGAACCCATTGCGATCGTCATCGATGCCGTTGGCGGGAACTTCCCTCGAATTGTTCCAAATGTTCGGGGCAAGGTCGGGGTGCAGGAAATCGATGCCTGTATCAATGATGGCGACCAGGACGTTGCTCGATCCAGTGGTGCGAGCCCAGGCCTGGGCGATGTGAATGTCGGCTCCGGGTCGGTTGGCGTTTTCGAAGCCCCAGAGACGGCCATAATCGAAGTCGTTCGGACGCGGGCGGGAGGGGGTGGCGTTGGCTAGCTCGATACGGAAGTTAGGTTCGGCGTACAGCACTTCCGGGGAGCGTGAGAGCTGCTCCGCGGCTGCGGAAGCGTCTTTGCCGGGAGGAACGTCGAGCAACGCTGGCGCGGAGGTCGAAAGGGCATTGAGAGCCTGGATAGAGGCGCGGCCTTGGGGGCGGTGGAACGAGAGGCCGTGCCGTTGGGCGACCAAGTTTTTCCGAGCAGCCGGGGTGTTGTCTTTGAAGCGGACAATGACCTGCTTCACTTCGGGACGCGATGGGGCAGCTTGCTGGGCGTTGCCCGCTCGTGCCTGGATTAAGAGCAGGGCGACAGCGGCTATTAGGCGGATCAGGTTGTAAGGGGCGGTATTTGGCAAAATGACCCTCAGCGGGAGGGTAATTTAGCAGCAAGTATGCCGCTCTCAAGAAATTCAGCGCGGGTTAGGGCAAACGCGGAGGAAGCAGAGGCAGGCAGAGGGCGCAGAGGAGGGGAAGGACCTGGCCGGCAGGTTAAGTTGTTTTGCGCCGGGCTCGCAAGAGAGCGAGGGCCGTGAGGCCGAAGCAGGACCAACCGAAGACGTCCCCGTGGCGAGCGTAGAAGGTCGGGGTGCGGCTGGCGCCTTCCGGGAGCAAGGGAACCTCCACGATTTTGTAGCCCTTGCCGTAGATGTCCCTGCTGTCGGGATAGTAGATGTTGTAAAGTCGGCCACTGGTATCGACCCAGCAGGTGAGCCCGTTATTAGAGCAGCGGACTAACGGGAGGCCATTCTCGACCGCTCGGAAGACGGAGTTGGCGCCGTGCTGCCACTGGGCCGCGCTTTCGCCGAACCAACCGTTGTTGGTGAGATTCAGGAGAAGATCGAGGTCACCATCGAAGTATTCCCGGGCGAGGTGCGGGAAAACGTCTTCAAAGCAGATCAGCACGGACACCCGCGTTTTGAGGTCGGCCAGGTTGAAAGGATTGGGCGCGTCGCCGGGAAGGAACCCGGCATCCCCTATGGGAGTGAGATACTTTAAAAATGGCAGATACTTTAGAAACGGAACGTACTCGCCAAACATGACGAGGCGTCGTTTTCGGTAGGAGCCGATCACGTTGCCTTGGGGATCAAGGGCGAAGCTGCTGTTGTAGAAATTGTAGTCGCGGTAAGTCTGAGGGGACTCAACCTTTGGCGAAGCATCATCCGCGCCCAGGATCATGTGAACGCGATGCTCGCGCACGAGTTCCTGCAGGGTTTGCGCGGTGGAGATGTCGTAACGGAACAACTCGGGCACCGCCGCTTCGGGCCATACGAGGAGGTCGGGTTTTTGCGTGAGCGCCTCGCGCGAGAGGGCGATGAGTTGTTGGAACCGGACGGCATTTTGCGAGCGGTCCCAAATTAACGTTTGAGGAATGCTCGGTTGAACGAGCGCAATTTTAAGCGTGCGCGAGGATGGCTCCGGGGCTGTGGCTTTGCGGAAGCCGATAATGAACACGAGAATCACAGTCAGCAAAGGAGGCGCGAGGTCGAAGAGGCGCGGGAAAGGCGAGAGAATCACGTCGCGGGACCGAGGGCTTTTCGAATGGGCGTAAGCGGCAGCGCAGACGCAGAGGAGGCTCACTGCGAACCAGACGAGCAGGAAGCTAACGCCGTAAACGGCAGTGACGCTGCTGATCTGGATGAGCGGGATGTTGCGGTATTGCGAAGCTCCCAGCAGGTTCCACGGAAAGCCGGTGAACATTCGCGCCACGATCATCTCCCAGCCAACCCAGGCGCAGGCGCAGAGGAAGGCCCATAGAAGTCGGCGAGGCGCGGGAGTGGCCCCCAGGCGGTGCAGGAACTCCGAGGGAGAAAGAAAGACATCCGGGGCGTTATTTTGGATCTTCCGCAGGAGCATGCCGCAGGCAACCGTCCAGAGCGCGGGATAAACCGCCAGGTAAAGGCTAATGGCAATCCAACCGGCAATTGCCCCGGGCAGATGAGGGATAAAAAGGAGCCAATAAAGCGAGGTTAAGTAATGGGCGAGTCCCGCGACGTAGCCCAGTTGAAAGCGGCCAAGGTGAAAAGGCTTTTTCCAACATGGGCCTGCGGGAGTGAGTGGCTTTTGCGGGGCCACTAAAGACGCGAGCAGGATGAGTGCGGGGGCGATCCAGGCCGCCACCTGCAAGTTCCACTTGGGGAAGGAAACTGCCCAGAGCACGCCGGAGACAATGGCGAGAAGCCATGGGAAGAATCGTTGCAAAGGTGAGCGAGCTTCAGACATGCCGAGCGAGTCCGACGGCCAGGCTCCAACTAAGGATTGCCAGGCCTATGAACGTGATGAGCGCCATTGCGTTCAGCCATTTAGGCGGCGCTTTGTCGTGAGAGATGAAGCTGAGCACCCCCCCAATCAATGCCCCCGCGACGAATCCGCCGAGATGCGCGAGCACGTCGCTTGTTGGGTCAACGCCAAACATCAGGAATATGGCGGCGCCCGCAAGAATGGCTTTTAAGGCGAGCCGAGTAGCGCGGGGATGTTGGCGCCAGAACGCCAGGTAGTGCAGCGTCACCAGCCCAAGAGCGCCCATCATCATTCCTGAGGCGCCGAGACCGCGGTGCGCTTCGTTATAGAACAGGTAACCCAGAATATTGCCGACTGCGCCGGCACTGAAGGCGCCGAGAAGCCCGAGACCTGCCCCGAACCGTGCCATCGCCAAGCCAAGCACGATCACGCCAAAAACGACATTGGAGACAAGATGAGCGATATCGGCGTGCAGGAAGATGGCGGTAAAAACGCGCCACCATTGCCCTTGAGCCACAAGCGCGTTGTTCATCATGCCCAGTGGGGCGATGTCGGATCTGGAGGCCAGCGCGTGCATAAACGCGAGAACGAAACAAATGATGAGGCTGCCAAAATGGAAATCGAGCCCCGGCCAGGGAAGATGTTGCTGCCAATTCCAACCCCGGTTCTCCAGGCGGTAGAGGCGGATGGCTTCCATCGCGCGCTCATAATCGGTTGGCTCAACAGCTAACGCCCAACCGCTCTGCGGATCGTGGAGAATTGTGGTGGGAACATCCTGGCTGGCCAGAACCAGGCTCCAATCCATGGCCTGGCGCCGCGAGTATGCAGGAATGACCGTGCTCTCCATTTCAGATGGACCGCTTACCTCGGCCCGTTGTTCGAATGATGCGAGCAGAAGCGTTTGGGCGCAATCGTGGGGTGGGCCTTAGCAAGGGATGGTTTGCGCGGCGGAGAGGGCAGCGGTAGCGTTTGCATATGTTGGGCTCCGGGGAATCAATGACCAGGAATGAGGCGTTGCTGCGCTGGGTGGAGGAAATGGCTGAGTTATGCCAACCGGACAATGTGCAGTGGCTTGATGGGTCAGAGAGGGAAAAGCAGGAGTTGCTTAAAGTCGCATGCGCCAACGGCACGTTGATCGAGTTGAACCAGGAGAAGCGTCCAGGTTGCTATTATCATCGATCGAATCCCAACGACGTCGCGCGTGTGGAGCAATGCACGTTTATTTGCACGCCCACCAAAGAGGAGGCTGGGCCCACGAACAATTGGGCGGACCCAGCGGAGATGTATCCTAAGCTCTACGGCATGTTCCGGGGCTCGATGCGAGGGCGCACCCTGTATGTGCTGCCGTATTTGATGGGTCCACCAGCTTCGCCGTTGTCAAAAGTCGGCGTGGAGTTGACCGATTCGCTTTACGTGGCCTTGAGCATGCGGGTGATGACGCGGCTGGGCAGGGTGGCCTTGGACCACTTGGGTGAGGACGCCGACTTCAATCGCGGCTTGCACAGCATGTTGGATGTGAATCCCGAGCGGCGCTACATCTGCCACTTTCCTCAGGACAACACGATTCTCTCTGTGGGTTCGGCCTACGGCGGGAATGCGTTGCTCGCTAAGAAGTGTTTCGCGTTGCGAATCGCGTCCCATTTGGCGCGCAAGGAAGGTTGGATGGCCGAGCATATGCTCGTGCTCGGCCTTGAGTCGCCAGAGGGGGAGAAGACTTACGTCGCTGCGGCGTTTCCTTCTGCGTGCGGCAAGACAAACTTCGCGATGCTCATCCCGCCGGAACGATACAAGGGGTGGAAGGTTTGGACGGTGGGGGACGACATTGCGTGGATGCGGCCAGGCAAAGATGGATGGTTGCGAGCAATCAATCCCGAGGCCGGTTACTTCGGCGTTGTTCCCGGCACCAACAGCAAATCCAATCCCAACGCCGTGGCGACCATTGCGCGGGACACGATCTTTACGAACGTCGCCTTAACGCCAGATGGGGATGTTTGGTGGGAAGGGGCAGATGGGCCTGTTCCCACTGAATGCCTGGATTGGAAAGGGAAACCATGGGCGCCAGGCAGCGCCGAGAAAGCCGCGCACGCGAACAGCCGGTTTGCTGCGCCGATGGCCAACAACCCTTCGCTTGCTCCGGAGGTGAACGATCCTGAGGGTGTTCCCATTAGCGCGATCATTTTTGGCGGGCGGCGCGCTTCGACGTTCCCGCTTGTGTTCGAGGCCTTCAATTGGTCTCACGGTGTTTATCTGGGCGCAATGATGGGCTCGGAAATGACGGCGGCGGCAGCGGGCGGGATTGGGCAGTTGCGGCGCGATCCGATGGCGATGCTGCCGTTCGTTGGGTATGACATGGGTGTTTATTTTCGCCATTGGCTTTCAATGCAGAAGCAAATGACCAATCCGCCCCGGATATTTCATGTGAACTGGTTCCGGAAAGATTCCTCAGGCAAATATTTATGGCCAGGGTTTGGCGAGAACATGCGTGTGTTGAAATGGATGGTGGACCGCTGCAACGGAAAAGCCGATGCGGTCGAAACGGCAATAGGTTGGATGCCTGAAGTGAAGGATTTCGACTTGGAAGGATTGGCTGACTTCGGGCCGGAACAGTTTCACCAAGTGCAGGCCATTAATGCGGATGAATGGCGGCGCGAGATCATCGCGCAGCAGGAGTTATTTTTAATGCTCAGCGATACGATGCCGAAGGAACTCATCTTTGAGAAGGAGTTGCTCGTTTCGCGGCTGTAGCGCACGGATAGCCTCTATTATTGTTCAATGGAAACGTTGCCGGACATCAGGAATGAGGAAGATATCCAGAAGCTGGTCCACACCTTTTATGACAAGGTAAATGCCGACGAGCTGCTGGGGCCGATCTTTAATGATGTGGCGAAGGTGAATTGGGAGGAGCACTTGCCGCACCTCTGCCGGTTCTGGAGCACACTGCTGTTTCGCACGATGACTTTCGAAGGACGGCCCTTCCCGAAGCATGCAGCCTTGCCCATCCAACGGGAGCACTTTGTTCGCTGGGTGGGATTGTTTACCGGCACGGTCGACGAATTATTTGCCGGCCCGAAAGCCGAGGAGGCGAAGAATTACGCTCGAAGCATTGCGGATTCGTTTCAGTTGCGTTTGGGTTTGCTGGAATTTCCCTTCAGCATCCGGCCCCGCATTGAGGGCGCTTAGAAGGTGGCTTGGAGGGCGCGTTCCTGCAGTTGCTGCTCCCACCGCTGGAGGAAGCTGATAGTTCGATAAAGCTCCTCCAACCGGTCCAGGGGAAGGGGAGTCGAGCCACGCATTTCCCATGCGGGATTGAGATCTCGAAGCTCCTGCTCAATGGCGCTGCGCCTATGCTCCAATTGCTTCCGAAGGGCGTCTAACTTTTCACTCCAGTCCATGCCTTCCTCCATCAGCTTGGCCTGCATGATTGGGGAGGTGGCGGCTTTTTTTGCCTGCAGGAACTTGTCAGCTTGCTGCGCCATTTGGGCTGCGCGCATGGCGAGGTCCACAGCTGCAGCGGGGATTTGTTGGATGGGGCTGGGTTGCCGCCCGGTTTCAAGTAACAGCAGGTGCCCGAGGCGATCGCGGGTGTTGCTCAGCACGCGGAACGCTGAGTTTAGATCAGAGGTTGCACCTTCCGCGTGAGTGCGGCCCGAAGCATCTGCATGGTCTGGATGATGGACGAGCGATAGTTCGTGAAACTTTGCCTTGATGTCCTCCGCTTCCAGCCAAGGCAGCCGAGGCAGGGAAAGCGTCTGGAAATGATCGACCATGCGAACGCGTCGAATCGATCAAGCGCTGAAACTTTCGCCGCAGGAGCAACTCGTCGCGGCGTTGGGATTTTTCACCTTAAAACCTCCGTCCTGGAGTGAATCCACATAATCCAACTCGGAGCCGGTGACGTAAAGGGCGCTTTTCGGGTCAACGACAACTTGAATGCCGCTGGACTTCACGAGGAAATCCCGGTTCGCGGGAGCATCCTGCAGATCCATTTTATATTGCAAGCCCGAGCATCCGCCGCCCATCACTGCAACGCGGAGCACACCATTGGGGCGGCCCTGGCGCGTGAGCAGAGTGGAGACCTTCCGGGCTGCGCTCTCCGTCACTTTTATCAAGCGCTCATCGCTCTCGCGAAACGAAGCAGGAGCGGCGGGGGCGTTGACTTTGCCAGCAATCATAACTGAGGTTGACCGTACTCGCACCGCAGGGTCGCGTCAATGAACGCCCTTGCCTGTGAAGGCTGGATTCGGGGCTGCCGAATCCAGCCTGAAACAGCTGGCAGAGTTCCGCCCGACTTACCGTGTGCGGACGCGATAGAACCGCGTGGAGTTATTCAACGGTTCAGTGATCGTGTGGACGGTTCCGTCACCCGGAATGCTGCGGAGCAACCGCCACTCCGCTGAGAGAGCTGGATCCACATACTCCACGTCATGCTGCTGAGTTGGGGCTGTCTGCACCTTGAACACGAACACTTCATTCTGAATGGTTGGGTTCAAGAGCTGAACAGGAGCGCTCGCAGGAGCGTTGGTGCGTTGGGAAAAGAGGTTCACAGCAGGTGATACCGATGTGAGCCCTTCCCGACTGACAGCTTCAACGGTGAGTCGGTGCGCGCCTTCTGGAACGCGATTCCAGCGGAACGTGAACGGCGCCTTTTGCGCTGACCCAATGACATTTGTGCCAGAGTAGAAGCGGACCTCACGAACCAAATCCGCGCTCACCCCGGCAGCAAGGACAGCGGTGAGATCGATTGATGAGAGCGGCTCGATCGACGTGTAGTTGGCCGGAGCGCTTAAGCGAACCACGGGCGCGACCGCGTAGAATGTTTGGCACACAGAACTCAGGCCGCTAGGGCTGGTGGCGCGCAGTCGCACGGTGTGTGTGCCAAAGCCGACGGGGGTGCCTGCCGCGGGTGTTTGCTCGATTTTGATCTGTTCCAATGAGGCGCATGGGTCGAAGACAGCGAGAGTCTTCGTGAAATCAGGAATGACGCCACTGAAGTTTGTGACTGAAATTCCTGGAGGGCAATCGATCATCGGCGCTTGCTGCTCATTCACGACCTTAGTTTCGCATTTTGTGTGTTCCTTCCCGTCGAAGACAGTGAGTGAGACGGTGTGATTGCCGGGCGGGAAGTTGTAAGTGAAGGCGACGATGGCGCTGGTTGGCGGGCCGCCTGCGGGGACGTTGTTGGTTTGCATGGGCGACCCATTGACCCACCAGACTACCTGCAGTGCATTGCCGTTCGCATCCTGCACGAGGGCGTTCAACGTGACCGTGCTGCTCTGTCCTTTGCAAATTTGGACCGGCTCGGGGCACTGAACCTTAGGCGGCTCGTTTGGCCCTTGATCGTCACTGCAAGGGTCGTTGTTGCAGCAGTCGATTGTAAGGTCATATAGCACGGGCGTAATGTCGGTGCATTGGCGGCGGGAGAACGTCACGCGCACTTCGAGATATCGCCCGCGGATGCCGGTGCCGCAGAAGGTTGAGCCGTTTTTTATTGGGGTCCATGGCACAGTGGGCAATTGCATGACATCGTCATGCGCGCGCACTTCCACCGTTATTCCAGTGCCGGGTGGTTCCAGGCTGGTCCAACTGACAGTGCCCCAATCAATGCCCGGTGCGCCGCCATCATGAACGACATCCCAGAAGCCAGTTGCAGCGGTTGCCCCCACAGCGATGAAGCCAGTCATGTCGCTGTAGTTATAAGGTCCAGCGCCTGCACCCAGGTTCACGGAGAGGTCAATGGCTCCAAGCCCAGCTGCGAGAGTTGGATCAATGCGGCTGGCGCGATTGCCCCAGGATTCCGCGGCCCAGATTTTGCCGTTGGTGTCCACTGCCAGGCCCGTGACGCCCTGGAAGCCGTTCACGATGCCCACGATGTTGTGCGGGAACCCAGGGTTCGGCGCGAGGTGCCAGACCTGCGTTCCAAAAACCTGCGCAACCCACACATGACCGTTCGCATCCACCGCGACGCCCTGGGCCATCCAAGGCTGCTGATAGACGCTGACCACATTTCCGGAAGGATCGAGTTCAAAGAGGTGGTAAGCGTTATTAGTCCAGCCATTGCTCACCCAAATGTTACCCGTGCATTGATCAATCCCAAGGCCGTAGCTGCCACCTGTCACCGGGTTGATGTGAGTTCCCAACCCGGCGGGAGGAGGTGTGGGATTTGGAACCAGACGCATAAGATCGCCTGCGGACCAAAGGTTCCCGTTGCGATCCACCAGAGCGCCGTAGCCGCCCCAGTTGAAGTTGAACTGAGTGCCGGGAATTGGGAGGCCTGTGAATCCATCAAGCTTTTCGTGCGCGCGATTCCCGTTCCCGCCTACCCAGACGTCGTTGTTGGCATCAATGGCAACAGCCCGCGTGCCTGTGCCGTTTACGCGAGTGTAGTTGATGATGAGTTCATCATCCGCGGTCGAGACGCCGCCAAGGCTATCCACGCTGCCAGTGTTGAGCCAGGAAAGGATGTCACCCAACCCGCGGGATGTTTTGATAAGCCCATCGCCATCGCGGTCCACTGCGCCAGAGTTGTAAGTAAACGGCGGCTTGAGATAGAGGCCGTTTGGATCAGCGTTTCCGGCTGCGTCCACTCTGGTGCCACCAAGAATTAGCGCCACGCGTGTGACGGAGCCCATGCCGCCGGAGCTTTCCGCTCGGTTCGACACCCAAACGTTGCCGTATCGATCCACCGTCGTGCGCGAGGGGTCTTTCGACATCCCATCTGGAGCGGTGCGGTACTCGCCAAGGATCGCCCCGGTGTTGACGTCAATGCGGACCATCGTTCCCCGCTGCGAGGCTGCAATGTTCACGAAGGGGAATGGGGCCGTGCGGGGCGCGAACTGCAGTTGGTGCGCAACTGTGTTGTAGGTCACGTTCATGAGCGCGCCCTGCGCGAAGTCGGCGTTGAAAGTGTAAGTCGCTCCGTTGCAGCAAACGGGCAGGGTAACGCAATGGATGAACGCGCAACATTCACGCCATTGGCGATCATGAGCCATGACGAGGATGCAGAAGTTGGGGCTGCAGCCGGGAACAAGTTCCTGGATTGTGGCCGTGACATTGGTTGATTGGCCGGGCATTAGCGGCGGGTTTAACGTGATCGGCGCGATCCAATAGCAGTTTGTGTCGGGGACCAAATGCAGTTGCGTGATTGGATCCGCGGAAAGGTTGCTGTAGGTGAACGTCCAGGTGTAGAAGCCCGGCTTTTCGGGATCGCACTTAATGCATTCGTCAGTGATCAGCCCGCAGCATTCGGGAACTTCCAGGCATTTCTCAATGGTGCAGCACTCACGGAACTTCTCATCGTGGAAGCTGATGCGGAAGCAGAGTTGGGTGGAAACGATGTTGGAGAAAGTCAGCGTCAGGTTGGTGACCGCGCCCGGAGGGAGCGGGCTCCCGAGGGTCACCAGAGGGCCTGGAGTGACAATCGCGCCGACCGGCAGATCCATCAAAACCAAATATTTGATGTTCTCAGCGGTGTTGTTGGTTAGTGAAAAGGAATAACTGTACGATCCGTTCGGGAGACAATTAAAGGTTTCTTTGCCTATGGTGACACACTCCTGCGGGCATTCCTCCTCGGTGATGCAGATGTTGTCATAGCCCACTTCCTCAGCAGGGTTCGAGGTAAAGTCGATTGGGAACTGAACGCCAGTGATGTTCGTCAGCATTGAGTTCCAAGCGGTCGCAGGCGCCCCATCCAGCATGTGCCACGAGCCGAAGCTATTCGCCGGCATATTTCCCCCCTGAAGGAAGGTGATGGGCGCACAAATTTTGTGCCATCCTGCGTTCGTGCCTCCATTTTCGGTGACGGTGAAGTTGGCGATGAACTGCGCGCGCACTGGAGGCTGCGGGCCGCAAGGGCCATCTGGATCGGAGAGGAGGATGAACGACGGCGTGATGTTCAGCGTGCTCGCGTTTGAGCCATCAACAAAGAGACGGAAATCGAAGCAGAACGTCGAGCACCCCGCGGCAGCGATGCAACTCCAGTCACCTCGGAAACGCGCGAAGTTCTGGATGATCGAGGCGCCAGAGAGATCTCGCGCGTGGAGGTAAAAATCGTTCGCCGCTCCCGACGCCCCGGGACTCGCTATATTCAAACTCACCCCAGGATTGGGGAACTGGCACGGTAAATAACCGGTAAAACCTTCGAGATCCTCGCCTTCATGGAACTCAATGCAAAACGGCTCCAGGCATGGGGTTCCTTGTTGAGCCCGTGCTTTGGTCATGACCAGAATGGTCAAAGCAAAGAGCAGGAGCCTGATTGGTGAGGTTAGTCCGAACCGCCGATAGATTTGCATAGTATTTCCCCGTCTGCCGCCACTCCCGTTGAGTTTGGAATGTGTTCAGGATGTCAGGAAATGGAGTGCTGAGTATCAGGGAAAGTATGGATGCAGAAGCAGGGGTGACTTCTCCGTCCAGAGTGGCTAATCGCGGTCGACGGATCAGAGCCCGGCCATGAGACGCATCACGCGCTCTTCAGAAAGAGAAGCACGCTCCAGTTCACCGGCTATCTGGCCGTGGCGCATCACTAGAAGCCGGGTCGATAAAGCCATGACTTCCGGCAGTTCAGAAGAGATGAGAAGAATAGCGCAGCCGTGGCAGGCGAGTTGATCGAGAAGTTGATGAATCTCCGCTTTGGCGCCCACATCCACACCGCGCGTCGGCTCATCGACGATCAAAGTTTTGCATTTTAGGGCGAGCCATTTGGCGAGGGCTATCTTCTGCTGGTTGCCGCCGCTCAACCCTGCGATGGGAGCATCAATGTGGGGTGTCTTTACCCGCAAACGGGCGGAGTATTCTTCCGCCAATGAGCGTTCTTTCCCGAGCTGGAGGAAGCCGCCGCGCGTTAAAGATTTTAGCGCAGCCAGGGAAGTGTTCTCCCGACAGTTCATGGTGAGAACCAGGCCCAGCCGCTTGCGGTCTTCTGGAAGGAAGCCTAGCCCATGAGCAAGCGCTTCATCCACGGAACTGCCCTCAAGGCGCTTGCCAGCTACGTAAACCTCTCCCGTGGCTGCGGGGTCGAGGCCGAAGATTGCCTGCGCAGCTTCGCTCCGACCGGAGCCAATTAATCCAGCCATGCCGACGATTTCACCTTCACGTATCTGGAAAGAGAGATTGTTGAATTTTCCGGGAGAGCTGAGCTGCCGCACTTCGAGCAGGGCAGGCCCAGGGTTCCGTGAAACATGCGCTGGCGTGTAGGCGGCGAGTTCGCGCCCAATCATGTGCTGGATGACCCTGTCCGGAGATGTTGCTTCGCGCTTCTGCGTGGCGACATGACGGCCATCCCGCAGGACAGAGATAGTGTCGCAAAGATGGAAAATTTCCTCCATCCGATGGGACACATAGATGATGGTGATGCCGC
The DNA here is from genome assembly GCA_035627835.1 of Candidatus Methylomirabilota bacterium. GTDB lineage: Bacteria > Verrucomicrobiota > Verrucomicrobiia > Limisphaerales > SXQI01 > DASPKX01. The sequence continues at coordinate 49,811 of DASPKX010000050.1, forward strand.
GGCTTTGGAGCTGCGGAATGAGGCGGAAGAGCCGCTCGCTCTCAGCTGTGGACAAGGAGCTAGTGGGCTCGTCCATAACGATAACGCGCGCACCCGAACCGATTGCGGCAGCGATCTGCACGAGTTGCTCCTGCCCAGTCGAGAGGGCGCCGACCTGAGCATCAACATCGATGTCGGCTTGTATCTGCTCAAGCATCGCTGTTGCCTGCGCGCGCATTTGCCGTCGGTTGACCCATCCAGCGGCGCGCGGCAAATCACCGAGGCACAGGTTTTCGGCAACTGAGAGGTTGGGGCAAAACGCCAGTTCCTGGTGAACCATTGAAATCCCCAGGCGTCTTGCGGCCAGAGGATCCATGGGTTTTATCGGTTTGCCATCGAGCAGGATTTCGCCCGAATCGGCTCGATAAACTCCCGCCAGGATCTTCCCTAACGTGCTTTTGCCAGCGCCATTCTCGCCCATGAGCGCGTGGCAACTGCCGCGCTCAATCTCAAGCGAAACGTTGTCGAGCGCCTGGACGCCCGGGAAGCTCTTCGAAATATTTTGGAAGGCCAGGAAGGCCATGGCTCATTTCGGGAGCCACTTTTCCCAATTCTTGGAAAACTCAGCGACATTATCTTTAGTCACAGGGACGAGGTCGCTAACGTCCTTCGCTGACGCGGGATCTTTCTTCAGGTGCACTTTGTTGATGATGTGCTCCACAGATCGATAGCCCCATTCATAGACCTGCTGCGCCAGAAGCAATTGGACGTGGCCGCTGCGCAAATAGGCCAGTTGAGCTGGGAGAGCATCCACCGAGACAACCTTTACAGTGCCGGGTGGCCACTTGAGGGCGTTGTCGGTGAAGAGAGGCCATCCGCCAATCATGGCCCAACCCGTGATGTCGGGGCTGGCCTGCATCACTTGCTCAATGCGGGCGGCTGCATCCTGAGGAGTTTCCTTGTGGTAGTAAGTGTCACGAACCTTGATGCCTGGATACTTTTTGGCGGCGTTTTTCACCCCCTGGACACGCTTTTGCAGGTTGGGAGCGTTTTGGTTGCCCGCGAGGATCGCGACGACGCCTTTGCCACCCATGAGCTTGGCCAGTTCGTCCATGACGCGCTCGCCACATTGGACATCGTCAATGGCGTAGGTGACGAACCGTTTGCTGTTTGGAGCATCAGAATCGAAAGTGGCGACGGGAACGCCGCGACCGACCGCTTTGTTAATCGCGTCGGTGAGTTTGTTGGCGTCTGAGCAGCTGACGGCGATGCCATGAGCCCCGCTCAAAGTGAGCTGCTCGATGGCCTCGGCTTGCTTCTGGGCATCTTCTTCGTTTGGAGTTCGCCAATCGATCTTGATGTTGATGCCGTGCTTTTCCCCGAGTTCCTTGGCGGCTGCCAGCGCGCCCACGCGAGCGGCTTGAAAAACAGGGTTGCCTTGGGATTTCGCGACCACGCCGACGGTATAGTTTTTGCCAGATTGGCCGCTCACGCCCAGGGGCAGCGCAAGGGCAAATGCCAACAGCAGACGAAGCAGAGATGGTTTCATGGGCGGGAATTTAGGCGTTCGCAGCGGCTGCGGCAAGGCGCCGTTTGCCCGCCCAGTTGTTCACCTGGTCCAGGAGCACTGCAATGATCACGACCGCGCCGATGATGATCTGGCTATAGCTCTGGTCGATTCCAAGAATGACGATGCCCGTGGAAATCATCTGGATAATCAACGCTCCCAGGAGAGCCCCGAGAGCGGTGCCTTTTCCACCGGACAAACTTGCTCCCCCAATGACTGCTGCGGCGATCACGTTTAATTCATAGCCAGTCCCGTCAGCGGATGTTGCTCCGCCGTAGTAGCCGAGCGAGAGCAGGGCCGCGATCCCAACGGACAGCCCGGCCAAAATGTAAACGCCCAGTTTAACCCGTGACACCCGGATGCCGCTGTAACGAGCCGCCAATTCGTTGCCACCAACGGCGTAAACCCGGCGTCCCGACGCCAGCCGTGCCAAATAGATCGCGCCGAGCAGTGTTACGATTGCGGTCACGACGAGAGGGACCAGCATCAATCCAGGGCCGACCTCGTGCCGCACGAGTTCGCGAAACTGGGTTGGGAAGCCGCCAATCGACTGGCCTTTGGTCACCACGAACGCAATGCCCCGGTAAATCGCCATTGTGCCAAGCGTGATGATGAAAGGATGCACGCGAAGGGCTGTGATCATCCCTCCGTTCAACAGCCCGCAAATCGTGGCGGAACCGACGCAAACACCGCTTCCAAGCAAGACGCCAACAATGGGAGAAGCTGCTGCAACTCCATCAGGGCCGTAGCGGCTAAAAACCATCGCGCCCAACACTGAGGCGAGGGCGTAAATGGATCCAACGGAGAGATCGATGCCGCCAGAGATAATTACAAGGGTGGCCCCAACCGCCATGATGGCGATGAAGCTAGTGTCTTTGGCGAGCTGGGTGAGCGTGTCGGCGTTCAGGAATTTATTCACTTCTTCCATCACCAACTCGCGGTCCCCGCTCGCGCTCTCAACGAACTTGGGCTGAAGTTGCCCCTGCGCATCGCGTTCCAGCACCGGCCGCTTCACTTTGCCGCCAAAGATCGCGAGGCAAACACCAAGCACGAGAATTACGATGAGTAGGCCGCCTTCCTGCAGGCCGAAACCCTTTTTGCGCGCTGGAGCGGAACTCGAGGCAGTGGTCACGCGGCAGATTTAATGAGAGAGCCTCCACCGTGCAAACAGCAAAGTTCACGCAAGGGTGATACCGAAACCTCCGCGAAGACCAGAATTTGACATATATCCGCGACGGATATATACAACGTGTGTGAGCAAAACAAAAACACCGCATGCCCCGCTGACTCCGGCTGTATTGCACATCCTGCTCGCGCTCTCAGGGCAGGAACGGCACGGCTACGGGATAATGAAGCAAGTGGAAGCCGACTCCAACGGCAAGGTGAAGATGGGGCCGGGGACGCTTTACGGTTCGATCGGACGCATGATCGATGCGGGCCTGATTCGCGAGAGCGATAAGCGAGTGGACCCCAAACTGGATGACGAACGCCGCGTGTACTACAAACTGACTGCGCACGGGCAGCAGGCGCTGGAGGCCGAGCTTGAGAGATACCGTGAGATCATGGCCGTCGCGGAAGCCAAACAACTCTCAACCAGCGGAATGGTTTATGGATACTGAACGCTCACTCAACCGTTGGCGGAAGCTCTACGCCACATTGCTCAGGTGCTATCCACGGAAGCATAGGGAGCGGTTTGGGGAGGCGATGGAGCAAACTTTTAATGATCTGCTGCGCGACCGCCTTAAAAGCGGAAGATCGGTCGCTGCTTTGCTGCTCTGGATCTTTTTTGACGGTTTGGGGGGCGTTATGCGTGAGATCATGTCACATATTCTGAAGAGTCATCGAAGCAGTGTTTGGGTTGTAGTCGGCGTCCTTGGCATGCTGGCGATCCCGTTAAGCGCAAAAATCGTTGATCCCAACATGGGGTGGTCGGCGTTCGATTTTGTTTTGGCCGGAGCCCTCCTGCTGACTGCCGGCCTCGGATTCGACTTTCTGAGGAAACTGGGCGATTGGCGCTATAAGCTCGCTACCGCTATCGGTATCGGAGCGGCGCTCCTGCTGACGTGGGTAAACTTAGCGGTGGGGATAATCGGCAGTGAGAACAACCCTCTAAATCTTATGTTCGCTGGGGTGCTTGTGGTCGGAGTTTTCGGTGCCTTGTGGGCCCGCGTGCGTACGCGAGGAATGGCTCGGACCTTATTTTGCATGGCTCTCACCCACGCATTGGCTGCAGGTCTAGGCATAAGTGTGTGGCGGCCTGCGTTGAACACTGACGCGGCGCTTTGGAGCTTCGCGGTTGTTCTCATCGGAAACCTTGTCTTCATTCTGCTTTTCCTTGCGTCTGGGTTGCTGTTTCAGCGAGCCGGCCGCACCCTCACTTAGAACTACCTCGACCAAACATTCGATTAATTGCCGACCTGCAGGAGAAGCTGAGACAAGAATGATTAGCCACAAAGAACACAAAATCAAAGGCAGACGATAAAGCGGGTCCGTGAAAGCGAACGCTGTTAATCCAGCACGTATTTCTTAATTTCAAATTTGAAGCTGCCGAAGTTGATAAGCAGCCCATGTCGCAGTCGTGAGGATCTAAGGTAACCGAGGAGTTGAGCGACGTGCTCGTCCGTGAATGCCCGACACGCTTTGATTTCGACCAAAAGCTCCTCTCGGATAAGTAAGTCAGAGAAGTAATTGCCCAAGGGTGTTCCGTCCTCATCGTAAACCGCCAATGGGTGTTGCTGTCGGACGGGGATTCCGATCTTCGTCAGGCGATGCGCCAAAGCGTTTTCGTGGATTTTCTCTAAATGACCATGTCCTAGATAACGATGAATTTCGTACGCAGTTTGTCGCACCTGATCACACAAAAGGTTGATTGGGAGCACGAGGAGGGTTCTAGCTCCTCAGGCGATAAAAGGAAACAGCAGATTCAGTCGCCTGAATCTGCTGCTTTTTTTGTGATCTTTGTGCTCTTTTGTGGCTACTCTGCTTTGTCTTAGTCGAAGGCGTGCCCTGCGCAGCAGAGGACGTTGCGCACCTTGTGGCGCACGAGTTCTTTCACGCGAGTGCGGGCTGGGGCCAAGTACTTGCGAGGATCGAATTCCTTGGTGTTGCTCATCAGCACCTTGCGGATGGCAGCCGTGAAAGCGAGGCGCAAGTCGGTGTCGATGTTGACCTTCGTGCAGCCAGTGCGGCGCGCGATTTCGATATCCGCTTCCGGCACGCCAGCGGTTTCTTCACCCAAGTCGCCGCCGTATTTATTGATCTCCTGGCAGATGTCCTTAGGCACGCTGGAAGCTCCGTGCAACACCAGTGGGTAATCACCGAGGCCAGCATCCATCAACGCTTTCTTGATCGATTTCAAACGCTCCAGGTCCAGGTGCTGCTCGCCCTTGAACTTGTAAGCGCCGTGGGAGTTGCCGATCGCAACTGCGAGGGAGTCCACGCCCGTTTGCTTCACGAAATCAACGGCCTCCTCAGGGTGAGTGTAAACCCCGCCCTTGGAGAAATGACCGCCTTCTTCACCTTCATCGAACTGCGCGCCGACCAGCTGGCCCAGCTCGCCTTCCACGACGCAGTTGTGCTTGTGCGCGTAATCAACGACGCGTTTGCACAGCTCAACGTTCTTCTCGAAAGGCAGATGGCTGCCGTCGATCATGACTGAGGTGAAGCCTTCATCGATGCACTCTTTGCACAACTCGAAGGTGTCGCCATGATCCAAATGAACGGCGATAGGAATGTGAGAGAGGCTGACCGCTGCTTCGATGAGCTTCTTAAGGTAAACAGGGTTGGCGTATTGGCGGGCGCCCTTAGAAATCTGCAGCATGACTGGAGCTTTTTCCTCTTCGCAAGCCTCGATGATGGCTTGAAGAAGCTCCATGTTGTTCACGTTGAATGCGCCGAGCGCATACTTGCCCTTAAGGGCTTTCGCGAACAGGTCTTTGGTGTGTGTCAGTGGCATAAAAGATAATCAAATTAGCACAACAGGCGGCGCATCCTAGTGGCCGACCCCCGGAAAGAAAACGAAAATTTTTGCGCGGTTTCGACAGTGGTTTTGCTGCCGGTAAAGGCTGGGCAACGCTGGCGCAATGTGCGCGTTGCACGCAGTTTTCGCCCAACGCTTTGCGCCCCTGAGAAGGGATTTGGTTGGCCCGGCAACTGCTTGCCTGATATTGCATTCCTGACTCATGGATCGCCGTCCCTTTTACGACGAACGCGCCGCTGCCCGCCCGCGGGAGCTGGACCGTGGGTATCACCGGCTGCTTGAGCACTACTATGCTTCGATCATTCCACAAGGGATGAAGGTCCTGGAGGTGGGCTGCGGGATCGGCGACTTGCTCCAGTATCTGAAACCGAGCCGCGGCGTTGGCGTCGATTTCAGCCCCCGCATGATTGAGTTGGCTCGCGCCAGGAATCCAGAGTTGGAGTTCAGCTGTGCCGACGCCCACAGTTTTGAGTGCTCGGAGCAGTTTGATTACATCGTGCTTTCGGACCTCGTCAACGATGTCGCGGACGTGCAGGCGCTTTTAACGAACCTCCGAAAGTGCAGCCACTCACGAACGCGGCTGGTGCTGAACTTTTTCAATAACCTGTGGCGGCCGGGATTACAGTTCGCGGAGGCGGTCGGGTGGAAGGCGCCCACAAAGCTCCAGAGCTGGCTTTCCAATGTGGACATGCAGAACCTGCTGCATCTGGCCGGTTGGGAAGTGATCACCACGGAAACGCGCATTCTCTGGCCTTCAACGACCCCGTTCATTGGAACGCTGTTCAACCGCTGGTTAGCCCCGATCCTTTGGCCTTTAAACTTGACCGTTTTTCAGGTCGCCCGCCTTGCGCCTGACTCAACACTGTCTCGAAAGGACTTCAGTTGCACCGTGGTTGTGCCAGCGCGCAATGAAGCAGGGAACATTGAGGCAGCGGTGCTGCGCACACCGGAGATGGGCAAAGGTGTGGAGTTGATCTTCATCGAGGGGCACTCGAAGGATAATACCTGGGCGGAGATTCTTCGCGTGCAAGCGAAGTATCCACACAAGAAGATCGTTGCGCTAAAACAGCAATCGAAAGGCAAGGGCGGGGCCGTGCGTGAAGCCTTCGCGCAAGCCACAGGCGAGTTGTTGTTCATTCTGGATGCGGATCTGACGATGCCCCCTGAACAGCTGCCGAAATTCTACGAGGCAGCCAGCTCAGGCAAGGGTGAGTTCATCAATGGTGTGCGGCTCGTCTACCCCATGGAAGAGGAAGCGATGCAGTTCCTGAACATGATCGCGAATAAAACCTTCGGCATTTTGTTCAGTTGGCTGATGGGACAACCGGTGAAGGACACGCTTTGCGGAACGAAGGTTTTATTGCGTGAGGACTACGAAAAGATTGCGCGCAACCGCTCCTATTTCGGCGACTTCGATCCTTTCGGCGATTTCGATCTCCTCTTTGGTGCATCGAAGCTGAATCTAAAAATTATCGACATGCCGATTCGTTACGCCGCGCGCACTTACGGGGAAACGAACATTCATCGCTGGAGCCATGGGTGGCTGCTTTTGCGAATGGTGATCTTCGCCGCCAAGCGGCTGAAGTTTATTTGAGGCATGGAAAAGCCGCTCGATCAGCATCAGGTCGAGATTCTCAGGAACAAAACTGCCTGGGAAAATAAGCCAATTCTCCGCGAACTGTATGCGGCCTTTTACGAGCGAATTGCCCGCTGGATTGACCCTGCGGTTCCCGGAGGGATTGTGGAACTCGGCTCGGGCATCGGTAACCTGAAGGCAACGCGAGCCAATGTTATCGCCACAGATCTGTTTCCGAACCCCTGGCTCGACCTGGTCTGCGATGCGTACGAACTGCCCTTTGCTGACGAGTCGTTGTCGCACCTCGTTTTATTTGACGTCTTCCATCACCTCGAACATCCGCTCGCATTTTTTGAAGAGGCGCTGAGAGCGCTGGGGAATGGAGGCAGGGTTCTCTTGTTTGAGCCCTACATCAGCGCTGCCAGCTATCCCGCTTATGGATGGGCGCACCATGAGCCGATAGGGTGGGGGAACCAGATCGATTTCTCCAGAAAGCGTCCGGGACGAAGCCGTTATTACGCCGCACAAGGGAACGCCACCCGCCTCTTCTTTCGCGGAGAGTTGCGCGACATTGACGGCTTCAAGCTGCTGCACAAACAAGCATTCGCCAGCTTTGCCTATCTGCTGAGTGGCGGGTTCAGCAAGCCCGCGCTTTATCCGGCACCATTGAAGCCGCTGCTCGTCGCCGCCGACTCCGCCTTGTCTCTGGTTCCCCCGATCTTTGGAGCGCGTTGCCTGGTCGTTCTCCAGAAGGTCGCGGCTTAAGCAGCTTGATCGAGCCCCAGCCAATGCGGGTTTTGCACCGTGCCATCGAAGTCGGTTGTTGTCTTGAATTGTTCGAACTCACCTTGGCGCGCAAACGGAGCGGAGCGTGCCAACATTGAATCTACCTGTTCCTTGTTCAATGGCTTGAACGTGTTCACTGCTTCAAACGCTTGATCCAGATACTGCGGTTTGTCGATGCCCGTGATCACCGTCGAGGTTGGCAAATTAAGCGCGTAATGCAGGCATTCAATCGCGGTAAGCGCTTTGGCCTTTTGAACGATGGCGCCAGCTCCCAACGGCTTCATTCCCAAAACGCCAATGTTGTCCTTCAGCAGTTCTGGAAGCACCAATTTCTCGAAGCTCCGGAAATGCGCGTCCATAACATTGAGGGGCATCTGCACAGCGTCAAATGTGAAGCCGATTTGCCGCGCGCGCTCGAGCATGGCCAGGTGAAAAACGGGATCTTTGTGGCCAGTAAAACCGATGTGGCGAATTTTGCCTGCGCGTTGGGCCTCGATGACCGCGTCGAAAGCGCCTCCTTTGCGGAAGACCCGCTCAGGATCCTCGGGGCGAATCATCTCGTGAAACTGCATCAAATCAATCCGGTCCGTTTGGAGGCGCTTGAGACAATCGTTGATCTGATTCGTGGCCGCCTTGTGCGTCTGGCCATCGATTTTGGTCATCAAATAGACCTTGTCCCGGTAGCCATCGCGCAAAGCGTTGCCCATCCAAACTTCGGATTTGCCGTCGTGGTAGTCCCAGCAATTGTCCATGAAGGTGATGCCGCCGTCGATCGCCTTGCGGACAACACGGATGCACTCCTGCTCCGAAGATAAATCACCCAGGTGATACCCACCCAATCCAATAGCTGAGACTCGTTCCCCTGTTCGCCCCAATGTCCGGTAAATCATTTCTCCTCCTCTGGTTACTCTCCCATTTCAGGAGGCGGCGTCAATCGGCGGAGAATGGTAGGTCGACTTAGCGATCGGGCGGCCGCTCAGTGGTGTCGAAGGTGATCTGCGGCAGGTATTCGCCTTTGAACTCACGAGACCACCAGGCTCCGGTTTTCTGGCGCTCGTCCCGGTTCGTGAAGCGATACTCCCACAGCTGCGCTCTAATGAACCTGGGCGGTGAGTTCGGGAAAGGATTCCTGGCCAGAAGACGTGTCACTGTGGGCTCGTTTTGCAAAAGGCGGGCGCAGAAGTTAATGAACCAGGGGCTTTGATCAAAGGGCCCCAGCGCCGCAAACCACATCTGCCAATCAAGCCGCGGCATGTGCGGGCCGATTTGCGGTGGGGCTTGCTTCGGATCGCCCGGCTTAAAACGAAATTCGTATGGATGCCAGGACTCGCCGTCCATGCTTCCTTCCACGATGATCTCGGCGCGTTCGGTGGTCATATTCGCGAACAAGCCGTAGGCGTTGATGCTGCGAAACGCGGCCATGCGGCTATAAACGTTCACTATCGGGTCCGGCCAGCGGGGGTTGATTCGCAGCACAAGCAGCAACTGAACTGCCGACATGAAGAGCACGACTATTATTAGCCCCGTGCGTGCAAACAAGAGCAGCCACCATTGCGCAGGGTGGTTCCGGGGGATCGCTGGCGCCGCCACCCCTTTTTCTTCCATAGCCGGACGCTTCCTGAGAGCAGCCACACCACGCTTGAACACGGCCTTGCCCCGCAGCATCCACTCGTCATCAAGCAACGGGATGCAAAGCACGATGGTCAGCAGATTGAAGAATCCATAATTGCCCGTCAGCAAAATGCCAGCCTGCAAGCCAACGAAACCCAGGGCCGCAAACAAGCGCGCGCGCCGCCCCACGAAGATCAGGAACGGCAAAGCAAGTTCGATGATGTGCATCCCAGCCACGAACGCGGCGTTAAACCACCCCGGCAGTTGATGCGCATGCCAGGCCAGCGGAGTGGGGAGCGGCTGCGTGTGATAGTGATAGTCAAGGGCTGTTAGAAACCACCACGTTTCATCGCCGCTTAGCAGCTTGACGCATCCCGACTCGAACATGAGCCGGAACATCAGCCATCTATAAAGCCAGATCACAGCGCGAGAAGGCGGACCTGAGTTCGTCAGCCACAGTCTCCAGCGCGGTAGAAAGATCGCTAACAAGCCTGCTTCCAGAAGGCAATTGTCCCACTGAAAACTGAGGAACACCCCGCCAGCCACCGTTAGTGATAAGTACAAAACCCAGAGCGCAATTAAACAAAGCCACGGCGCAAAGCCCATAACGAGCGCCAGCGAAACGATCACACCAACCCAGCATTGGGCGGAAATAAACTGATCGCTGGTATTCCATAAGCAGAGCGTCGGCACATCGACGAAGCTCAACGCAGAACCTTGAGACAACCCTTCTGCAACGGGGACAATGCCCGCGGAGCCGATCAATCCGGGTAACTGCGCGCCCAGCGACCAGAATGCCGCCAGATAAATTAGGCCCAACCCTCGCAGAAAGATTTCGCTGACTAAATTGTAGACCGCAAGCCTCCGGGGAATGAATGCTCGCGTGAGCATTGAGATAACCATTCGATTGCGTGCGATCAGGCCGTAGGCCGCTTCGGAAACGGGAGCGAAGCCGGGCGCCCATTCATAAGCCCAGTCGAGGGCTGTCTCGCCAATGAGCGCGAGCAGTCGGTAAACGGCTTTGGCCCCATGATGAACCGTTCCATTCACCTCGATGAGATGGAACGCTTTTTGAAGATCCGCTAAGGCGATTTCGGGGAACCGGTCCTGAACGCGCTCATCCTGCAGCTGAAGAAACTCGACCTGGCTCGCTGCCTTCTGCTTCCAGATATCCACCCATCTCCCGCAGAAACGGCATTCCCCATCATAGATGGCTACCGGCGCCCCTGGCGGCGAACTCACACGCATGCGCTAATATGCAGCGTCCTTAATGGAAGCGTCGAGAGGGGCAGGGGATTGGCTGAACGCGCAAGGCAAGGGAGTAACTTGCCCGTGGCGGATCACCGCTAATCGCACTTCAGCTAAGGAGCCACGATGCCATGGCGCACCGCGAAACGGACAAGCTCTGTTTGTGATTTGGCGCCGATCTTTCGCATGAGATTTGCTCGGTGAGTTTCAGCTGTGCGCCGACTGATGAACAGGACACTCGCAATCTGGCTCGCGGACTTCCCTTCCGCCGCAAGCCGGACCACTTCACGCTCGCGCGCCGTTAAGTTGTCCCACGGAATTCCGCGAGTGAGGTCCTTGTGCACTACAGCTCGGAGGGCGCAAGCCTTAAGACGAGCGCTCAAGAAGGACTCCCCTCGTGCAACCGCGGCAATCCCTGCTAGAAGCGTCGCTGGCTCATCCTGCTTCAACACATATCCCAAGGCGCCTGCTCGCAGCGTTTCGGTCACGTAGGTGTCATCCGCTTGAGAAGAAAGGACAAGGGCGTGACCTTTTGCTTCCCTTACCGTCCGGAGGACTTCCACTCCGCGCGCGTTTGGCAGGGCAGCCTCGGTGATCACCAAATCCGGCATGTGCTTATAAAAGGCTGCGATTCCTTCGGCTCCGTCTCCAACATCTGCAACGAATTGTATCTGCGTGTGATCCAGGAGGAGACGCATGGTCGCTTTGCGAATCAACACGTGGGGTTCAATATAGATGGCTGTGATCATTCATGTTGCGCAAGTCTTGAGTCGAGGAGCGTCCGGGCATGACGCAGCGCAACAAAAAAGATGAGGAACAAGGATACTGTGCTCTTCTATTGATGGTAGCGCAATGACGAATAACCTGATGGTCTCGAACGTCGGGTCGTGCCGCTTTGGCATCGGCTTCCCTGCGATAACTCGCTTAACAATGCAGAGGTTAACTTACGCTGTGCAGGATCTGTGTAGAACACCGACTGAGGCCCGGATCGCCTGCCATCCGTAGCTCTTCTAGGCAGTCCTCCTGCGCGCGGGCGCTCTGCAGACACCATCCTTCGCACTCAATCTTCCGGGTTCGGAGCGTGTCACGGTCGCAGGAGGTGGCGGTTGGCGAAGGAATGGCCGGAACCACTCTTCAGATAGTGCTCGAAATCTTGAGCTTGTTTCATGGTCTCAAAAGCCCCGTAAAACTTTAGCTTCCACGGAGCAAACCTGGCGGTGTGAGCACAGCGTTGGGCATTATGATCTGCGACACGCTCTTTGAGATCGGAAGTGTGCCCCCCGGTAGGTTTCCGCAGGGGTATTGATGCTCTGCAAGATGTAAGCGTAGAACGTCCGATAGGCCTTCTTGGATGGCCGGCCATCCGTAGCTCAGCTACGGGCGGTCCTCTTTTGCGGGGACGCTACGGAGGACACCATCCTTCGCTCCAAACCCTGAAGGGTTCGGAGCGAAGGATGGTGGAGCCGAGGGGATTCGAACCCCTGACCCCCACAATGCCATTGTGGTGCTCTACCAACTGAGCTACGACCCCATCCGAAAGGCGCGTTGAATGTAATTCCGCGCCTCACGTTGTCAAACACCGTTTGTGTTTTGATTTCCCACCATCGTTTCTGCAATCTCATCGCCGATGGGTAACGTTTTTGGCCATCTCTTTCGCATTTCAACTTGGGGTGAATCCCACGGCGGCGGTGTCGGCGTCGTCATTGATGGCTGCCCGCCCGGTCTAAATCTTAACGAAAGCGACATTCAGCCGGAGCTCGACCGCCGTCGGCCCGGCCAGTCGAAGATCGTCACTCCGCGCAAGGAGACTGATACCGTCCAGATTCTCTCCGGCGTGTTCGAGGGAAAGACTCTCGGGACGCCGATTTCCATGTGGGTGAAGAACGAAGATGCCCGCCCAGAGGCCTACTCGGAAATGGCCACGAAGTTTCGCCCCTCCCACGCGGATTACACGTACATAGCGAAGTACGGTTTGCGGAATTGGCAGGGTGGGGGACGCAGCAGCGCCCGGGAAACAATTGGGCGGGTCGCAGCCGGAGCCGTGGCCAAAAAAATCCTCAAGGAGCGCTTCAGCGTGGAGACGCTCGCCTTTGTTCAGCAGGTCCAACGAATCACAGCCAAAGTTGATTTCGAGAAGGTTACCTTAAAGGAGGTGGAATCCAACATTGTTCGCTGCCCGGACCCAACGGCTGCGGATCAAATGATTTCGCTAATCGAAGAAACGCGAAAGGCGGGTGACAGCGTTGGCGGCATCGTTATGGGTGTTGCGCGCGGGGTGCCTCCGGGGTGGGGCGAGCCGGTGTTTGACCGCCTCGAGGCCGATTTAGGCAAGGCGATGCTGAGCCTGCCCGCTTCCAAGGGATTCGATGTGGGTTCCGGGTTCGACAGCATTTACCTCACTGGCCGGGAGCACAACGATCCGTTCCGGATACGCGGTGGAAAAGTGGTGACCACCTCGAACCGTTCAGGCGGCGTGCAGGGCGGAATCTCGAACGGCCAAACCATCTATTTCCGGGTCGCTTTTAAACCGGTGGCCACCGTCATGCACGAGCAGGACACCGTGGACGCCGAGTACAAGGAAACGACCCTGCAAGGCCGCGGCCGCCACGACCCCTGCGTGCTGCCACGGGCAGTGCCAATGGTTGAAGCGATGACAGCCCTCGTTCTGCTCGAGCACGCGATGCGCCACAAAGCGCAATGCGCGCTCTGAGCATCGGGCCCTTAGAGGCGTCCCACTCGAAACGCCAGGGGCCATTCAATGAGGCGCGGCTCACCTGGCGAGGTCCACGTCTTCAATAGACGATCTCGCAATTCGGGAAGCGGGTCTTGCTTGAGGGCCTCTCTATACCGGTTTGTTGCCGACCACGTCCCAAAGTAAGCGAGGAGCTGCTCCAAATCCCACGAGGTGCTCATTGAGAAACCAGGAGCGGCCAATTCCTCGAACGGAAAAGGGACCGTCCGATATCCATTCTCAACCAGCACCCGCTCAGGAGGCCAGTATGGACCGACAACGTTGCTGTAGAAGTCGGTGACAATCTCCTGGAGCGCCGGGTCATCAAACCGTTGTATGCCATAACTCCACAACGCGATCACGGAGCCGGGTTTCGCCACGCGACGCACTTCGTTGTAGAAGGCGGGAAGATCAAACCAATGAGCCGCTTGTGCGACTGTGGTCAGATCGATGGACTCAGCGCTCAACCCACTTAGCTCTGCTGGAGCAACGCGCCAATCGATCTTCGGATGCTTCGGCGCGCAGGCGATCTGGGATGCGCTCGCGTCAGTCCCGATGACGCGCGTGAAATGCTCGGCCAATCCTACCGTGGCTTGACCGCTGCCGCAGGCGCAGTCCCAGGCAAGTCCATGCCCCTTCACTAGACTCGCGAGCCATTCGAATAGCTCCGCAGGGTAGGTTGGCCGGGGGTGGCGTAGCTGGTCGCCGCTTTGGAAAAGTGGTCCTTGAACGCAGGTTGCACAGGTCGAAGGATAAGCTCCCCACATGAGCCAGCAATGCCTGAAACTTTAGCTGGTTAGAATTGCGTGACGTTTTAAATTCACGGCTGTGAAACCCACTGTCCCATCGATCATGTGCATCGTGCGCTTGATCGCGTTCGCGTTCGTTTGCCTTCCCTTGTCGGCCGTGGACGCGTCGCGCGCGGAGCCGCCTCTGATAGGTGTGGGTGTGGCCCAAGTCGATATCACTCCCGGCTACCCAGTTCGTTTGAGCGGCTTCGGCTTCAGGCGCGACGAGTCTGAAGGCGTGACGCAGCGGATCTACGCCAAGGCCTTGGCGTTTGAAAACAAGGATGCCGGTCCCGCGATTCTCATCACGGCGGACAATCTTTGTGTTCCAGATGAAATAACTCGTGAAGTGGCAAAGCGGCTTGAGCCCAAGATCGGCTTAAAGCTCGAGCGTCTAACCATCACCGCCACACACACGCACACTGCGCCTATGCTCAAGGATGTGTGCCCCACGATCTTTGGAACACAAATCCCAGAGGCGCATCAAACGAACATAAACCGTTACACAGAAGAGTTTACGGACGCCTTGGAGAAGGTGGCTCTCGAGGCGCACAAAGCCATTCGGCCGTCGCGCCTGTTTTGGGGAAAGGGAAAGGCAAGCTTTGCGGTCAATCGCCGCACCAAAGGCGGCCCTGTGGATCATGATTTGCCGACCCTGGTTGTGCGCGACGCGGACGGAAAAGTGCGCGCCGTTTATTTCAGCTATGCCTGCCATTGCGTGACCCTCTCAGGCAACCTCATCAGCGGCGATTGGGCAGGCTTTGCGCAGCACACAGTGCAGGAGATGTATCCCGGGGCCATTGCACTCGCTTCCGTCGGATGCGGCGCAGATTCAAACCCTGCCTCTGGCGTGACAGGAACCAATGTAACTGTCTGCAAGGAGCAAGGGGATCAAATTGCCAATGAGGTTAAGAGAATCGTGGAAGCCGGAATGCTTCCGCTTAGCACGTCTCCCGCAGTGAAGTACTCGCGGGTTGATCTTCCTTTTGCAGCTGCGCGCTCGCGTCAGGAATGGGAGGAACGCGCGAAGCGCAACGATGCTGTTGGCCATCATGCGCGGTTGAACCTCGCCCGCCTTGATCGCGGTGAGACTCTCCCGACCAAGTTTAACTATCCAATCCAATCGTGGATATTTGGCGAAGAGCTGGCGATCGTGTTCCTCCCCGGCGAAACGGTCGTTGACTACTCGCTGCGTCTTAAGCGGGAGTTCGACCGACGACGGCTCTGGGTCAATGGCTATTCCAATGATGGGCGCGCCTACATCCCAAGCGAGCGCATCCTGAAGGAGGGCGGCTATGAAGGTGGCGACGCGATGGTTTACTACGATTTCCCGCAGATCTTCGCGCCGGGGCTGGAGCAAAAAATCCTGGATTCAGTGCATGCGCAATTGCCCCCTTCTTATCGAGCGCAACCAGGAACCGAAGGCAGTCGTCCGCTGCCCCCTTCGGAAGCGCTGAAAACATTCCGCACGAAACCAGGATTAGAAGTGCAGCTCGTCGCCGCCGAGCCGTTGGTGCAATCGCCTGTCGCCATCGATTGGGGCGCTGACGGCAGGCTCTGGGTCTGCGAGATGAACGATTACCCAAGCGGCATGGACAATAATTGGCAGCCGGGCGGGCGGGTGAAGTTTTTGCGCGACACCAATGCGGATGGTCGTTACGACCACGCTACGGTCTTCCTGGAGGACATTCCCTTTCCCACAGGGATTACCGCGTGGGGCCGCGGCCTTTTTGTTTGCGCGGCGCCCGATGTCCTTTATGCCCAAGACACGAATGGGGACGGCAAAGCAGACAAAGTGGAGCGCGTCTTCACGGGGTTTTTCACCGACAATTTCCAGGCGCGCGTGAACAGCCTGAGCCTTGGCATGGATAACTGGATCTACGCGGCAAACGGCTTGCTCGGTGGGATCATCGAAACATTGCCGAACTCACTTTTCTCAGCGGCAGGGCAGAAGGTGGATATTCGTAACCGCGACTTCCGGTTCCATCCCGCCAGCGGGGTCATGGAACCGGTCAGCGGTTTAACACAGCAAGGACGTGCCCGGGACGACTGGGGGAATTGGTTCGGCTGCGACAATAGCCAACTGCTTCTGCATTACGCCGGCAACGAACGCTACAGCCGGCGCAACCCGCATGTCATCAGCGGGTCTGGAATCAGAAATCTGGTTACGGAAGCGAATGGCAATAGAATCTATCCGACCAGCGAGACCTTGGAGCGCTTCAACGATCTCGACCATGTGAACCGCGTCACCTCTGCGTGTGGCCTGGGCATATATCGCGACACGCTGCTTGGAGAGGAGTTTTACGCGAACTCCTTCACCTGCGAAGCGGTGCATAATCTTGTCCATCGTCGCGTCATTGAAGGCGACGCCACAATAACCTCGCGCCAAGCCGAAGACGAAACCAGTTCAGAGTTTCTGACATCCACAGACAATTGGTTTCGCCCCGCCCAGGCGCGGCCAGGGCCCGATGGCGCTTTGTACATTGCCGACATGTACCGCTTCCTGATCGAGCACCCACGCTGGATTCCAGCCGCGCGCCTGTCAAAAATCGACATCCGCGCAGGTGCAGACAAAGGCCGTATTTACCGCGTGGTGAAAAAAGGAGCTGAGCTGCGTCCCATCCGCGATCTCACCGGGCTGGATGCTACCCATCTAGCGGCAGCGCTCGATACCCCCAATGGCATCGAGCGAGATAGAGTCCACATTGAGATCCTCACGCGTAAAGCCACCAACGCCGCGCCTGGTCTGCGCAAGCTCGCTAGCGGCTCTACCCTGCCGCAAGTGCGCGTGCAAGCGCTCGCAGCTCTGGAAGGCTTAGATGGCATCACCCCTGAAGTTATTGAATCCGCGTTAAAGGATCGTGATCCCCGCATCCGCGAACATGCTATTCGTGTTGCTGAGCCGTTTCTGAAAGCTGATGAACAATTCCTAAGCAAACTCCGGCCTTTAGCCAGCGACGATTCCCCGCTAGTGGCGCGCCAACTGGCGCACACGTTGGGCGAGTCTCACAGCAAAGATGCCGCTGATATCCTCGCCGCTTTGCTGAAGAAATGGAGCAGTAACACAGAAGTGAGAAACGCAGTGCTGAGTTCTGCACTTCCACATGCGGCGCCCTTGTTGGAAGTGGCGCTGCAAATCGCGGACGCGAACTTGCGCAATGAATGGGTTAATCCGCTTCTCGCCACCGTTCTTCACTCCTCCAACCCCAATGCCTTTCTACTTGCCTTCAAAGCGGCGCTCCCGGAATCGGGGAAGGCTGACCTTCGGTCGCTTGCCATAATTCTGACTGCTCTTGAGCAGCGGCAAATGGAGCTTTCCTCGGTTTTGCCCCCTGGCTCCGGGGAGCGCAAACGCTTTGAGAGCGCACTTGAGATGGCTCGCAACATTGCCCTCCACCAGAGCGCGGCCGCCGCAGACCGACACGCCGCCATCGCTCTGCTCAGTTTGAGTGACGCTGAAAGTGATCTCGAGACACTGACCCAGCTTGCACGAAGCCCCGACGGGCAGCGCCAGGCAGCCCTGCAAGCTTTGAAACGGCGTGCCAATCCCACAGTTGCCCGTGCTCTGCTGGATAATTGGAAGCAAACCTCGCCCGCTGCTCGAATGGATGTTCTTAGCCTGCTGGTGGAGCGGGATGTCTGGGCATCGGCGCTGTTGGAGGCGATTAAGAGCGGGACCCTCGATCGCGCTGAGGTTTCGTTATCGCAGCGAACCCAGTTGCGCAAGAGTGACAACGCCCAAGTCCGATCACTAACTGACAAGTTGTTTCCCGAGCAGGTGAGCGCCGCCCGCGACCACGTGATTACCAAATACAAAGCTGCAATCGGAACTCCCGGTGTTCCCGCCCGCGGCGCAGAGGTGTTCGCTCAGAGCTGCGCCGCATGCCACGCACTCAACGGAACAGGCCGCGCCGTCGGGCCTGATTTGGCAACCCTTCGCCAGAAGGACACCGAGTATTGGCTCAAGAACATTCTGGATCCAAACGCGGTCATCGAGCCGCGGTTCGTCAGCTACGAAGTCGAGCTGAAGGATGGGCGCAGCCTGAGCGGAGTGATCCAAAGCGAAAGCGCGAATCATCTGGTTCTCGTTTCGGGTTCCGGATTGGCTGAGACTTTGCCGCGCGGACAAATTACCGA
>DASPKX010000051.1:0-16168 GCA_035627835.1 Candidatus Methylomirabilota bacterium
TTCCGCCAGCAGAAACGGTTTTTCCGCGGAAGGCGTTGCGGCAGCCGGTTTGCCATCCACTGTTTTGAACGCAGGTGGAGGAGCGGGTTGCCCCGCCGGGTTGGCCGGAACCACCGGGTTCGAGTGAGAATTGGTGGACAACTCAACAGGAGGCAATTGGCTCAACACATCCTTTGTGACTACCGCCCCCAAAAACTTCTCCAAATCCATCATCGCAAAACGAACCTTTTGCTCCGCGGCTTTGACGTCTGTTTTGTTCTGCGTGAGCTGGATGTCGTACGATTGCTGCGCTTCTGTGAGGCTCGAGATTGTCGATTGGAAAGAGATGTCTTGTTGGACGATCTTCTGCTTGATCTGGGAGGAGTCCAGCTCGACCAGAATCTTGCCTTTCTTCACGTCCTCCTCGGTCACGAGATAACCTTCCTCAACGATGCTCAGGATCTTCGTGCCTTCGTAACCCTTCACTTCCGAGCGGACCTCCTGCGATTCCAGCGCTTCGAGGCTCCCGCCCGTTATCACGTTAATGGGCAACTTGCCGCGGCGGACATCAAAGGTCGCTGTCTGCGTTTCTTCAGCTTTGCCGCCCATGAACTTCCATGCGATGAGGCCGAGGACGACGACCAACAGCGCGCCGATGGCAGCGCGTTTGAATGAGGAGCCGGAACTAGTTTTGGACATATTGCACTTCCTCCCACTTGCCATCCTCGCGAATATGCAGGATTCCAAGGTCGCGCCAAAATTCGAGGCGCGCGATGGTATGCTGCACAAGGGCGGCAGTGAGTTGATTCCTGGAGTTGATTAAATCGAGGCGGGCGTCAACGAGATCACGAGCCTGGCCGCGGCCCAGCTCAAACAGCAATTCCTGCTCCTCCACACGCCGTTCGCTCAGCTCCACGCCAATGACCGCGATTTGGTGATTTCGGCGGGCCTGGTCGAGCGCGCGCCAATTTTCCTGAACGTCGAACTTAATTTGATCCACCGCGAGTTCGAGTTCACGGCCCGCGCGATCATACGCGATGAGCGAAGCGCGGTAATTGTTCCGCTCGGATTTGCGATCGATGGGCAAATCGAAGTCCACACCAGCGGACCACCGCGCGCGTTGAAAATCCAGCGCGAGCGGGCGGTTCCCTGGCTTGTTCTCCACATCGCCCCGAAGCACGAGGTCCAGCTCCGGCAGCAGGAAATTCTTGGCAATTCCGCGCGCGCGCGCGGCGTCCTCGAACGCATCTCGCGTGTTCCAAAGATCCAGCCGATGTGCGAGCGCGATTTGAACAGCGTTTGTCACTTCAACATTTGGATGCACGATGCTTAAGCGGCCCAACTCTTCCTCAGCCAGGACGATGTTTGCGTCCGTGGACAAGCCAATCAGGATCTTAAACTGATCCAGTGATGCTTTGTAAGCACGAACTGCGCTCACCCAACGGGTTTCCGTGCTGAGTTCTGCTTGCTGGAGTTGCCCCAGCGAGGTTTGGGTGCGTTGCCCTTCCGCCGCGAAGGCTTTTTCCTGCTCCACGTTTTGGCGAAAGTTTTGCAAACCAAGCCAGGTGTTCCGCATCGTGTCACGGTTTTGAAGAACGTTGTAATAAGCGGAGGCGACCTGCACTGAGAACGCTTTTCGAAACTGCACAAAGTTCCGCAACGCGTAGAGCACATCGCGCTCGGATTGGGTGAGGTTCTCCATGGCCACTTTGTATCCCGCTCCCCTGAGCAAAGGCTGCGAGAGGGTGGCGGCGAGGCGGGAGCGCGTGCTGTATGGGTTGTTCCCAGTTATGAAGTAGAGGAAGTCCGTCGTGAAATCCGCTGACAACCGGCCGCCTGTGCGGAGCAGCCAATTCACACCCACACTTCCGCGGCTGCTGATATTGTGCTGGGTTTCCTGCACAACCGTGTTCTCGCGGATGATTTGCGTGCCGGTGATTCGCTCAATTTGCTCCTGCACGTCCAGCACTCGGGTTTGATATTCGCTGGAGCCGCCCGCACGGAAGATCGGTGTGAAGCGCCAGCGCGCAAGCGTGAGCGAGAGCGCCTGGAGGAAAACGATCTCCTTCTGATTCTGATACTGCCGGCTTTGATCGACCGCAATGTCCAACGCTTGATCCAGCGTCAGAATTCTCGCTCCTACCTGCGAGTTCCGCTCGGGGCCGAAAGCCTCTTCAGGCTCACGGCTGACCGGCAGTGAATCCAGCGCGAACTTTAACTTCGGTTCAATCGTGAAATTCGTCTCCATGTTCGGCACGGCGGGAGACTTTTCGGAGATGATGGCCGCTGCTTCTTTGTCCGCGGATTTGCGGTAATGCTTTGCGGTGCAGCCAACGGAAATAGCTGCAATAAGCACAAAAAGCCCAAGGGCACGCCACATGATTGGGAAGTTAGACACCGTGATGCGCAGAATGTTGCGGTAAAATTTTCGAGTGGCAACAAGAAGCGTTGTCAACACCCAGGCAAGCTGCCGTGGAGCGCGGGATACGCGTCAGGTTAATGCTGCGCACCCTTTCAGACAGGCAGGTCAGTCCAGGGAAGAGTACCTTGCTGCATGTACTTCTGGATCATACCACTTCTTATTCTTCTGTTCGCGTTCATCTGGTATCGGAGCAGTGGGCGCAAACACAGCATCCCCGAGCGCAGCAACCTCGAAAAGGCGCGGGACTCAACCCTCTCCCGCAGGCCTGGCGCGTAAGCCGCGCCTCTTCAGTGCGTCCAAAAGAACGGCTGCTAAAATCACCAGCCCGAGAACAACTTTCTGGGTGTAACTCTCGATGCCGGTTAGATTCATCCCATTCTGAATAACCGCGATGATCAACGCCCCAATGAGCGTTCCAAAGATCTTCCCTTGCCCTCCGGAAAGCGAGGCTCCACCCACCACGACTGCCGCGATGACGTAAAGTTCGTACATCTGCCCATAGGTCGGGGAGCCGCTCTTTAATTGCGACGCCATAACGACACCCCCAAGCCCAGCCAGCGCTCCGCTCAGCAGGTAAGCCAGCAGCAGGATGCGCTTCACCGGAACGCCAGAGTAGCGCGCTGCCATAGGATTCCCCCCAATCGCATACATGTATCGGCCTGCGGCGTGACGTTTCATAAATACATGCGCCACGATGTAGAGGGCCACCGTCAGCAGGACCGAATTCGGAAACCCCAGGGTTGCTCCACGCCCAAGCCACACGAAAGCCTCTGGCAATTGGTAGATCGATTCTCCTTTTGCCATCAGGAAGGCCGCGCCGTTCGCCACCAGCATCATCGCCAGCGTTGCGATAAACGGCGGGATGCCGAATAGCACCACACTCGCTCCAGAGGCCAAACCCGCCAGCGCGCACCCTGCCATCGCGAGCGCCCCCGCAAGGAGGAGCCCGATTGTGCCTGCCTCAGCCCCTCCAAAGAGTTCACGAATGCACAACGTGCAAATCACTGCCGATAACGCAATCAAGCTGCCTACAGAGAGATCGATGCCCCCCGTGATAATCACAAAGCTCATTCCAATCGCCACAATCGCGATGACTGAGATTTGGCTGGCAATGTTCAGGAGGTTGTCCCGCTTGAGGAAGTTAGGCCAGGTGTGTGGAGTGGGTCGAAGGATTGTCACCTCCGAGTTTCCGCTCAACGTCTCTGCCTGTTGAACCACGCTCCAACTCGCAGCAGTGGAGCTGCAAAGCAGCAGGGCAATCCTCTCCTTCGAAGCGGATGCAATGAGGCGCTCGCGCAGGTCGGATGGTGCGCCTTGCAGTGCTTCGGATTTCTTAAAGCCTCGCCCGGTTAACTCCTTCTGCGCCGCTTCTGCAAATTGCGTGTCACCCACGCCGGTTCCCGCCACGATGAGCACAGGAGAGTCTCTGAATTCCAAAGAGGCTGCCTTCGCCACCATTTTCCCAGCCTCCGCTCCCACCGGGCGTTGCTCCTGCACTGTGAGGCCCGTGAAAATAGCGCACAGCAAAAGCAGCACAAAAAGCATTCCGTAATCCGCCGCGAATCGCCGCGCGACCGAGCCTTTACCCGAATGTTCCATGGAGTTCAGGCGAGTTGAACGCCGCGACGCCCGACCGTCAATCCTGGACAAGGTTCTGCGTGGGAAGGGGATCTGTCAGTTGCGAGCCGCCGCGAGCAGGCTTAAGTTGCTATATGAATGCTGCAACGGGAAGCCGGCTTTGCCCTGAAGCCTGCGAATGCGGCGGGCAGCCGGGGATTCGCTTTTTAGCCCACGAAGTTCAATGGCAGGTCCACTGCCCCGCTTGTCATAAGGCCGGGGAGTTGCGCTCCGCGCCAGCTGACGCAGTGGAAGAGTGGAATGCGTCGCTCACGGGCGCACACTAATCCCCACCGCGATCACGCCACTGCTCGACCCAGAGCTTCGCGCAGCGCCGCAATGCGGGCAGGGTCTGTGATCTTCGCCTGATCTTTGTCTGTGACCCGGAGGACATCATGCGCCACCAGCCCAATTGTGTTGATCTGCGCATCCACAATGTTCATGCCGGCCTCGCTAAAGACCTCCACAATGTCATGCAGCAATCCCAGCCGCTCCTCAGCGGCAATTGAGACAATGGTGAACTCGTTTGACGCTTCGTTATCAATCGCAATGACCCCTCTTTGGCGATCCAGCTTCGGCGCGAACCTGTGCGACTGCCCGACCCACGTCGAGGCGAACCGCGGCGGGTTCTCCAGCCGCCCCTCAATGAGAAAGGTCAGGTGCTTCAGCCGCTCGGGTTCGATCGTTCCCCGTTCCGCTTCGTCTTGGATCCAAAAGACATCCAGAACGACGCCATCTGCCCGTGTGTAAACCTCCGCTTTTTTAATGTTCAGGCGGAGCGCGCTAAAGTACCCGGCAAGTTCAGCTAGCAATCCCAGCCGATCTTGCGTGCAGATCACCACTTTCGTCTTTCCATCCGCCGGGTAGTTGCGGAAAGCAACGACTAACGCGCTGGCGGCATAATCCAGGGCAGCGGCTTTGCGTCTGCGCTCTTGCACCACTTGCAAATCCCAAATGAGTTCTGCTTCAGTGATGCGTGTCCAGTACCACGGCGGCATCCCCCGAAAATGCTCTTCCAACTCTATCATCGGAAGCCCTGGCACCGGATTCGACTTCAGCAACGCAGCGAACATTTCTCGCTGTTGCTCCCAGCCTTCCGTTGAAGTCATTGACGCGAGAGCCACGCCGGAGGGCAGCGCAGCCTCGAGGGTGTGCGCTCCCGGTCGCGGTAGAGCTGGGGCAACCGTTTCCATTCGAGCCTCAAAAGCAATCCCGATGCCATGGTCGCTGACAACTAAACCCGTGATGCTTTTCGCGCAAACCCGGAGCCACTGGCTGCTTTGCGGTGTCGGTTTCTGCGCACGTTGGTCAGCTTGGGCCACCCGGCTGATTGTCAGCCGCAGTTACTTCTGCGACAGTCTCTTCGGGAAATGAATCAGGGTTATCCTATTTTAATCGCTGAGGATGATGAGAACGATGCGATTATACTGCAGCGCGCCTTCCGCAAAGTCGGAATGAACAACCCGTTCCACATCAGCAACCATGGAGAGGATGTGCTCCGCTATCTCAAAGGAGAGCACCCTTATGAGGACCGGCAAAAGTTTCGGTTCCCTCGCGTGCTCATTACTGATCTTAAGATGCCGGGCATGGACGGGTTCGAGCTGCTCGAGTGGCTGCAGCAGCATCCCGAATGCAACGTGATTCCCAGAATTGTGCTCTCCGCCTCCAACCAGGAGGCAGACGTCAAAAAAGCTTACGCTCTTGGAGCGAATGCTTACATGACCAAACCGGCGGCTTTTGATGATCTGGTGCGGATGATCAAGCTCACCATTGACTACTGGACCATGTGCGATAAGCCACCGCTGCCGGTAAAGTGCTGACCTGTCCCCCGCCGTCGGCGTAACTTTCGCCCGCCGGCTTTCGTCTGAAACTTAAGTTCAAGCCAGGGGATCACTATGGAAACATCCAGAAGGCAAATGACACTCGGCCTCCTTATCGGGGCGTTGGCCGGCTCGCTGCTCGCCACCCATTCCCACGCCGATGACTGGGCGCAATGGCGCGGCCACCAACGGGACGGCATTTCCCGCGAAAGCGGTTTGCTCAAGGAATGGCCGAAGGAAGGCCCTAAGCTTGTCTGGCACGTCAAAGATCTCGGCGCGGGCTATTCAAGCCCCGTAGTTGCGGGCCAGGAGTTATTCATCCTCGCAAACGAGGGGCTGGAGAACGAATACGTGCGCGCCCTGTCTGTAACCGACGGCAAGACTATTTGGACCACGAAACTCGGGCCGGTGGGCGAGCCTAAGCAACAACCCGCTTATCCAGCCTCCCGGTCCTCCGCCACTGTCGAGGGGGACGCTGTCTATGTCATGAGTTCGGATGGCGAAGTCGCCAACCTGGATCGGAAGACGGGCAAAGCTCGTTGGCAAAAGAACGTCCGCAAGGACTTTGGCGGACAATACGGCAAGTGGGCCTACGCGGAATCACCGCTCGTGGATGGTGAGAAGCTCGTCTGCACACCGGGCGGGCCCGATGCCACCCTGGTGGCATTCAACAAGAACACCGGTGCGGTTATTTGGAAAGCAGCGGTGCCGGGCGGCGACAAGGCCGGCTACGCATCCATCGTCATCAGCAAGGCCGGTGGCGTGAAACAGTACGTGCAATTCGTCGAGAAGGGTGTCGTCGGCATTGAGGCTGAGACCGGCAAATTCCTCTGGCGCCATGACCGTCCTGCCCAGGGAAGCCCTGCGAATATTCCCACCCCGATCGTCCACGACGATTACGTCTTCGTCGCCTCCAATCGCGGTGGCGGGGGGCTGATCCGCTTGGTCAAAGAAGGAGACACGTTCAAGGTCGAGCCCGTGTACCACAGCTCGAAAGTGCCTTCCGCGATTGGCGGCGCGGTCAAGGTGGGCAATGAGCTTTACGGCGCGGCCGGCAATTCACTGCTCTGCCTCGATTTCCTCAAAGGCGATGTCAAATGGGAAGACCGCTCTATTGGCGCCGCTTCATTGTTGTTTGCCAATGGCCACCTTTACCTGCGCGGCGAAAATGGCGAAGTCGCTTTAGTGGAAGCCACTCCGCAGGGATATCAGGAGAAGGGGAGGTTCGCTCCGCCAGAGCCGCCCAACCGCGGCAACTCCAAAGCCTGGGCTTACCCGGCCCTCGCCAACGGTCGCTTGTACGTCCGCGAGCTGGGCAGCCTTTGGTGCTACGACGTCAAAGGTGGTTCGGTGGCCCCAAAGTAGGCGCCCCGCTTACTGCGCCTTTTCCAAAGCCTGGAAGTACTGCTGAAGGGCTTCGCGGAATTCCACCGGCGTGTTGGCAGTTGATCCGCTCGCCCGGTTCACCGATCGTTCTGGGCCGGTCGTGCCATCGGCATTGCCAGTGGCCTGGGTGTTCGCGCGGTCGGTGGTTCCCCCGGCCATGCTGCCGCCCGGCGTCATTCCCGATTGCATCCCCATTTGGCCTTGCTGCATCAACTGCATCAAGAAAGCCATTTCTTCCGCTGTTGGTTGTTGCTCCTGCTGCTGTTGCTGGCCAGGCTTCGGACGCTTCGCGTTTTCGTTGATCAAGTTGATGGCGTCGGTCAGCGCTTCCACCGCGCGGGTCTGCGTGTCCGTGGTTGGCTTGCCGGTGTTGGCATCGTTCAAGAGCGATTGCGCCTGATACATCTGGTCCTCCGCGGCCTTCAACGCCGGGTCCACCATCGCCAGCGGATTCTCAGCCCGAACTTGCTGGAGCACTTCAAGGATCTGCGACTGGCCGCTCTGAAGAATCTTCACCTGCTCAGCGTGCGCCGCTTCGTGTTCTTTGTCCTTGTCGACCAGGCGCGTTTTTTCACGGACATTGATCTCCGCCTCACGCAGGCGCAGCAACGCGATCAGTTCCTGCATCACCTTTTTCGAAAGCTCATCCTCCTGTCCGGCGCCTTCGCCGCCGCCCGATTCACCATCGCTCTTTGGCGGTTCCAGCAGCTCGGCCCATGCGAGCAGTTGGGTGGACCAACGATTCAAATCCTGCATCGCTTCCATGCCGATGTTCTCGTTAATCAGCCCGCGCATGCGCTCAAGCTCATCCGTCACCTTAAGTTCCGTCATCGCTTTGAACACGGCGCCGTAATTGGTCTTCTGCGTGCGCTCGTAAAAGCGGCTGATCTCGTCTTGCAACTCCTTCGCCGTGGTCTGCGCCTCAGCCTGGTTCTCAGCGAGATTCGTGTTGATCCGCTTAAAGCGGGCCGGAAGTTCACCAGGAAGCAGGCCCACCGTTTCGGCAATGTGCTTCTTCAACCCGTCGCTAATCTCTTGCTCAGCGCCACCCAGGTTTCGGAGCCGCTCGGATAACGTCAGCGCTTGCAAATCATCCATGCTGTTCTGCATCTTCCGTTGCAGCTCCTGCAGCTTCTGCAGCGCCTCCTGCTGCTTTTCCTCTGACGCTGCCAGGTTCTCGGAGCGCTTTTGCGCCGAATTCTTCGCCTCGGACATGCTCTGGGAGGATTGCTGCATTTCGTTTTTCGCAACCTGCTGCATCTGCTGCAAATGCTTGCTCCACTCCTGCAACGTCTGCGATGGGAAGGCGGGGTTGCGCAGAGCTTCACGCAATGTTTTTGCGCCTTCCTCCGCAAGCTGCTCCAGGTTCCTTTGAGCCTGCCGTTGCTGCTCCTGGAGTGCATCGATCTTCTTCCCCGCTTCCGCTTCGGATAAGTTCGGGTTGTCCTGCGCCTGAGCCGTTTCCGCGGCCACTTTCTCCTGCAGCCGGGCCACCTCTTCGAGTTGCACCGCTAAAGAATCCAGCCGTTGCCTAACCATCTCCGCATGCTGGGCATTCCCGAGCACATGGATGCGATAAACAATCGACTGCACGGGCGCGCGGTCCGGGAAGTAATCCACAGCGTAGGCCGAGACATCCACCACGGTGTCCGGCGGAATATTCATGATCGCTGGGCTGAAGCTGAAAGTTTCCTGAAGCTCACGCTTGTCGAAGCCCTCCGCGTCTATGCGAATGTTATTCGGCTCCGGAGCGTTCGTGGAGCCGTCCGAAGGCGGAGTCCAAAGCAATCCAACTGAAGCCACACCGTAGTCATCTCGGCCAAGTGTTTTAAGCTCCAGGTTCTCCGTGTGAAGAATAGCCAAATCCCGGGGCACATCCACCAACTCAGCAGTTGGCCCAGCGTCCTTTGTGGTCTGAATGGCTAATTTCCAGGGAGCCACCGCTTCCAACCCAAATTCATCGCGCCACTTAAGCATCACCTCGCGGGATTCAACCACATCGAGGGGTGGGGTGGTAAAGGTGTTGTTCGTCACTGCCAATTCCTGAACCCCTCCATCCGGCGTCGAAAGACTGGCGTGCACGATCCTTCTGCTGATGCTCCCCTGCAGCGCCACCTTGCTCCCCTCCAACACCAGCAGCGCGCCACTTTGGCTATTCTGCGTTTGCGGAGGGTGGTGAAGGTACTCTGGAAGAGTGACTGTCGCAGTGAGCGCGCGCAGAGCTGGCCGATGTGTTGGAAGGGCCTCAAACCTTCCCGTCGCATCACCAGCCTTCAATTGAACCAACTCGCGTTGCACTTGGCCCGGAAACCGCAAGCGCGCCACACTCCCTTCCACCTGCGCTCTCACCGGGGGCTGGCCCGCAATCCGCGCAGTCACGACCTTCGGTTTCCAAAATGACCGATAGTTCACCTTCACCGACATGGAAAACGGTTCGCCATGAGGCACCACCAAATCGTTCGGCAGGGATTCGAGCGCGACTAGCGTGTGCCGGTCCTGAGCGGAGAAGGGGAGAGCCCAGCGCAAGGCCGTGACCAGAGTGGTCCGCGGGAGAATAACTTGCAGCCCAACAATGATCAGCGCCGCCACCGCGGCGAGGCCGCCCCATCGGCGGAGCCAGGTGGTGGGAACCGCCTGCGGGAAATCAAATTTGTTGGCCTCAGCCGCAACCTGCTCAATTGCCGCGCGATAAAGTTCCGGCGAAAAATTCGGCGGCCGCTTGTGCTCATGCGCAAGCTCCACGATGCCGAGCAACCGATCACCCAGGCGCTGATAGCGGCGTTGGACAAAGATCGCCAACTCCTGCTGCGTCCGCTTCTGCACCCACCAACGCCGCGCATACGCAACCCCGACCAGAATGGCGCTGATGACCCCAGCGATCGAGATGATCCACCGCGCCCACATCGGCGTATTCCAGAGCCGGTCGGAGACAAAGAGCGCGAGGAACGAAATCGCTAGAAGGGCGATGATCTGGGCTGCGGTCCGGAGCGTCTCGATCCGCCAAAGCCGTTGCTGAAGCGCAGCGAATTGAGCTTCGAGGCTTTGCGGCAGATCAACTCTAACTTCCCCGGCCATGCGCTTACACCATGCCCGCTAGTTTGCGGCCCGTCCAATAGATTGCCAGCGCGAGCAAGAGGCAGCCGCCCCACACCGGATGACTCCACAGCCGCAGCCGCCGCTCCATCGGTTTCGGCTCTGGCAGCAGGGAAATCTGCCGCACCAATTCTTCCAGCTTCTCCGGGGCTGCCACTGCGCCTTTGGTGATGTCTGCCAATTCCTTCAGCAGCCCCATGTTCACTGGCTGGCCAAGCTTCTCCAGCGCCGGGCGTGTGACTTCCACCGTCGCCTCAAGCCTCCGCGGGTTGCCCTCAGCGCCAACCGCAATTTTGTAGGCGCCGAATTCCCGTGGCGTGTAGTCCGTCTTGAAAACGCCCCAACCCCCTTCCATCGCGTTGAACTCAAGAGCTTCGCTGCGGCCTGATGGAGTTGTGATTTGTCCTAGCACCAGTTTGTCTTCCAACGGGAAGCCGCTCGCATCGAGCACCGTGGCTTGCAAAAACACCGGATCATTCACCTTCGGTGTTTCCGGGCTGTAAGTGAGGCGAACCCCTTGCCGAGCCGCGAGATGCCTTTGATGCGCCATCCACCGCACTACCTGGCTCCAGAAACGATAATGGTAACGGTCCTCGACGCCGCGACGCCAACGCCAGGCGCTGTCGCTCCCCATGAACACCACTTTCCCGCTGCCGAATGGCCGCGACACCAGCAGCGGCATGCGCCCAGAAGCTGTCCGCAGACCCGAATGAACTGCCAACACTTCCGATCCCGGTCGATTCCGCTCTACCGCAGCTGACCAGAAGAACCCAGGAAGCAGTTTCCAAAGCTCGTCATTCCGATTCTCCGAAGCGTCAAAGCGCGTGAGCAAATGCCCTTTGCCGGTCGCGGTCAAAAGCAAGCTCCCCTCATTCTGAACGTGCACGCCTGGCTTATTTGTCTCCAGATTCACTGGCATCAGATCCTTCAAAGGACTATCCGCGAGCGTTAACTGACGGCCACGCCTCCCAGGCAGAAAGACAAGCCCGCTTCCTTGTTGCTCAACCAGCCCGCGGATAAGCTCAAGATCTTTGGTCGCCAGTTCACCTTCCCCAAGCCCCACGTCGCCCAGGAAAATCACATCATACTTCGAGATCAAATCTTTGCTCGACGGAAACGCTGGCAGATAACCCTTCCCACCCCCCACGCCCATGTTCGGGTGGAACAAAATCGAGTTCACCTCCACGCCCGGATCGCGAGCCAGAGCGTTCCTCAGAAAGCGATATTCCCAGCGCGGCAGCGAATCGATCACCAGCACGTTCAACTTCTCGACCCGCACATTGATCCGGAAATTCTTCGCGTTATTGTCCACCAGCTTCTCCTCGCGAACGGGCGCAAAGCGCAATGTCAGGTCCACGTCTCCCACCGCGCGCGGCGACCAGAGAATCGCATCCGATATCTCACTGTTTGGCGGCAACGTAAGTTCCCGGCGCGCTTCCTCACGATTCGTCGCCATCAACTCGAGCGTGATCTTCGCCTCAGTCGGCAAGGTGTTGCGAACGCGGAATGGAATGGAGATTTGCTCGCCGAATAGCCCGTAAGACGGCGCGAGCACATTTTCCAATGCAATGTCCGGCAACTGTTGCTCACGCCCGACCGCCACGGAAAAGATCGGAACCTCCTGCTCCCGCAGCCGGGTCGCGGGCCCAATGGGATTCGGCCCGTAATTCCACGAACCATCCGTCAGCATCAGCACCGCCTTCAACCGATCCTGCCGCTGCAGCAACTGGTCCAGCGGAGTCGCCAAATCAGTTCCATCCACCACCGCGTTGGTCTTGCCCCCTGCGGCCATATCCAGGTGAAGCACCTTTGCTTTGCCCTCAAAAGGTTTCCAGAATTCCTGCCGCGCCTTATTCGTCAGCCACTCCGCCCGGCTCAGCACCGCGTTCGAAGAAAGCAGATCTTTCGTCTCCATGCTCCCGGAGCGGTCATAAAGAATCGCCACTTCTGGCAGATTGGTGCGATGAACCTGCCGCACATGTTCAGGCCTCAGCAGCGTGAACACCAATGCCGCAACCACAATCGTGCGCAGCCCTTCCAACGCAATCACGCGCGGGGCTCTCCGCGACCGCGTAATGTGAATCGCGCTCAACGTGAGGCTGCCAAGGAAGACAACCACACCCAACAGGATCACCGGCCAGGAGGCCGCGAAAGACCAGCCACTCATCGCGCAGGCCCTCCCGCTGGTTGTGCCATGGGTGAGGGGATCGGACGCCCGGCAGGAGCCGCAACCCGCTTATCCGGCAGGATCAAAAATCCTTCCGCGAGCAGGAATAACAGCATGCCCAAAAGGAACAACCGCCAAAGCTCGCTTTGCATCCGTTCATTTCGTGCGACCGACTGGCCGAGACTTTGCACAGCGAGCGGTTGAAACAGCGCTGATGCCGTCGCTGAGTCTATGGCCTCGGGCGCGTCCTCACGTTCGGGCCGATTCACCGCGACCATCTCCGTTCCCGCGCGATAGACGCCGGCGTGCAATCGAACATCCTTCTGACCGGGCGAGTCCAGGCTCTCCCAACGCTTCGTCAGATCCAGTCCCACCGTTTCGCCAGCAGCCAGCATCCGCGCGCTTTGAAGCCGCCGCGTTCCACTCTGGAGCATCCGCTGCAACGCGGGCACAAGCACCGGCCCTTCCCACAAGCTGGACCAGCCAGGGTCTGGCAGCGAACTCACAAAGAAAGCCTCCCCACGCCCTAAAGTCTGCCTCACCAAAAATCGCGAGCCATCCGCAAAGCTTGCCAGCGTCGCGCCTGGCCCCTGCAACTGCTGCCATTTCGTAAACGTGGCAATGCTCAACGGAAGCATCAGCCCCTCATCGCTGTTGGCGAGAGGCCCCTCTTCCTGCGTCCACTTCGGAACCGTGTTCGTCCCGGTTTCCGCCGCACCCCAGCTAAATCCGAGGAACTGATTCGTGGCGCCGTCCCCAGGCGGAAAGAAAACGGCCACACCACCTTCATTCACGAACTGCTCGATCCTCGCCGCTGCGCTTCCTTGAGGAAGCGCCGCTTGCCACACAATCAACGCATGATCCTCCAGCGGCGCAGTGCCAAAGCCCGATGGATTCACCACGCTCGCTTTCCCGCTCTGCGAAAAGGGAGTGGAAGCTAATTGCAAAAAGCGAGCCGACGCTGCATCAGCCGTGACCACCAGCGAATTCGCTCCCTGATCCGGAGCAAACGCGAAGTAAGCTTTGTTATCCCGGCTGTTGTTGTCCGCTGGAATATCGATGCTTCCCCACCCATCACGCGCTCCGCCCAATGGAATGGCATGCCGCCGACGCGCGCTCGCTCCTTCGACTGGCACATCGATTGTCGCGCTCGACGAGCCGAGAGCCACATTCACCGGAACAGTTTGCGCATTGCCCGCCTCCACCCGCGCAACATCAAACACCAACCGCAACTCACGCTCGTTGCCGCGACGCCTTTGAAAAAGCTCGCGCAATGACACGGAGACGTTATCCGGCGCCGCCCCATCCAGGCTTAACAGGCGCACCCGCACTTTCTGCGGCAATGAAGAAAGCTGAGCGGAGAGCGATTTCCAACGCGCATCATCTGGCTGCCAGTTCGAGCCCTGCAAATCGCTCGCAATCCACAGCTCCGCCGTCCCAGCACGATTATCAACTAGGTAATTCACCGCGCTTTGAACCAGCCCCGGAAGATCCGCCGCTGTGTCGGACGCCGCGGTCACCGGCAACCCCATCAAACCTCCAGCGCCAACTTCCGTCGGTGTGCGCGTGGCGCTGTCAATGACCACCAGTTGCGAGCGCCCTTCGAACGGAGCCAAAGCCCGTTCGAACAATCGCAGCGCCTGCAACCGCTTGCTTTCGCCGGTCCCAACCGCCGTCGCTTCCATGGAGGCCGAGCGATCCAACAGCAGAAGGATGGTGTCAGGCGCTCCGCCAAACGCCCAGCCAAGCCAGCCGCCTGTCAGTGGGCGGCTCAAGAACAGAATCAGCGCCAGCACTGCCAGCGTGCGGAAAGTCAGAATCAGAAATTGCTTCAGCCGCGCGCGATTCACAGAGCTGCGCGTCGCCGCCACCAGGAAGCGCATCGCCCCCCAGGGCTGCGAACGGTGCCGCAGGCGATTGAGCAAATGAATGACAATCGGCAGCAGGATCAGGGGCAATCCCCAAAGGATGAATGGCTGCAGGAACGTCATTCTTTACACCGCTCCTGCCGCGGACGCACGGGCTCGCTCCACAAGAAAATCCGCAAGTGTCCGTTCATAATCCTGATCCGTGACTACTTGCCGGTAACTCGCCTTGAACTCGCGGCAACCACGTTTCACATGTTCGAGGAATATGCCGAACTGCCGCAGGTATTCATCGCGTATCATCGAAGGCTCGGTGATCAGCGTGAAGGAGCTTTCCAGGTCCACAAAGCGAACCGGCCGATCAAATTTAAATTCCAACTCCGCGCGATCAAGTATGTGGAACACCGCGACATCGTGCTTCCGATAACGCAAATGCTGAATGCAGCTCAGCATCTCCTCCGGCTCAGTAAAGAGGTCGGAGAAAATCAACACCAACGCTCGTTGCCGCACCTTCTCAGCCAATTCATGAAGCGCGCCGGTAAGCCCCGTGGTGTTGCTCGCTTTCGTCTTCTCCAGTGTCTCCATGATCGTTTGGAGATGGGCTGGATTGCGGCGAGGCGGAAGCTCCTTAATCGTTTTCTCAGCCGCATTGATTAGCCCCGCGGCGTCACCTTGGTTCACGAGCAGATAAGCCAGGGTGGCGATCATCCGCTGCGCGAGGCGAAGCTTCGTGTTCTCCCCTTCGCCGAAGTTCATCGAGCCGCTGCAATCGAGCACGAAGTACGCCCGCAGGTTCGTCTCCGCCTCGAACTCCTTCATGTAGAAGCGGTCCGTGCGGCCAAACACGCGCCAATCCAACCGGCGAATGTCGTCGCCCGGCGCGTAATTGCGATACTCCGCAAACTCCACGCTTGAGCCGCGATGGGGGCTTTTGTGCAGGCCGGAGACAGATCCTTCCATCGGCAGCGGCGTGCTTAATTGCTGCGCCATCAACCGAGCCAGGACTGCTGGATCTAAAAGCGGGCGACTCTCAGGCACGTTGCGGTTCTCCGCGGCTTTCCGCGAGCAAACGGTCGATGATGAACCCGCTTGTCACACCTTCAGCTTGGGCTTGGAAATTTGTCAGAATTCGATGCGTCAGCACTGGCGCCGCGACCGCTTCCAGATCCTCCATGCGGACCAGATAGCTTCCATGCAGCACCGCGTGAGCCTTTGCGCCGCGAATCAAATATTGAATCGCCCGTGGGCCTGCGCCCCAGGTCACCCATTTCTTCAGCCAATCCGGCGACTCCTCGCCGCGCGGCCGCGATTTGCGAACGAGATCGACGGCCGTGTCGTAAATGTGATCGGGCACCGGCACCCGCTGAACGACCTCTTGGAAGTGCAGCACTTCCGGCCCATTGATCAGCTTTTGCAAAGCTGCTGGGCTCCCGCCGGTGGTTTCCCGGGCGATCCGCCGCTCCTGCTCCACCGTCGGGTAATCCACATGGATGAAAAACATGAACCGATCCAACTGCGCTTCCGGCAGCGAATAAGTCCCTTCCTGCTCAATCGGATTTTGCGTCGCGAGCACGAAGAACGGCGAGGGCAGGGGAAAGTGCCTTCCAGCAACCGTCACACGATGTTCAGCCATCGCCTCCAGCAGCGCGGACTGAGTCTTCGGCGGCGTGCGGTTGATCTCGTCCGCCAGAATGATGTTCGAGAACACGGGGCCTTTCACGAACACGAACGCCCGTCGTCCCGGAACATCGGTTTCCTGAAGAATGTCCGTCCCCGTGATATCCGAAGGCATCAGGTCCGGCGTGAACTGGATGCGGTT
>DASPKX010000052.1:0-6044 GCA_035627835.1 Candidatus Methylomirabilota bacterium
TTGCTTTGCTGGTGGGCATCGAACTCCGGCGCGCCGGGAAGGAGGGGGTCACCCCAGCGCAGCACAACTTGGTACCCGTATCCCTCAGGGACAATAACGTCATCAACCTTCGTCAGGCTGATCGGCTCAAACCCGAGATCAGCAGGATGGCCAGATGCAGCTTTGGCCTGCTGGGCTGCATATGCATCTGAAGCCGCAAGCAGGCGGCCAGACAGAATAACGCCCGGAGCTGCTAGAGCTGCGTTCTTCAGCAGTTGGCGTCTGCTATACTGGCGGCGGAGCACGTCTTGCAAAGTGTCGTTAGGCGCGTCGTTAACGCCGCGCATGGCTTGCTCAGAGATTTCGTTTTGGAAAGACATACCTATGGTGGTTTATAATTCGCGTGTTGGAGAACCAAGCGCGTCGTGCGCTCGCGTTCCATGCGCGAAAGATTTTCGTAAGCAGGCGCCGGATTCATCGCGGCTAAGTCACAATTGAGAAAATTGGCATCGGAGTGAGGGGCGCCGCCAACCAGCCTAAATCCCCTGCGGCCGAGGGAAGCGATCGAGCCCATGTTTCACAATCGTCACTCATCCGTCACAGCCGTGTAACATGAGGTCGAGAGGATGCGGCTTGGTGCGTCCGTATGGCTGAACCTAACCAAAAAGCTGAACACGTCATTGGCGTGGATCTCGGCGGGACGAAAATCCTGGCGGGAATCTTCACTCCTTCCCTCAAATGTCTCGCCAAATCGAAGCTGACCACCAAAGCCGAACGCGGCGTGAAGGATGTCATTGCGCGGGTGGCTCGCTGCGCGCGCGACGCTGCCGATGAAGCGGACCTCTCCTTCAAGGATGTGCGCGCAGTCGCCATTGGCGCGCCAGGGGTGATCGATGAAGAGGCCGGGCGTGTCGTTTACGCGCCCAATTTGCGTTGGGAGAATGTGCCGCTGCAAAAGGAACTGGAAGCGGAGCTGGGCGTTCCGGTGTTCATCGGCAACGATTGCCAGATAGCCACCCGCGGCGTGTATGTGGCGGAGATGAAATCAAAGCCACGGAACATGGTGGCCATTTTTGTCGGCACAGGCATCGGCGGGGGCCTCGTCATAGATGGGCAGCTCTTTCAAGGCGCCGGAAGCACAGCCGGCGAAATCGGCCATATGGTGCTGCAGCCTGAGGGGCCGAAGTGCAGTTGCGGCAATAAAGGATGCTTCGAAGCCCTCGCCAGTCGCCGCGCTATATTCCAAAGGATTCACGTGGCTGTGAAGGAGGGCAAAGAAACTTTGCTCACCCAAACGGTGGGCAAGGATTTACGTGATCTTCGCAGCGGCGACCTCCGGCGCGCCATTCGCAAGGGGGATAAGCTCGTCCAACAGATTGTTAGCGAGGCTGCGGAGCATATCGGCATTGTGGCCGCAAACGTGTTTCACTTGTTGAACCCGGAAGTGATCATGCTCGGCGGCGGGGTGATCGAGGCTTTGGCCGAGGAAATGATGGATGACATTGCCCGGGTCGCAAAGGACCATGCGCTGCCGCACACCTATCGAGAGAAATCGATTCTCGCTTCATCGCTGGGCGACAATGCGGGCATCACCGGAGCAGCGGTGACCGCCCTGGAAAAAAGCAGGCAGCGCCCTGCCCCATGAATATTGCGGTGAAGCCCTTTAAGCCCGAGCACTACATCAACCGTGAACTGAGCTGGCTGGCCTTTAACCAAAGGGTCCTGCAGCAGGCTCTGGACACCCGGACTCCTTTGCTCGAGCGGGTGAAGTTCTACTGCATCAGCAGTTCGAACCTGGATGAGTTCTTCGAGGTTCGCGTGGCGGGTTTAAAGCAGCAGGTTGAGAGCGGCAACACCGAGCTTTCCGCGGATGGCCGGACGCCCGCGCAAACGCTCGCAGCAGTGAATCTGGCCGTGCGACGCATGGTCACCGCGCAGAGCCGCTGCTGGGGCCGTGAGCTTCGCCCCGCGCTCGCCCGGCATGGCATTCGTTTCCTGCGAGTCGCAGAGCTTTCAGACTCGGACTTGGCCTGGCTCGATGCCTTTTACCACAAGGAAGTTCGACCGGTGCTTACGCCGATGGCGATTGATCCAGCCCATCCATTTCCGCAGATTCTTAATCGTTCGCTCAACATCATCGTCAGGGTGCTGTCGACTGCTAAGGGCCAGCGCCATAGGCATCTTGCGGTTGTGCAGGTGCCCCGCGTTCTCCCTCGGCTGGTGTCTCTTCCGCGCGCAGCCTCGAAGCCGCGCGATTACATATTTCTCGCGCATGTCATCGGGCACTTCCTTGGCGACCTCTTCCCGGGGACGGAGATCGAGGGCTTTTGGCCATTCCGGCTCACCCGCAACAGCGAACTTTACATCGACGAGGAAGATAGCCCTAACCTGCTGAAATCAGTTGAGACCGAGCTGCACAACCGCCGCCGCGGAGCAGCGGTGCGCCTTGAAGTGGAGCGGGATTGCCCGCAAAGTGTGCGCGCGGCGCTGCTTGGCACATTTAACCTCTCACGCGACGACCTGTTCATCATTAACGGGCCTCTGAACCCGACGCGTTTGCTCGGGATTCTGGAGGGGTCTCATTCGCCCACCTTGCGCGACCGACCATTCGTGCCAAGACCTTCGCCGTTGCTGCGCGGGAAAACGGATATCTTCGGCGCGATTCGAGAACGGGACGTCCTGCTCCATCACCCCTACGAAACTTTCGAAAGTGTCGTGGAGTTTGTGGAGAAGGCAGCGATTGATCCCGCAGTGCTCGCCATTAAGCTGACGCTCTATCGCATTGGTGGCGATCGTCGCCTCGTCACTGCTTTGATCAATGCGGCCCGCAACGGGAAACAAGTGACTGCGGTCGTGGAGCTGCGCGCGCGGTTCGACGAAGCTAACAACATTTCCTGGGCTCGGCAGCTTGAGGAAGCGGGGGTAAATGTCGTCTACGGCTTGGTCGGCTTCAAAATCCACGCCAAGGTTTGCCTGATCGTTCGCAGGGAGGATGCTGAGATCCGTCGTTACGTTCATCTCGGGACTGGAAACTACAACCCCACGACCGCGCGGTTTTACACCGACCTCAGTTATTTCACTTGCCGGGCCGATTTCGGCGAGGACGTCACGAATCTGTTCAATCTGCTAACCGGCATTTGCCAGTTTCAGACGATGCGGAAGCTGCTGGTTGCCCCCTTTGACATGCACAGCCGCCTCCTCCAGATGATTGAGACAGAAATCGAGAACGCGCGCCGGGGACGGCCAGCCCGAATCGTGGCTAAGATGAACTCGCTCGTGGAGCGTACGGTCATCGAGGCGCTCTACCGCGCCTCTCAAGCTGGCGTCCGAATCGAACTCATCGTGCGCGGCATCTGCTGTTTGCGGCCAGGCATTCCTGGGATCAGCAGCAACATCAGAGTTCGCAGCATCGTGGATCGCTTCCTCGAGCATAGCCGAATTTGGTGCTTTCAGAACGGGGCTGATCCAAAGGTCTTTCTCACGAGCGCGGATTGGATGCCTCGCAACCTCCTCCGCCGAGTGGAGATTGCTTTTCCAGTGGAGGATCCACTCGCCGCCGGCCGCATCGCAGATGAGATCTTGGCCTTGCAGCTCCAGGATAACGCGAATGCGTACACCCTCCGGCCTGATGGGACTTACAGGCGATGCACTGCCGGTCGTGGCGCGCGACGACGCCGATCACAGATGGAGTTTATCGCCAAAGCCGAGACAACCGCCGTGGTGAACGGGAGCCCCGAGCCTGGGGAATTCCCCACCGTGCGTGTCTCGCGACGACCGAAGACTCTCAGCTCAGGACCGGCAGTTTGAACAGTGGAAGGAGTCGAACCGTGGAAACCTCCTTAAACTCGAACAAAGCAGCCGTTGCCTGGGCGAGCGCAACTCAGGTCGCAGCCGTCAGCCTTGGCTTCGCCTCCTCCGTCATCCCTGCGACCTGGGGCATCGCGGGGGCATGGCTCTCCGCAACAGCCTTCGTTCTGGGCGCGCCAGGCTGGATTTTAGCTGCGGGCATCACGCTTGAGAGCCCATTCAAGGATATGGCTTCATTCTGCTTATTCCTCCCTGCCAACTTCGTCGGCTGGCTCGCGTTGCACGCGTGGCTTTCCACTTCGTTGCGGCAATGTCGGCCTTAAGCGCGCTTGGCGGGCGAGTTCTCGATCATCCGTTTCGCCAAATCAGGTCCGGAGACTCGCAGTATCTTGAACTCTTTCCCCTCGATCTGGTTGTACGAAATGAAGAAATGTTGAATCTGCCCGAGCATATCTTCGCTCAGGTCTTTAATATTCGCAGGCCGGCAAACACCCTTTGTTTTCCGCGCCGTGGCAATGAAACGATCATTCCGGACGGTTTTGCCATCCTTCTTTTGTGAAGCCTCTATCACCCCAATCAGGCGCGCTTCGACCAAACAGCCAGGGACAGAGGGTTCCTCCATGAGAATAAGCACGTCCAGCGGATCACCATCCTCACCCACCGTGCCGGGAATAAACCCAAAATCGAACGGGAAAACGGCTCCGACCGGGAGAACCTTTTTTAACCGGAAGAGCCCAAGCGCGGGATCGTAGCTATATTTATTACGCGAGCCCTTGGGAGTCTCCGTGATGACGTGCAGGAACCCTTTGGGGCTAAACGGAGGCAGCGTTTCGAACGCGTTCATTGCTGGCGAAGCTTAACAAAATAAGACGCCGAGGCGCATCGGTGCCTTCCCCGAAAGCCTCATGAGCAAAGAAAATGGGCCCTGGCCCACACACGGTTTGAGCCAAGGCCCTGATAGCTCCCACACGGGAGGTTTCATGTCGGTCAATCTCTCCCATGGCCCCATCGCGATTCAGGGACGTTGAGGTCTCTGCTGCTCCGCGGTACTATCCCTTTCGACTTTCGATTCTCAGGCCATCCTGAAACTTTTCCAAACTTTCTGGAGGGGTCCGACATCCTGTGTCGGACCCCTGCCTCCAAGCTCACCTCATGAAAGTTGAAAAATGGAACCTCACCACCGCTGAATTTCAGCCGCTTGGCTGCTGTCTGGCCGTCGCGCCCTTTCTCCCCTTCCTGGTTCGATCGCCTGCCCCTTCTGCGGCTTGCGGGAAAAGCCTTTCAGACTATCTGCGGAAATCCGCGCCATCTGCCGACCGCATCGCCTGCTCGTCCCCTTTCCGTTCCCTTTTGGCAGCATCTGCTTTCCTCCGCGCTTCGGCGTCTCCGCGGAAAATCTTTTCTGTTCTCCTAGCGGCTCTGCGGGAAAGGCCTTTCTGGCAATTTGCGAAAATCTGCGCCACCTGCGGATGACGCGTCTCGTTCCCGCGCAGCGAAAAACGTTTGGGACACCTTTTAAACACGTTTTCACTGACCTAAAAACACGTTTTTTCTTAGGCAAGACACGATAAACACGATTTTACCCCCGTTTTTCTAAGCACCCCCCCTCTCATGACAAAACCGAATCCATCAACCATGAACCCACCCATTCGCTTCAATAATCAAAGCGTTCTTAACTCCCTCTCCGCTGACCAGCAGGAGCAACTCTACGACTGGCTCGAATGTTACCCTGCCAAACGAGTGTTGGAACTCGTCGCTGCCGAGCCGCCCGAAGGCTTTGGGCTCAAGATTCATCTCACCACGCTCCGACGCTTTCATCTCCGCGCTCGGGACCATTTCCATCGGCAGATCACCGAAGATCTCCCGGAACTCGGCCACAACGCCATCACCAACGAGGAGTTTGTCTTCGCCTCACTTCAGCGCGCTGCCGCCGAACTCTCAACCGAACAACTCACCCCCAACCGCTTCACCGCTGCCGCTCGCGCTGAAACGCAGTTGGCAGGCGAACTCAAGCCGGAAGGCAGTGACACCGCCTATCTCAATGAGCTGGACTTCACCGGCGGCGAAGCCTGGAAAGGCGCCCCAATCATTGAGCCCGGCGTGATCAATTGGTTTGAGCTGGCGCCCGACTCCAGCACACCCATCAACTTCCCCGCGGACAAGCCGTTCCCCGGCTTGGATCCGAGCATCAATCCAGGACTCGTTGCGGAGATCACCACTTACCTGGATCTTACGGCGGGCAACCACACCCTTGGCCT
>DASPKX010000053.1:0-10704 GCA_035627835.1 Candidatus Methylomirabilota bacterium
TCCGGAATTCACCTCCAAAGTGCAGGCCGGCAAAATCATCCAGGCCATTGCCCCAATCGTTGGCGGCAAAGGGGGAGGCAAACCCGACGCCGCGCGCGGTGGTGGCAAGGACGTTTCCAAATTGAACGAGGCTTTGACCAAGGTGTCTGAACTGGTGTAAGATCAACCGTCACCTATGAAGAAACTGTTGTTCACACTCACACTGGCTGCATGCGCCGTTGCTGCGCATGCGGGAGAAAACAAGGCCAACAAAACCGCCGCCAAGGGCGAATGCACTACGGTTGCAAAAACCGAATGCTGCCCTGAAGCTGCCAAAGCAGTCGCCGCCAAGAAGGACGCTGCTTCGTGCCCAGTCGCCGCCAAGGCCGAGAAAATGAAACAACTCGCCGCCAAGCAGACCACTGCCAAGGGCGGCAAGCTTGTGAACTAATCACGCGAATCTCAACAACCCCGCTGTGCGATGCGCAGCGGGGTTTTTGTTTACTAGGACACGAACGGTGGTTGCCAAACTACGCCGCCTCCGCAACCGTTTCGACCGTGGTCAAGATGAAGAAACCATGTGAGTCCATCGACGCCGTCATCGCCGACATTAAAGCCGGCAAGATGATCGTCGTTGTTGACGACGAGGATCGCGAAAACGAAGGCGACCTCGTCATGGCTGCGGAAAGCGCCACACCCGAAGCGATTAACTTCATGACGAAGTTCGGCCGCGGGCTCATCTGTGTGCCAACCACCTCAGATCGGCTGAAGCAGTTGGGCATCGAGCGGATGGTTACTCAAAACCGGGAGTCGTTTAAAACCGACTTCCAGGTCAGCGTGGACGCCGCCCGCGGCATCACCACCGGGATCAGCGCCGCCGATCGCGCGCGCACAATTCGGGTGATGGCTGAGCCTACCGCCGTGCCAGATGACCTCGTCCAGCCGGGCCACGTCTTCCCATTGCGCGCCAAAGCCGGTGGAGTCCTCCAACGCGCCGGCCACACGGAGGCGGCGGTGGATCTTGCGCAACTCGCTGGGTGCCGCCCCATCGCAGTGATTTGCGAGATCATGAGCGAGGACGGCTCCATGGCCCGCCTTCCCGAACTGATCAAGTTTGCAAAGAAGCATAAGCTAAAGATCTGCAGCATCGCCGATCTGATCCAATATCGGCGCACACGCGAGAAGCTCGTCGAAGCCGAGGAGGTCATTCGCCTGCCTACAGACTACGGCGAATTTGCGCTGCACCTCTATCGCTCCCGGACCGACGGCCAGGAGCACCTCGCCTTGGTGAAAGGGGACGTGCGCGGCATGCAAAACATCCTCGTTCGCGTTCACAGCGAATGTCTGACCGGAGACGTGTTCGGCTCGCTCCGGTGCGATTGTGGTCCCCAATTGCACCAAGCCATGAAACAAGTCACTGATGCGGGCGCTGGCGTCATCCTGTATATGCGCCAGGAAGGCCGCGGGATCGGGTTGGGGCCGAAAATTAAGGCTTACAAACTGCAGCAGGAAGGCCTCGACACTGTTGAGGCGAACCTGAAGCTCGGTTACGGCATGGACCTGCGTGAGTACGGCATCGGCGCCCAAATACTCGTAGACCTTGGCTTAAAGACCATCCGCCTGCTGACCAACAATCCCAAGAAAGTCGTGGGCCTTGAAGGCTATGGCTTGCAAATCGTGGAGCAGGTGCCCATTCGCATTAAGCCAAACCCGCACAACCAAAAGTATCTGCTCACCAAGCGCACCAAACTCGGCCACTCGCTCTAACCATGTTAACGCCCGTCAAAAAAAGCAGCATCGCTGGCAACTACCGCATCGCTGTCGTCGCAGCTGAGTACAATGCCACGTATGTGAATGGCCTGCTGGAGGAATGCCAAAGAACCCTCACGGCAGCGGGGGCGCAGTTTGTGGTCACACGCGTTCCCGGCTCGTTCGAGATACCCGCCGTCGCGGCGCACTACGCCACCTCACGAAAACCGAAGTTCGACGCCGTGATTGCCTTTGGTGTCATTTTTCAGGGCGAAACCAAACACGCGGACCACATCGGTTTGGCAGTCAGCACAGCTTTAGCTCAAATGCAGGCCGAGCATAAAGTTCCGGTAATCCATGGTGTGCTATTGTTTACGAACGAAGATCAGGCGCGAGTGCGTTGCCTCGGGTCGGAGCATAACCGTGGGCGCGAGGCTGCTCAGGTCGCTCTCTCGATGGCCAGGCTCATGCGCGATCTGCGTCCGTTGCGATGAGACGTTTATTAGGGCTGTTTTTAACGACACTGACTCTGCTGGGGCAGGGGGGCGGGACTGTTCCGCAAACTTTTACTCACACCGGCATTTGCGATGCTTCGGCAGGCGCTGTGATCGGCACGAATCTATTCGTCGTGGGCAACGACGAGGAGAACCTGCTCAATATCTACCGGATAGGCCATGATGGCCCGCCGGTAGGCGCGCTGCCGGTTGGCCCATTCCTGCTAGGTGGCAAGAAGAAAGCCGAAATCGACCTGGAAGGCGCTGTTCGTGTTGGCAATCGCATCTACTGGATCAGCTCCCATGGCCGCAACAAAGACGCCAAAGAGCAGCCAAGTCGCCAGCGATTCTTTGCGACGGACATCGACGAAACCACTACACCGCCAACGCTTCGGTTCGTGGGGAAGCCGTACAGCACATTGCTGCGCGACATCACTATCCATCCGGAACTCCGCCAATTCCAAATCGCAGCGGCCACGCGAAAAGCGCCCAAAGACAAAGGAGGGTTCAATATCGAGGGACTCGCTGCCGGCCCCAACGGCTCAATGTACATTGGCTTGCGCAACCCGGTCCCGAACGGCAAAGCGCTCCTGATTCAACTTCTGAATCCCGCGGAGGTCATCTCCGGCCGCATAGCAAAACTCGGTGAGGTGAAGCTGCTCAATATGCACGGGCTCGGAGTGCGCGACATGCTCATGGTGGGCGACAAGTGGTTTATTCTAGGTGGCCCTGTGGGTGGCGGACCGCCAAATCGCCTTTATTCCTGGGATGGCTCTGCTGATCCGAAGCTGATTCAGGATCTCCAAGGCTTTAACGCCGAAGCGATCTTCCACGTCCCCGGCGCATCAAGCGTGTGGCTCGTGAGCGATGAAGGCAGCCGCAAAATGGGCAAGCTCGAATGCAAGGACTTGAAGGATCCTCAGCTTAAAAGCTTCCGCAGCATGGAGATCCCGAACGTTTTCTAAGCCCGCAGGCTGCGCAACGCTTCTCGGAAGTCCTTCGGCCAAGGGGCTTCAAACTCCATCGGCTCGCCCATTCGCGGATGCGTGAAGGTAAGCCGGTATGCATGCAGCATCTGGCGAGGGGCTTTGTAACCCGTTTCCTGAGCGAGACGCTTGTTTGGCTTCTCGCCGTACAACTCGTCTCCAACCAAAGGATGTCCAAGGGAGAGCAGATGCACCCGGATCTGATGCGTGCGGCCAGTGTGGAGAAGGCACTCGATCAGCGAAGCCCCCTTCAAGTATTCAACCACGGAGTAACTGGTCCACGCATCCCGGCCTTTCTCCCCATCGGTCACGGCCATGCGCTTGCGATGACTGGGGTGCCGCGCGATCCGCCCGCGCAGCTCACCGGAGGACTTCTGCGGGTGCCCGATCGCAATGGCGT
This sequence comes from Candidatus Methylomirabilota bacterium, assembly GCA_035627835.1. Lineage (GTDB taxonomy): Bacteria > Verrucomicrobiota > Verrucomicrobiia > Limisphaerales > SXQI01 > DASPKX01. Next base: position 3,609 of record DASPKX010000053.1, read on the forward strand.
GATAAATCTTGTGCACGCTTCGGTTCTTGAACTGAGCGCTCAAGCCCAGGTGAGCAGCGTCAGTTTTCGCAACCACTAAACAGCCGCTGGTGTCCTTATCCAGCCGATGGACGATGCCCGGGCGCGCCACACCGGCGATCCCGCTTAACTGCCCATGGCAATGGTGGAGCAGCGCGTTCACCAAAGTTTCATCCTCGTGCCCCTCCGCGGGATGAACAACCAAACCTGGCGGCTTGTTGAGCACGAGCAGATCTTTGTCCTCGAACATCACTTCAAGGGGGATATCCTGCGGCTCCGCTTCCAACGGCTTGGCGTCCGGCCACGTGATGTCGATGATCTCCCCGCTGCGGGGAGTGTGGGTCTGTTTAACTTTTTTGCCGTTAACGAGGATGTGCCCTTCCTCGATCAGCCGCTGGAAGGTTCCCCGCGAAATAGCGGGGTAATGCTCCTTCAAATAAACGTCCAGCCGTTCGCGGCGGCTCTCCGGCACCACGACTTTGTCCTGGGAGGCCATCAGGCAGGGGCAGCGCCGCTGGGCTTCAACGGGGCGCGATGCGAGTGCCAGAACCAGAGGATCACGCCTGTGGTCGCGGTGCCGATGCTCACCAATTGGCCAGGCGTCAGGCCCGCAAACATCTCGCGGGGGGTGTAATCGCCGCGGAAGCCTTCAATAGTGGAACGAAGAATAGCGTACCCGATGAGGTAGAGCGCGAACACCTGTCCTTCGAACCGGCGGTTCTTAAACACCCAGGCCAAGCCCGCGTAAAAAGCGAAGTTAGCGGCAGATTCGTAAATCTGCGTCGGGTGAACGGGATGGCCTTCAGTCCAATGATCGTGAGGGAAACAAATGGCCCATGGAACATTGGTGTCCTTGCCGTAGCAGCAGCCGGTCATGAGGCATCCGATTCGGCCAAATGCATGCCCCAAAGCAATGCTGGGGGCGGTGATATCCGCAATCCGCCAGAGCGCGAGCTTCTGGTAACGGCAGTAAAAGATTGTTGCGAGCGAGGCGCCAATTAGGCCGCCGTAATAAACGAGCCCGCTGCGGCGAAGCATGAAAATCTCCGTGAGCGGTTTGTCGGCAAACTCCTTGTCCCAGTAGGTGAATACGTAGAGCAGGCGCGCTCCAACCACCGCCCCGCCGATGATGAATGGCGCGAGGTTCATGATGGATTCCGGAGAAACGCCGATCTTCATCGCGCGCCGTCCCGCGGTCCAAAACGCCGCCATAAAGCCGAGCGCAGTAAAGACGCCGTACCAGTAAATCTGGAAACTGCCTATTTGGAATGCGATTGGATCCACCGGCCGGCAAATTACTCTGAATGAACACTCGGGACAAGCTTGCGGCCGCTTCGCGCGAGATTAGTGGCCAAGACCTCCGCTCGAAACGCTGCTCTTAAAGTTGACGAGGTGGACGAAGCGCTAAGGTGTATACTGACACGTGCAGGAGCCTCCTTGCGTTCGCTTGGCAAGGTTTGAACTGCGCTTTGACCGTGGGCGGAATTAAGGGATACACTTCCGGCGTGAAAGCGCCACCAGAAGCGGGGGATTACGACGTCATCATCGTCGGGGGCGCGCTTTCCGGGGCGGCCAGCGCCATTTTGCTTCTGAAGCGAAATCCGCAACTGCGGGTGCTTATTGTGGAGCGGAGCGCCCGGTTTGATCGCAAGGTCGGAGAAGCCACTGTGGAGGTGAGCGCGTTTTTCCTCCGGCGTGTGCTCGGCTTGAGCACACATCTGAATGACGCGCATCTCACGAAACAGGGACTCCGGTTCTGGTTCTACCGAGATCCGCAGGACTGCTTCGAGGAAGCAAGTGAAATTGGAGGAAGGTATCTGGCCCGGATCCCTTCCTATCAATTAGATCGCGCCGTCCTCGATGAGGAGGTCTTAAGGAAAGCTGTTTCGCTTGGCGCCGAATTACTGCGCCCGGTTCAGGTGCGGGAAATTGAGCTGAACGCAGGCGGGCTGCAGAAAGTCGCGATCGGTGATGGGGGAAGGGAGAAAAGCTTTCGCGCCCGCTGGGTGATCGATGCCTCCGGGCCGGCTGCTTTCCTGGCGCGGCAGCAAGGGTGGTTTCGCCTAAACACCGCCCACCCAACAGCGTCACTTTGGGCGAGATGGACCGGGGTTAAGGATTGGGATGGGGAGGAGATGGCCTCCAGGCACCCGGAATGGGCAGGCGAGTGTTATGGCCTGCGCAACACCGCAACGAACCACTTTATGGGCCCGGGATGGTGGGCGTGGTGCATTCCATTAAGGGGGGGCGACGTGAGTGTCGGAGTCGTCTTTGACCAAAGGTTGGTGGAGATGCCTCCTGGGCCCTCTTTGGGTGAACGGCTCAAGACTTTCCTTATGCGCCATCCTGTGGCCCGGGAGATTCTTGAGCATGCGCAAGTTCAGCCCGGTGATGTGCATTGGCGACGAAACTTGGCCTACAGCAGCGAGACCATGGCAGGGGATGGTTTCTTCCTTGTGGGTGACGCAGCTGGGTTTATGGATCCATTTTACAGTCCAGGGATGGACTGGATCAGTTACACCACATCCGCCGCTGCGAATGTGATCGTGCGTGAGCGGGCAGGGGAAGACGTGAGCAGCGCGGTTGAGCTTCACAATGCTACCTTCAAACAGAGTTACGCGCGTTGGTTTGAAGCTCTGTACTTGAACAAGTACGAATACATGGGGGAGTTCGACCTGATGCGAATCGCGTTTCAACTCGATATTGCGCTCTACTACCTGGGTGTGGTGTCCCGCCCCATAAAGGAAGGCGCCGAAGCGCTCCTCCAACCGGTGTTCGCGAACAAAGAATCGGGGCCGGTTTTTAAATTGATGAGCCTGTACAATCGCCGTCTAGCCACCATGGCTCGTCAGCGGCGGCTGATGGGAAGGAGTTGCGAACGGAATCGTGCCAACCGCTTTCTGGTGCCGGGCTTTAGTTTGTGCGAGCGGCAAATGTCAGGCTTGGTTCTGAAAACTTTGATTGCCTGGTTAAAGTTGGAGCTGAAGGAAGGATGGCGCACCTGGTGGAATACCCCGCCCGAGCCTGCGCTTATCAAAACACGGCCTGACGCAGCAGAGGGCTCACGGGCAGCCGCGCCTTTGGAACTGGCGGCCCGTTAGTGCCGCGCCGTTTTCCGCCTCGCTTTGGGGGTGGCTTTCACCTTCGGCTTTGGCTCCGCAATCGGTTCGGCATAGGCGCTCGCATCGATGACAGGCAAATCTGCGACGTCAATCCAAGTAGCCAGGAATGCATTCGCGTTGCCGGTTAGGACAGCTTCGGCCTCTTCGAATTCGGTCATCGTGATTGATCGTGCCATAACCAACTTCCCCCTTCTGAGTTCAAGCTAACGACACCCTTAGGGGTTCACAACCGGCAGGAGGCACTGTTCGGAAACAGGGCGAAACCTTACGCCGCTTGGTAACCGCCCTTATCCGTGCCATCACGGCCGCGCACTCGGCCTTGTCGCGGCCTGGAGAACAAGGTAATTTCGCCTTGCGGCTGATTTCCGCTCCAAAGACATATGAATAACGCCTCAGAAGCCACCAAGACTCCCCTGCAAAGCCTTGATGAGTGGGAAGACTTTCTTAAGGACCGCTATCCGGAGTCGGAGCATCGGGCAGCGGAGGCCTTCAAAGCCACTGATCCGGAGAAGAAGCCAGAGCAGTTCCGCAACTACGAGGCTGACGCGCGCCCCACAGTCCGTGAGTTCTATCGCCTGAACCACCGCTATCAGACCTACGATTTCGTGCAAGCAAAGCGGAAGGAGTTCCTCGGCCTGAACCGGATGCAGATGGGGATCTGGGAAGCAGCCGAATACTTGAACCAGCTCGTTGATGACAGCGACCCGGACACCGATCTTTCACAACTCGAGCACTTGCTGCAAACGGCAGAGCATTTGCGCGCTGATGGCCAGCCCCGCTGGATGATCTTAACAGGCTTCGTCCACGATCTTGGAAAAATCCTTTGCCTTTGGGGCGAGCCTCAATGGGCCGTGGTTGGAGACACATTCCCTGTGGGCTGCGCTTACTCGGACAAAATCGTTTTCCACAAATTCTTCGCGGACAACCCAGACAGCCAAAACCCCCGTTTCCAGACCCGCACTGGCGTGTATGAAGAAGGGGCTGGTCTGGATAAGGTTTGTCTCTCATGGGGCCACGACGAGTACATCTACCAGGTTTGCAAAGATTATCTGCCTGACGAAGCTCTCTACATGCTCCGGTACCATTCGTTTTATCCATGGCATCGCGAGAATGAGTATGAGCACCTGACGAACGAACGTGATCGCGCGTTACTGAAGGCGGTGCAGGCGTTCAACCCGTACGACCTCTACACCAAGAGCCACGCGAAGCCGAACGTCAAAGAACTGCGTCCTTACTATGAGGATCTGATCGCGGAGTTCTTCCCGGCGAAGCTGCGTTGGTGAGCCAGAGCCTCAACTGACTCCCGCGGACTTGACGGACCGATCCGAGGCAGCTTTGTGCTCCCTAAAAAGCAGTAGATCAGTGTGGCTGCCGCTATGGCGGTGGCCACATGTGCGAGTGGCCGATCCCATGGGATTTGGCCAGCACCCTTCAACTTAATCTCGCCACTAACAACTTCTGCCTGGCCGGGGAAGGAACCAGACTCGATCACTTTACCGTCGGCGGTAATGATCTGTGAGATCCCTGAACTCGCGAGGCGGACCATGGGCACACCGTATTCCGCCGCCCGCGCAGGGCCAATTCTGGCATGAAGCCTGTGCTGGCGCTCACCCCAATCCTGAAGGTCCATCATGGGAACAATGAGCGCGTGGGCTCCTTGGCGAATCAGATCGTCGGTGACGCTCGTGTAGCTCAAGTCGTAACAAATGCAGATGCCAATAGGACCCCAGGGTGATTCCCAGACCGTGCGCGAATCGGCAGGGACGCCGTCAGCGAAGAATTGGATGGGAACACTCTTCCCTTGCTTGTGGACGATCTGTCCGGCTGGGTTAATCACGTAAGCTGTGTTTTGAAACGTGTTGCCGGGCAAAGGCTCGCGCCCCCCGATCACGAGGTGACGCCGCCGGAGCTTGCACCAATCGAGAATCGCTTCTGTTGGCGGTGTTTGCAGAGAGTATTCACTTAAAACAAAGAGGTCGGCGCCGGGGCTTTGTTTCCAGGCTGAATCCAGCAGGCGAGGAATCGTCTCTGGTTCAGGGAATTCAGCTTGAACGCCCGAGACCATTAACGTCGTTCCATTCCGCTCGCGCTGTGGAAGCGAGGATGTTAAAGGTCCAGAGCAGGCGGCGATGAGAAGCACGATGCCCGCGTATCGAGGCCGAGCAGCGCTTGCTGCCACACCCAGGCCCGCCATGACAAACCCAGTGCCATATACGCCCAGGAGCCCCGCGAGTGTCGGATCCACGGTGTAGCCAGCGGAGAGCCAGGTAAAGCGCAGGTAGTTCAATTCACTTCTGAAGTATTCAAGCCCAGTCCAAACGAAGGGCAGGAGCAGCAAGCCGAGCCTTCCACGCCCGGAGAGCCGCTCCGCTGCAAATGCAAAGAGGCCGGTATAGAGGGCGAGGATAGACCAAAGGAGGACAGCCGCAGGGCCGAAAAGGGTGTAGAAAAAGCCGAGTTGCGGCGCATAGATTCCGAATCCAACCACTAAGCCGAGGTAAAAGGAGCACCTCGCTCCTGCTTGGCTCGAAGCTCGAATGAGCAGGCAGATGAAGAGTGCAAATACCCCGCCAAAAGGTGGCGACACTTGCGCTGCGTGAAAGGTTAGAATGGCTAGGAGAGCGAGCGCCGCAGATTTGCCGAGCTTCATGTGGCCTCCAGTGGTGGTTACTACTTTGACAACCACCGACCGGAGTCGTTTCACACCGCGTTACTCACCAGCGGAATCGACAAAAGCGCTCGTCGCGGAGCCTGGCGTGATCGCCAGCGGCTTTTTAGCGCAATGCGAGAAGCATCACGGCCGCAGGACTAATTTGCCTGCGAGCGCGCCCGTGCGTTTGACGGTGCTATCCTGCTGAAGGCGATGGGCTGCTGCGGTCTCGCTGAGCGGGAGAACGCGATCGATGCGGGGCTTAATGGCCCCGGATGCCAGCCACTGGTTGATATCTTCCGCAGCGCGCCGCTGCTCGTCGGCCGGAGCCATGAACATGACGAAGCCGTGCAGCGAGCAACCTTTGACGTAGAATGGACCGACGGGAAACTGCGGACGCGCTTCCCGCCCCGCCATCAATACCATGCGGCCATTCTGCGCAAGGAGAGCCACAGCCTGGTCAAAGTTGGGTTCGCGCAACGTTTCCCAGAACACGTGCACACCTTCCGGGGCGGCCTGTTTGACGCGAGCGACCACGTCTTCGGATGCGTAATTAATGGCCACATCAGCGCCGAGTTGTTGCGCGAGCTGCACCTTTTCGGGTGTGCCAGCGGTGGTGATCACACGCGCGCCGGCCGCTTTTACCATTTGAACAACTGTCGAACCCACGCCGCCGGCGCCTCCGTTCACAAAAAGTGTTTCACCCTTTTGCAGGCGCGCGCGGCTGAACAAACCTAAATGCGCAGTGATGCCCACGAGCGCGATAGCCGCAGCTGATTCGTCGCTGACGCTAGCAGGGGTGGGGTAGAGCCATTGTTCATCCACTGCGGCGAACTCCGCAAAGGTTCCCTGACGCCCGAGCAACCCCTGGTTGCTGCCCCAAACGCGATCACCAACTTTGAAGCGAGTGACGCCAGCGCCCACGGCGGCGACTTCGCCCGCAAGGTCGCAACCGAGAACGAAAGGCTTCGGGAGCTGCGCTGGAATGATTCCGCCCCGAATGTAGGTGTCGATCGGATTCACAGCCACAGCACCGACGCGAACAAGGCATTGGCCAGGCGCTGGGTCGGGAGTCGGCAAGTCGCCGTAAATAATCTGCTCCGGCTCGCCCGGAGAGTTGATGTAAGCAGCTTTCATCTTAAGCCGAGGCTGAAAGGTTCTTGAGATCTGCGCGGACTTGTTCGTAGCTGGTGCTGTAATTAAGCACTTCTGGATCCGGCTTCATTCCCCATCGTGAGCAGGCTTCCGTGTACACGTCGGGCCACCAGTTACGGTGCTGCGTGAGCCCATGTTTCTTATATGATCC
>DASPKX010000054.1:0-54568 GCA_035627835.1 Candidatus Methylomirabilota bacterium
CGGCCCGGTCGTTGACGTCGAGTTCCCCAGCCACGTTCCCGAGATCTATAGCGCGCTGACGGTGGAATATCAGACGCAGGGACAGCCCACTCGCTTGACGCTCGAGGTGCAGCAGCACCTGGGTGACAATTGGGTGCGCACTGTCGCTATGTCCACCACCGAAGGCCTCAAGCGCGGCTTCGAGGCTGTTGACACTGGCGCTCCGATCCGCATGCCTGTGGGTGACGCGGTGATGGGTCGCGTGTTTAACGTCGTCGGCGAGCCTGTCGATGAGCGCGGCCCTGTGAAGGCGGATAAGTTTTATCCAATTCACCGCCAGGCGCCTCCATTGACCGAGCAGGCCACCAGCCCGCAGGTGCTGACCACTGGCATCAAGGTCATCGACCTGATCTGCCCCTTCTTGAAAGGCGGCAAGGTCGGCGCGTTCGGTGGCGCGGGCGTCGGCAAGACCGTCGTCATCATGGAGCTGATCAACAACATCGCCAAGCAGCACGGTGGTTACTCCGTGTTCGCCGGTGTCGGTGAGCGCACCCGTGAGGGCAACGACCTCTACCATGAAATGTCTGAGGCCGGCGTCATCAATCAGAAAGATCTTTCCAAATCCAAGGTGGCGTTGGTGTACGGGCAGATGAATGAGCCACCAGGAGCCCGTCTGCGCGTCGCGTTGTCGGGTCTGGCCATCACGGAATATTTCCGTGACGAGAAGAACCAGGACGTGTTGCTCTTCGTGGACAACATTTTCCGCTTCTCCCAGGCAGGTTCCGAAGTGTCCGCGCTCCTCGGCCGCACACCCAGCGCCGTCGGTTACCAACCGACTTTGGCCGCGGAGATGGGCGATCTGCAGGAACGCATCACCTCGACCAAGAAAGGTTCGATCACATCCTTCCAGGCTGTCTATGTGCCTGCGGACGACTTGACCGACCCCGCCCCGGCAACGACTTTCGCGCACTTGGACGCCACCATCGTGTTGGAGCGTTCGATCGCTGAGTTGGGCATCTTCCCGGCTGTCGATCCGCTCGCATCCAACTCCCGCGCCTTGACGCCGGAGATCGTGGGCGAAGAGCACTATCAAGTGGCTCGTGGCGTGCAGCGTGTGCTGCAACGCTACAAGGACTTGCAGGATATTATCGCGATTCTGGGCATGGACGAGTTGTCTCCTGAAGACAAGCTCACCGTGTATCGGGCGCGCAAAATCCAGCGCTTCTTGAGCCAGCCGTTCACGGTTGCTGAAGTGTTCACTGGCCGCCCTGGCAAGCAGGTCGCTGTGGCTGACACCGTCCGCGGCTTCAAGGAAATCCTTGAAGGCAAGCATGACGACGTCGGCGAAGGTGACTTCTACATGAAGGGCAAGATCGAGGAGATTCACGAGAAGGCGTAAGCCTTTCCGGAAACATCGCTCATGGCCAACACGCTGCGATTAGAAATTGTCACACCGGAAGCGGTGACCTATTCCGACGATGTCGAGATGGTCACCCTGCCAGGTGTCGAAGGGGAGATGGGCATCTACCCGATGCACGTCCCGCTCATGACGCAGATCACCGCTGGCGAAATTGCCGTTCGCAAAGGCGCCCAGGAAACCTTCCTCGCAGTCGGGGAAGGGTTCGTTGAGATCACCGGCTCCCGCGTGGCCATCCTCACGGACATGGCGATCAAAGCTGGGGACATCGACGAAGCGAAAGCCGAGGAAGCGCGCAAGCGCGCTGAAGCTCGCCTCAATGAGAAGTTGAGCGATGAAGAGGTTGCAAGCGTGAACGCTGCCCTCGCGCATGCTCTAGCTCAGTTGCAGGTCAAGCACCGCCAACGGCACTAACCTCCTTACCCAGCTAAAGTCTTAAGTCAGGCCCGCTGCAAAGCGGGCCTTTCTTTTTTGGGTGCCCGGCGCTCTGCATTGACGCTTGATCAGGTTCAATGAAGACGGTGATGTTGTATTCCCCACATCCTGCCCGATACCTGAACGAGAGACGCCTTTTCAACCGCCCGCCCCGGCAGTAAGTTCCTTGCCAATGATTTACGACCGGTCAGTCGATGATCTGCTTCAACGTGTCTGGGATGGCGCCCGGATAAACGCCGATGAAGCTCGTCGTCTTCATGCCCTCCCTCTCGAAGAACTCGGCGCGTTGGCCCATCGCCGGCGTGAACTCGCCAAAGCGAAAGCTTACAACGGGCAAGGCAACCAGATCGTCACCTACATCGTCGATCGGAATGTAAACTACACCAACGTCTGCAACGTCTATTGCAAGTTCTGCGCGTTCTACCGCACGGAGACAGACCCGGACGCTTACGTGATCAGCCATGCGGAAATGGATCGAAAAATCGAGGAGACCATTGCCCTGGGCGGATCGCAAATCCTCATGCAAGGCGGGCACCATCCCAAGCTCTCACTCCAGTGGTATCTTGACCTCCTCTCCCATATCCACACGAAGTTCCCAAGTGTGAACATTCACGGGTTTAGCCCGAGCGAATTCGTCCATTTCCAGGAAGTCTTCAACATGCCTGTTGAGGAGATCATTAAGCAATTCAAGGCGGCAGGGCTGGGCTCAATCCCCGGTGGAGGAGGGGAGATCCTGGTGGATCGCGTCCGCAAACGCATTTCGCCACTTAAAGCCATGAGCAACGATTGGCTCGGCGTCATGGACACAGCTCACCGGCTCGGCCTGAACTCCAGCGCGACGATGATGTTTGGCCACGTAGAAACACTCGATGATCGTCTCGAGCATCTGGAGCGCATCCGCGCGCAGCAAGACAAGACAGGTGGGTTCACGGCTTTCATTTGCTGGACGTTTCAGGCGGAAAACACCCGTTTGAAAGCCCCAACGGTTGGCGCTCATGATTATCTCCGCACCCAGGCCCTCGCCCGGATTTACCTTGATAACATAGAGAACGTGCAAAGCTCCTGGGTCACTCAAGGCTTGGAAATAGGCCAGGTCGCGTTGAAATACGGCGCGAACGATCTCGGCAGCATCATGATCGAGGAGAACGTCGTTTCACAGGCGGGAACCACCTTCCGCATGACTGTTCCCGATATGCACCGCCTCATTTCTGATCTCGGGTTCACCCCGCGCGCTCGGGACAACTGGTATCGCCTGCAACCCATCGCGGTTGAACCGGTGGGATCCGCGGCGGTCGGTGCAGAATCCCATCGAGGGTGATGGATCGGGCCAAGGCGCGCCGGTGGAACTCGCCAAAGCGCTGCTCCGTTTTCGCGGTGGCGTCCGGCTTTGCCTGCCCGGAACTTCCGAGCAGCCTCAGCGCATGCTGAGATTCTTCAAGAGGGGTGTTCATTCGCCTTTTCGTGCCAGCGCGCAACGCCGTTGTCCTCCAGTTTATTGCTCAAATGCGGGCTAAACTTGCCAAGAGGAGGGCTGTGCGAAACGATGGGGAGCCGGAATCTCAGGGCAGACCCCGGTTGCTTTTCATGGCGCCCCTGTCTTAGCTAGTGCCCGGAACATATATGCAGCGTCCGCGCATTGCGATTGTCGGATCGAATCAGGAAAGGGCCGAGGCTCTCCGGGAGAAGTTTGTGGAGAAAGGCTTTTCGGCGGCGCTGTACACCACCGCAAACGCCTCAACCGCTTTCCAACGCGGTTCCGGCCCTGTTTTGCTGATTCTTGACTCCAATGACATTCCTGCCGAGGCAACCTCGCTGGCCCGTCAGGCCCACGAGCAAGGCGCAAAGGCCCTTCTGCTGAATCATCTCGACGGATTGGACCAACTCAATCGAGCTGTGAGCAGCGGCGCCGATTTCTCCTGGCCCCTCGAGATTGCGGACGAATTGCCCGACCGCATTGAATTGCTCTTCGCCGACTCAACAGGCGCCTCCGAATCCGGCCTGCTCAAGTCTCTTTACCTCAGCGCCAGCGCAATCTCCGCGCGGGAACAATCCCGCCTCGCGGACCCTGGCGATCTGTCCGGCCGCCTTGCAAAAGCTGAGGCGCAGATTGAGACGATGCGGCGCGAGATGGATTCCTTCACCTATTCAGTCTCCCATGATCTCCGCGCGCCCCTGCGCGCCATCGAAGGCTTTACCCGCATTCTAACCGAAGATTACAGCAACCAGTTGGACGCTGAAGGGCAGAAGTTCCTGTCCTATGTCGTTGCTAACAGCCAGCACCTCGGCCGGCTGATCGACGATCTGCTGGTTTACCATCGCCTTGGGAAAGCCCAACTCACGCCCGCGCCCATCGAAATGGCTGAACTTTTCCGCGATGTGATTGCTGAACAGCGCGCCCTGGAGAAGAAGTCCCCGGAACGAACGTTCCACGTCGAGGTCCCAGGCCTTCTCCCCGCCACCGGAGACCGAAACCTCCTCCGCCAGGCAATCACGCAGTATGTCTCCAACGCGCTCAAGTTCACACGCGGCACGAAGGATACGCGTTTGGAAGTTGGATCATACACGGAGAACAATGAGCATGTTTACTTTCTGAAAGACAACGGCATTGGCTTTGACATGCAGTACGCCAACAAGCTGTTCCAGGTTTTTCAGAAGCTTCAGCGCCAGGACGAATTCGAAGGCAACGGCATCGGCCTCGCAATGGTTGACCGGATTATCAAGCGCCATGGCGGCCGAGTCTGGGCCCAAGCGGAGCCAGACCAGGGCGCCACCTTCTTTTTCTCTCTGCCTGCCGCTTGATTCCGGATTCTCCGTTGTTCTCAAGCCTTCGTTGAGCTACTGTTCTCCTGATTTTGGGAGCGCGGAGAATCGCTTCCAGCTTGCCTGGAGGAGGAAAGTCCGAACACCAAAGGGCGCGATGCCGCGTAACCCAGCTTAGGGTTGGGACACACGCGGGATGCCGCGGTCAAACTGCGGCAGACGGACAGTGCCACAGAAACTATACCGCCCGCGCGCAAGCGCGGGTAAGGGTGAAACGGTGGTGCAAGAGACCACCGCTTCAGGAGTAATCCTGAGGGCAAGGAAAACCCCATCGGGTGCAAGGCCAAATAGGGGGCCCCGGAGCTGCCCGCTCCACGGCGAAAGCCAGGTCCCGGGTACCGGCCGCTCAGACAAATGATTCTCTCCGCTCGCAAGAGCGCAGACAGAATTCGGCTTACAGCCTTCCAGAATCACGGACGGGCCGCCGCAGGTTAAACCCTGCGCGGCCCTTCTTTCTCCGCCCCCAACAGCCACTCTCCCCAAGGATTCTTTTGCCTCCGCCTTCCAGCTCTGGGATGCTTGCCGCCGTTCATGCCTGAATGCCTGCCGAATTCCCGTGAATCTGCTCACAGCGCGCCCTTCGGGACCACTCACTGGAGCGTCGTCCTCCTTGCCGGCGCAGGAAGTGAGCCGCAGGCCGCGAAAGCCCTCGAGAAGCTTTGCCACATTTACTGGCGCCCTCTCTACGCCTTCAGCCGCCGCCAGGGCAATTCCCCCGAGCAAGCTGCTGACTTAACACAGGAGTTCTTTGCTCATTTGCTGGCCACCGACGCCTTGAAGCAGGTCAGCCAGGAGCGCGGCAAGTTCCGCTCATTCCTGCTGGCTTCGTTCAAGAATCTCGCTTCCAACGAGTGGCTTCGCTCCCAACGACAGAAGCGTGGAGGTGGGGTTTCGGTCCTGTCCTTGGAGGATCTCGCCCTGGAAGAGCAGCGCCAGCAAAACATTGGTGAAGAGCTGACCCCGGAAATGATCTTTGACCGCAGTTGGGCCGAAGCCATCCTCGCCCAAGCGCTTGCCCGTTTGCGCGCGGAGTGCGACAGCGATCTTAAAGCGCGCCGCTTCGATGATGTGAAGCTCTTCCTCCTCGGGGAGCAGGGAGATGATTCAATGGCCGCTGCCGCTGAACGCCTCCAGATGAGCCTAAGCGCCATCAAGGCTCTCGTGCATAGGTTGCGGCAGCGCTTTCGTGAACTCGTTCGCCACGAAATCGCACAGACCGTCGGAACGCGCGCGGAACTCGACGAGGAAATTCGCTACTTTTGCGCGGTGTTTGGCTCCTAATGCATCAACCGGCGCTCACCACCTTCCCGGCGCGCGTCATCCTGGCGCCGGCTTCCACCCATGCGCCATTCTAACCAAAACGCCCAGCGTTGCCCCGCCTGTGGTCAGACGCTTCCGGCCAATGCCGCGGAGGGTCTTTGTTTTAGATGCATGTGGGCAGCTCTCGCGCGAACGGAAGAAAATGCTCAGACCGGCCTGGAACTAAACGCGGCGGCCCAGCCCTTCGGAAACTATCTGCTCCTGGAAGAAATTGCCCGTGGCGGCATGGGCGTCATTTACCGCGCTCGCGACGAGCGTCTTCAGCGCATCGTTGCGCTCAAAATGCTCTCAACTGCGCGGCTGCCCGGTGAAGTGGAGCAGCGCCGCTTTCGCGCGGAGGTGGAGGCGATAGCGAGTCTGGACCACCGGAACATCGTCCCAATTTACGAGGTTGGCGAAGTTGAGGGGCGAGCCTTCTTCACCATGAAGCATTATGCTCGGGGTAACCTGGAGCGGGAGCTTCGCGCAGTCCCCCGCACCCGGGCGGAGCTTGAGCAAGGAGTCGGAATCCTGGCAAAGGTTGCCGAGGCGGTTCATCACGCCCATCAAAGCGGCATCCTCCATCGCGATATAAAGCCCTCCAACATTCTCATCGATGATGATGGGCAGCCCGTCGTCTCTGACTTCGGTCTCGCTAAAGTAGTGGAACGCGGAGGCGATTTAACAGTGAGCGGAGCTATTCTCGGAACACCGGCCTACTGTTCTCCGGAGCAAGCGCTTGGACGCAATGCGCTCACGACCGCGACCGATGTTTACAGCCTGGGCGCCACTCTCCACAGGGTTCTTACAGGCCACGCTCCCTTCCAGGGGGACAGCGCCTTGGAAGTTTTCAGGCAGGTCACGGATGCAGATCCGCAGCCTGTGCGCGTGCTGAACCCATGCGTGGACGAAAAGCTTCAATGCATTTGCCTCACTTGTCTCAACAAGAATCCTGCCCAACGATACCCATCTGCCGCAGCATTAGCCGACGATCTCCGGCGCTGGGCCCGCCGCGAACCCATCTTGGCGCGACCGAGTCCCCCTATCGAGCAGATGGCGAACTGGACCCGCCGCCATCCAGCCCGGGCCGCTCTCGTCGGCTTCGCTACGCTGTCGCTTACCATAATCATGGCTGGCCTCCTCCTGGCCAACGCGCGTGTGCGCCGCGCGAACGTAACCACGCGGCTTAACTTGTATGCCGCCGATATGTTTCTGGCCGCTCAAGCTTTGGAGCGGGAGAACTTTGGCTTGGCTCGCAAGAGTCTCAACGCGCACTTTCCGAACACCGGCGCGGAGGATTTGCGCGGCTTCGAGTGGCGATGGCTTTGGGCCGCAACCGAGGGCGACCCTCACGAGCGGCTTGAAGGTTTTCCCCAGGCTCCTGCTGCCGTCGCATTGGCTCCCGACGCCAAGACGCTCGCAATTGGCGGGCAAGGTTTCCTTTGGCGTTGGACCGTTGGAGCGTCTAACGGCATTGAGCTTTTGCCCCCGGGCGAGCCTCGCTGGCTCAACCCGGACGCCGCTGCCGAGGTGCTCGCCCGCGTGGCGGCCGGGCCGACGTTGCCGAATCAGGCTCCTAACCCCAACCCAAGCCCTGCTCAGATTTCGCAAATGGTTAACCCGGAGCGCCCGGACACCATCACCCGCCTCTCCTTCAGTCCCGATGGGCAAAGCGTTCTCACATCCACCGCGCGAGAGGGGCGCGCCTCCAGGGTCTGGAGCATTCGCGACGGCTCAATCCAGTTTGCTTTCCCCGCAATGCTTTCCGATGCCGCGTTTTCACCGACCGCGGCGATTGCCGCCGTGGGAACCTGTGTCAGCCAGCAGGAGACCGGCTGCGTGAAACTCTACGACCTCCAACAACGCAAAGAAATTTGGGCCATAACCAACACCGGTGGTTTGGTCGCTTTTTCATCAGATGGCTCGGTCCTTGCCACAGCGGGCTGGGATCGTTACCGCCATACGGGGGTGGTTTCCTTCTGGTCAGTTCTCGAACAGCGTTTACTCCGCGAATTCACATCCCCAAAGCTCTGGTCCGCCTTGGCTTTATCGCCGGACGGGCGACTGGCCGCAGTAGCGGAGGCGGGCGCTGCGGAAATCACGTTGCACTCACTCGATGGCAACGAGACCGAAGCGCCCTTGGCAAGCGGCGCTCGCGGTTCAGCCCTTGCGTTTTCCCCGAACGGCGAGTTGCTCGCCTCGGGCGGCTCGGATCCATCGATCAGCATCTGGGATGTGAAGAGCAGGGGGCTAAAGAGGCGTCTGCGCGGTCACACAGATGCCGTCACAAGCCTCGCATTCTTCCCGGATGGGCAACGGCTTGCCTCCGCCAGCCGCGACGGCTCTGTGCGCATCTGGCGCGATCTGCCAACGCGGCCACAAGCGAATCCCGCGCCGGTCGGCGCTGAAACCGCCCATCTGCTCATTAGCTCAAACGCTCATTGGTGGGCCTCGCGCTCAACCCACCGTGTGCCGTCTGTCTGGCCACTTGGCCCAGAGCGCCAACCCCGCGTCCTCACCACGCGCTCAGCATTCGCCAGAATCGAAGGCTTTGATCCCTCCGGGGCGTTCGTGGCGCTGCTGTCCTGGGCCGAGCGCGGCGCGCGTATCGACTGGCATTCTGTAGATACGGGAAGCGTGGCTCACAGCGTCACCATGAAAGGTTCCATGCCTGCCGCACGGCTCCATGTCACCGATTTCTGCGGAGCAGCGGAACTCTTTGCTCTCGGAAGCGATGATGGAGTGGCGCGTGTCTGGAGCGCCCGAACCGGCGAACTGCTCAAGGAGTTCACCTTGCCCGATCACATTCACAACGAACCTCGTTTCACCAATGTCATCAGTCATGTGCGCTTTTCGCCGGATGGCCGACTGCTCGCGGTCACGCTGGAGGGATACTCACAAATCGCGGTGTTTTCCATTCTGGAGGGCAAGCTCCTCCATAGCCGCCACGCGCGCGACTTGCGAGAGCGTCGGGACAACAGGGAA
Organism: Candidatus Methylomirabilota bacterium; assembly: GCA_035627835.1. Classification (GTDB taxonomy): domain Bacteria; phylum Verrucomicrobiota; class Verrucomicrobiia; order Limisphaerales; family SXQI01; genus DASPKX01. The sequence continues at coordinate 8,936 of DASPKX010000054.1, forward strand.
GATCCCGGCAGAATTTCGTTCCTCACGTTTTCCGCGGATGGCGAGACGCTTGCGAGCGCCGATGAGACCGAGGGCTTGATCCGTATGCGTGAGGCTCGCTCCGGCCGCGAATTGCCATCCTTCGCCGGCCACACCGGTCGCACGTTGGGGATCGCGTTCACCCCTGATGGCCGCACCTTGGCTTCCGTTGGCGCGAATGGCTCCGTAAAGCTCTGGAACGTCGCCACCCGGCGGGAGATGGGAACGCTCGCGCCGTCTGGAGCGACCGGCTCCATTGCATTTTCCGCCGACGGTTCAACCTTGATCGCTTCTTTCAGTGACGGCGCGCGCATTTTCCAAGCGCCAGCGGTTCAGCCCCGCGCTGCGCTCCAGTAACTTCGGTTCCGGGGGCGCCGCTAGTTTCAGGCGCAAAAAAATCTGAAGAAAACTCACATCCTTTTTCGGGAATTCTTTTTGTACAGGCGTGGACTTGTTTCCACCGATAGCCTGTATGAAGTTTTTTGCCTTACTATTCTGTCTCGTCTCTTTTGCTTTTGGCGCGCGCGCCGCCACCGTCTCCGTCAACAGTTCCGCGAATATCTTCGGCGCGGGCCATAGTTCGCCCCAAAGCCCCGGGGGCGGGCAGCCTGGAACTCTCCCTCCGGTCTTTAGCTTCCCTGCGGGGCCCGGCAAGGTCGTCACTTTCTCCAGCGTCACGGGCGCCGTGTCACTGAGCACAGGGGTCGCGCCCGGCGCGCCGGATGGCTACTTCTTCGCGCCGATGAACATTGATTCCTTCGAGGGCATTTCCGGAATCAAGCACGCAGGGGCCGGATTTTTAGCAGGCGTCTTCTTGGGTCCGGATGAGCCTGCCAACCCAGCCCCAGCAAAGCTCGATTTCAGCACTGCGACGCCGAACACCAATTTCACCCGCCTTGCGCCATTGATCGCGCAAACTTTCTTTATCGGCGACGGGTTGACCGGCTCTGGCGCCGGAACTCTCCAATGCTTCGAGGTGCCCGCCACGGCCACACGTCTGTTCCTCGGCTTCACTGATGGCCCCGGCTACCAGGGTGACCCTGGCGAGTATCAGGACAACACTGGATCGTTCACCGCCACGTTCGACATTCAGCAGGAGCTGCTCTGCGCTCCCGATAAGATCGTTCCCTGCGGCGCTCTGTGGTCTTTCGATCCTCCAATAGCCACCAATTCGTGTTGCGGCCCCGCCCTTGTCGCGGAGGTCAGCACCGTCACCAACATCGTGAACCTCTGCGACGTTTTCGTCACCCGCACATGGAGCGTTACGGATGACTGCGGCAACTCCAGACAATGCCAGCAACAGGTAACGCTTGCATGCACCTCGTCTATCGATCTGCAAGGAAACAACCTGATCGTGCCCAATGGCGACACCACGCCCAGCGTGGCTGACCACACGTCATTCGGCGTTGTCCCGTTGAATGGCGGCGCTGTGACTCACGTGTTCACCATCACCAACACCGGCAACACCCAAGTGACTGTCACGAGTGTGGCCTCCACAAATCCCGCTGAGTTCCAAATCGCTCCGCTGAGTTTGCCTGCAGTCATTCAGCCGGCAGGCACAATAACCTTTTCAGTAGTGTTCCAAGCCGCCGCCAGCGGGCTGCGAAGCGCGGCCATCAATGTTCAGAGTGATGCTTGCGTTAGCGATTACACCTTTGCCGTTTCGGGCGAGGCGCAAGGCCCCTGTGTGCAGATGGAATGCGCTGCAGACAAGATTGTGCCATGCGGCGCCCTCTGGGAATTCGACTCCCCAACCATTGTTTTAGGCGCGCAATGCGCTAGCCTTCCAATCACCTTCACAACTGTCACCAACAGCACATCTCCACTGGTCATGACACGCACCTGGAGCATCGGTGGGAATGCCGCCAGCCCTCCTGTGACCTGCAGCCAAACAGTCACCATTGCGCCTCAAATTGCATTCCTGCCAGTTACCATTCACTCCCCGAAAGTAAGCGCCTACACAAGCCCAGCCGGCCACGGGCATATCAACCTCAGCCTTGCCGATGGCGCTCCGGGGTCCGTCTATGGCAACGAGCTTTGGCTGGCCGCTTTTCCAAACTTGTTTCCCAACGCGAACAATGAATGGGCCTCGCCCGCGGAGAGCCCGCACATCGTCGGAGCATGGAACTTCTCGATAACCATTGATCTCACCTCTTACACGCGGCTGCCGGAACTTATCTTTGGGTTTTACAACATCCGCGACCAGGGAACCTACACCCTGCAGGCTTATGACAGCGCGGGTAACCTGATCAGCCCCCCGTTCGGGTGGAACCACATTGGCAATGACGATGACGCCCTGCATCCGAGCGCCAGCACACACCTCGTTTTGGATAACTCCACCGGCGTCTTCACCACCCAGTACTACCAGCCTGGCCAGCATAGTGACGCCATATTCTGGAATAACATTCCCGCCACCACCGCCAGAATTGTCATCACGGGCGCTTTGTTCCAAACGATGAACAATCAGGACGGCCTCGGTGTTTTCTTCGCCGAGCGTGTGCCGCCCTTCCAATGCCCTCCTAACAAGACCGTAACTCCCGGTCAGGCATGGGAGTTTGACCCTCCATTAGTGAGCGGACCCCACACCAACCTGGGAGTCGCGGTCCTTGGAACGGCCACGAACAATCTCCCTTGCGCAACCGAACTTGTTCGCACCTGGCAGATTATAGACGCCTGCGGCAACACCTTTCTTTGCGCGCAAACCATCACCGTCCCAAATCAGCCTCTCCTGGAGTGCCCTCGCGATATTCGAGTTACTTCCTGCACCAACGTCCCTGTGGCGTTTGCCGCAAACGCTGGACCGGGGGTGGTCGTTGCCTTTACCCCGCCCTCGAACACACACTTTGCACCCGGCACGACCAATATTATCCAGGCCGTGGCAACGGACGAATGCGGGAATCGGACCACCTGCGAGTTCCGAGTCATCGTTGACTGTGAGGAGACGCCCTGTTTCCCGATCGCCTGTCCCCCGGATAAATGGGTTCAGTGCGGCGAAGCTTGGACCTTCGACAATCCAATTCCCACGCACGCTGGAATTGCTGTGCGGGTTGTAAGCACCGTTACGAACGGCGTCTGCCCTGTCGTCGTGACGCGCACCTGGGCCGCGCCTGATGGCTGCGGCGGCACCAACTTCTGCTCGCAAAGCGTCGCGATCGTGGACATCACTCCGCCAACCTTGGTGTGCGCCACTAACAAGACCGTTGTCTGTGGAACTCCATGGCAGTTCGATGAGCCTCGCGGCTTGGACGCCTGCGGGACTGGCGATGTTAAACTCCGCGTTCTGACCACAACCACCAACGGAACCTGCCCAGTCATAATAACCAGGACGTGGGAAGCTGCGGATGCCTGCGGCAACATCGCGACCTGCTCCCAAGTCGTGAGTGTGGTGGATCGAACTCCCCCGGTCTTCGGTGCCGCGACCATAGAAGCGCTCGATCATCATCTCGAACTGCACAACTACAACACTGTCGTCGGCGTTATTTCCAACAACGTCACTTTATCCCAGACCTTTACGGCGGGTGGCAGTGGCGTTCTTTCCAGCATAGACCTCGCATTAGCTCGCGACGAAGGTGTTCTGCGACCACGCGGATTGCTCTTCGAGATCCGATCCACCAAAGACGGACTGCCGGTTGCGGGTGAACCGCTCGCCACAGCAACCATCCCCGCAGGCACGATTGCGACCCAGCCCTCGTCGGTTCAGATTCGATTCTCAGCCGAAGTAGAGGTCGAAGAAGGGCTAGTATTCGCCCTGGTGGTGAAGCTGGCCGAAGGGGCAGGGGAAGGAGTCTATAAGTGGTTCGGCCTTCCGCGCGATGCTTATCCAGGCGGGGAACTGCTCACCCGAACAGCCCTCGGTTGGGGACGCCTTGGAGGCCTGCATCTGGACGCGGCCTTCGCCATCCGTTTGCGCCCGCGCATCTGCGGACAGGTTCGTTATGTGAAGTGCGGCGCCAAATGGAGCTTCCCCGCTATGCCACCCGTGACCGATGCCTGCTGCGGAACCAATGTCACCGTCTCGGTGAACACCATCACCAATGGCGTCTGCCCGCAAACCATCACCCGCACGTGGACGGCAACTGACTGCTGCGGCAACACCAGCGCCTGCACCTACACCATTATCGCTCGCAACACCAAGCCCGTGGTCTTAACTGGAGCGGTGATCCTCAACGGCAGACTGAACTTCTCCGTGGACACCGATTTTGGGGAAAAGTACGTCATAGAACAGAAGCCACGGCTTACTGAGGCCGGTTGGGAAACGACAACCTCCTTTGAAGGCGACGGCACCATCAAAAACCTCTCCGTCCAAATAGACTCCGACCTAAGCCGCTACTTCAGGGTAAGAACACGGGATGACTCAGAGCCGCCACAGTGAAGGAGGCTGGGCAAGAAAACGGCGGGACTCTGCAGTCCCGCCGAACCCAAACAACCAAACTAACCTCATGCTACCCCGAGGCAGCGTTGAAGTGGCGGACGACCCGCCGTTCATTTTCGAACAAACCAGCAACTAACACTAATATAGACGCAGCCGCTGGTCCCTTGTTCAAAGAAAATGAGCTGGCTGTTTTTGCTATTTCAAGGAGCTGAGGTACTCCACGAGATCGACGAATTCCTCGGGGGACATGCCGGCCCCCAAACCCTCTGGCATGTTCGAGACCTTTGTTACTTGCCGACTCGCCACCTGATTCTTTGGTATCCGCTGGCTGTTGCCCGCGCCGACCAGGATCGTCAGGTGTTCATTAGTGTCCTCCGTCACGAGGCCGCTGATCTCATCGCCACCCTTCGTGGTGACGTTCACGCTGAGATATTTAGGGTCAACCTTCTCGTTCGGGTAAAGGATCGACTCGATAATATCCACACGGCTCATTCGTGAGCCGACCTTGCTCAAGTCAGGGCCATATTCGGAGCCTGTCGAGCCGATCTTATGGCACGAAATGCAGACGCGATCGAAGAGATCCTTCCCTGGCTGGGTTTTGCCTTTGACGCCCGCCAGCGAGGTCATCGATTTTTTGCGCTCCTCTTCTCCCATCTCCGGGAAGCTGATGAGTTGCCGGAGGGCGCGTTGGGCCGCGCCGAGTTCCGGGCGCCCACTCTGGTACGCTTTCAGGTAATCAAGCCCCTCGGGCGATTTCTTGCCCAGGTCCCCAGCGGCCAGCGCGTCCTTCCAGAGGGGGCGCAGCGCGCCGAAGGCATGCTGCAGGGTGTAGTCGAGCCAGTAGTCGATAGGCTGCGCTGCGATTTCCAGCAACAACTCCACAGACTCGGAGGTTTCAATAAAGCTTAACGCGCGCACAACTTCGAGCCGGACCCGAGGATGCGGATCTTTCGCAAGCGGCTTCAGCAGCCCGAGGGCGTTTGGAATATGCTGCCACTCTTCGGCCAGCGTATGCACACCAGCAGCGCGAGCCTGGTATGTTTTCGCGGCAAGAACCCGCTTTAAGAGCGCTGGATCCACAGCATGGAAACCTTGCTGCACCCACATGGCTTCGCAGAGCTGCTTGTCGTCCGCATTGTCTCCGGCCCATTTAGAGACGGCTGCAAGGACTTCCGCTTTTGGGCGGCTCCATAGCTCGCGGCGCGCGCGGTAACGGACGCGGTGCTCATACTCGTTGAGTTGGTTTAACAGCTCATTGACCGGCTTCCCTGCCTGGATGATCGGCTCATTCAAGGGGCGGCCCTTGGCTGTGAGGCGATACAACCGCCCGCGCACATGGTCACGGTTAGGATCGCGTTGCGAATACTGCATGTGGCCAATCAGCGGGTTGTGCCAATCGCCGAACCAGAGCGCGCCATCAGGCCCGATCAATGGGTCCACAGGGCGGAAGTTGCGATCTGTGGACTTGAGCAGGTCATTCGTTCGCTTGCCCCCGAAGCCAGCTCCGTCGTCCCAAACATTGAAGCGAGTGATGCCATTCATGTTGATAACGCACGCATAAACGAATTGCCCTTGCACGTTGTCTGGAAAGTGGCGGCTGTAGAGAAACTCACTGCCGATGACCGGCCGCATGCCTTCGTTGTTGAAGATCGGATTCAAGCCTTTGCGATCCACCTTCTGAGAAGTGGAAAGCGGGCTGTCCCAATGCTGCTGCGCTGTTGTCCCGTCACCGACGATGCCCTGTCCCCAGGGATCAAACAGGTAGCACCACGGATTGCCGTAGCCGGGGGTGATGAAATGGGAGATGCGCAGGGTCAGCGGATCAAGTTTGTAGGCTCCAGGAGTGTTCTTGTTGCGGAATGGCCCATAGGGCGTTTCCACAGCCGTGGACATGGAGACACCCTCCAACATATGGATCACGCCACCATGCGAAAGCTCCCATGCGCCGACCGTATGGTGCGTGTCGTCGGTCGCCCAGCCATCCCACAACTCTGTGACCTGGTCCGCTTTGTCATCACCATCAGTGTCCTTGAGGAAGATAATGCGCGGTTGGTCCACAACGAGAACGCCGCCATTCCAAAACTCGAAGCCGGTTGGGCAATGCAGTTTGTCGTAGAAGACAGTCGATTTGTCCGCTTTGCCGTCACGATTCGTGTCCTCGAAGATCACCAGCTTGTCATTGGGCTTTGGATCGCCCGGGCGCCATTGAGGATAGCTTGGCATTGTTGACACCCACAGGCGGCCTTTGTTGTCGAAGTTCAGCTGCACCGGTTTGGCCAGCTCAGGGAACTTCTCCTCCGCCGCGAACAGGCTGACTTCGAAGCCTTCAGCAGCGGTCATCTCTTTCAGACCCTCTTCACCGGTGAGGTAACGAAGTTCCTTCGGTTCAGAATACGCTTGGCGTGGCTCGCCAAAGCGCGTTTTCGGCACGATAAGCTCTCCGGTTGTGCTGTCATCCGGCTCGTCAGAGACCGCCTTGCCCTTCGCCAGATCCCACACGCGGCGGTCGCGCAGCGCAGCCATGCCGCGGATTTTCTTGTACTCACGAGGGAAAGTTTCCGTGTCCCAGGTGCGGCGTCCGCCGTACACGTACCAGCCGTTCAGCATTCGGTAGTCCTGTTGATGGACCCAGCTTTTGTCCTTGATCGCCTCGCGCATCCGTTTCCCGGCAGGGCTGTCGAGAATGGCGGTGTTAGCTTGGCCGAAGAGCGCGCGCTCCAGGGTTGCGGCGACCAGCCGATCCCCAGCGTCATTTACGTGAATGCCATTGACCGTGTACTGCGCGCCAGGCTCCTTGCTAAAAGCCTCCAGCGACGGGGTGAAAACGTCCACAAACGGAAGTCCCCGTCTCGCCGCGACTTCTTTCACTGCCGCAGTGTAAGCCTTGAGGTGGATGTTTTCCTGTGAGCCATTGGGCTGAAGTGGGTTGCCCGTGTTTTCGAATGCAATGGGAGAAACGAGCACGAATTGGGGGCGTTTGCCATCCTTTGCAAACTTCTTCGTTGTGTCGTCCAGCCACTTTTCGTAATCGGCCTTGAACTTGTCGATGCCGCTCGGGCCCGCGAAAGATTCATTGAAGCCGAAGAAGCAGAGAAACGTCTCGGGTCCGAACACCTGGAGAGGATCGTCGATCTTGGTGTAATCGTTGGGCCGCTGCTGAACGCCGACTTCGTCCGCTGGCCAGGCAAAGTTCCGCACCACCAGCTCCAGGTGGGGAAAGCGGCTGTGCAGTAAAGTTTCAAAATTGCCGAACAGGGTCATGCGCTCGGCCAGTGAATTTCCCACGATAGCCACGCGCTCAGTGGTGCGAGGGCTCCACGAGGCATCCGCAGCCGACAGGGCAGGGGACAGGAGGAGGAACGATGCTGCCAGTGAGGAGAGCGCAGCTCGAAACAGGGGGCGAGAATTCATGGGGTGTAATGTGTTCCACACCCCGAGCGATGGTCAAGAAAGCTTAGAAGCCGTCTCACAAATACCCAAGTAGCGTCTTGCGGGTCTTTTGGCGGATTCTTCGTTGCTCGTCGGTCCGCAGATCCATGCGGATATGGTCTTCGTCGCGCCTCGCCTCCGACCAAAATCCCTCGCAATCCACTTGCTGGTTATTTATGAGGCGGCTTCTGGTGTCATGGTTGCCTTTCGCAATTGCGGATTAGCCCCCCCTCCGTTAAACCACTCGCATGCGATTTATTGGCAGCGTTTTCGAAAAGCTGCAGCGCCATCCTAAGCGCATTGTTTTTCCGGAGGGAACCGAGCCGCGCGTCCTGCAAGCTGCTCGCCAGTTCTACTCGTTGCGCCTGGGCGCCCCCATTCTTTTGGGAGATCGCACCAAGATCAAAGCCGCGGCCGAACGCCTGAACGTCTCGCTGGAAGGCATCCGCATTATCAATCCTGACCTCAGCGAAGAGCTGGAGAATTTCGCCAAACGGTACGAACTTCTCCGCCGCGTAAAAGGCGTCAAAGAAACCGAGGCGATGGAAACCATGCGTAAGCCGAACTATTTCGGCGCGATGATGGTTGCCATGAACCAGGCCGACGGCCTGGTCTCCGGCGCGAGCGAGGTCTCTGGCGGGGTGCTCCGCCCGTTATTCCAGATCATTAAAGTTGCCCCGCAAGCGACCACAGCCTCGAGTTGCATGATCATGGAGGTGGATGACACCCGCTTCGGCGAGGGTGGGGTGATCTTCATGGCTGACTGCGGTGTCATTCCGGAACCGACCGTTGAGCAACTGGCGGATATCGGCGTTTCAACCGCGGAACTCGCGCGATTGTTGATGGGGATCCGTCCTCGCGTCGCGTTCCTTTCCTATTCGACCAAAGGAAGCGCAACCCATTCTTCGATCATGAAGGTTCAGGCGGCGATGGCCCTTGCTCGGCAGAAAGCCGAGCAGAAGATGCTGGACGCGGATTTTGATGGGGAGCTTCAGGTCGATGCCGCTCTTGTTCCGTCGATCGCTGAACGGAAGCTCCCGGACAGCAAGGTCGCGGGCCGCGCCAATGTTTTGATCTTCCCTGACCTGAATTCAGGCAACATCGCGCACAAGCTCGTGCAGCATGTCGCGCGCGCCAATGCCTATGGCCAAATCCTGCTTGGCCTGGATAAACCTGCCGCCGAACTCTCGCGTGGGTCCAATGCGCATGACGTGCTCGGCGTCGCAGCGATTATTGGTTTGCAATCCATCGCTTACCGCACGCTCTACCCGGATCGTTCAGACGTTCTCCTGGAAATCCTGAAAAACCATCAATGAACGGCGAAACACCCCGGGTGTTCATTGCCGCCACCCGCCAGAACGACGGCAAAACCACGACCTCCCTCGGGCTGCTCGCGGCTCTTCAGCAGTTCCATCCGCGCATTGGCTACATAAAGCCAGTTGGGCAGCGCTTCGTTGAAATCGCCGAGCAGAAGATTGATGAAGACACCGTCCTTATGGACCAGGTCTACAAGTTGAACTGCCCGCTGGTGGACATGAGCCCCATTCCCATCGAGCCCGACTTCACCCGCAAATATTTGCAGGCGGCCAACTACGACACGCTCGTTCGGAAAATCCAGAAAGCTTTCGACCGAGTCGCATGGGAAAAGGACTTCGTCCTCTGCGAGGGCTCCGGCCACGCGGGCGTCGGCTCGGTTTTCGATCTCTCCAATGCGCGTGTGGCTAAGATCCTTGGGTCCAAAGTGATTATCGTCACCGGGGCCGGCATCGGCAAACCGATTGACGAGGTGGCGCTCAATCAAGCGCTTTTTGAAAAGGAAGGGGTGGAGATCATCGGGGTGATCATCAACAAGGTGCTGCCTGACAAGATCGACTCTATTCGTGACATCGTTTCCAAGGGGCTTAAGCGCAAAGGGCTGGAGCTTCTGGGCGTTCTTCCTCACCAACCAATTCTCTCCAAGCCGACCGTCGGCCTCATTTGCGAGGAGTTAAACGCCGAACCGCTCAACAAATCGTGCAAGGCCACCAATCTGGTTCATAACGTGGTTGTGGGCGCCATGGGCGTTCATAATATGATGAACCACTTTCAAAAGGGGACGCTCGTCATCACTCCCGGTGATCGTGAGGACATCATCCTCGCCGCCGCTGCCAGCGTGAGCGGCTCGCGCCCGGGTGAAACCCTGGCGGGCATTGTTCTGACCGGCGACCTTCGGCCCAACCCCAACGTGCTCTCTGTCATTGAGGAAATGCCGTTTCCGGTCCTCCTCGCTAAAGATGACAGCTACGCGGTCGCCTCGACCGTTCACGATGTCATCGTCAAAACGCGCCCGAGCGACACGGACAAAATCGCACTTATCCGGGACATCATCGCGCGCCACGTGGACGTGAAGAAAATCCTCGCCTCGTTGTAATATGGCTCTTCTGGATCATTTAAATTCATCGCTTGCCAATCTGCCCGTTTACCAGCCGGGGCGGCCGATTGAGGAAGTGGCGCGCGAACTGGGGATCAATGCCGCCGACATCATCAAGCTGGCTTCCAACGAGAACCCGCTCGGCCCTTCACGGCTGGCTTTGCAAGCGCTGGAAAAGCAGCTGAGCAACCTTCACCTTTATCCAGACGGGAACGCTTTTTATCTTAAGCGGAAGCTCGCGCAGCATCTGGAAGTCGAGACCGAGAATCTGATCCTCGGGAACGGTTCGAACGAAATCATCGAGTTTCTCGGTCACGCATTGATTCGTCCTGGAGTGGACGTGGTCGTGTCTGAATACTCATTCGCCGTTTACCCGATTGTGACACACCTCTTTGGGGGCAACCTGATCACTGTGCCTGCGAAGAGTTATGGCCATGACCTGAAGGCCATGCGGAAAGCGATCACGCCGAAGACCCGCGTTATCTTTGTCGCTAATCCGAACAACCCCACTGGGACAGTTGCTTCGCGTGGTGACATTGTGGAGTTCGTTAACGAGGCGCCAGAGGATGTGCTCATCGCGATGGACGAAGCGTACATCGACTTCCTCGATCATCCTGTCGATTTCGTCCCGCTCATCCGAGGCAAGCTGAAGCCGAACCTTCTGCTCATGCGCACCTTTTCGAAGATCTATGGGCTTGCCGGGCTTCGTGTTGGTTATGGAATTGCTTCTGCCGAGTCGGTGAAAGCGTTTGAAAAGATTCGCCAGCCTTTCAACCTGAACGCCATGGCGCAAGTCGCCGCGTTGGCAGCGTTGGACGACAACGAGCACCTGCGGCTTACAAAGCGCCTCAATCGTGAGGGGCTGGATTTCTACTCGCTCGCCTTTCGGAAGCTCGGCCTTGAGTTCATTGAATCATGCGCCAACTTCATCATGGTAAAGGTCGGGGATGGCGCAGGCGTGTTCCAGGCCTTGCAAAAAGCGGGGGTCATTGCGCGGCCAATGGCTAGCTACAAGCTTCCCGAATGGATCCGCATCTCCATTGGAACGACCGAGGAAAACAGCCGCTGCCTGGCTGCGCTGACGAAGGCCCTTGAACGCTCCTGAACCTCAGCTTGACATCACGGCGCGTGGCGGCAATTTCAGCATTGATCGTTAAGCTGTGAAACTCACTGATCTCAGAGGCATCCTGCAGTACATCCCGCGCTTTCGGGAGAAGGTTTTCGTGCTGGCCCTTGATGGCGCGATTGTCACCGAGGAGAACTTCGCGAACCTCCTCCTGGATATCGCCGTTCTACGCTCTTTGAACATTCGCGTCGTGCTCGTTCACGGCGCGTCCGCGCAAATCAAAAGTCTGGCAGCGGAGCAGGGGATCACCCCGTCGGATTTGGAAGGCACGGGCGTAACTAACGCGGCAACCTTTCGCGTCGCGCTCACCGCTGCCAACCGCCTGACCCATGAAATTCTTGAGGGTTTAGCCACCAACGATTTGCGAGCTGTCTCGACCAACGCGATTATTGCGCATCCACTCGGGATCCTCCATGCCGTGGATCATCAGTACACAGGCAAGGTCGAGCGGGTGGATGTCGAGATGCTCCAGACGTTGCTCACGCAAGGCATCATCCCCGTGGCTCCTCCTTTGGGCTTTGATGGAGACGGACGGACTTACCGCGTTAATTCTGACAGCGTGGCCGTCTCGCTGGCGGTTGCGCTCAAGGCAGCCAAGCTGATCTTCATCACCACAAGCGACGGAGTGATTCACCAAGGGAAACTGGTGCGCCACATTTTGATGAGTGACCTGGAGTCGCTCATGATGAAAGAGCGGAACGCTTTCAATCCTGAGATCATGTCGAAGGCGATCCACGGCGCGGCTGCGTGCCGGGCCGGGGTGCCGCGCGTCCATATCATCAATGGGCGGGTCGATGAAGGGCTCCTGGCGGAAGTATTCTCAAATGAGGGCATCGGCACTCTCATTTACATGAACGAATACGAGCAGATCCGGCGCGCTCTGAAGAAAGACATACGCGCGATCATGCAAATCACCAAGCCCTCCGTGGCCTCAGAGGAGCTGGTGAAGCGTTCCCGCGCGACTATCGAGAAGAACCTGCAGGATTACTACATTTTCGAGATCGACAGACACCCCGTGGGATGTGTGGCCTTGCACGTTTATCCTGAGCAGAAGAAAGGCGAACTCGCCTTCCTGTTCGTCCGCCCTTCACACGAAAATCAAGGCATTGGTCGGAAATTGATCCAATTCGTGGAAAGCAAAGCCCGTGAGTTGGGATTGGAAGAGTTGATCACGCTTTCAACCCAGGCGTTCACTTATTTCCAATCGAAGGCTGGATTTCAGGAAGGGTCGCCTGACGACCTTCCGCCCGCGCGGCGTGAGAAATATGATGCGAGCGGCCGAAACTCGAAGGTGCTGGTGAAGAAGCTGGCCAAGCCAGTTCCAGCTTTGGTCCCGATCTAATGATCTAATCGCGACGGTTGCGTCGGCGTTGGCTCTCGGCGAGGGCCTGGTGCGCTTCGCGTTTAACACGCGGATCATTGTCCGTTTGGATGATGTGGTTGAGCCACTCCTGGATGCGTGGATCGGCGCAGAAGGAGCTGAGCGCGTCAGCGGCGCGCTCTCGCACCACAGGATTTGCGTCCTGCAGGCCGTTCACCAGCGCGGGCATCACACTCGGGTCATTGATGCCATCAAAGGCATCAAACAGCTTCACGCGCGCCACTGGATCCGTTGAGGTCTGGGCGAGCTGAGCAAGATCCCGAACCAGCTCTGGCGGCGTGGCGTTGGCTTCACGCAACCCTTCCAGGGACATCAAGCGATCATCAAGTGGCAGTTGTGCGTTGGCAGCGCGAGTCTTGAACGCATCCAGCCGTTGAGGCGTCATAGGGCCGTCGGTGAGCGCCTCGCGAGCCTCCTCGCGAACATCCCCATTCGGATCGTTCAGCGCGAGTTCCCATAGCTTGCTCTCCACGGCTGGGTCCGCCGCAAAATCTGCAAGGACATCGGCCAATTCCTCGCGGACCCGTCCGTCTGTCTCAGTGTTCATCATGGCGAGAAGAGGCTGCTTGAGAACCTCGTTGGTCATCCCGTCCATCTGGCCGAGCAACTCGCGTTTGGTGTTTGCGTTTGTGGTTCCCTGAAGCCAGGTGGCAGCCATCGCCACTGCTTCTTCATTGAGCTGGCCGTTGCGCCGCATCAGCCGGAAAGCTGCGAGTCGGTCACGGTCTGAGGCAGCGGGGTCGTAGAACTTGCTGGCCATCTGCTCAAGCTGGCTCGCGGAGGGAGGCACCATGCCGCGCGCCACCAGGACATCAGTTGCCCGGCTCATGGCTTCAACGCGCTCCTCGAGCGCATGCACACGGTGCGGAAGGGTTCCAAAGGTGATGGTGGGCTGAGTGGAGCGGCCGTTGGCCGTGGCGGGGGCTTCGCCGGGCATAGCAATCCCCGCAAGCTGCGTCTCGAGTCGGATGACTTGTTTGCGAAGGTCGCTGGTGGTTTTTGCCTGCATGAGAACGAAAGCCCCCAGCACGGCCACCGCTGCTCCGAGTATCCACGCTTTCATCGCTATAAATATACAAGGAGCACCTTACCCGGCCATTATGCGGGTGAATGGTCAGCGGCCCTTTAACTGAACCTTCTTGTTCGGGTTCAAGAGCGAGTTTGCCCGCATCAACACACCGCCTGGGAAGGCTGCGGAATACGATGAAAACCGAGGATCGGGACGCCAGTAATCGCTGCTGATGAACTGCGCGCCGCTGGCGAACGCCGCGTCGCGCCGAGTGGTGTCGTTTGCTGCGACTTCAACATTCGGAATGTCGCTGCGTGTTCGCACTAGATAGCCGGCGCGCACCATCTGCTGGATTTGAGCAAAGTCGCGCTTTGCTTCGTTCATCTTCATCCAGGCGGCTGCCGGATGTGGGTCCGAAAGGGCGTTTTCAGGCACACTGACAAAGATCAGCTTGCCATTTAAGGATGGCGCGTTGCTGATGTAGAGGTCGCGGGTGGCGTCTTCATTATCAAGGGCGAACATGACCTTGCCTTGAGCCTCGCGCACGGTGGGCCAGCCATGTTTGTTCAGCGCGTCGGGAAGCGTCGGCGCGTCGCGGCGAACGTCGTCCGGCGTCAGGATATGATCCCGCGGAAAGATGGCGCGGATCTCACGCTCAAGAGCGGCCAGATCCTCGATAGTGTAAGCCGGGGCGTCTTTCCCCTCTTTCTTGAGTTCGAGCAAGACACAGATGGGAAAGTGTGTTGGATGAGCGCGTGACCAGTCCCGCACCTGCGTGAGGGCTTCCTGCAGCGTAGGCGTTGTGCTGAGGAAGTCGGTATTCGGAATGTGGAAGACTTTGTATCCCGGCTTGAGCATTTTGCCTTCCTCATCGTGGTTGGGCGGGGTCGGCAATCCGAGTGCGCGCGCCTCCTCCGGACCTGATGGGCGCGCGTAACGACCACCTTCAGGGTCGGCAAAGATGTCCAACTCGATCTGCCGAATACCCTGGTCGAACTGAACAGGGAGAGGAGGATGGGTGTATTGGAGCCCGCGGGCGTTCGCTTGGTTCCTGCTAGCGATCACTTGCAGCACGGATGGATGCGGCTCGATGTGATAGGAGTTGTGAGACCCGATCACTTGCACTTCGTTGATGCGCAGATCGTCAGCAGTCGGGATCGAAACGCAGCCGCTGAGGAACAGCAGAAAGGCGAACGCGCATCGCGAGAGTCGGCGGAGCATGCGTCTAGCTCACCAGAATCCTTGGCCTGCTCCAAGGCGATTTCTAACGTCTTTTACGCTTCCCGAGCGACTTTGCCAGAGTGGACTCGCCAACGTGTGATCTGGCGGCTGAGTTCCACTGGCCAGTTTTCTTCGGTCGCAGTCATGAAGACTTGCCCGCGCATCCGATCGGATTGCTGAAGGAGAGGTAAAAATGCAGAGCGGCGCTGCGCATCCAATTCGCCCATGATGTCGTCGATCAGCAACACGGGCGGGGCGCCGTGAGCGTGGGTAAGGAACTCTGCTTGGGCCATCTTTAGGGCAATGGCAATAGTGCGCTTTTGGCCTTCGCTGCCGAAGTGGATGGCGGGTCGCTCGTTGAGCAGCAGGCTCAGGTCGTCTCGATGAGGGCCGACGAGTGTCATTCCCATGATGCGCTCGCGCTCCCGTGTTTTGTTAAGCGTTGACGCAAAATCGTCTTTCAGCGCCGGCGCGTATTCGATGCGGAACTCCTCCGCTTCGCGAGAAACAGATTTATGTGAGCGCAAAGCAAGCGGAGCAAAGCGCGGGAGCAAAGCCTGGCGCCGTTTCACGAGGAGATTGCCCAACTCGACGAGTTGAACCGTGAACGCAGCAAGGGAGTGTTCATCGACCGGTTTCCGTTTGAGCAACGCGTTGCGGGATCGAAGAGTCTGCGTGTAACGCTGGAGAGTTGGGAGGTAGGTGGGCTCCGTCTGCGCGAGCAGGAGGTCGAGGAAACGGCGTCTTCGCGCGGCGGGGCCTTTGACGAGTTGCAGATCCTCCGAGCAGAAAACAACCGCGCGAAAGGTTCCGAAGAAATCTGACAACCGTCGGACAGGCTTGCCGTTCAGAGTGACGCTGCGCTCCTTCGATGACCAATACAGCTTAATGTCATGCCGATCGCTGGCGACGACAGTGGCGCCGATGAAGTACCCTTTTTGCGCGTGCCGAACAACCTGCTGGCTGCTCACTCCACGAAATGAGCGCAAGGTGGCAAGAAAGTAAATCGCCTCGAGGATGTTGGTTTTTCCCTGGCCATTGTTGCCGAGGAATAGATGGAAGCCCGGCGCGAAATCAATATCGACTCGCGGGTAGTTCCGGAAATCTCTCAGGCGCAGCTGGGCCAGATGCACACGCAAGCAAGCGGAGCAACCCGCCCGGTTGCCAAGCAGAAAAGTGCGGTTTAGCGATCGGTCACCTGGAGGCGATACTCTGGCGTGGCGTCGCTTCCGGCGCGGCGCTGCGGGATTTCACGAACGTCGTATTCGAACTTGAATTTGTAATGGACGGAATTCTGGTCCGGGGGAACTGGGATGAGCGTCTCCCAACGATCCTTCACAATGGGAGTCCGCTGCATGGGGTAAATGTCAGGGCCCACGATCACGTAACCGCGGACGGTGTTCTTAACGATCGTGCGCTGGGAGCTGTCCCAAGCGACTTCGACTGGGTAAAGGTTGTTGGCGTTGCGTGGCTGCTGGGCAGGGGTGAGGTTGGTGAGCGTTGTGCTGCAACCTGTGAGCAGGAAACCGAGCAAAGCAACCAGCGAAAGCTTCTTCATACTGTGCGCCGGAGCGTGGCATATCGAATCCGCGATTGTAAAGGGCGCAGTTCAGCGGACGACGAAGAAACCCGAGAGCTTCAATTGAGCGGAAGGTTCTGCTCGAAGACATCCCGGAAGCGGATGACCTTGATGTCTTTTCGGCTGGCGAGAAGCTCCGCGAGATCATGCAGGACCTTAATGAAAGGCTCATCCGGTTTGTTGCCGCGGAAGAATTCCCACCAGTGCGCCACGAGGACGGTGGTGCGGCGGCTAGCGATGCTTTTCTCGATCTCCTGCAGCATCGTTGGATATGGGCGGTGGTAACTGAGGTGGCAGCCGGGATGGGACATGAGGATTGTGCCGTTCATCCTCCAATGCGGTTTTCCGGTGAGCTTCTTCACAGCGTAGCGGGGCCACCAGGAGCGAGGCATGCGCCGCGGCTCGAACCAGCCGGTGGAGACGAGGCTGAAACGACGGGCTATCTCCTCGATGCTCACGCGAGTCATCTTGTCGTACGGCGCCACGAAGACGCGCGGTTTGCCTAAACCGGCTTGCTTCAGATAGTGAGCGCCCTGGTCGAGGCGGCGGACGACATCAACCCGGTTCAACTGATCGAACTCCGGATTCCCATCCACGAACTCGTGGTGGTAAGCGTGTTGAACAATTTCATAGAAGGGGTTGGATTTGAGGTAATCGACGAGTTCTGTGTTCTCGCCAATCGGGACGGTCAGCGGAGGCGTGCCCTTTTTGGCGACAAGAAAGCCTTCCGGCTCGCCGTTACCCGGGTAGCAAACATCCGTCCTAACGTTCGGAATGGTGGCGAGGTTCACGGGGAGGCGCCGATCCAGAAAAGGGCGGTAAAGCCGCTCGAGATACTCGACGGGGGTGAGCGCGTTGGTGTCGTCGTCTCGAATGATGACGTATTTCATCGGTGCTTCAGTTCGATCAGTTCTGCGTAAAGTTTTTTGACCCGCTCCGCTAAACGGAGGGTGTCGTAGTCGCGGAGCGCCAGTTCATGGCCATTCCGCGCGAGTTGCTCCGCCCAGGCGCAATGGCTCAGCATTTTATCCACCGCTTGAGCAAATGTTGCGGGATCGTTGAGGTCGAATAAACAGCCGTTCTCTCCTTCGCGTATCAGGTCCACCGCGCCAGAGTTTTTGGTGGAGATCACAGGCGTGTTGGCGGCCCAGGCCTCCAAAATGACCAAGCCGAAAGTCTCAGAGAGAGAGGGGACGATTAGGACTTTAGCCGATTGGATCAGACCCTTGAGTTCGGGGGCGCCGGGCGGGAGGCCGCCTGGCATCAGAACTTTGTCTTCGAGGCCAAGCCGTTTGATCTCTTTGCGAATGGCCTTGGCGTAGAGTTCATCCGTGACGGCTCCAACGAACATGAACAAGGCGTTTGGGTGTTTGGCGAGGATCGAGGGCGCTTGCTCCAGAACCCAGCCTTGGTTCTTTACGGGATCAATACGGCCGACAACCAGGCACAGCTTGCGCCCTTGAATCTGCGGAAACGCATTGAGCGCAGCGGCGCGATGGTCCTGGTAGTAGCTGGCAACTGGAACTCCATGCGGGTGGACGATGACGCGCCGATCCGGGTATTTCTTCTGCAACAATTCTGCTTCCAATTTGTTGCAGGTGAGGATGGCATCGGCTTCTTCGAGCACTTTGCGAGAGCGGATAAATGGACCGAAAACTTTGCCCCATTCGAAGGCTTTCTCCAGCGGTTTCGTGAAGCCGTCCTTCACGCTTTGCGGCAGGGCGAGCACACCGCCGTGAATTGTGAGAAGGAAAGGAACCTTGCGCGCTTTGGCGACAGTAAGCCCAATGCCGCCGATGCGATTCAACGCGTGGCTGTGAATGACCTCAAGCTTGCGATGGAACAGGAGCCGATGAAACAGCTCGAATGACATGATGTTTCCGCCGACGGCAATCATTTGCTTCCGCGCGTCTGGCGAAAGACCGGCCACAGGGAGGAAAGCGCGATAACGTTTGATTGAATGGCCAGCGGCCGCGAAGGGATCCGTTTCCGGCGCTTTTGGCAGCGTAGGAGCGTAAATAGCTGATTTGACCTTCAGCTCAGCCAGACCATCCACCAGCTGTTTAACAGCGGTTTCGGTGCCTCCCCATTCCGCGGGGTTGTACTTTCGCAGCAGGTGTGCTGTTTCCATGGGCAAAGCTAGGTTTGCAGAGAGCGGGAGCGAACCCGTGGAGGCATTATGTCTAAAGCTGGTTTACCGCAAATCAGGGCGGGCACTTTAACGCCTACAAGGAACCTGTGAGCGCGGTTCGGGGGTGGCCCTGATTGGCGGGCCATTAGGGGGCTGCCTAGATTCACACTCGGTTTTTAGTTGTGAAAGAATTCTTAAAACTGCCGCTATTCATCTTCCTGTTTGTGGTGTTCGCGCCGCTCCTCGGGATACTGATTCGCAAGAGCTTGTTCTGGCAGCGGCTCATCTTTTTCGCCCTCTGCTTTTCGACGATTCAAGGCTTCCTCAAATACGCTGAAGTTGGATTCACGATTTTGCCGTACGAGTACCGTGGTCATGCGCGAGGCTTTCACGTCTTTTTTGCGGAGGTGTTTGCATGGACATTGGTTGTGGCCCGCTGCTTCGGGGATTGGAAAAATTTCAAACTCTTCCCCCCGGGCCTAGGGTTGTATTTGCTTTATTGCACACTGAGCTTTCTCTCCATCTTCTCGGCGGTTAACCAGCAGCACGTCTGGACAGCAGCCTTCAAGTTCTACGGGGCCGCAGTGATCCTGGTCGCGGCTTACAACTATGTCCGGAACGAGAAAGAGCTGAAGTTCTTCATCGGTTGCATGTCAGTGACCATGCTCTGGGAAGCCTTCGTGGTGCTGAAAATGAAGTATGTGGACCACATCTACCAGGTGATGGGGACATTTGAGCACCAAAACTCCTTGTCGATGTTCACGTCGATGATAGGGATGGTGCTGCTGGCGTTTTCGCTTGGGCCGCGAACAAACACGAGCGCCTTTGCGTTTCTGGCCTTTATCGGATGCGCGGCTATTTCGCAGTCGACATTGTCACGGGCCGGCCTGGCGGTTTTTGCTTTCGGAACAGTGATGGTGCTGTTGCTGAGCCTGTGGGATAAGCCGACAAAACGACGATGGGCGCTCACGGGCGCGCTGGCGACCGTCGGGGCGATTGGGTTGGCCTTCACTCTGGACACGATCGTGGCGCGCTTCAACGACTACGGGAATCAGGAGAGCGCGATGACCCGCAAGAACCTGAACAAGGCGGCGTGGATGATGGTTCAGGATTATCCGACAGGGGTGGGCTGGAACAATTTCGCGAGGGTGATCAACCATCCATATCCATACGGCGACCATATTGATCGCTGGCACATGATGCATGGAAACCCGGTCGATCGAAACTACCCCAAAGGAGTGGTCGAAAGCTG
This sequence comes from Candidatus Methylomirabilota bacterium, assembly GCA_035627835.1. Classification (GTDB taxonomy): domain Bacteria; phylum Verrucomicrobiota; class Verrucomicrobiia; order Limisphaerales; family SXQI01; genus DASPKX01. The sequence continues at coordinate 28,864 of DASPKX010000054.1, forward strand.
GTATTACCTGACGCTCTCCGAAACCGGGTGGCAGGGATTGTTTGGGTTGCTGGTGATGATTGGCACATTCCTGTGGTGGAATGTCAGAGCCATCTGGGCATTCAGGGGAACGCTGCTTGGAGCCGTAAGCATAGGGATTTTCGTGGGCTGCGGCATCAACTACGGCCAAAGCCTGCTTGAGCGTGTGCTGACGCAGCCGCGCAATTTATTTCTTTGGATGCTGCTGCTGGGGATTACGGGAAAGATCGAATGGATGCGGCGGCAGAAGGTGAAGGAGGATCGGGAAGCTGCGCGTGGCCGGAATGTCCGTCGTCCAAAGTTTGAGCGCGTTCAGGTGAGCATTGATCCGCCAGAGCCGAAACCCGTCAGGGCAAAACGGGCGCCCCGTTCAACCACAGCCTGATTGCCTCTGCCAAGTTGCGGGCGAAAGTGCTTTCAAAGAAGGAGAAGTATGCCCATCGCCAAGAAGGTAACTAAAGCAGCCAGAGCGACCGCACGCACCTTGAAGGCGCCCCTGCGCAAAGTGGCTCGTCGCGCAGAGACAATGTTAACAGCCGCGGAGGAGCGGATGGAACGCTCCCGTAATCAGCGGCCGGAGGAGAAAGTCGCCAAAACCCGCACGCAACGCAAAACTGTGCTCAAGAAAGGCAGTGATCGGGAGCTGGTCAAAGCCTTCGGGAAGAAGACTGCCACCCGGCGGGCGTAGCTGGAGAACGAACTATTGAAGCGCTCCTGTGGCCGCAGGCTTGGAGCCGCCTGGAATTTTGCCGAGCAGCTTCCGAAGTTCTTCCGGAGCGACAGGGGGTTGGCTGCTTAACTGGACCTTCGCCTGATTCAGTGGGCCGTTGGCGGCAAGGGTCACCTCCCGCTCTTGAGCCTTTCCGCGCGCAACGATGTCAATGACGGGGAGCCATCCACTGCCTACTTGCGGAGTAATCATCCCGCGTTCGATCTCCAGGTCTGCCCCGCCCAGCTTGATCGTGCCTTCGGACACTCTCGCCGGTTGAAAGGAGTCCCCGCTGCGGGCACCGGAAGCGTTTAGCGACACCCGCACATCCGGTTCTGTAGGGTCGGCCGGGGCCGCTAATGGATCGCTAATGACGATGGCTTCTTTGCTCAAGCCAGCATCCAGGGTGACGGTGTAGGCGCTGTTCGTCATTGTGACTGCAAGCGAGCCGCTCACTTGCTCGTATTCTTCGATGCCAAATAACTTTCCGGCCAGTCGCAGATTACGGCCAGCGAGCGTGCCGTGTTGTGGAAACAAGCCATCTTCAGCAAAGACCGCTTGGGCGCGAACCCGGTTGCCTTTGTAAACATTTGTTGCGGCGAGAGCCCAGTAACCGTTGGTTTCGGACAAAGTGGCACGGGTGCTTAGCTCGATCGGAAGAATGCGGAAGGAGAATTGAAACGGTCCTTTAAGTGGCAGTTGGGCCCGGAACTCAGCAGGGGAGATTAGCTCAGCCCAGTGGACGTCGGCGTCCAGGACACTGCCTGCCCAGCGCAGGTTGCCGACGGTGTATTCCTTGCCTGCCGCGACGATTTTCCCGTTGGCCAGTTGCGCGCTGGGCAATATGCGATGTAGCCGCGCAACGCCTTCCTTAAGCTCGTCGAGCATTTCATCGGTGGAGCGGTCGCTTGCGTCGTTTTTGTCGGCGTTTTTATTCGAGCGTTCCTTTAGCGTAAGCTTCCAGCCGGTGGCGGAGAGAACGGGCGAGTTGGCATCCACCCTGACGAGCGATCCGCCCCGATAGAGGGTCCAAAGCTCGCGTGCTGTTGGCGCTTTCAAGGATTGCGCTGTAAGAGTGAAGGCGCTTTTTTCAGCCCGAAAGTTCTCGAAGTGCAGGCCATCGGCCTTCTCTTCGACTCGGTCGAAAGTGATGCCAGCAGCGCGGGCGATTGGCTTGAAGGCGGCTCGGCCCCAGAGCGGGGCGGTTAGTCCAAGGGCGATAATGAACAGCAGCAGCCCAGCCAACAACTTGAGCCAGTTTCTTCGCTTTCCCCTCATACGGGCAATATACGCTTTGTTCTCCCGCCGCAAAAGCCAGTGCGTGGCGGACACCGGCATAGGCCGCGACTCGAAGGTTGTAAACCGCGCAAGGAGGTGGGTAGGATTCCGGAATAGCACTTATGAGCATCACACGCGCGTTTGCCGTTGCCGTAGCAGCCCTGGTCGCTTGCGGGTTTAGTTCAACCAGCCGAGCTGCCGAGTTGAAGTACAAGGTTCAACCGGACTTCTTTGAGAAGACACCGGGCGGGAAACCGATTGGGGCCTGCCATGGCGGCGTTGTGGTGGATGGGCAGGGGAACATATACGTCACCACGGACACTGAGCGTGGGATTCTGGTGTTTGACGCCGCAGGCAAACATAAACGCCATTTCGGAACGAACTTCATTCATGCGCTGGAGCTGCGGAACGAAGGAGGCGCTGAATACATCTATGCAGCACGCCCTTCGCAGCATGAAGTGGTGAAGATGACGTTGGATGGGAAACGCGTCTGGACGATTTCGACGCCGGCCGATGCTGGTTTGTACAAGGACGGCAAGGGGTTCAATCCATGCGCGGTCACGGTCGGGCCGGATGGTTCTGTGTTCGTCGCCGATGGCTACGGTTCAAACCACATTCTGAAGTTCGATAAGAACCAGAAGTTCGTGAAGGCGTTTGGCGGCCCCGGCAAAGAGGAAGGCAAATTCAACACCTGCCATGGGATCGCGCTGGACACACGCGGGGAGAAGCCGCTCCTGTTCGTTTGCAATCGCAACAACAACCGCGTTGAGCATTGGGATCTCGATGGGAACTTTGTGCGGGTGATTCAAAAGGATTTGCGCATGCCGGCCGCTGTGCAGATTCGTGGTGATTACGCCGTGATTCCCGAGTTACAGGGGCGCGTCACAGTCCTGGATAAAGCTGGAAACATCGCTGCGCAAATGGGTGACAACCCGAATGAGAAGCACCGCGCAAACTACGGCTTGCCCACGGACCAATGGCAGGAGGGAATCTGCAACTCGCCGCATGGAGCGGCCCTGGACAAGGATGGCGATGTGCTTGTCTCCGAATGGACCCAGTTTGGGCGACTGCATAAGTTTGTGCAGGTGAAGTGAGGCGTTCGTGGTCGCTTTCAATCGACTCGCAGCGCAGAGATGAATCGGATGCGGTTTTGCGCGTCCAATAGAGAGCCAGGCTGTTGCGCGACAGCTCGGCCCCCCTCATGACATTAACAGAGACGTTAACCCGGCGAGGATTGCTCACCCCTGAGCAGTTGGCCGAAGCTGAGAAACTTCGTGAAGCGGAAGGGCTTCGGCTGGACCGAGCCATCTTGCAGCTCGGTTTTATGACCGAACGGCAATTGCTCGATGTCATGTCACGCGAGCTGCATTTGCCGGTTGTCGATCTGGAGAAGATCGAGATCACGCAGGAGCTTCTGCAATCGCTCCCCGCAAAGATTGTTTACCGCAAGAAGCTCTTCCCAGTGGGGCGAATGAACGGGACGCTGAAGGTGGCGACGAGCGATGCGTTTGATCTTTACGCGCTGGATGACATTCGGCTCGTGACTGGTTTGCATGTGCAGCCAGTGCTCGCGCCGGGAGATGAGATCGAGAAGCTGATCAAAACCCACTACGGCCTCGGTGGCGACACGCTCGATGAGATGGTCGGCAGCAATGATGCGGGGGCTGTCGCTGCCAGCACAGGTGAGGCCACGGAAGATCTGCTGGAGATGGCGCAGGAGGCGAGCGTCATCCGGCTGGTGAACGAGATCATCCTGGAAGCTGTGAATGAGCGGGCGAGCGACATTCACATTGAGCCGTATGAGCACGAGATGTCGATCCGTTACCGCATTGACGGCGTGCTGCAGGAGGCTTCGGTGCCGCCACAGATGCATCGGTTTCAGGCCGCGATCATTAGTCGCATCAAAATTTTATCGAACCTGAACATTGCTGAACGACGTGTTCCCCAGGACGGGCGCATCAAGTTTCAGGTCGGCGGAAAGCAGATCGATGTTCGCGTGAGCGTTATCCCGATGATCTTCGGCGAAGGCGTGGTCATGCGTTTGTTGGACAAGTCGAACGTGCTTTTCACGCTGCCCGAGCTGGGCATGGATGTGGACACCTATGGCGTGTTCAAGGGGCTGATTGATCGTCCGCATGGAATATTTTTGGTCACGGGGCCGACAGGGTCGGGCAAGACAACCACGCTCTACGCGGCGCTGAACGCTATTGTTGGGCCGGAAATCAAGGTTCTGACAGTCGAAGACCCCGTTGAGTACAATCTCAAGGGAGTGAATCAGATCCCGGTGAATCACCAAGTAGGGATGACGTTCGAAAAAGGGCTGCGCGCGATTCTCCGTCACGACCCGGACGTGGTGATGATTGGTGAAATTCGTGACTTGGAAACGGCGCGGGCAGCCACCCAGGCCGCTATGACGGGCCACCTTGTGCTTTCGACGCTGCACACGAATGACGCTGCGTCCGCAGCGTTGCGTTTGATCGACATGGGCATTGAGCCGTATTTGGTCAGCAGCACGTTGATCGGGAGCATGGCGCAACGTCTTGTTCGCCGTATTTGCAGCAAGTGCAAAACCAGCTATGAGCCGGACAGGACGAGCTTGCCCCGCGACTTCGAACTACCCGCGGAAATGAAGCTGGCAAAGGGAGCGGGGTGCCCCAATTGCCGCAACACAGGTTATCGCGGGCGAACTGGTTTGTACGAGTTGATGGTGATGAATGATCAAATTGCGGAGCGCATCCTCGAACGCGCTCCAGCGCATGAGGTGCTCGCGACCGCGCGGCGCTCAGGTCTTCGTTTGTTGCGCGAGGATGGGTGGATCAAGGTGCGTCAAGGAGTGACCACACCCGATGAGGTGGTTTTGTGCACCGCTCTTTAATCCGACGCTGCGATGCCGAAGTTTGATTTCATAGCTGTCGATGAGGGCGGGAAGCGCACGACCGGTGTGCTGGAAGCCGAGAACGAGGCGCTCGTGCTTCGCATGCTCGATGAGAAGCGGTTGTTTCCCGTCTCGGTGCGTGGAGCGGGCGCAGCGGCTGCAGGGGGCGGGAAGCGGAAGTGGAAAGTGAAGCGCCGGGAGATCGGCGCAATGTATGGGCAATTGGCTGATTTGCTTGGGTCGGGTGTGCCTCTGTTGCGAGCGTTTGACGCGCTGATCAAGTCGCCGACCAGCCCGAATCAGAAAGAATTGCTCAAGGAAATCCGGGCGAGCATTGCGCAGGGCCGGACGCTTACGGATTCATTGAAAGATTACCCGGAGATATTTCCGACGTTGCACACTGCAATGCTTCAAGCTGGTGAGCGGGCGTCATTCCTTGAAGAGGTGCTGCGGAGTCTGTCGGGATTTTTGGAACGACTTGACGAATTGCAGAGCAAAGTCACCGGAGCGTTGATCTATCCGGCGTTGCTCTCGCTGCTCGGCCTTTCGGTGATGATTGGCGCGTTAATTTTCTTCGTGCCGAAGTTTGAGCCGCTGCTGGCGACAGCCCGGAAGCCTTTGCCAACGCAAATCCTGCTCGGGGCCAGCGTGGCTGTGCGGAGTTACTGGTATTTGCTGATCGTGGGTGTTGTCGCTGTGGGCGCGCTTGTCTGGGTGAATCTTAAAAGTGAGAAGGCGCGGCTATTCCTTGAGAAATTGCGGCTGAAAATTCCGGTGGTGGGAAGCGCGCTTCGACTGGTGGCTATCACCCGTTTTTGCCGAATTTTGGGAACTATGCTGCTGAATGGCGTGCCATTGCTGCAGGCCTTGAAGATTAGCAAGGACGCGACAGGATCTCGGATATTGGGAGCGCGCATTGCAGAGGCGGCGGAATCGGTGCGGGATGGGAAAAGGCTGTCGGAGCCGCTTGGCGCTGGAGGGTTTTTCCCAGAACAGATTTTGGCGATGATTGCGGTGGCTGAAGAGAGCAACAAACTCGATAAAGTGCTCGTACAGATTGCCGATACTGTGGAAAGGCGCACGAACCGGCAGGTGGACCAGGCGGTGCGTTTGATCGAACCGGCGATCCTTTGCCTCGTTGCAGCGGGCATTGGCTTCTTGGCGCTTGGGCTGCTTTTGCCAATATTTACGATGGCAAGTTCCCTCGGCGCGAAGTAAAACTTCACAGTCTGGGGCTGAATTTTTTTCGAATGCCCAGGCATTGACAAACGTCAGAAGCTCGAAACGTGCAGATAAAAAGACCCATGACTATCTTAGGACCCTCCCGCTTAAGCCGAGGCGCGCGAAGCGCATTTACCCTAATTGAAATCCTGCTGGTAATCGTGATTATTCTTTTGCTGGCCGGAGCTTTGGTGGTGTTCGTGCTGCCACAGCAAAAGGGCGCGGAGAAAAACACCACCCGCTTGCTCCTTGGCCAGGTCGCCACAGCGTTGGACACATACCGCCTGAACATGGGGCATTATCCGACTGAGCAGGAAGGCGGACTGGATGCCCTGATGAAGAAGCCGAATTTCGAGAACGAACGCCAGGCTGAGAAGTGGCAGGGGCCATACTTGAAGCCGGGCACACGCCTGGATGACCCTTGGGGGTTCGCTCTCAAGTATGAATTGGCGCAGGCTGGCAGCGAGGGCGGGACAACCACTGAGCAAACTGGCGGTCTGCCATACAAGTTGTTTTCCGTTGGCCCGGACGGCCAAGCTGACACTCAAGATGATGTGAAGCTTGCCGGGGCCACTGAAGGGCCTGGTGATCCAGTTCAATCTTCCCGTTAACCAAGCATGACCCAGATCCGACACAACAAACGCTCACACAGCGCCTTCACCCTGGTGGAGACGCTTCTCAGCGTTGTGTTGGTCGGCCTGCTGGTGACGGCAGTCGTGGTGAACTTTGTTGGGATGGAGAAGGCGTCGAAGCTCAACGAGGGCGCGACTCAGGTTGAGGCGCTATTCCGGTTTGCGCGGGCGCACGCTGCCACGACTGGGAAGATTGTTCAGATCCGCGCAACTGAGGCTGGGGAAACAACCAACGCTCCGAGCAGGCCAAGCCTGGAAGTTGTGTGTGAATCTGATCCGGTCCGCCAACCGGGTGAGTTCAAGCCGGTGCAGGAATCCAAAATGTTCGTGGATCAGATCCAGCAGCAGGTTTGCGTGGAGGAGTTGAAGATCGTGCAAGCTGACGAGGCTGCGCGAGCGGAGGGCGAGGACATTGAAATGGATGAGGAAGAAGCGCCGATTTCCTCGACGACTTTTACTTCGTCCGCCCAGAAAGAGCCGATGCCTGCCATTTCATTTTTTCCAGATGGCAGCAGTGATTCCGCTGAGATCGTGCTGCTGTCTCTTGCTGAAGAAGAGCCGCGCAAGGTTCTGCTCCGGCTTTCGGGCATTGTGGGGACTGTGAACAGAAACCCGATCTACTCCTCAAATTACGTGGAAAACTCTGCCGTTCCGGCAGACATCAGCCGGCACAGTCATGAAACTGTGCTCCGGTAATCGGCGGCGCTTTTTCCACAGGTCGGGCGTTATCCTTCTGGAAGTGGTGCTCGCCCTGGCGTTGTTCGTCGCCGCTGCTGCAATCTTCACCGCGAGCATGGATGCCGCGATGACCTCCCTTGAACGGCAGCGGTTGAATCTTCACGCGGAGAACCTCGCATCCTCCACCCTCGCGGAAATCCAGATGGGGGCAATTCCACTCGCGGCGGGAGCTTTGCCTCCTGATCCGACTTTGCCGGGGTGGACCACAGAAGTCGTGCTCGGGTCGGTGCAGGAATTGGCCGCTGAAATGCGGTCGCCGTTAGTGCAAGTGGAGGTCGTGGTGCGGCACACGAACAACGCGGTGGTAAAGCGTTTGGCGCAACTGGTGCGTCAAAGCGAGGCGCGGTCATTTCAATCGATGCAAGGGGTGGCGCCATGAAGGTTGCTATGGTTCACGGCCGACTTCGGGCGTTCACTCTTATCGAGGTGGTGCTTGCGATCGCGATATCGGTCGGGATCCTCGTGGTTGCGATCTATTTCTATCATCAAAGCGCGAACCTCCGGACTCAATTGATCGAGGAGACCGACAAGCTGACCACAGTGCGGCTGCTGATGCAGCGAATCGCGAATGATCTCCGGGCGGTGGAGGGGAGTGGGTCGTACAGTTTCATTGGCACGTCAAACACGCTTTCCTTCGTCACTACTGAGCATCGTCTGACGGGAAGGTGGAACAGCGCGCCGGGAAACCGCTGGCAGGTTGGGCTCTACCAAGTGGCCTATCAACTGAACGAAAGCATAGAAGGAACAAACGTCGTGGTTGGGGGCTTCGTGCGCGATGAGCGGCCAATCGATGCTGCGCCAGCGGCTGCGCTGGGAACGAAAGATGAAAGCACCAACCGAATTGAGACGCTCAGCGTGGAGGCTCCAGCGACCAATTCAACCACTATTACGACGAACATTCTTCAGCAGCCGATCACCGAAATTGTGCAGGCGCTGCAGTTCGAGTATTGGGATGGAGCGGCCTGGACGAACCTTTGGCAGAGCTTCACACCTCCTATTGGCGTTCGTGTCATGCTTGCAACTGAGCCGTTGAGCGCTGAGGGTGCGCCTGAGGAAGCGCACCATTTTCGCCGGACAATTTACATTCCCACAGCTGCCAAAAAAGCGGTGGCCACCAACGAACTCTCCGACGTGACGCTCGCATTATGAAGCTGGATGCGACAAAGCCACGCGCAGGGTTCATTCTAGTCGGCATTCTGGTGATCGTGATGCTTGGCTCAATGGTGGCCATGAGCCTTCTATTTCGCGTTCAGGGTGGGGAATCCGCGGCTGTTGCAGGCGCAGGAGGAGAGCAAGCGTGGCTGGTTGCGATGAGCGGGATCGAGGAAGCGATCAAGTCTGCGCGAAGCGTAAAACCGGGCTCCGTGGAGTGGCGGAATGATCCAGCGCGATTCAAAGATCGTTTGGTGTTCGACGACGGGTCAGACCAGTGGTTTTTCACGATCTACAGTGAGCCAGACATTGACTCGCTGGAACCCGTTCGGCACGGCCTGACTGATTGCGCGAGCAAGTTGAACCTCAACAAGGCGAGCCGCGAGATGCTCGCGAAGGTTCCTGGATTCTCGCAGGCACTATTGGATGCGTATCTTGGCCCCAAATCAGCAGCGGAAGGAGAGGTCGTGCCGCTCACCTCAATCCGATCGGTTTTCGACACTACGGAGAGGGCGCGACCGGCACGGCTGGTGGCGCTGACAGAGTTATTCCAATTTCGAGGCTTCACGCCAGCGGTGTTGTTTGGAGAAGATGCAAATTTCAACTTCGCGTTAGACGCGAATGAAGATGACGCGCAAACGCGAACTCCGCTGGATAACCAGGATGGCAAGCTGGACCTGGGGTTGCGCCGCTATCTCACGGTCGCGAGTTATGAGGATAATCGACTGCCCATTTCAGAAGGAGTGCGGAGGGTCAATATCAACGATGCTAAAGACGCACTTCCTGCGGTGGAATTGCCCGCTTCATTGACCAATTTCATTATCGCTCTGAGGACGAATTCCATGCAAATCTCGCATCCGGTTTCCCTGCTCGACGCGAAAATTAGTGTGAAGGATGAGAAGGGCAATGCAGTCGAAGTTAGCTCAGGTATCGGAAAAGACGATTTGGACACTGTTCTGAAACATTTTACATGCGAAGCGGACGAGCAAACGCCCGGGCTCATCAACGTGAACACAGCCAGCGCGGCTGTGCTCGCAACGCTGCCCGGGCTTGATGACGCGTTGGCTGAGCGAATCGTCTCAACGCGCTCGGCTGTGAGCCCTGAGCGGCGGGAGACGATTGCGTGGGTGCTGACGGAAGGAGCCTTGGAGATGGAGAAGTTCAAAGTCGTTGCGCCATATCTGACATCCCGGAGCCTGCAATTCGAGTTCAGCGTCGTCGGATTCGCGAAACCTTCAGGACGATTCAAGTCGTTCGAAGTGATCGTTGATTTGGCCGGCGGTGATGGCCGCGTCGCACATTTACGGGATTTAACTCGTTATGGTCTGCCGTTTGGGTTGGAGTCGAACTCCCAGCCCTCCGGAGAACCTTCGAGCAGCCCGCTGGCTGCTAACGCCCTATGAAACTTCGGCAGAGCCAATCGAACACGCGCAAGCGGAAGACGAAACCACCCACAGGGGCGGTGATCATTCGTCTCACCGAGACCGAAGTGCGGGCAGTACGGTTTGAGCGTCGTGGGGACAAGATCGTGAGCCTTGAACGCAGCATGGCGCCGCTCCCCACGCCAGAAGCCAAGGGCGACCCGGCTGCTGTTGGAGCTGCTCTAAAAAGCGTCATCGAAAAGGCGGGGATGAAGGGTGGTTTGGCTGCCGCAGCCGTCCCCCGCAGCCAGCTTGTTTTGAGGACTATCTCGTTGCCGAAGCTTGAGGATGAATCAGACCTGGCAACGGTGGTTCAGTTCCAGGTTGGACGCGATCTGCCATTTCGCCTCGATGAGGCTGTGATTGATTTTACGAAAATCGAAGGGGGTGGCAGCGCTGGGAAGATGCAGTTGATGGTGGCAGCCGCGCGCAGGGAGTTGGTTGAGTTTTACCAGAAAGTCTGCGAGAGCGCGGGATTGAAACTGGCTGCGCTCACAATGCAGCCACAAGCGCATGCGCGGGCAGTTCAATCTTTAGGGGAGACAACAGACGGAGCTACGGCATTTGCGTTGGTGGAGGGGGAGGGCTTGTCGGTGGATGTTGTGGCAGGCGGGCAAGTGCACTTCAGCCGCAACACTCCGCCGATTCCGGAGCCGATCGAAGGTCAGGGAGAGCCAGAGTTCAACGAGACTGCGGCGCTCGAAATTGTCCGCGCCCTGCATAGCTACGGAGGAAGCGGGAGCGATGTTCGCGTGACGAGAGTGTTCGTAAGCGCGAGCGGCGGTCGTTCGGAGGCAATCGCCACGAGGATTTCCCAACGGCTCAGCATCCCGGTTGAAGCTGTGCGCTTTGAAGAGCCTGCGGCGGGGGAGAGTCGCGCATTTGAAGTGAGTGCGGCGGATGTTGGAGTGGCGCTGGCGATCACGGATGAGTCTGGGCCAATTTTTGACTTTCTTAATCCACGCAAACCTGCCCCGCCAAAGAACACCAAGCGCAACGCTATTATTGCATTGGCTGCGGGTTTCGCACTGCTGATTGTGGGCATGCTTGGCGCGCGCACATACTTGATAAAGGGGCGCGAGCAAACTCAGCGCGAGCTGACGGCGAAGCTGGCTGCTTTGGAGAAGAATCGGAAGACCTTCCAAAGCATGATTGCGCAGGCCAAAACTATCGAGGATTGGAATGCCGCAGGGAAAGATTGGCTGGGCCACTACGCCTACTTGAGCGCAGCGCTGCCTCCAAGTGAGGAGCTGTACATCACTTCTTTTTCAGTGGCGGCCAATGGCAGCATTCGAATGGGTGTCCAAGCCAGGAGCGGCGAGATTCTCGCGAAAGCGGAGAAGCAGCTGCGCGACGCCGGTTACGAGGTGAAGCCGGTCGCGGTGACCCCATCCTCCGACCGCTTTGGCTACGATTTTCGCTCGAATATTGAGCTTCTCGCATCGAAGAACCTGAAGCTGGATTTGAAGAAGAACAAACCAGCTCCTCGACCAGTGGATGACGCTTCGCTGGATCCTGCCGTGTACAAGAAGGGGGCTGGATGAACGCGCGCGAGAAGAAGTTGGCCATCATCGTCGGTGGTCTCGTGGGCTGCGCGATTCTCGCGCTACTGATTCGAGTGGTCGTGTTCCAACCTCTCAAGCAGTTGGACCAGCGCGCGAACGCAACTCGCGGGGCCATTCAAAAAGCGGAGGAAGAGCGCCGAAAATTCTTCACCGCCGAGGACAAGGTGAAGGGCTTTGCCAAGCGAACGTTCGCGGACACGGTTGAGCGCGCGAGCGCGGCTTCGGGCGAGTTAATCATGAAAGCGATCAATTCAGTGGGCTTGCAGGAAGGGGAGTTTACGCGGCTGCCGGTCGGGCCGCGGAGATTGCGCGGGGCTGGCAGTGAGATTGGGTGGAGCGTGCAAGGCCAGGGACCGCTGACGAACATTGTGGATCTTTTGTTCCACCTCGGCAGCACACCGCATATCAAACAGATGGACGGACTGTCGCTCTCGCCGGGGGATGCGCCCGGTCATGTGCGGGTGCGGTTTCGTTATTTAACGATGGTCGTGGAGCCTGCGCCCGACGTGGTGCGCACGCAGATGGTTGCCACAGCCTCCTTGCAGAGCCCGGAGCGTGCGCAGTTTGATGTGATTGCAGCGCGTGACTTACTCCGCCCGTATTTGAAGCGCCCCACGCCTCCGCCTGTGAAAAATCCGAAGCCCGGGCAACCCGGACCGACCCAGGCGCCTGCGGGACCGGAGATTTTCCGCGTTGTTTCTTTATCGGAATGGGAAGGCGCGCCCGAAGTCCATGTGCTCGACACCGTGAATAACAAAACAAAACGATACGTCATCGGTGATGAGCTTCTCGGGGGACGAATTGTAATGGTCGATTATAGGCCATTGCCGCATCCCGGCCGCGCGCTGCTCTCGATGAGCCGCGTGATCATCAAAGCGGGCCAGGAGTACTGGGCCGTGGAGAGAGGCGGCACACTGGCAGAAAAGCGGGTGCTGGAGAAAAAAGACCTGCCGCCGGAGCTGGCTTCCAGTAATCCTTGAGCGTTGAAGCCTTTGTCTGCGCCGCTCGATGAGCGCCGCAGTTTGTGAGCTGTTTTTGAAAGATTTTATGCGAGTCCTGGCCCTCTTAACATTGATGTGCGCCACCACGCTCCTGAGCGTGGCGCAAAACAACGCGCCGACGAACAGCGCGCCTGCCGCCGCGCCAACTGTGCAACCAGCCGCGGACGCGAACGCCCGCAACATCCGGTTTCAATTTGAAGGAATACCGTATGCGGACGTGGTTGAGCGCTTTGCGCAAATGACGGGCAAGCCGCTCATAAGCGGCACGAACGTGCAAGGCACGCTCACGTACAGCGACCCGCAACCATACACATACACAGAGGCGCTGGACACGTTGAACACGGTTCTCTCGATGAAGGGCGTAATGCTGGTAGATCTTGGAAAGAACCTTCAACTCGTGCCCTTGAAGGAGCTTCCGCAGCTTCCGCATAAGATTCTGCGGGGGGTTGATCCGACGGGTGACGTTCGGCCGGGCGAGGTTCTCACGGTTGTTTTGAACGTGAACAACCTGGATGCCAAGGAAGTTGCAGATTCGGTAACGCCGCTGCTTTCGAATGCGGGTTCGGTCGCTGCGCTTTCGCGCGGCCGCGGCTTAATCGTCACCGACCGGCTGGCCAATATCCAGCGGATCCGCACGCTCTTAAACACGATCGACACCGAAGCGGTGCAGGATCGGCAGATGAAGACGTACACGCTGGTCAATGCTTCAGGCGCGATTGTGTCTGATCTGCTGAACCGGACCTTCGGCGTCGCCACAGCGCCTAAGAGGACACAATACAATCCGAACACCAAGAACCTGGATGTGCTCCCGCCAGACCCGAATGACTACATTACATCGGTGTATGATGACGCTTCTCGAACGCTCGTATTATTCGGACCGCGCGAGCGCGTGGCTCTCGCTGAAGAGCTGATCATGAAGTTTGAGCAGAAGGATGGGGCAGGGGGAGATGTTCGGATTTATTACCCGCAAACCATCAAGGCTGACGAGCTGGCCCAAATGATTCGCCAGGCTATTCCCGGGGTGGCTGCTCCCAACGAAACCGCAGCAGCCGCTGCAATGAAGGCGCGGCTGATCGCGGATGCGCCGCAGAACCGGCTGATCGTTGCCGCGCCCATGCCGGGGCAGCTCGATCAAATCGAGCAGCTCATCAACCGGGTTGATAAGCCGATCCATGGGAGCGCCGGGCAGCGTTTGCTTCCGTTGAAAACGGAAACGGTTCAGCTGACTAAAGTCTTTCGTCCACGCACGACCACTGCGACGAATGTGGCGACAATTCTTCAGCAGGTCCTGACACGCCGCGGGGCCTCTGGGCAACCACAAACAACTGCGAGCATCAGTTACGATGCGGGCAGCGAAAGCGTGGTGGTCAGCGGGACGCCGAATGATCTTCAGATCGCCACTGACATCATCTCGCAGCTTGAGACTGGCTCGAGCCAGCCTGTTGCTCTGCAGACCAAGTTCTTTGATGTGGGTTCGGTCGCTGAAGCGCGCCGATTGCAGCCGCTAATTGAACAACTTTATCGAAATCAAGTGAGCGCAGGCGGAGCGTCCGCCGTTGCCCATGCTAAAATCATGGCCGACACGCAGGCGGGCCGATTAATCGTCACTGCCTCGGAGGATCATCTTCAAAAAATCGAGGCGCTGCTGGAGCAGTTCCGGACCGAAAAAGCCGCAACGGCGGAACGTCGGTTGCAGATCATCCCGCTGCAGAACACGAGCGTGGATGTCGTTCTCAAGGGAGTAACGGACCTGGTCAATGAACGGATGGGCAGCGGGAAGTATGCGGATCTTCCCAAGCCAGGGCTGACACCAGACGCGACGAATAACCGGCTGCTGGTTACTGCGACTGCCGAACAAATCCGGGAGATTGAGGAGATTGTTCGCATAGTAGATGTGGCGCCGGAGCAGGCGAAACGTGACATGCGGTTGATTCCGCTGCGCGCAAAAACGCCCGCGGAAATCATCCCGCTGGTAACGCAGTTGCTTGAATCAACGGGCGAGCGGCAAACGAATCCACGGCTTGCGCCCAAGCTGATGGCGGACCCGACGGGCAAACAGATCATTGTCACAGCGCTTCCCGCAGATCTCGAGCGGGTGGAAAAACTTGTGCAGCAGTTCGACGCAACCTTATCCGCAAGCATAGCGCGGCAGATGAGGACAGTGCAGCTCAACTCGCGCAACGCTGCTGAGTTCACACCGCTGGTGGAGAAGCTCTATAGCGAGCAATTGAAAGGGCAGCTCGAGCCTCCCGGCGGGCCCGCGACTTTGATCGCAGAGCCACGCGGCAATCGCATCATGGTTAGCGGATCGGAGGCGGAGATCACCCGCGTTGAAACCATCATCCGGCAGTTGGACCCTGTTGGACCCGTCGGCGCTAAGGAGGAAACCCGTGTGCTTCGTTTGAAGGCAGCATCAGCGGCTGACCTCGTTGGAATTGTTGAAAAAAGCCTGAACGCGCAGCAGCAACAAGTTCGAGTCTTGCTCGACGCGCGCAGCAACAGCCTGGTGGTGACGGGCGAGCCAACTGCGGTTCAAGCGGCGTCCGAGATCATTCAACAGCTGGACGCGCGGCCGAATCTTCAGCCGCGGGAACTGCGCATCATTGACCTAAAATCGGCCGACGCGACGGCGATCACACCAACCGTCACCAGTTTGTTCACGGATTTAATCAAGGATCAGCGCGGCGCGGATTACGTGAGCCAGACGAAGGTGGTGCCAGACCCAACGGGCAACCGAATTATTGTCACTGGTGGCAGCGATGAGATTGAGGAAATTGCCTCGATCGTTAAGCGGCTTGATCAGGTGCCGGACCAGGGACCAGGCAGCCGGGTCTTCAAATTGACAACTGGCGATGCGGTGACGCTGGCTCCAATCGTGCAGAATGCGATGGTGCGTTACGATCAACGCGGCAACCAGTATCGCCGGGTGTCGGTCACCGCGGATCAGCAATCTAATTCTCTCGTGGTGAGTGGCACGCGCGCTGACCTGGCAGACGTTGCGTCTGTCATCGAAAAGCTGGACGGAGAAAGCTCTGACCTGGCGCGCCAATTGCGCATCGTGGAGGTGAAGTCTCCAGACCCGGATGCATTGGCAGCCTTGGCATCCAAAGTGTTTGCCGCGCAAAACCCAGGGCGCAACACGCCGTCGCTGGTGAACATTACCCCTGAACCGGGCGGCCGTCGCCTGATTGTCCTGGCTCCCGCAAATTTACTGGCTCAGGTGGAGACTGTTATAACCACGCTGGATTCAACACCTGAGCAAGGCACGCGTGAGTTGCATGTGGTGCAGCTGCAAAACCGTAGCGCAGCGGAGATCTTTCCAAAGGTGAACCAGGTCTATTTGGAACAGGCTCAGGGCAAGTCGATCAAGCCCGCCACAATTTACCCCGATCCAGCGGGGAAGCTGCTGACGGTGTACGGGACCGTTGCCCAGGCGGACGCGATTCGCCAGATCGTGACGACCTTTGACGCGCAGAACACCACTCCAGCCCGGGAGACGCGGACGATCGATGTCGGCTCTTCCACGGAAGTGGACCGTTTGGCTCCGATTGTTCAACGGCTTTATCAGGATCAATGGAAAGACAAGGCTGCGAGCGATCCGGCTGACGCGCAGGTTGTCCCTGATGCGCGAAGCGGTCGGTTGATCGTAACGGGCAAGCCGGAGCACCTGACGAAGATTCAGGAGATTATTGACCAGGTGAAGGCAACCAAGCCGAGTGGCGCAACGCGCGACACTCGCGTGTACGACCTCACAGCAGCGACGGCTTTGGAGTTAGCGACGACAGTGCGCACACTTTACACGGAGGAAGCAAAAGGGCGGGTGGGGGCGCAACCTTCGGAAACCCTAATCCTGCCCGACGCGGCCGCGAACCGGCTGGTGGTGACCGGTGACACCAATGAGCTGGATCGCGTGGAGGAAATCATAAAGAAGCTCGACAAGGTGAGCGCGCAAAGCGCGAGCACCCGAGTCTTTAAATTGAAGTCGGCGAATCCTGATAAAGTCGCGGAGATCCTCTCGTCCGCGCTGATTCGTTATGACGCCTATGGGCGTCCCCAGAAACGTGTGAGCGTGGTGGTGGATGGCCAAACCCGCACGCTTATCGCGACGGGTGACGCAAAGGAGTTGCAGGGCGTCTCCGTCATCATCGAGCAATTGGATGCATCGCTTGGGGCGCAACCCGCGAGGCAAATGAAGGTTCTTCAAGTTAAGGCGCCCAGGCTTAGCGAGTTTAGCGCAAAGGTCCGGCAGTTGTATGCGGACCAGATCAAGACGCAGCCGGAGCTGACGCTCGCAGACGCATTGATTTTAGATGATGCGTCGAGCAACCAGATGATTCTCGCGGGGAGCGAAGCGCAACTGGCCTTGATCGAGAAGATTGTCACCGAACTGCAAAACACCCAGGCGTCGCAGGAGCCGCGCATCACGCAGATGATCCCGGTGGCCAACGCGGAGGATATCTCCCGCGTGATGCCAACCGTTCAGCAACTGTATCAAGAGCATTGGAAGAGCAAGGACGCGAACGATCCGGCTGACGCGCAGCTTATCGCAGATGCCCGCAATTCGCGCCTGATTGTGACTGGCCGCACAAATCATGTCGCGGCCATCGCGCGCCTCGTGGAGCAAGTCTCCAGCAGCACGAACACGGAGCCGCGCGAGACTAGGATTTACGAATTGAAGAACAGCGTTGCCGCGGATCTATCCACCACGTTGCGCGCGATGTATCTCGAGGAAGCTCGCCTTCGCTCTGTTCCGCCAACAGCTCAGATTCGCATACTCCCGGACGCGACGGCCAATCGGCTGGTGATTTCTGGAGGAACAAACGAGTTGGCGCGGGTTGAGGAAATGCTCTCAAAGCTGGACCAAGTGAACGGGGCCGCCGCGACGGCGCGAGTGTTCGAGCTTAAACGGGCAAACGCCTCTCAAGTCGCCACAGTGCTCTCGACGGCGCTGGTGGAGGTCAACGCATACGGCGTTCGAGTGCCGAGAGTCACGGTGGGAGCGGACACGACGAACAACATCATAGTTGTTAACGGCGAAGCCAAAGATCTGCAAACAGTGGCCACGATCGTGGAGAAAATGGACAGCGTGGCTCCCGCCGAACGCCGCCAAATGCGCATCTTCCCGCTGAAAAGCGGCGCAGCAGTCGAGTTCGCCGCAAAAATCGAGCGGCTTTACCGTGAGCAACTGAAGGATGCCACGGGGGCGGACGCGGCGAATGCGTTGATCATCGGCGATGAAACCAGCCGACGCTTGTTGGTCACTGCGACAGAAGCGCACTTGACCATGATTCAGGGGCTGGTGCAGCAGTTGGAGGAAGGGGCAGCAGGCGCGGGTCGGCAGAGCCGAGTGCTCCCGCTCAAGAACAATTCAGCCCAGGCTCTTGGCGCCATTATTCGGCAGCTGTTCGCGCGGCAAATCGCCAATCCTGCTGAGAGCGAGCGCCTCGTTCTTACCTCACTTGCGGATGACCGGACTTTATTTGCGGACGGCCCTGCTGAGACGCTGGACCGCATTGCTGAACTGCTCGGCACACTGGACACGGCGCCTGCGCAGGAGGACACGATCCACACCGTTCATCTCAAGAAGGGGCGCGCTGAAGACATGGCTCAGGCCATTAACCAGTCGATCACCAGCAGAAACTTAAGCGCCCAAACACAGGCCGTTAAGGTGACGCCAGTAAGTGGAGCAAATTCTCTGTTGATCACTGGGCCAAAAGACCCTGTGGGCCAAGTGATGAAAATCGTGCAGGAACTCGATCAGGAAAGCGCCGGGGGCGAGGTTGAAGTCCGCATTTATAAGCTCGAAAACGGCACCGCGCGGGAAGTCTCCTCGGTTCTCCAGCAGTTGTTGCAGAATGTCTCCCGCAGACGCTTTGAGGGTGGCGGGGGAGGTGGCGGTCGCTTCACTCCGGCAAGTGTGACGGTGGATGAGCGCTCAAACAGCCTGATCATCAGCGGCACGACCATCCATTTTAGCGTCGTGGAAAAGATTCTCCCCACGCTCGACAAAGCGCCCGAACGATCCGACCGCGATGTGCAGTTCGTCTGGTTGCGCAAGGCAAAGGCTTACGATGTTTCGAGCAAGCTGGCCGCCTTATTTGAAGAACGCTCGTCGGCGGATCGCCCGCTCATTGAACCTGATATCGCGAATAACTCTTTAACGATCATCGCCCGCAAGGGAGATATGGCGCAGATCCAGGATTTGATCTCACGCCTGGACGATTCGTCCAAAGACGCGAGCATTCAGGTGCGGATGCGCACGATCGACAGCGTGGGCGTCGAGCAGATGGCGCGCATGCTCCAGAACCTTTACCCGCAGATGTCACGCGCCACCTTGCGTGTGGTGGATAGGGTCACAGCTCCAGCGGCAACCAACGCGCCGCCATCTGCGGCGCCCGACGCGGCTTCGCCGGCGCTTGAGCAGAATGCCGAGCCTGCCGCTCCAGAAGTGGTCATAGCCGTGGACAAGGAAGCGAACGCTTTGATCCTATCTGGGCCAGCAGCGGAATTGGACAATATCGACAGGTTGATCACCGATCTCGCTTTCTCGTTTTACGGCAACGAATCCGAGTTCCGCGTGTTCTCATTAAAGCACGCAGACCCCGTAGTCGTCGCACGGATGCTTGGTGATTTGCTGAGGCCCGATCCCGCACCCCAACCCCAGCCCGGCCAGCGGCCCGTTCTTCAGGAGAAGCCGCGAATCACCGTGGTGCCGGAGCCGCGGACCAGAGGAGTGGTGGTTCGGGCGCGGCCAACGGATTTTGCGCTGCTCGAATCCATCATTAAGCAGCTCGACACTGCTGGTGAAATCGCGCAGGTGGACTTTCGCGTGATTCCGTTGGTTCACGCTTCGCCATACCGGTTGCTGCCGCTCGTTCAACAAATGGTCCAGCAGTTGAACACCACGCGGCCCGGAGAGCAGGTTTCCATCACGCCCGATCCGCGCTCACGTGGTCTGCTGGTTGTTTCCCGCCCGAGCATGATTGAGCAGGTCGAGCGGATGATTCGCTCATTGGACACCCCAGCGGCCACTGCGGAAGCCGAAGTGCTGATTATTCCGCTGAAGGAGGCGAGCGCGGCCCAGATTGCGCAAGCCCTGCAAACGATGATTCGCCCTGGGCAGGCCGGCGAGATGACACCGGAGAATCGGGAGCTGCAGGAGCAGGTTCGCCGATTGAAGGTTCACAATACGGCCGGTGAAGCGGTGTCTCTCGATTTATCCAAGCCAATTAAGGTTGCCGCGCAAACTGGCGGGGAAGGGGGGAACCGGCTCATTTTAACTTCCACACCCGAAAATCTCACAGCCCTCGCGGCTGTTGTGGAGATGCTGGACAAACCGCTCCTCGCTGATGGCGTCGAGGTTCGCTTGATCCCGCTTGAGCATGCGGATGCAAACTCTGTTTCGCAGACGTTGAACAACATTTTCGCGCAAGGCCAGCGGCTAGCCACATCGCCAGTGGGTCGCACCCAGCCTGAGGGAGAACCTGGCAAGGCGCTAACAAACCCGCTTAACGTGGCGGTCGATCAAAGGTCAAACACCCTGATCCTCAGCGGGCGGCCGGAGTCACTCGACTTGGCGATCCGAGTGGTGAAGGATCTGGATCAGAAGCTAGACCGCTTCGTTACGGAGGTTCGGCTTTTCAGACTAAAGCATGCAACGGCGAGCCGTCTCACGCCGTTGCTGCAATCCGTTTTTACGGAAGGCCCACCCGTTGCCGGCACCGAAGGCTTGAACACGCAGGTGACTCGGCTGCGCACACTGCGTGAACCGAACGCGCCGAAGGAGAGTGAAACGACCAAGACTCGCTCGGCGTTGGTGATTCAAGCGGATGACCTGTCGAACACCTTGGTTGTCTCCGCGCGATCCGACACGCTGCCTTTGATTCAGGATGTCATTGAACAACTGGACATCCCGGCTGCTTCGGGTTTGGAGAGCGTGCGGGTATACCCTTTAAATCATGCCGATCCGAACGTGTTGATGCGCATTCTGTCGGACCTCTACACAGGGCCCAGGGCTGCGACGATTCGTGCGGAGGACAGGCCAATTATATCGATTGATCCACGCACAGCGTCCTTGGTGGTTGCGGGGAACAGCAAAGCTTTTGGCATGATCGAGGGTTTGTTGAGCCGGCTGGATCAGAAGCTGCCATTTGAATTACGTGACATCAAAATCCTGCCATTGGCCCACGCCGACGCGCGCACCATGGCGGCTACCTTGCAGCAGATGCTCGACGCCCGTGTGACGCAGCAAGCGGCGTTGAACCGCGGGCAGACAGACAGCCTGAAGGTAATCGTGCTGGCAGACGACCGCAGCAATAGCCTTATCATTGGGGGAAACAAAGACAGCTTCGAGTTGGCGGAGCAATTGGCGAAGCAGTTAGACAACGCCAGCCCCGCGATCAGCGGCACCGTGCGTCTCGTCAATTTGCAGCATGCGGACGCTCGCGTGATTGCGCAGACATTCAGCACGTTGTTCTCCCAGCGGTATGCCGCCGCGCGGAATCCGGATGCCCAGCGCAACCGGCCGGTGATTCTGCCGGACCCGCGCAGCAATAGTTTGTTAGTCACAGCCACGATGGAGGACAATGGCATCATTGATGACCTCCTAAAGCGGTTGGATCAAAAGCTGGAGAACCCCGCTCTGACTCTCACTGTGCTGCCGTTGAAGC
Source organism: Candidatus Methylomirabilota bacterium (assembly GCA_035627835.1). Classification (GTDB taxonomy): domain Bacteria; phylum Verrucomicrobiota; class Verrucomicrobiia; order Limisphaerales; family SXQI01; genus DASPKX01. The sequence goes on from DASPKX010000054.1 coordinate 50,143, forward strand.
ACAACGACGCGGCGCGAACGGCGACGATGATCGAGTCTATCTTCGCCGCTCGGCAACGCGCTCAAACATTGCCGGGACAAACCCCGCTTCCATCCGAGCAAATCAAACTTGAGCCGGACAGCATCAACAACGCGCTCATCGTCAGCGCGAGCAAAGAGAATCTCGACCACATTCAGGCGTTGCTGGAGAAGATCGATGTTGAGCCGACTCTGAATGGTGGGTTGCTCCAGATCTTTACCCTGCAATATGCGGATGCTCAGCGGCTTTCCGGCATGATTACGTCGTTGATCTCACAAGGGCTTTACCGGCCCGGCATGCGCGCGGGGGCGCAGGCGAGGACGCCAGCAGAAGCTTTTGCGGTGTCCGTGGATCCGCGCAGCAACAGCCTCCTTGTTTCCGCCAGCCCTGAAAACCTGGCCATTGTGCGGGAGGTAATCGCCAAGCTGGACACCATCGATTACAGCGAGGCGAGTGCCGTTAAGGCTTATCCTCTGAAGAACGCGCGCGCCAGCACACTAGCGAGCACTCTGACGCAGTACTTCCAAGCGAAACGCGCCGCTGAAACCGTCGCGCAAAATGCTGGCCAACGAATTCTTCCCGTCAGCGTGATCCCTGACGACCGAACAAACGTCTTGTTGGTGACCGGCGGGAAAGAGGCGTTCGACACAGTGGACCGTCTCCTCCAGCAATTGGATGGCGAGGGCATCTTCTCGCGGATGAACTTCCGGGTGTTCCCATTGCAGAAAGCGACGGCGACCGTGTTGCAACCGGCGCTCCAGCAGATCTTCGCCAATCGTCCCCCACGGGTTCGTGGCGAGCCGCTTGACCCAATCACGATCGTTGCGGATCGATGGGTGAACGCATTGCTGGTGGGCGCCACGGTGGAAGACATGGCGAATGTGGAATCACTGCTGCAGCGCCTTGACGTTGAGCAGACCGAGAATGGGATCGCCATTCACGTCTTCCCGCTGGCGAAAGCAGATGCCCGCCGCATCGCGGTGACCATCCAAGGCCTCTACCGTGACGGCAACACTGGCACGGCCGGTTTGCAGTTGCCCGTCAGTGTGACGGCGGATGAGCGGATGAACGCCATTGTTGTCTCGGCTGGAGAGAATGACGCCAAGCGCATTGGCGAGCTGATCAGGAAGCTCGACACCGACCAGGTTGCGCGCGTTAGCGAGATTAAAGTTTTCCCGCTGCAATATGCCCGCGCGGAATCGCTATCGACGGTGCTGAACGCGGCATTGAACACCAAGCCGGCTCCTCTCGGGCAGGAAAATCCAAACGCCCAATCAGTCCTTCAATTCATCACGAAAACTGAGGGTGAAGAGCTGGTGACCGCGGCGCTCAAAGAAGGCGTGCTGATCACGCCTGATATGCGGATGAACTCGCTCATCGTTTCCGGGCCGGTGGACTACATGGGCCTGATCGAGCAGATCATTTCCCGCTTGGATGCCAGCTCGCCGCAGCAGGCTAAGATCAAAGTATTTCCGTTGCAAAACGCGGACGCGCGCCAAATGGCTGATCTGCTGATGAACATGTTCCACATGACGCAAGCAGCGACTCCCGCCAATCAGCGCTCCATCAAGTATACCTTGATGTCTCCGAATCTAGCGGACGGCACGGAGCAGCCGTTGGCTTCGGCCACATTGGGAACTGCGGAGCAGAACGCGCTGACGGTCACAGTTGATCTGCGCACTAACAGCCTGCTCGTTGGCGGGACTGATCATTACGTGGAACTGGTTTCTGAAATTATCAACGCACTGGATTCGACCCCGCCAAATGAGCGGAAGACCGAGGTTGTGCGATTGAAAAACACGCAGGCCGCGGAGGTGGCCACTGCGATCCGCACTTTCCTGGATCAGGAAAAGCAGCGCGTGGTCGGGGTGCTCGGCATGCAAGCCATCGGCACCACGCAACGGATGCTGGAACAGGAAGTGGCCGTGGTTGCCGAACCGATCAGCAACACGTTGCTGCTCTCCGCGAACCCTCGCTATTTCACGGAAATTAAGAGCTTAATCGACGAACTGGACAAGCCGCAGGCGCAAGTTTTGATCCAGGTTCTGCTGGCTGAAGTCACCCTGGATGCACTAACGGACCTCGGCTTTGAATGGAGCTACCAGGGCAGCAAGGGAGATGTCGATTACGGGATCGGCACGGACTTCAGCGTGGCGGACCAACTGCGTTCCTTCGGCGGTTTCCACAGCACGGTGGCGGGGAGTGACTTCACATTTCTCTTGCGGGCATTGAAGCAGGAGGGGCGTCTGGAGGTTATGAGCCGCCCTCAGATTGTCACCGCGGATAACAAGCCAGCATCGATCAATGTTGGCCAAAGAGTTCCTTTGATCACGGATAGCCGGGTCACAGAGCGCGGCGACACAATCAACTCGTTCCGTTACGAGGATATCGGAGTCAATCTGACGGTCACCCCAAAGATCAGCCCGGACGGGTTCGTGAAGATGGAGATAGGGACGACCAACAGCGCTGTGAGCAGCGCCACGGTGGAGATAAATGCATCGGCCCAGGTTCCAATTATCAATCAACGCAAAGCGAACACCACCGTCAGTGTGCAAAGCGGCCAGACTGTGATCATCGGCGGCTTGATTGCGGCCACAGATGATCAACGGGTGAGGAAGGTGCCCTGGCTCGGTGATATTCCGTACGTCGGGGCGGTGTTCCGCAGCAAACAAACGGTGCGTGACCGGAAGGAGTTGCTGGTTCTCCTCACGCCTCAAGTTTTGGCCAATTCCGAAAAAACCCCCGTCATTCGTGGTTTCGACAACGTGACTCGTGAGCACCTGGACCGGTCTCGAATGAAAGATCAGCAGAAACGCGATGATCTGCAGAAGCAGTTGCTCGAGCCGCTCTATCCAAAAGAGAAGTTCGAGGACAAAAACCTGCCGCAACCGAAGATCTAAGATGAGGATTGGGCGAGCGCTTTATTGGCTGGTGGTAACGCTGTTCATCGGTTTCGCGGTGGCTTGCGGCTCCCCACGCGGCGGAAAGGCGCGCGCTCCTCGGGGTGGGGGACCGATTCAGGAAGTGCATCTGTTCGGCTTCCCTGTGGCGCTAAACACGGACAGAACTCCCGGGCCTGATGTGGTGGGCATTCGCATCTACGCGAGCAATCGGGCGACCGCCCGTGGACTGCCGATCACAAAAGGCGAATTGGAGGTTTTGATGCTCCCCGCGGGCACACCGTCGCCTGGGCAACAGGCGCCTGGTCCGCTGCGCACCTGGCGTTTTAAGCCCAATGAGCTGAAGGCGAACGAAGGAATGACCGCTATTGGCGTTGGCTACAAGCTGGCTTTGCCGCTGGGGTCCGACATTCCGAACGTTTCGGCTGTCACGATTGTGGCCCGCTACGTGGATCCGGCGGGGAAGGTGGTTAGCTCATCCCCAAGCACGATTTCCCTGCTCACTCAGTAAACTGTGATTTGTAGCGTCACCCGCCTGCAAGACTGAACGTCTGGCTAATTGGAAGCGTCCAAAATTAGACTGGCGTTAAAGGGAAAAGCAGGTATGAGTTTTGGCGATCCAACAACTACCTTCAGCGTTGAAGGGGCGGGCTCTGCCTGGAAAATTATTTCCGTGTGTGCAAGGCAGAGCCCGCTTGTATTTTCGGAACCCTCCTCACGCGCCACATGCGAGGAAAAGGATGTTTTCAATTGATTCTGACCCGAAAAGGGCCACATTCCATGATATCTCTATGAGAAGAGTTTTAGCTGTCGCATTGGGACTTGCACTGCTCACCCCCAGCGGCTGGTGCGCAGAAGCTCAAACCGGGCCGGAAAAGAACCTCAAGGGTGATGAAATAACCATCCAGGAGAGCGGAAAGATCGCACAGGTCGTGGGCCAGTTGCTCCAGCGCGCCCACTACAAGCAGGCGCCGCTCAACGACGAGACTTCCAAGACGTTCCTGAAGAACTACTTCAACGCCCTGGATTACAATCATCTTATCTTCCTCCAATCAGACATTGAAGAGTTTGAGCAGAAATACGCCACGAGCTTGGATGACCGCACCCAACAGGCTGACACTGCCGCGGCATTCGAAATTTACGACCGCTACATTCAACGCCTGGATGAGCGCCGAATTTTAGTGGAGAAGTTGGTCAAGCAGGAGCACGACTTTACCAAGGACGAAACATTTAGCACTGCGCGGAACAAGGCTCCCTTTCCTAAAGACGAGGCCGAGGCAGCTGAATTATGGCGTTTGCGCATAAAATTCGAGCTGCTGCAGTCGCGCTTGAACAAGGAAAAACCCGAGGAGGCTGCGGACGTCATCGCCCGGCGTTATGCGCGCCTTGAGAAGACCATGAAGTCATTTGGCCGCGAGGACATCCTTCAGATGTACCTCACTGCGCTGGCCAATGCCTACGATCCACATTCTGATTATTTTAGCCCCTCTGAAGCCAAAAACTTCGAC
>DASPKX010000055.1:0-6494 GCA_035627835.1 Candidatus Methylomirabilota bacterium
CAAGGGCCGATTGTTCGTTGTGGAGATGACGGATTACCCGAGCGGCCCTGAAGGAGGGCGGGTTCGGTTGCTCGAAGACCGTGACCATGACGGGAAGTATCGAGCCACCTCCATATTTGCTGACGGTCTTTCCTTTCCCACGAGTGTGCTTCCTTGGCGTGATGGCATCCTCGTGACGGCTGCGCCGGACATATGGTTCCTGCAGGACACCGACGGGGACAACCGAGCTGATGTTCGCCGCAAGCTGCTGACTGGCTTCACAGAAGGCAATCAGCAGCTTCGGGTGAGCGGTTTGTTCTTTGGCCTCGATAACTGGATCTACGGCGCAAACGGTAGAAGTGACGGCAATGTGCGTTGGAGCGACAGCCCTGCGGGCGCCGAGATCTCGATTCGACGCCGTGATTTCCGTTTCCGCCCCGACACACGCGACTTTCAGGCCGTCGCGGGTAATTCCCAGTTCGGGATGGGCTTTGATGATTGGGGAAATCGGTTTCCGGTTTTCAACAACCTGCCCGTTCGGCAGGTGGTCATCGACGAGGAGTTAATCGCGCCTGCAAAACTGCCGAACCTTCCGGATTTAGTTCCTTCGATCACAACGGGGGGAACCGAGTTGTTTCCGCTTACCGAGGCCAATTTGCTGGTTCCGCAGCCTCCCGGTTTCACGACGTCGGCGTGCGGCCCTGTTATCTACCGCGGCGACCGCCTTGCGCCCGAATACTATGGAGACATCTTCGTGTGCGAACCGGTGCAGAACCTTGTGCATCGCCGCAAACTGGTTCCGAATGGGGTTTTGTATTCTGCGGAACGGGTCGAAACGCAGCGGGAATTCCTGCGCTCAAGCGATCCCTGGTTCCACGGTGTCTTCATGGCCAACGGCCCTGATGGCCACCTCTACATTGCCGATTTTTACCGCGAGTTCGTCGAGCACCCGCATTGGGTGGCGGAGGAGCTTCAAAGGTCCGTGGACTGGCGCAAGGGCGAGGCGCATGGACGCATTTGGCGCATAAAGCACAAAGGAGACAACCGTCCCGTGATTGCACCCGCGCTCGCCGCGCGATCCGGAGCCCAGTTAGTGGAAGCTCTTAGCGCCCCGAACGGGTGGGAACGCGAAACGGCCCACCGGCTGATCTTCGAACGGCAGGACGGGAGCGCAATCCCGACACTCCGCTCGCTGCTTCGGGACCGGGTGGCCGTAGCCTCCGCACGTGTTCACGCTCTTCATGCGCTGGAGGGTCTCAAAGCCTTGGAGGACGCGGACATCACCCATGCGTATACCGATAGCAATCCCTGGGTGCGGGCCGCTGCGCTCCGTTTGGCGGGCCAACGACTTCGCCAGGGCGGAAGGGAGAGGTTAGTCGCTGCCATGCTCACGCTTCAAAACGATAGCGACCCGCGTGTGCTGTTGGAGCTGGCGCTCGCATTGATTCCAATTCGCCACGACGGTAAGGCCAGGGCGTTGGCCGCTATGGCAAGCAGAAGCAGCGGGGAAAGTTGGCTTGAACTGGCGATCTTTGCCGCCGCCTCCGCCACAGCGACTAAACTCGCGCGCGCTCTGCCGGATGACCCGGCTTTGGAGCCGCTGCTTCGCAAGCTCGGCGAGGCCTCAGGCCAGAAAGACAATGACACGGCAGGCAAGTTCCTAGCCTTGGCCAGAGAGAAATCTCAAACGACGCGCTTGGCCATGCTTCACGGTTTAGCTGAGGGCATGCGCGCGCGGTCCGTCCCTGGACGCGACTTTGCTTCGGCGAATCCGAACTTGCGCAGCATCGTGCAGGAAGCGAGTGAGGTTGTTGGGTCCGCAGCCAATCCTTCCGTGCGTGCTGACGCTTTCGCTTTCCTTGCATGGATCGATCCCGGGGCTGCACAGGAAAAGTTGCCGAAAATGCTCGAGGCAAGCCAGCCAGCCATAGTGCAGGACACAGCAGCTCGGCTGGCGCCGCGTTTGATGGAAACGCCCGCGCAAAGCGCCGCAGTGGTTCACGGCTGGGCCAATTACCGCCGGGAAGTTCGACAGATGCTCATGGCGTCAGGAGCGAAGTCTTCGTCATTCGCCGCAGCTCTGCTGGAGGGGGTTGCGGAAGGCCGCATCTCAGCGAGTGAGCTGGACGCGACCACCCGCGCGAGTCTGTTAAAGCATTCCGATAGAAACATCCAAGCTGTCGCGGCCGAGCGGCTTCCCGCTCCGGTGTCCGAACGGGGCAAGGTGGTTGAAGAATACGCACCCGCTCTAAAGCTGACGGGCTCGCCTGCCGCCGGCGCCCGATTGTTTGCGCGCCTTTGCGCCCAATGCCACGCAATGCACGGGGTGGGCGCCCAGGTGGGACCGGAGTTGTCAGGTGTCAGTCTGCGCGCCCCCTCCAGCCTGCTCAACGACATCATCAACCCGAGCGGGCAGGTGCTCCCGGATTACACCAGCTTCACGTTGCTGAAGAAGACTGGGGAAGTGGTGCAGGGGTTCATCACCCATGAGACTGGCGAAAGTGTGACTTTGCGCCGGCCCAATGCTCCGGATGAAACTGTTCCACGAACCGAGATCGCCGAGTTAAAAGCCGAAGGGCAATCGTTGATGCCTGACGGTCTTGAAGCCGGCATGAGCCACCAGGAAATGGCAGACCTAATCTCATTCCTGCAACGCCCGACACGCGCCCTCCTGCACCAGGCGTTGAGCAGCGGGCAGTAGCAGCTTACTCGGCGTCCAACACCTGAACGATGCGCTGACGGAAGGCGCTCACTCGGAGTGGCATTCTTGATCTGAGGTGCTGAATCAACTCCCGCGCAAAAAGAAGCATCCAAAGAGCCATCCACCAAAAGCTAAACACACCTGTGGAGACGCCAAGCCCTGGGGAAAGTCTGCGGCTGGGAAAAAGCTCGATGGGATGGCCCGTTAATGCTTCGAACCACCATTCCGGCGCCAGCAGCGCCAACCGAAGCGCTTGCCCAACCACGCTGGCATGGGGCAGCCCTGCCACGAGCCCGAGCAACAGCGCGCCCCCGATGATCGCGTAGCGCACAACGCTCCGCTTCGCACGGAGATATGCCCACAGGAGGCCCGCCGCTCCGCTCGCGGTCATGAGCAGGGCCAGCAGCCAACCAGCATCATAGAAAGCGGCTAGCAGAACTGAGCCGGGATGCCATTGGCCAGGGTTCGTCCCCGGAATGAACCCCCTGCTCGAAGCGCCGATCAACTCGCCCAGGGCCAAGGCAAGGAAAGAGCCAATCGCCCCTGCCCAAATCAACACACGTGTCGTGCGGGAGACGCGCGAGTGCGTCCGTCGCGGCAGCTTTTCATATTCCGCCCCGAGTTGTTCTGGTTTTCCAATGCGCCGGATGGCGATCAAAAACCGCTCCTCCTCAGAGAGGCCGATCTGCGCAAGCGCGGCGAAGCTATCGCGCACATGGGTTTCCAACTCTCGAGCTTGTTCCGTGGAGAGTTCGGATTTCTGAGCCAGTTCTTCGCGCCATTTTGCCAGCGCGCCCTCTAGATTGAAGCTGGAGCCGTTTTCCATAAGCGTTGCAATGTTTGATGAACCACGAGCCATTCGTAGCGCTCCTTGCGCAACCCGGCCCGCCCTTTGTCTGTCAGATTGTAAAACTTGCGTTCCCGTCCATTGTCCGCAGTTCCCCACCGAGAGCTGATCAGCCCATCCCGTTCCAGCCGATGGAGAACGGGGTAGAGCATCCCTTCGGTCCATTCGATCTTTTCGGCCGAAAGCGCTTTTACCTCCTGCATGATGGCGTAACCGTAGTTCTCGCCGCGCGCGAGGATGGAGAGGACCAGTGGTTTGGATGAAGCGGCCACAAGTTCTCGGGAAAGCATAGATGATTTATGCCTAGCTCAACAAGGTATGTCAATGGTTTGTTTCCCTGGGCTTGCATCCCGGTTGTTCCAAATCATATTTGGACCATGAGCTTTGGACCTCCTGAGGTGGCAGAAATGCTCGCGCTCCCCCTCCCCGAAAGAGCCGATCTTGCTCGGCAGTTGTTAAGAAGCCTGGACGGTGAGATTGAAGGCAACTTCGAAGTGCAATGGCGCGAGGAGCTTGAGCGTCGGGATGCAGACCTGCGAGAAGGAAGGGTGCAATATATTCCCGTGGAGGATGTGATCAGAGATCTTCAAGCAGAGCTTAATGCGCGTTCTCACTCATCCTGAGGCTAGAGAGGAGATTAGGAGCGCGATGCGCTGGTATGACGACCAATGCCAGGGGCTTGGGTCGGCATTTCTTGCTGAGTTCTCCAAAACCGTTCGCCTTATCGCTCAAGACCCCGAACGCCAACGGTTGTACCAGGGGAAATGGCGTCGGATTATGTTCGCCACGTTTCCGTACACGATCATCTATCTCTTTGAAGAGAGTACCGTCTACATACAGGCTGTTCCACATCTCCATCGCAGGCCGAGTTATTGGAGGTCCATAAGTTGGAAATGATGGGTAAGGCGCGTCCTGACGGCAGTTGGTGGGGGGAAAAATAGCTGGCGTGGGGGGGCTGCTTTTGTATCCTCTGCCGCTCGGTTTTTAACTTCATCTGACATCGAAAATGGAAGCAACAGCAGACATCGGATTAATCGGCCTGGCCGTCATGGGGCAGAACCTCGTTCTCAACATGAACGACCACGGCTACACGGTCGCGGTTTATAACCGCACTGTTTCGAAGGTCGACGAATTCCTCTCGAAAGAAGCCAAAGGCACCAAGGTGCAGGGCGCGCGATCGATCGAGGAACTGGTTCGCATGCTCAAACGGCCACGCCGCGTGATGCTGATGGTCAAGGCTGGGGCTCCCGTTGACGAATTTATCGAGCTGCTGATCCCGCACCTCGAGCCAGGAGACATCATCATTGATGGTGGGAACTCGCTTTACGGCGACAGCGCGCGCCGCGTGAAGTATCTCGAAGGCAAAGGGCTCCTCTACATCGGCACCGGTGTTTCCGGCGGTGAAGAAGGCGCGCGCCGCGGCCCTTCCATCATGCCTGGCGGCTCGCCTGCGGCATGGCCTGCGGTTAAGGACATTTTCCAAGGCATCGCGGCCAAGGTCGATGATGGCTCCCCATGCTGTGATTGGGTCGGTGAAGGTGGCGCAGGTCATTACGTGAAGATGGTCCACAACGGCATCGAATACGGTGACATGCAGCTCATTTGCGAAGCGTATCACTTGATGTCTGCGGGCCTGGGGATGACGGCGGATGAAATGCACCAGGTCTTCGCTGAGTGGAACAAAGGGGATCTCGACTCCTTCCTGATCGAAATCACCCGCGACATTCTGGCCTACAAGGATGTTGATGGCGCTCCGCTCGTGGACAAGATCCTCGACACCGCTGGCCAGAAAGGCACCGGCAAATGGACCGTTATTTCCTCCCAGGATCTTGGGATCCCGATCACGTTGATGGCGGAAGCGGTTTATTCCCGTTGCGTCTCCGCTCTGAAGGATGAGCGCGTGACTGCTTCCCGCAAGCTGAAGGGCCCACGCCCGAAGATCAGCGGCGACCGCGCCAAGTTCGTGGAGCAGATTCGCCAGGCGCTCTACGCGTCGAAGATCATTTCCTACGCTCAGGGTTACATGCTCCTCCGCGCTGCCGCGAAGGAGAATGGCTGGAACCTGAACTACGGCGGCATCGCTCTGATGTGGCGCGGCGGGTGCATCATTCGCTCCCGCTTCCTCGGCAAGATCAAGGAAGCTTTCGATAACAATCCGAAGCTGAACAACCTGCTGCTCGACAACTTCTTCCGCAAAGCAATCAAGGACTCACAGAAAGCCTGGCGGAATGTCGTCGCAACGGCGGCCAAGAAAGGCATTCCAGTGCCAGCCTTCTCGACGGCGTTGGCGTTCTACGACGCCTACCGTTCGGCGCGCCTTCCAGCAAACCTGCTGCAGGCCCAGCGCGATTACTTCGGCGCGCACACCTACGAGCGCCTCGACAAAAAGCGCGGCGAGTTTTTCCACACGAACTGGACCGGTCGCGGCGGTGACGTTTCCTCCACGACCTACAACGTCTAAGGGATTGATTTGACCGAACCCGCGAGGCGGTTTATCCCGGCTCGCGGGTTTTTTATTTTTGGGAACCACTTATGAGCGATGCAGCCCAAGCTTTGAGAGACTTCCAGCCGAGCCGTGAATTCTTCATCGGGATTGATTCGGACGGCTGCGTGTTCGACAGCATGGAGATCAAGCACAAGGAGTGCTTCGTCCCGATGTTTATCAAGCACTTCAACCTGCAGGCGGCCAGCAAGTATGCGCGGGAGACTTGGGAATTCGTGAACCTCTATTCCAAGACCCGCGGCATGAACCGGTTCCCGGCGCTATCACGCACCCTCAAGCTTTTGCGCGAGCGCCCGCAGGTGCAGGCACGCAAGGTCGCCGTAGCGGATGACACCGCTTTGGATGAATGGTTGGCGCGGGAGTCGAAGCTGGGGAATGCCACTCTCGCGGCCGAAGTGCAGCGCGGGAACAGTGGTCTGCGACAGGTGAAAGAGTGGTCCGACGCGGTGAATCGAATGATCGAA
>DASPKX010000056.1:0-3547 GCA_035627835.1 Candidatus Methylomirabilota bacterium
GGTTCGGCTGCAACGAGTTCCGCTGTTAATGTGCTATCGCTAAACTCGAAGGTTTTTAACTCTTCCGATGGAGGTCGACCGTCATACGAAGAAGATGGAGCCGCCGCTTCTGTGAAAACGGAGCTGACGAGGAGCAAGGGAAGAATGTTTCGAAGAGGGATCACGATGGGGTGCAATCTTTCTACCGAGAAGGCGAGTCGCGCTCAAGCCGCAACAATCGGTATCGCCAAATGGCGGGTTTTGCCCTAACATTCGGCTGCCATGCGGACGGTCATTTATCCGGGGAGCTTTGATCCGCTAACCAACGGGCACTTGGATCTGGTCCACCGAGCAGCCAAGTTGTTCGATAAAGTTATTGTCGCAATCGCGACGAATGACTCGAAATCTCCCCTGTTCACAATGAACGAGCGGCTCGACTTGGTCCGTGAAGCGGCCGCTGGCATTCCCAATGTTGAGGTCGACACCTTTCAAGGGCTGCTCGTGGACTACGTTGAAAGTCGGCAGGGAGATGCTATAATTCGTGGCTTAAGGGCTGTCTCCGACTTCGAGTTCGAGTTTCAACTCGCGCTGACCAATCGCAAGCTGAACGAGCGGATTGAGACTATATTCATGATGCCGAAGGACACCTACACCTTCCTCAGTTCCAGGTTGGTGAAGGAAGTGGCGCGCTTGGGCGGGGATATTAGTGGATTTGTGCCAGATAACGTGCGGAACGCGCTGGCTTTAAAGTTAAAGGAAACAAAGAACCAGTAGGAGGAGCTATGCCAATCCGGGTCAATTTACGTCACCTCGAAGAAAAGATCGTCGAGCTGGATGGGGAAATCTCTCCAGAAGCGCTCAGTTTAATCGAATTTCCCGATGAGTTAATTCAACCGATTGGAAACGCGCATTATAAACTGACCGTGGAGCGGCAGAATGAAACGCTGCTGGTCACGGGAAGCCTGCATCAGCAGCTTCAATGCGAGTGCAGCCGTTGCCTGAAGCCATTCACGTATAACGTGCATTTGGAGCCTTGGGAAGCGATCGTCCCTCTGGCCGGGGAAGAGCCGGCAGCGATGGATGGCGATTTCGTGGACTTGACTCCGTACGTGCGCGAGGATATTTTCCTCGCCTTTCCGCAGCGACCGCTGTGTGAAGAGGAATGCGCAGGATTGCCCGGGGCTGGCCGAAATGCCGAGTCCAAGGGTGATCTTTCGCCAGATGAAAACTCTTCCCGTTGGGCGGAGCTGAACAAATTAAAATTTTAAGATTATGGGCGTACCAAAACGCAAACCCTCCCGGAGCCGCCAGCGCATGCGCAGGGCTTACAACAGTGTGTTGACTCTGCCGCAATTGAGTTCCTGCCCTCAATGCGCCGCGCCTTTCGTGCCTCACCGCGTCTGCCCTTCCTGCGGGTTCTACAAGGGCCGCCAGGTGATCACCGTCAAGGTGGCATAATTTAGCATTTAAGAGCGTGGTCGCATTTTGCAGCCACGCTCTTTTTCTTTATGCGCATCGTCGTCGATGTGATGGGTGGCGACCATGGACCGCAAACAGTGGTGCATGGGGTAAAGCTCGCTCTCGCGTCGGTGGAGCAGATCGAGAAGGTCTTCCTCGTAGGCAACCAGGATGATATCCAGCCTGCCCTGAAGAACCTGGCCCTCGCCGATTCGCGGCTGGAGATCGTTCATGCCAGCCAGGTTCTCACCATGGAGGACAAGCCGATTGAGGGGATTCGCAAAAAGAAAGATTCGAGCATCCTTCGCGCGGTTGAACTCGTGCGGGATGGCAAAGGCGACGCCGTGATCTCACTTGGGAACACGGGGGGCATGCTCGCGGCCGCCACCATTCGCTTGCGCAACCTTGAGCATGTGGAGCGCGCTGCCATTGCGACGATCATCCCCTCCTCCAACTCGCATTTCGTTCTAATTGATTCCGGCGCGAATACAGACTGCAAACCGCTGCACTTCCTGCAGTTTGGCATCATGGGCAGTCTTTACGCACAGGCAATTCTTGGGGTAGCCAAGCCGCGCGTGGGCATCCTGAGCAACGGCAGCGAGGATGTTAAGGGAACGGAACTAACTCGTGAGGCCGCCAAGCTCTGCGCACAAGCTGATCTGAACTTCATCGGTTACGTCGAAGGTCATGATTTGTTCGCTGACGAAGTGGACGTCGTGGTCACCGATGGCTTCGTCGGGAACATCGTTCTCAAAACCGTTGAGAGCATGGCCAAGGCAATCATGGGCAACTTGAAAAAGGAGCTTACCGCCACGCCCGTGCGAAAGCTCGGCGCGGTCATTGCCCAGGGCGCGTTCAAGAGCTTGAAGACGCGCATGGACCCCGACCTTTACGGCGGGGCGCCATTGCTCGGCTTAAACGGCATCGTGATCAAGGCGCATGGCTCCGCGAAGGAGCGCGCAATCATGAATGCCATTCGTGTCGCCACGGTCACCGCGCAACACAAAGTGAACCATTTAATTTCTGAACAAGTCGGTCGAGTCACGCAGCGGCTTGTGCCCGCTTGATTCCCCATTTGATATGAGTCCCTCAACCCTGAAATCAGCACCAACCAGCAAGGTCGTCACGAATCCCCGTGCCAAGCATGGGTTCAAAGCCCGCACCTGCTCCATTTCCGCCGTTGGCAGCTACGTTCCTTCGAAGGTGCTGACCAACGCCGATCTGGAGAAGATGGTCGAGACGAGCAACGATTGGATTCTCACCCGGACCGGCATCGAGCAGCGCCGGATCGCGGAGAAGACTGAGTTCACATCAGACATGGCGGCGCAGGCAGCGCGCGTGGCCATGGAGCGCGCGAAGGTGAAGCCGGAGCAGATCGATCTCATCATCGTCGCGACGATCACGCCGGACATGATGTTTCCCTCCACTGCCTGCCTCGTGCAGCAAAAGATCGGCGCCACTCGCGCGGCTGCGTTCGACCTCGAAGCTGCTTGCTCCGGGTTCATCTACGCGATGGAAATCGGTCAACAGTTCATCATGTCCCACACCTATGACACGGTATTGGTGATTGGGGCGGAGAAGTTGTCGTCCATCATTGATTGGACCGATCGCAACACTTGCGTGTTGTTCGGCGACGGCGCTGGCGCGGCCATTCTGCAGAACCGTCCGCAGAGCCACGGTCTACTGACCGCTTGCATGGGCGCTGACGGCAGTAAAGCAGAACTGCTCTCAATGCCAGGCGGCGGCAGCCGCTGCCCAGCCACCGAGCATTCGGTCGCGCAGAAGCTGCATTACTTGCGGATGGACGGCAAAGAGACCTTCAAGAACGCGGTGAACGCCATGTGCACCGCAGCGACAGAAGCCCTGAAGCGGTGCGAACTCGATATTACTCGCATTAAAGCGATCATTCCTCACCAGGCGAATCGGCGCATCATTGACGCCGTCGCAGAGCGTCTTGGCGCAACGCAGGAGCAGGTCTTCATCAACCTGCACAAGTACGGCAACACCTCAGCGGCGTCTGTGGCGATCGCCCTCGACGAATGTGTGGCGAGCGGCCGCATCGAGCGAGGGGATTTGATATTGCTCGTTGTGTTCGGCGCCGGATTGACGT
>DASPKX010000057.1:0-8007 GCA_035627835.1 Candidatus Methylomirabilota bacterium
CGTCGTAGTCGCGGATCAGGCGAGTATGAGCTTCGCTCTTCTGGGAAACCATGTTTGCATAGTTGTTTTGAAAGGGCATGTGTGTTCCCGCTGATTCTCGTTACGTTAGCCAAGGACTCCGGCCGCCGAACGGCCGCAGTACCCTTGCCACCGCCCAAAAACTATGATTTCAAAACCCGTGTCATCGGCGGTTCCCGTTCACCGCTTTGTTCGGCCCATGCGTTTGTAATGCTATTATCGCAGCAACACAACATTCCATCGCAGTTCCATAAGAGCGATGCACACGGAGGTTCAGTTTCGGCTTATGCTTCCGCCCCATGCTTTGATCTTGGCTTCCAACATCTTTGCGTACTTCACATGAGCACGCTTCTCCCCGTGTCACCGTCACTGATGGTAAGGGAGCGAGGCGCCAGAGAATATATTCGGCACGGTTATTGCCTATTTTCCGATGGTTCGTTCCATCGCTGGTGGCGATTCACAAGTTGGGTATGCTCTTGGTGTGAAACTGCACTAAAGCCCTGGCCGAGGATGTTTTGATAAGCGGCGCGCGATTCAGCAAAGAACGATGCGTCTTTGACCGAGCTCGACGGGTACAAGCCGGAACAATGGTTGGACGGATGCCATCCGGCATCTTTATGCCGAGGAAGCCATCTATACGTTCTGGGACTATTTTCGGAACTCATTCGCGCGCGATGCCGCCATTCGCATCGACCACTTCCTGCTCAACGCACCAGCCTCCCAAATGCTCAAAAGTGCCGGAGTGGAACGCGAGCTGCGTGGCTGGGAGAAAACGAGCGATCATTCGCCCGCATGGATTACGCTGACGGCGAAGGACAAGACGACGCGGACCCGGAAGAAAGAGAAGCAAGGAGACCCTATTGCGCGAGGCCGAGCTTACGCCGCACCGTGGCTGTGAGCGACTGCTTGATCTTCGGCAATTCTTCCCATGGATCGGTTTTCAATGACCGAAGCCGTTCGCGCAGATTCTGGACAGTGAAATCATTCGAGCGAATTGCGGGCGTAAGTTCCTTCCAGGCCAGCGGAACGGAGACTGGAGCACCCGGTTTGGCGCGCGTGGAGTAAGCAGCAATTGCCGTCGCGCCGCGGCCATTTCGCAAATAGTCAACGAAAATCTTTCCGCGGCGTTTAACTTTCGACATGTTGGAGACGAAGTGCTGCGGATCAAGCTCCTCGATCTTCTCCGCAACCGCTTTGCTGAAGCCTTTCACCTCATCCCAGTCATGACGTCTCAGCAGAGGAACGACGATGTGCAATCCTTTGCCGCCAGTGGTTTTGACGAACGAGACGAGTCCGCCGGCTTCCAGCAGTTGCCGAATCTGATGGGCGCTGTCGACGACGATCGGCCAGTCCAGATCTTGGTCCGGGTCCAGGTCGAAGATCATTCGGTCCGGCATTTCGATTTTGTCAGCTTGGGAGCCCCAGACGTGAATTTCCAAGGCGCCGATTTGGGCGATTGCAACCAGGTCCTGCACGTCGTCGATGAGCAGGTAATTGCGCGTCTTATTCGTTTCGCGAATGGGGATCTGCCGAAATGTATCCGGCGTACCGACGCCAGGGTGTTTTTGAAAGAAGCATTCTGTTCCTTCGCCTTCCGGACAACGCACGAGGGCCAATGGCCGGTTAGCGACGTGCGGCATGATCCAAGGCGCGATGTCCAGATAGAACTGAGCGAGATCGACTTTCGTGATGTCCGCGCCGGGGTAGAGGATGCGCTGGGGATTGGTGAGCTTAAGATCGGCTGCAGCCGGCGCAGCCTTGGTGCGGCGTAATTTAGCACTTGCCTTGGGCTTGTTAACGCGGGCGGCCGCTTTCGAAACCGGTGATTCCTTGTGGACCATTTGCGCTGGCTTGTCTTCGCGTAAGCCCAAAAAGGACGGATGTCTGAGGTGGCCCCCGCGCGTCCAATTGCTGAAGGCAATCTGACCTACAAGCTTTGGCTGAATCCAATGCGCATCCCGGGCAACGCCGGTCTTGCCGCGGAGGTTTTTGAAGGGGGACGCGTCTTGCAGCAGAGCATCCATTCGCTCGCGAAGGTCCCGCAGCATCGCGTCGGAGAAGCCTGTTCCTACCTTCCCTGAATAAATGAGGTTCCCTTGCTTGTCGTAATAGCCGAGCAAGAGCGAACCAAAACCGCCTCGAACGCCCGGATCGGTGTAGCCACCGATGACGAACTCAGCGTTCTGCTGGACCTTGACCTTTTGCCAGTCCAGCGAGCGGCCGGCGACATAGGGTCGATCAGCCAGCTTGGAAATAATGCCTTCCAGGCCCAGCCGGCCGGCTTCGCGAAAGAACTGTTTACCATTGCCTGCTACATGTTCGGAAAGTCGGATCGACCGCTGCGTGCCTGCGGCGACGATCTTTTCGAGCAATTTCTTCCGCTCGCTGAGTCCAACTTTCCGGACGTCGTACCCGTTCACAAATAACAGATCAAAGGCGAAGTAAACGACGTGCTGTTGGTCCCCTACCGAGAAAGCGTTCTGCAGCGTTTGGAAGTCTGTCGTCCCATCGGGCTTCATGGCCACGACCTCGCCATCCAGAATCGCCTCGCGCACCGGCAGTTGTCCGGCAACTGCGGCGAGTAGTGGGAGCTCGGCTGTCCAGTCCTGCTGGTTGCGACTGATGAAGCGAGCCTTTCCACCCTCAACCCGGCAGATCATGCGATAGCCATCAAGCTTTATTTCATGCAGCCATTGGTCGCCTTCCGGAGCTTCGGTGACTAATGTGGCCAGTTGAACCTCGACCTTTCGCGGTGTCGTCGCCTTCTTCGCGCCTGTAAGCCGGCCCAGCTCACTCAGTTTTAAGGGCTTTGCCCGACGAGGGCTTTTTACAGGTTTTCGCTTCGAGCCCTTAGCCGCTCGATTTGAGCGCCATACCTGGTCCTTGTCGGCCGCGATTTCTTCCAGGCTTCGGCCGCTCGCGACGCTCTCTGCTCGGCTCTCTGTAATGCTGAACTGATCCAGGCTGCGCGCGGCCTCATCACGTTCCTTAATCAGGAACCACTCGTTCCCCTTGCGATCAGGGCTCCGACTGGAACTCAGGACCAGCATCCACCCGCCCGAGAGTTTCTCACCGCGCAAGCGGAATTTCAGCCGACCGCTACGGTACCCAGCGCGAGCATCGCCGACCGGTTCCCACACGCCACGGTCCCAAAGCATGACCGTGCCGCCGCCGTATTCGCCCTCAGGGATGATCCCTTCGAAGTCACCGTATTTCACCGGATGATCTTCGACGTGCATGGCCAGTCGGCGTTGCTGCGGATCAAGTGACGGTCCCTTGGGAACAGCCCAGCTCTTGAGGACGCCATCGAGCTCGAGGCGGAAATCGTAGTGCAGATGGCTGGCAGCATGTTTTTGGACAACAAAGCTCCAGCCTGAGCGCTTCGCTACCGCAGGGAGCGGTTCAGGCGTTTTGGCGAAGTGGCGCTTCTTCCGGTATTCCTTCAGGCTCATCGCAAGGCCCTCAGCTAGTCAGGGCCGGTGATCATTTCTTCCTCTTCGCTGCCTTCGCCTTTTTCTTCGCGGTCTTTCGCTTCGGGGCAGGCCGATCCCCTTTATCCCCTTGGCCAGACTTCGCGACGGTTTTCGCTTTGCGACGTCGATCTTGCGCAAGCGAGCGCCCCACGTCATCACTTTCTTTGAATTGCCCCTGGTCGTCCCTCCGGACGAATCGTTTGTCCCGACCGGTATCGATCAGTTCTCGTTTCCGAGCCGTGCTTTTAGCCTTTTTCTTCGCCATGATTAACTCCTCAAAAGCCGAGTTAGTGTTTGGCCTTGCTGGGAGCAATTCGCATACCCGTCGTTTCCGACGACTTCGTGAAGCTGTTTCGGGCTGCAACATCTAATCCCGAAACACCTCTCTCGCCTTCCTCCGCCGCTTCAACCCCCGTGTCCCTTCGTGGATCGCGATCCAGACGGCGAGCCACGTTTCACCAGGCGCACCCTCCACGTCACCTGACTTCCGGTTCGGCCACGCGCCATGCTTACGTTTGTATGCTCGTGCCCACTCACGGATTTGCTCAATGCTTAGTGGCGGCAGTGGCTCACGCAATGACCGACCTCGCTTCTTGGCCAACAACCGAACCAGACTGCTGCCTCCCTTCATCCCGCGCTTCCCGCTCCTGAGCGCCGCGTTGATCTGCCACCACGATTCGTGCGGTGCCGCAGCCACTTTGCCCGAGGACAAAGTTGGCCAGCGACCTGTGCAATCATGATGCTCATCGGCCCAGGCCAGGATTTGAGCGACGGTCAAGGGCGGCTGAATCCGGGCATGGCGACGGAGCAAGGAGCGAAGGGTCGACTTTTTCTTCGCACTACCCAGCGCTCGATCTACTAAACTCCATTGAAGCCCGCCGGCTCCCTGGATGGCGCCGCGCTTGCCAGTTGGCCATTTCCCAGTCCTGTCGTGAAACTCGTCCGCCCACTTCAATATCTGGTCCGTCGTCGGGGCGGCCTTAGGCTTCTTCGCGATGCCGCGCTCCTTGGCGAGGAGCTACTTGATCGTTCCCTTTCGCATTCCGCGTCGCGCACGCACCAGCGCCACTTGCACGGAATACCAGGTTTCCTCCGTCCCAGGAATCGCACCCGACTCGGGACTGGGCCAGGTTCCGGTACGCTGATGATGCTCATCCGCCCAAGCAAGAATCTGCTCGACGGTGAGATCGGGCAGATTCATGTGATTCCGCTTGCCGCGATGCGTTGCCAGCAGCTTCGCCAGCGTAGTCTTCTGGTTTCGGAAGCCGCGCATGCCGGCGCACATGCAATGGTCGACGTAAAGCCAGTCTTCAATCAGGTGCTTCATGAACCGGGCCGCTCAACGCAGTGGCCATTTCCCGGTGCGGGCATGGTGCGCGTCAGCCCAGGCGAGAACCTGTTCGACCGAGAGAGGCGGGCGGGGCATAGTGCTGGCGGAGAAATGCGTGGGAAAACTTCGTTCCCAGTTTAATCACCTGCAGGTCGCTATTCGACTCCGGTACCATCAACTCCGGAGCGAGCCGCAAACTGGTGCAAAGGCAGGCGATCGATGTGACGTACTTTGTCATAAGTCTTTTTCGGACGAACCCTGTGTCATAAGATCGTGGCGTTCCAGCGCAAGTTCTTCAGTACCGGGAGTCGCTCATGAAACGCACGATGCATGCTTTGATTCTCGCGATTTCGACTTTTTGCTCCTTTGCCTACGCGCAAGAGGAAGAGCCGGTCTCAATCGCAGCCACTCCAAGTGTCGCCATTTTCAAGCTGGAGAATACCGGCAATCACACATTGCTGGGGTCTATCGAAGGAACATCGTTGATTTCAACGAATGGCATTTATGCCTGTCGCGTCCGCAATTTAAGCAAAAGCCGCGTGATTGAGTTTCAAGTCACGATTCATGGGAAGACCCAGCCTGCTTTCACTAGACTCGGAGCAGGCCAACAAGCGATTGTCGAAGCGCAGAAACTTGTGGTGAGAGGAACGAAGGGCGAAGAAGTTGCAGTGGAAATCTTGGGAGTGTTTCCTAAGAACATCGCTTCTGAGCTCAACCGACTCGACAGGGTTGATTGCGAAGAAATGGACGGGCGATTCACGATTACCGTTGGACGAGGCATGGAGTCCGCCTATCAAATCACGGCAATCGATCATGAATTCATCGAGTTGAAAACTCAAAAAGGCGGCGACGAGTTACGCATCGCGATGTCGGCAATCACATCGGTCAAACGCATTGTGAAAAAGTAGCCGGCATCATCTTAACCGATGGGGAGGAGGGGTGGGGACTTTGCCGCGCCGACAGCCAGGACGGTGGCCGCGCTGTAGTTGGTGCGCCGCCGGACCCGATTGCTGACTGCCTGGCAGACTGATCAGCAAAGTAGTTCGCTCGTGGTGATGCTAGGTAGTGGGCTGCACTACTGACTTGCCGCTGGTATTCGGCTTCGCTTACCGTGAAGTACCGCTGGCCAAGGCTGATTGCGTGGTCACTGAGAAATTTTGCAGGGCGCACCTGTGAATCTCGACCGGCGCGTCTTTCCCCAAATGTGGCGGAACAGTTCGGCCAATGCAGGCCGAGCAAAATCTCCTGCCTCGTTCTCATCAGAGGCATCGACCAGGACGTACAAGGAGCGGGTGGCGACGAATAGGTGGTCATTCTGTCGTTTCCAAAAACCGAGAGCGAAGCACTTTTCCAGTTCGCCCATCGTCAGCTTTCCGCGTTCCAGAACGTTCGCTGCCCAGCTGGCCAAGTCTGCGGATTGGCCGGCGCGGATTTCGCGGAGGAAAGTGTGTAAGGCGTCGTCGAGTTCGATCTGGGGTCATCGGGCTAATCCTGGATGCGGTTTAACAACGCACACACATCTACCTCTGATTGGCCAAGTCATCAAGCGCTGGCGTGAGAGAACGAGCATATTTCCAGATCGCCGCCGACGAAAACCCAGCGCCGCACGTGTCTTTGCGCCAGTGGCCCGCGTCGGCGAAGAACGGAAACGGGCGGGAAGTTCGCCCACCAAACGACAAAACGCCCGCACGTGCGAAGCGTGGGGCCTCGTCGCGCCGAATTCCGACTAGTCGGGTTTTGCAAACCGAGTTCGCAAGCGCTGGCGGGGCTCAACGGCGCGATTAGAATTGGGGAACGAGCAGTTCGGCAACAAATGCAGAGGGCGAGTGCGTGACGACGGCTCCTGGGATCACCCAATGGATACCGCTCCCCTATGGCTACTTAAGAGAGTTCTTGCGCGATCCACTCAGCTATCAGCTTCGGGCGCGCGAGCGGTTTGGTGATGTATTCCGGTCGCGCATCGGGATGCTCGTCCACTTTCTTTATCACCCAGACCATGTCAGGCATGTTCTCTACGATCACCAGAAGAATTATCCGCGCGGTTGGCATTACCGCCTGCTGCGAAGCCTGCTCGGTAACGGCCTCGTCGCCAGCGAGGGGGATTTTTGGCGCAGGCAACGGCGATTGGCGCAACCCGCGTTCCAGCGGCAGCGGTTAGTTGCATACGCCCGGGTTATGGTGGAGGCAACCTCCACAATGGTCGCACGCTGGGAAAGTACCCCAGTGGCGGGAGTGGGCCTGGATATTGGTGCCGAGATGGCACGCCTCACACTCGCAATTGCCGGCCTGACTCTCTTTAGCCACGATCCAAGCAAAGATGCGGACGTCATAGGACAGACATTTGGCATCCTGGCAAGCTATCTGGAGCGGCGATTCAACCATCCTTTTACATCGCTTCCTGCATGGGTACCGACTGTCCAAAACCGCCAGATGAAGCAAGCAGCCCAGACGTTGAACGGCGTCGTTTTGAATCTTATTCGTGACCGACGGCGCGCGGGCAAGGATCACGGCGATTTGCTGTCGATGCTGATGCAGGCCCGAGATGAGGAGACAGGCGAAGCGATGACGGAGGAGCAGGTCTGCAGCGAAGCATTGACGTTCCTGGTCGCGGGACATGAGACTACCTCCACCGCTTTGACCTGGACTTGGTTTCTGCTGTGCTCGCACCCTGCAATCCGGCGCGGCTTGCGCGACGAGATCAGGTGCGTTGTTGGGGACCGGTTGCCGAACGTCGAAGATGTTCCGCATTTGGTGGCCACACGTATGGCGATCGAGGAATCCATGCGCTTGTATCCTCCAATTTGGGCACTGGCACGAGAGGCAGCCCAGGAAGACGAAATTGCGGGATACCGGATTCCGGCACGCTCGACGGTGATCGTGTCTCCGTTCGTGACACATCGCCATCCCGAGTTTTGGGAACGTCCCGAGGTCTTCAAGCCTGACCGCTTCACGCCGGAACGCGTGGCGCAACGACCGAAGGGCGCGTATTTTCCTTTCCTGGGCGGCCCGCATCAGTGCATCGGCAACGAGTTCGCCATGCTCGAAATGTGCTTAATCGTGGCGATGATTCTCCAACGATTTGATGTGGAGCTTCTTCCAAATCAAGAGATCCGACCGAAGGCGGCTCTGACTCTTCGTCCGAGCGCCCCAGTTCATGTGGTCCTCAAGCGTGGCTTGGCGAGCCAC
>DASPKX010000058.1:0-25965 GCA_035627835.1 Candidatus Methylomirabilota bacterium
TCCAGCGCTTTACTCGAAAAGGTGACAGCCTCGGCCTCCATCCTGACGGAGCTTTTGCTCTTGGGCTCAACGCTGCGCAGGCGAAAGAAATTGACGAAGGTACTATCGGGCTGTTCGCAGCCGTTAAGTTGCTAGAGACGCAACGCCTCTCTCCCTCCTCGCGCCACGCCAGCACCAACTTCACAGGCCCTAAGTTCCCAAAAGGAACCAAAACTTCTTATTGGATGCCTTCTTTGAAACCTGAGTTGGAACCCCTCGTTGAGAACTTCACCCAGTCCGTTAACGAACTGCTCGCGCCAGGGCAGAGAGCGCTACTCTCCTCATGGATCCAGCGACTTCTGGAGGAGAGCACACTTGGCGCTTTCAATGACAGAGGACGGATTTTTACTTTTACCGACGAGAAATGGGCTAACGGAAAGCTGGTCAGTCGCTTTGAAGTTTACGACGAGAACGGCAGCCATATTTGGTACTGCGAGCTGTGGACACCTCCTTTAAAATTTAATCCTCCTCCGCCCGCTGGTTTCGAATTTATTTTTCCGTTCCGGCACTTATTCGGAGACAATGGAGAGCGTCGCCCGTTTCAATAATCAGCCACCAAATTTCAGCGTTGTCTAAAGAAGCTTCCCATCACACCGTCAGCCTCTCTGATGACGTGGCTCGATTGCGCCTTTGTTCTCACAGCCGCCACCTTTGGCTGCATGGCTGGAGCCGCGCTCTGGCATGTTCGTTGGATGCGGCGCTTGTCTCAGTTGGACATTGCTCGTTCACATACGCGATCGGCAAGTGAACCCAAGCCGCGTTGCTCCATCGTGATTGCCGTGCGCAATGAAGAAGAGCGCATCGAGCAAACGATCCGCAGACTCCTTCGGCAGGAGCAGGTCGAACTGGAGATAATCATTGTTGATGATCGTTCTACAGATCGGACCCCCGATATTTTGCGCGCGCTGGCCCGGGACGAACCACGCCTGCGAGTTCGGCGGGTGGATGTCCTTCCCGAAGGCTGGCTCGGCAAGTGCCATGCTTGCCATCTTGGCGCGCAACTCGCCACCAGCGATTGGCTGTTGTTCTCCGACGGTGATAGCTGGGCCACGCCAGACTTGATCCTCCGTGCCATCAAAGCCGCCGATCGTGAGGACGCAGATCACGTTACGCTCGGCTTCGGCCTGGCAACCGCAACGCTCGGCCTCAAAGCCTTCTACCTCCTTTTTCTCCTCAGCGCCTCGAATTGGTTCTCCGGCGTGAACCGCGACAGACCCAAATCTTTCCTCGGCATCGGCGCCTTCAACCTCGTCCGCGCTTCCGCCTACCGCGAGAGCGGCGGCCACGAAGCCTTGCGCCTAACGATCCTCGATGATGTGAAGCTCGGCCTTATCCTGCGTAGAGCCGGCAAACGCACCCGCGCCTATGTGGCTGGGCCAGACCTGGAGTGCCAATGGGGAACAACAGCCTTCAGCGTCATCAAGCTGATGGAAAAGAACTACTTCGCCGCCATTGAATACCTGACCCCAGTCGCATTTGCTGTTGCGACCTTTGTCATCCTCCTCCTTGCGATTGCTGTAACCGGTTTGTTTCACGGCAGCGTTCGAGGACTGTTGGCAGCGATCTCGCCATTTTTCCTCAGCATTCCAGCCGCCGTGCTTGCGCCACGCGCTAATGTCACACGCGCGGCAGCGTTCTGCGCGCCTTTGGCTTTGCCGATCTTCGTCAGCGCGCTGCTTAACTCCACCATCGTGACGCTCCGCAACGGCGGCGTCCGCTGGCGCGAGACTTTCTACCCCTTGGATCAGTTGCGCGCACATGAGGTAAAGGCGTTCACATTCCGTCGAAAATAAGGCCGATGGATGGAGGTAAATTAGCTGCTGCCCACGCGCATCCCGCCGCCGGGAACCTTCTGCCAGTTCAGTGCGCTGGTGGTGATTGCGTGTGCGGCAGGATGGTGAATGCGGCGTTCCGTGGTGATGGCATGAAAGTGCAACCGGCATTTCTCCAGACGGCCAATAACCGCGAACCCATACCGTTTAATCGCTTCCGCCAAAGCCACATCCGGGACGGCTATAAAGCCACGCCCTTCCGCCGCCATCACTTTCATTAACGCCAGATCCTCAAACTCCGCCACCACGCGGGGCCGCACCCCGAGCTTGCGGAACCATAGTTCGAGCGAGCGCCGTAATGATGTGTTCTCGGCCGGCAACAACGCGGGCGCTTCGTGCAGCGACTTCGGAAACTGACGCTTCAACCGGGCCGCAAGTTTCGGCTCGGCGCATAAGGTGGAGCCGCATTCACCCAGCGTGTGCGTGAAGGTCCTAAAATTACTCGCGCTTGAAGGAGGCTCATCCGCGAGGACAATGTCGAGCCTGTGGCTGGCCAACTGCGCGAGCAGGTCCTCCATCTTCCCCTCCCGGCAGATCACATGCACAGGCTGTGCCAGCGCGAAGACAGGTTTGAGAATTTCATTCGTTACCAGCTTCGGAAATGAGTCGACAACGCCCACTTGCAGCCGGAGCACTTTCGCGCTTGGGCGTTGATTCACGGCCCCCATGATCTCGCTTCCCAGCGCGAAAATCTCCTCCGCGTAACCAAAGACAATTTGCCCGACGTCCGTGAGCCGATTCTTGCGCCCCTCTCTCCTAAAGAGTTTCTCGCCTAAAGCATGCTCCAACTCTCGGATCTGCTCCGAGATGGATGGCTGAGAAACTGAGAGCTTCTTCGCCGCTAGGGCAAGACTCCCTTCCTTGGCCACGCTCCAGAAATACCGGAGGTGATGATAGTTAAGCCACTCCATTGCGTGTCTGAAATACTTCGGGGTTTACGAAGTGTCCATTCGGAACTCCGTATTAGTGAGGAATGCTTCGCCGCTCGTAAGCTCTCTCCGTTGGCGCATGTCGCCAGCAAAAAATGAACGATGAAGCATATGAGACTTAACGTGCAGCATTTTAATGTGAAAGCCCCTGCGGCCCTTCATTCATGGCTCGAAAAGCAGCTCCATGGCCTTTGTGATTCACGTCAAATTGATGAAGCCAAGATCCGCCTCTCACTGCTCCCCGATACGAGCCCGGCCTGGCATGTTGAAGCTCATCTCGTGACCCCAGGTCCTGATCTTGTGGCGGAGAGCCGCGACCACACCCTCCCTGCGGCTATGGCCAAGGTCGTGGACCAACTGGAAAACCAAATCGCCTCCAGAACAAAGAAACGGACCCACAAGATTAAAAGCAACGTCTCCACTCCTCGCGCCACCAGAAACCATGGGCGGAGAGTTAACTGAATCCTTATAACTGAATGACAGACACTCTTTGGCTTTGGATCGGTTTTAATGTCTTCATCCTTGCGATGCTCGCCCTCGATCTGGGCGTGTTCCATCGCAAGTCACATGCCGTTACCTTAAAGGAGGCCCTCACCTGGACCGGCGTTTGGGTGGCGCTTGCGCTCATCTTCAATGCTGGTCTGTGGCATTTCGCAGGTTCGGCCAAGGCTCTCGAGTTTTTCACTGGGTACGTCATCGAGAAGTCCCTCAGCATCGACAACGTCTTCGTATTCGCGCTGCTGTTTTCGTATTTCTCCGTCCCAACCCAATATCACCACAAAGTGCTCTTCTGGGGCATCATCGGAGCCTTGGTGATGCGCGGGATCATGATCGCGCTTGGCGCTGCTTTGATCACCAAGTTCGGCTGGATCATCTACATATTCG
Source organism: Candidatus Methylomirabilota bacterium (assembly GCA_035627835.1). Taxonomy (GTDB): domain Bacteria; phylum Verrucomicrobiota; class Verrucomicrobiia; order Limisphaerales; family SXQI01; genus DASPKX01. Next base: position 3,686 of record DASPKX010000058.1, read on the forward strand.
GCGGATTCCTCATTCTGACCGGAATTAAAATGATCCTGAAGCGTGAGGAGGAAATTCATCCTGATCGGAATCCTGTGGTCCGCCTCTTTAAGAAGTTCATGCCCGTCACTCCTGAATACCGCGGCGACAAGTTCTTCGTCCGCGATAATGGATTGTTGATGGCCACACCGCTCTTTGTCGTGTTGCTCCTGGTTGAGTTCACCGACTTGATCTTTGCGGTCGATTCCATCCCCGCAATCTTCGCGGTGACCACAGATCCGTTCATTGTTTACACCTCGAACGTCTTCGCCATCCTCGGTCTCCGCTCGCTCTACTTCGCGCTGGTTGGTGTGATGGACAAGTTCCACTACCTCAAGATCGGCCTCGGCGCGGTGCTCTCCTTTGTGGGCGTGAAGATGCTCCTGGCGCACAGCCCATGGAAGATCGACACCGCCGTCTCATTGGGTGTGATTGTGCTCATCCTGGCCATCAGCGTGATCTGCTCCCTGCTCTGGCCAAAGAAAACCATCATCAGCAATGCGATGCCGAATCCCTCCGCCTAAGTTGGCGAGAAACGCCGCCTCGGCAGTGTTGCCGAGGCGGTTGGTGGGTCACAGATCACTTGCACTCGCAAGGTGAGCAATTGCACTGCCCTGTCGTGCAGGAACAATTCTCACCGCATTGGCATCCCGCAGCGTTCTGGATGACGGTGGGGCCGTTCTTTGGCTGCTCTTCACGATTCGATTTCATGGTCATTGTTATGTTGGATGTTGTAGGTCGGCGCGGGCATCGTTGCCCGGATTCACCGGCCCTTCACCAGAGCTAACGAACCATCCGCGAAATCATTACACTCTTTTTTTAAACAGCCCGAACCCATCATTCCGAGTCATTGCATGTGCAATCAATGCACCCATGAACGCTGCAAGCGCCGCACGCGTCGACCATGGCTTTGCGCATATGCTTCCTCGCGCGGTGCAGCCGGACCGTGGCGTTGTTCCTGGTCACGCCGGTTGCCTGCGCAAACTCGTCCAGGTCTTTTCCTTGCAAGTCGACCATATCCAACACCTCGCGATATTGGCTTGGAATCATAGGCAGAAGCCGATGAAAGCATCGGCAAAGTTCCTTCTGCTCCTCCGCATCAGGGCGCTCGGCCACCTCTGCTTCGAAACGCTCCAAAGCGCGGCTGCGCGCTCCTTGTTTCCGGTAAATATCGATGATCGCGCGCCGAAGGATCCGATAGAACCAAGTGGTCGTCTCCTCCTCCGTCGTTGGCTGGCGGTCTGCCGCTAACGCCTTGATCAAGCTATCCTGGACCACATCCTCTGCCAAATGGTGGTCACCGAGGCGCCTTCGAGCGAAGGCCACAAATATCCCGAGGTTCTTGAGAATTGATTCTTCGATCGCACGATTTGTATCGAGGTTCGCGCCCGCGTCCCCTCGGTCAATTGGCAAGGCGCTCATCGCAACCTCCTTCGCCACTCCTCATACTCCCTGGCCCTTTCGGCCATCTCTTGTGCCGTCTCCCCCCGGAAGATCCGCTCGCGATATTTGCTCGCCACGAACACCGGTAAGTTCTCCCTCATGTTCGAAGCAGGCTCGAACTCCTGCGTGTCCACAATAGGTCCGCTGTCCCGCCGGAATAGCGTGAACGGCAGATACCCGTTTATCCGATGCTTCCAGGCGGCGAACCCGGAGAACGGTGGCGGCCGGGGGCAGGCAAACCGAACGTGCCATGGCCCATCCACGGGCGGCACGAACGGAACAATCATCGCCTCTCCCTCCGCCAACTTCGGTCCCACGTGTGTTCGACTTCTAATATGGTCATTGTTGATCAAGGTTCGCAGATTCATGTTTATCCGTGCCTCAAACGCATTGTTTTGGCACCAGAAGTAATACTCCACCTCGCCAACGGCATTTGTGGCGATCCCGACAAACCTCACCTTCAATGGTCCCTCTGGATCCTGCACCGCGAAAAAAAGAAGCACGCCTGCAATCAACGCTACAGCGATTCGAAAGCGGGTGATGATTCCTTTAGCTCTCATAACGGGCCATCCCTAAGCCTTTGGAAAAGCACAAAAGCTTCATGACACGTCCGCAGCTTACCGGAAGGCGTCACGAAAGCACCCGCAAAAGGGGTATGTGCCGAAGCTTGCGGACGCTGGCGGCGGCAGCAAAGAACCGTTGGCTGCTAAGACGCTCCGATCAACGTAAGTGGGGATATCCGACAAGAAATCGTGGCGTCCCACGTGAAATCTGGGGCTTCCCAGCATCGTTCCCTTTCACCTTTTGCATTCTGTTGCGTCGTGCTCATTAGCGTTGACCACGAACATAGCGGTGATAGCGGCTAAAATGCTGCCGAGGTAAAGACCCCAAATCCAAAAGAGGAGAGCTGTTGCGATAGCATATTGCGGATCGTCAACCTCCATCTTGCGTAAGATTGAGGAGAATGACGCCGCACGACTTGAACCTTGGATGCGCACGGCCAAGTAGCTCACCATAATCATGACGCCCGCAATCCAGCACAGCACGAACCGTTTCAAGGTTACGCCCGCGAACTGCAAGAAAGCTCCTGTTCCACACATCACAAATAAAGCGACAAAGAACTTTCCAATGGTTCCTTCACGAAAGTGCCGGGGAGAAGCGCAGTGCCGACCGTCGCCATTTCGCCTCCCTGAAAAAGAAGGCTTAGAAGAGCCATGACAGACCAAGCCACTGGCAGGAGCCAATACACTTCGACCTCCACCGCCGCTCTGCTCTCGGCTTTTGCTTGTTCCATGAATGCGTATCGAAAATGGAAGCTGGTAGCCCCGCCCGGAATTGAACCGGGATCCGCGGTTTAGGAAACCGCTGCTCTATCCATTTGAGCTACGGGACCATCAAGGGCCAAAACCCTATCACACCTCCAGCTGCATTAAAAGCGCTCAGAGCGCCTCGCGCGCGCTGCGCCAAACTGCTCTATTGCCATTTGCGGGCTTCGCCCCCATTCCCCCGCGATGGGCTGGCTCGACCACGGCCGACACTGGGTCATCTCGTCAGCCCGTGGACCCGTTCCTTCGTTGCGGCCACGAAGGCATCGAAGAGGGGATCGCGCCCACGGTCGCGGTAGATCAACGCCAGTTCAACTGGTGGGAAATCCAGAAGCCGCAGCGCTCGGAGACCGTGAGGTTCCCTGATGTCGGGCCGTGCCACCGACACTCCCACGCCATAACCCTTGAGCACAAAGTGCTGAACCAATTCCAACGATGTAACCTCAATGGAAGATCGCCAGAAAATACCGCGCGCCAGGAGACCAGCCTGGAAACGCTGCATAACCAACTCCTCGGGTGGGAGAGCGATGAGCGGGTGCTTTTCATGATGAGCCAGCAACGCTTCAGCCGATCGCGCCGCATGGCGCCTGGGCGCCAACAACACTAAGGGCAAAGTTAAGCCAAGCGGCTCGACATGGACCTTGGGCGGTGTTTGCTCAGGAAGCAAGGTGATGGCGAGATCCAGTTCGTCGCGGTCCACATCACGCAACAACTGCGGGCCACCAGCTTCGCGCAAGAACAACCGCAGCTTGGGAAATTGCCGCCGAACCCGGCGCTCAATGGCGGGCACGTGATCCTTGAGAATGATTGGGGAGGCCCCAATTCGGATAGCACAGCCGCCACGCACTTTCTCCTCCACACGCGGAAGATTGCTGAAGAAGGGTGTGATCGATTCGTAAAGCTCCCGTCCCAGCGCGGTCAGTTGAAAGGGACGGCGGTGAAATAATCGCGCCGCTCCCAAAGATTTTTCCAAGTCGGCAATAATCGCGCTCACCGTCGGTTGCTCCCGCCGAAGCGCATTTGCGGCCAACGTGACACTGCGGTTTCTCGCCACGTGGTAAAACACTTCAAGATGATACACATTCAACGACATAGACTTTATCTATGCTGGCATCTTGTTGGCTTCAACTACAAGCCAAGTATGAAGGAAGCGCGCCATGGCAGAACGCAGGCGTTTGATAAAATCCAATGAAGCCAAAAACAATCTGCATGCTGATCACCGTCCTCGGCGTTATCCCCCTGCTGAGTTATGCCTTCCTCGCCAGGAGTGAGTTGCGCAAGTCTGGCGCGGCAGGCGTGAACGGCGGGTTCGAAACCACACAAGCGGGACTGCCCGTGAATTGGATTTGCTACACAGCAAAATCGACGGGTGTCGGCGACCACGATCTAGTGCTGGATACCACAAAGCCCAAGGAGGGCCGCCAATCGCTCAAATTCATCGTGCGGCAATGCTCGCCTAAAGGCGGACGCTTCTCGCCAGGGGTAAGCCAGGAATTCAAAGCGATTCCCGGGGAGACGTACACAGTAAGTTTTTGGGCGCGCAACGAAGGCGCCGAGTTCGTCGCCCGTGCTGGCGCCGTGAATGCATTTAACGGACGTTACAAGACGGTCGTTAAAACAAACGAATCGTTCACCACTTGGCGCCAATTCACAGGCACAGTGAGTGTGCCGCAAGACATGCAGAACATCCGCTTTGAGCTGAACATCCTGGGCCCTGGTGTGTTCTCCATTGACGACTTCCGAATCGAACAAACCAAATAAGGAGGAACCCCGAAGCGGTAATCCCTTGCAGTCCTCGCTTGGTTGTTTTTAAGGAGTCTTCTCGACATCTGAATGGATGGGAACGGATGCTTTTAAACGCCGCAAAGTAAGCTCCCGCACGATCGCGGATGTACCTGCGGAGAATTGCACAGGCTTTCCTTGCTGTTCAGGCAGGCGGACGGCTGTCATTACAACTTCACCATTGTTGGCAAAGATCTCCACTGAAGAAGTGTCCAGGAACAGACGCAACTGTGCTTTCCCCGCCGTGCTGCGCACGGGGGCTTCATATCGGCCCGGAAAGGCTCCATGGAAACCTGCCGCTCCAGCGCGGGGGCGCGTTAAGGTCAACGTGCCGCTTGGATCGTGCCGAAGAATCATCGGCTCATCGCCTGCTCCAGGAATCTGCAACTCGAATGCGGCGCCGCGGTGCTCCACCTCCATCTCCATTTCCCACAACTCCGATCCTCTCTGCTGCTTCCGCAACCATTCGTTCGCTTCGGCAAAGCTGGATTTCCCTAAGCGCTTTCGTTCAACCCGCAGCTTTTCCAATTCCTTCACCGGCTCCTGGAACAAACGCAACCCGTCCCCTGTCCGGCGCAATACTAATTCGCGCGGAATGGACATTGCGCTCCGCCAGGGGGAGGTCGGCACTTCGTTGGCGTATTGCCAGTTGCTCATCCACCCGAGCCAGAGCCGCCGCCCATCGCGATTGGGAATGTCACTCCAGCTCACCGCTGCGTAAAAGTCCGGCGCGTAATCCGCCCAGAGCGCTGGCTGCGACGCTCCCCGCGCAGGCGCATTCGCAAGCATGATTTGGTCCACATTGATATGCCCCCAACCACCCGTATGCTGATCAAAGATTCGCAACTGGGCCTGCTTCCCTCGGAACTCACGCACATCCCATGATCGCCTCGCGAGCCGTTCCGCGTCGGCGCCGGTCGCGGTGCGCACCTCTTTGCCATCCACGAGCAAACTCATGCCGGTCTTTCCCGGATGCCTCCCGCCACCGATCAGAAAATTCAGGTAATCGTCCGAAAGCGTAAAAACTGGTGAAGTGAGCGTGCCTTGGGAGTTATCGCCGTTCCGATAACTGTTCACGAGGCCGTTGCCCTGGAACCCGCTCACATTCTGTTGATTCGGCAGCGTTCCACGCGCGGGTCCGGATCCGAACGCATCTCCGGTTGCTTCCCACCCCTCGTAATTTTCACCCTCAAACGCAGCCAAAACCTTGCCGGCTGGAACTACGTCCGTCGTCGGTTTGGGATACGAACTGTCCAGGGTGAATTTCGTGCCATCAAAGTCCCCCACGAAGTACTGGCAGCCAGAGCCTCCCGCGGGCGCTCCGGAGCCGACATTCACGATCAACACCCATTTCTCCCCGCGCCCACCCTCGACGCGAAGAGGAAACAAGTCCGGGCATTCCCAAATCCCCTCTGTGGAACCAGCCGGCCCGAAGTCACTCAGGTGCGTCCACTCTTTTAAGTTCGGTGATGAATAAAACCGCACCTTCCGATGCGTGGGCCATGCCACTGTCATCACCCAGTGCTTCGTCGCTTCGTGCCACATCACCTTCGGATCGCGAAAATCCTTATCGCCAATATCGAGCACGGGATTGCCTGCATACTTCGTCCAGGTCCGGCCTCGATCGTTGCTGTACGCGATATGTTGGTTCTGCAGCGGCTTTTTCGTGTAATGCCCCGTGTAGATCGCAACCAGCGGGGGCTTGCCCTCCTTGCCGAACCCGCTGGTGTTCTTCCAGTCCACCACCGCGCTGCCGGAAAAGATCATGATGTCGTTCTCTTCGTAAAGCGCGACCGGCAGATGCTTCCAATTCACCATGTCCGGGCTTACAGCGTGCCCCCAGCTCATGTGCCCCCATTTATCTCCGAATGGGTTGTATTGGTAAAAGAGGTGATATTCCCCGTCGAAGTAGACCATCCCGTTCGGGTCATTCATCCAGTTCGTTGCGGGAGTAAAATGAAAGTGCGGCCGCCACTTCTCCTCGTACAACTCCGCCGCAGCCGCAACCCCACCCATCAACAAAGCGGCGCCGATGCATAGCACATGTGAAATCTTGGACATGGTTTCTCCAAGCCTAAGAAGTTTCGCGCGCCGGCGCGAGCCATCACTTAATCCAACAGGACCGGCTTTAACGCCCGCTACAACAACTCCTTCTGCATAGGCCCCTTCGGCGGCTTCGGAATCGGCGCCAGCGCCTCCGGCGCGGTTTCCATCAACACTTCATTTGTCGTGATCGCCGAGCGAATGGCGTAATCACGCGCGTTGTTGTTGTAAACGATGTGCACCTCCTTCGCCCGCTTCGCCATTTGCAATGCGCGCGAAGTGATCTCTTTAATCTCCTCGTCCGAATATTGGTAATTGAATCGGTCCGCGACTGTCTTCCCCTTGATGTACCCCTCCGCATTGCGCCCGTGGAGCCGCATGTAACCCAGCGCCGTATTCGTCACTAAATCCAGCTCCGGCATTACCGTGAAATGCTCCGTCCGTGGCGCATCCACCGCCACGTACGTGAGATTGTGATCCTTGAAGAACTGCTCCGTTTGCGCCAACTGCTCCCCGGTTACCCAGTTCCTGTTCCGCAGTTCCACACCCAACGTGTATTCGTGCAACCGCCCCAACAAAGGCTCGAGTTCTGCAAGCTGATGGCTGCGAGGGCTAAACCCGGGCGAGAGTTGCAGTAACAACGCGCCCAGTTTTCCGGACGAACGCAGCGGCTCGATCTGCTCAAGAAATTCATCGGCCACTGCGGACTCCAATTCTGCCGTAAGCAAAACAGTGGAGCCTTTTAGCTTAGCAGACCGATGCAGCTTCGGCGGCAGATTCTCCAGTTTCGTGGAATGCCGGGAGAGCAGCTTGTGCAGCTTCACGTCGAAAACAAAACCTTTCGGCGTCTGCTCGGCCCAGCGCTCCACCTGCCGCTGCGCTGGAATTCCATAGAAGCTTGAGTTCAGCTCCACGAAATTGAAGTGTTCGGCGTAATAGCTGAGCCGCTCATTTGCCGGCAGCTTGCGGGGATACCATGCCTCGACGAACCCGGGATCCGCCCAGCTTGCTGTCCCCACCCGAACCTTTCCCAAGCTCGTGCTCATTCACTCTTTCCCGGCAGCGGTGTCCTTCCTTCAGTGACCCTGTAACCCCAACTCCGCGGCGCGAGCTTCGCAGGACGCTGCCCGTGGCGAATCGCGCCGCGCACGGGCACGTACTCCAGCTCCACGCCTTCGGCCACTTTCCGCAGCAGCAACCCCCCTCGGCTCATATCCCCGCGCCCGACGAACTCCACCGGGAAATGCAGAGCCTCCCCAAAGATTTCCATCAACACCTCCGCATACTTCTTCGTCCCGATGCTCCCCAGCAAGACGCACTGCGCCTTGGGGGCATGCTCCTTCAACGCTTCCGCGCTTCGCAGGAGCGGCTGCAGGTACGCAGGGTCGGCAGGATCAATATCAACTTTGGCGAAAGCATCCAATTCCTGAAGCGTTATCGGCAGGTCCGCAGGCAGCAGGCCCCGGTTCGTCGTGATAACCAGTGACCCCGGAACCCCTCGCGGGGGGGATGCAAATCTCGCAGCATACGCGTGCTTGCCTCGAAAGTAGAGGCCGCTCAGAAAACTAAAGATCTCGCCAATCGGCACTGCTTCACCAGCTTGCAGCCGATGCGCCAGCTCAAATCGCGCGCGTGGGTTGAATAGCAGCCGCGCTCGCTCCCCGCCTGAATTGGCTGGTGATAAAATGAAGATTCGTTGCTGCCGCGCGCGCCCCATGGGTCAACTTGGGCCACAACGCGCGCTCCGGCAAACGAAGGGCGTCACTTTCGGATTTGCAGATCGTTCCGCACGCTCCTCACCCCGCCGACACCTTCAGCGATCTGGGTGGCTTTGCGCTTCTCCTCAGCCGAGGTGACCCATCCGCTGAGCTGCACGTCCCCGCGATGCACATCCACTCCAACGTCCATACCTTTGACGAGGGGGTCATTGAGCAACGCCGTTTTGACTTTCGCCCGAATCGCCGTGTCATCGATCAGCTCACCTGTGGAGCGATTCTCCCGTGTGCTCGCACAGCCGAATAACGTCAAAGCCAACGCCAGCGCCGTAATGCCCCTCGCCAAATCCCTAATCAACTTCATACCGTTTGCTTTCCAGGTTGGTTTTCCCGGTGGTTTCCGCCGGAGAATACTGAACGCAGCAACCGCATGCCAAGTCAGGGTGCCACCTGAAAAATGCAATCAGGCTCATAGTGGCGCGGCCCTACGCAAACCCGCGGCATCGAACGTCTTCACGCCCTACTCCCCTTTCGGGCGCCTGGTTCATTGCGCCCTGCTCACTCCTGCGGAAGCTTCTTTTACCTGCATGAACGCGAATTTCCCGATTCTGGTTCTTGAAGACAACCCAGATGACGCTTTTCTCCTCAAGCGCGCCCTCAAGAAGAACAGTATTTCAAACCCTGTGTTTATAGTTCGTGATGGCGTCGAAGGCATTGAATACATCACCGGCGCTGGCAAGTTCGGCGACCGCGATGCCTTTCCGTCGCCGGGCTGCATTGTCGCTGATCTCAAAATGCCGCGCCTAGGAGGTCTCGAGTTCCTGGCGTGGCTGCGCGATCACCCGGACTTTGCTGTGATCCCCACCCTTGTCCTCTCCTCCTCAACGGAAGACAAAGATGTGGCTCAAGCCTACTCCATGGGCGCGAACTCTTACCTCGTGAAACCGACCCGGTTTGAAGACTTCGAAGAACTGGTGCGGATTGTTCATGACTACTGGACCCGATGCGTCCGCCCGCAGAAGCCGATCAAGGCCCAGAAGCAAGCTGCTTGAGCCGCTCAAGGCCGAAGTTAATACTCCTGCGCCCGCACCCGTTGCTTCGCCAACTTCATTGGCAGCCAGCCGAGCGCGAAGCACAGACCCGCAAATGCTCCCCACGCCGCTAAGATCGCAGCCCACGGCCGTGTGCCGTTCTGCGCCCACGGCGCCCCATACCAAAGCGCGATCACCGAGAGCAGTATATACAGGAAGCTCAAGACCAAGCAGAACGTCCCGCCAAACCCGCTCACAATTTTGCTGGGATTATCTTCTCGAAAATTCGGGTAAAGCGCCCCCAACCCAACGGCCAGGCCATTCATTGTGAGAGCCATCGCTCCAATTCCGTACACGAAATAAACAACCTTCTCCGGTGGGAGCTTCAACATCCGGCACGACGCAATCGTCAGCGCGCCGGTGACGAGGAATGTCCCCAGCGTGCCCAGAACGAACTTGATGCTCAGCAAACGACCCAAGCCCAGCGGAGCCATCCCGACAATCCACAAACGCTTTCCTTCCAGTGAGAACTGCGGGAATACAAAGCGAGTCGTTAACGTCGCCAGATTCAACGCGCAAGCCGCCAGGTTCATGAAAGAGATCAGATCCATCCAAAACGGGTTGTTTATCTGCCGCGTGAAATGGCGTAGGTTCAGCACATAAGCGGAGAGCAGTCCGAGCAGGACCAGCGTTTGCCCCCATTGCGTTGTGTCCCGCCAGAACACCCTGACATCCTTCATTACCACCGCGAGCACATCCCTCCTAAACGGAAGCGCCCCTTGAAGCCAATCCAGCGGCCCGCGCGCAAACACCATCTTTCGCTTTCGCGCTTCCAGCGCTCGAAACCAGGCCCACCTGCCGAAGGCGCTCCCGCGGCTCTGCACCGTCGAAAACGCCTCGTAAAACAGCCCACCCAACTTTGTGAACGCGAGCACGCTGAAGAAGAGGGAGTTCGCCAACAGCACCAGCACGAAGAACCCGGCGCTGCTCAGCGCCCCTTCCGCCCAATGCATCACGCCCGTCGATAACCAGTAACTCGGCAGAAACGGAAACAAGGCAAAATTCGTCTTTGCCAGCAGCCGGTCGAGCACCGTAAGAACGCGGGTCTCCAATTCATCGTCCGTCACCGGGTCTGCCCGCAGCCACTTGATCGTGGCGAACAGCCCGAAGCCCACCAATCCCACGATCACGGTCTGGAAGGCTCGCCTATCCAGGAACCGCGCCACATTCATCGACAGGAAAGCCCCCGCGACGCTTGGCAGCACAATAAAGAGCCCCAGGTAAACCAATGTCACCGGGTAGAAATGCCACGCCACGCGGTTCGACAACCCATACGCCGCGAGCAGAGGCGCTATGAGAAAGAGGAACGCCCATGAAGCCAGGATGGTGGATTCAATAACCTTCCACCGGAAGATTGAGGCTCGGTCCACCGGCAGCGACAACAGGAACGCCGTCTCTCGATTCCGGAACAGGTTCGTGTAGCTGATAATCAAATTGCTCAGCAGCAGCAGCGCGAAAAGGAATGCGAACAGCACATAAATCAGCCGTTCCACCATCAACTCCCCCAAACCAGGGAAATTGGAAACGAATCGCAGCCCCCGGGAGAACAGCCAGAAAGCCAGAACAGCATACCCGCCAATAAACAGGAGGATCATCCCGCTCAACAGCGCGGACCTCTCCCGAATCGCGGCCAGCCTTCGTCCTGACTGGCGAAGGTTCGCTCCCACCAGCAAAGATACCGGCGATGACATCCGGCCTTAGTGTGCACGCAGACGCACAGTTCACAAGCCCCTCTGGATTTGCCAAGTTGGCGCTGAGCCGAACTCTGCCGGAATTCAGCTGACCTGCGCTATTGACGCGCATCCGGCTGTTGGTAGAAACTAAGTGGAACCCAAACCTATGAAATTAACCCAAACTTTCCGCCAGCAGCGATCGGGCTTCACGCTCATCGAGCTGCTCGTGGTGATCGCCATCATCGCGATCCTGGCCGGCATGCTTCTCCCTGCGCTGTCAAAGGCCAAGGACAAAGCCCAAAAAACGATCGATCTGAACAACGTCAAGCAGATCATGATCGCGATGAACATCTACGTTAACGACAACAACGACTATCTTCCGCACCCAGGCTGGGGGACAATCGGCGCGGATCCTGGTCCGGACAATTGGGCATATGCTACCCGGAACAACGGCCGCATCGCGGGCGCTCCTGCAGCAATTCCCACCGCAGCCAACCGCATCGACAATACAAACCAGATGCCGTTCTTTAAGATCGGTCTCCTAGGCAATTACATCCAAGAACAGCGGGTGCTTGACTGCCCGAAAGATGTGGTAACCCGCAGCTCCGGTCGAGGCTTGCAAGACTTCAGAGCCCGCGATTGCAAGATCACAGGCTACACCTGGAACGGTGCTGTCTCTGGTTATGGCGATAATAACGGTGCGGCGAACGGACCGGTTCTCGCAGCACGTGCAGCTCAAGGTGGAACGTACAAACTGAGCGGCTTCAGCGGAACGGATCTTCTTCTCTGGGAAGCTGATGAGACGAAACCATTTAATTTTAACGATGCGGGCAATAATCCTATGAACGCAGACGAAGGTGTTTCTCAGCGGCACGCCGGGGCAAATCCTAAAAATCCAACACAGGATGTCGGTGGCGGCGCCATTGTTGGCCGTTTCGGGGCAAGCTCTGATTTCATCAAGTGGAAGAAGTTCCGTGATCTGCGCAGAACCGGCGTCCCAAAGCGCGCACCTAACGAACTCTATTGCGGTCCTGGTTACCGGTAATCCCTTTCTGTAATATGAGATCACTCATTCTTGCGGCTTTGTGCGGGACAGCATTGCTGGTTGGCTGCGGTAAAAAAGGAGAAGAGGCCGAACCAACAGCAAGCGCCGACCCTGGGGCGGCTGCTCCGGTCCCGAAAAAGACGAGTCCGAAGGTAGCAACTCAATTGTCCACGGTGGATCAGAAGCTGGAGAAAAATGAGTACGACGCCGCGGTAGCCGCGCTGATGCAGGCCAAAACAGCGGCTCAGACAGAAGCTGACGAACTGGCTTACCGCCAGCAGCTCTACGAGACCCAGCAGAAGCTGCTCGAAAAAGCTGAAACCGACCCAAAAGCGCGCGAGACCTACCAAGCCTTAGGTCGGGTGGTCACCGGTCGATAATCTCTGAACTTCAATGCACACAGCCCCTCGCAAGAGGGGCTTTTTTATTGCCGCTCTTCATCTGTAAAAACGAATGCGCTGGCATTTTTGTGTTTTTCCTCATTATACCATTCAACAACCCACGGCATCATGATCAGCCACTTAGCTCCATCTGCACCCCAGCCTACGCGCGGTTTCACCTTGCCCGAACTGCTCGCAACCATCTCGGCTATCACGCTCCTCGCCTGGCTCGCTGCCCCTGCCTTTTCCAGCAGCAAGGGCCACTCTCAACGCGGGATCGACCTGAATAACGTTCGCCAGATCATGGTTGCCGCGAACCTCTACGCGAACAGCAACAACGACCACCTGCCCCATCCGGGTTGGGGCAGCATTGAGAACGGCAGCGGCGCCGGGCCAGACAACTGGGCCTATGCCACTCGCAATCTCAGTCGCCTTCCGGGTCACCCTGCTTTTATCCCTACGGCGGCCGGGCGAACATCGAACACCAACCAGATCCCATTCTTCAGGATTGGCCAGCTCGGTTCATACTTGGAATATCCGCGCATTCTGGAATGTCCAAAGGATGTGACGGACCGCACCGCCGGACTGAACCTTAGTCTCTACCGCGCCCGGGCCGCTAAATTGAGCAGCTACACTATGAATGGGGCTGTGTCCGGCTACGGCGGCATCCAGGTTGGCAACGCTGCCCTTGGCGGCACCTATAAGGTCCATGCTTTCAATGGCACAGATATCCTCCTCTGGGAAAAGGACGAATCCAGCCCGTTCAATTTCAACGATCTCGGGTCGAATCCGCTTAATCTAAACGAGGGTGTTTCATTCCGGCACTCTTCAGCAGGCGCCAACCCCGGCGTTCGGGTGGGAGGTGAAGCCATCGTCGGCCAACTCGACACCAGCGCTAAATTCCTGCCATTGCAGCAGGTCCGAGGCTTTATGGGTGAACGCTCTCCAAGGCCCAATCCGATTTTGTGCGGTCCCGGGTATCGGTAGCATATCCAAACGGTGCGAGAAACGCGCGCAAATCAGGCAGCGCACCGGGTGAAACCTGCCCTTGACTTAGGGGCTCTTGCACGTAGTTTGCTCCCGCGCGCTATCGCTCAGGAACGTCCCATTCTTCTCAGGCCCGAAGCTTGATTTAGGTGGGGCTTTTTTCGTCCCTTGTCCGCGTGGCAAGGGTTGCGTCGGCAGCTCGTTGAGATCAGATGCAGGAATATCCAAAGCACTATTGTGGTGTGTTCGGCATTTACAATCACCCGAACGCCGCTGACCTCACCTACTACGGTCTCTACGCGCTACAACACCGCGGGCAAGAGAGCGCCGGCCTTGTCACATACGATGGCTGCCAATTCCACGCCCACAAAGGCATGGGCCTGGTCTCGCAGATTTTTGACGCGGACGTCCTGAAGAAACTGCCTGGGCGCGTTGCCGTGGGCCACACCCGCTATTCAACGACAGGCTCCTCCCACATTCGCAACGCCCAGCCTCTCACTGCGGACACTTCCAAAGGCCAAATCGCGATTGCGCATAACGGCAACCTGACCAACGCCGCCCAACTGCGTGAGGAACTTGAAGCCAACGGCTCGATTTTCCAGACGACGGTCGATAGCGAGATCATCGTTCACTTGATGGCTCAGCCGCGGCTCGGCTCTTCCGAGAACAACATCATTCAATCGGTTCGCCGAATTGAAGGCGCCTACTCGCTCGTCATTATGACTGAGCATGAACTCGTGGGGGTTCGCGATCCTCACGGCTTCCGCCCTCTTTCCCTGGGTCGCCTTGATGACGGCTGGGTGCTTGCCAGCGAGACCTGCGCTTTCGATCTGATCGGCGCCAAGTTCGTTCGGGACGTGGACCCCGGCGAAATCGTCATCATCGACAAGAACGGTGTGCGCAGCATCCAGGCGTTCCCCGATCAGGAACGCCGCGCGTTCTGCATTTTTGAGTATGTCTATTTCGCGCGGCCGGACAGCACGATTTCCAATCGCAACGTTTATCGTGTGCGGGTCGAGATGGGCCGCCAGCTCGCCCGCGAGCGCCAAATCGAAGCTGACATCGTCGTCCCAGTGCCGGACAGCGGCAATTGCGCTGCGCTCGGTTACTCGATGGAGTCAGGCATTCCGTTCGAGATGGCTTTCGTGCGCAACCATTACATCGGGCGCAGCTTCCTTCAGCCTTCCCAGCTCATTCGCGACTTCAACGTGCGCGTGAAGCTCAACCTCATCAAGGAACTGGTCGAAGGCAAACGCGTCATCATTGTCGATGATTCCATCGTGCGCGGCACCACCAGCAAAGCGCGGGTGAACAACCTAAAGGAAGCGGGCGCCAAAGAAGTCCACGTTCTGGTGAGCTGTCCGCCGCACATGCATCCGTGTGTTTACGGCATTGATTTCCCTGATCGCACCAAGCTGATGGCCGCCAACCACAGCATTGATGAAATCCGCAAGTATCTGAACGCCGACTCTCTTGGTTACCTCTCGCAAAAAGGGATGATCAAAGCGACAGGGCTTCCTTCGACGAGCTTCTGCATGGCCTGCTTCAACGGCGATTACCCCGTGAAGTACGACCCGAATCTCGATAAGGAAATTATCGAGCGCCGCCGCGCCCGTTCCGGCGGAATCGCTGATGCGCTCGCCGCTGAAGCCCTCCAGCCAAAACTGCTTTAAGCCGCTCAGGAGCGTGGTGGAGGACGAAGGGCGGGTTTCAACCCGCGACTTTTCAAGTCGGCGGACAAGAATGTCCGCCCTCCCTTTCGGGCGTGCCTTTGGCGCGCGCCTTGCCTAAGGGTTTATCGCGCTCAACTCCACGATCCGCTTGCGTGCCTCCTGCAGTCGAGCCACCAGCGTTGGCACCACGCACTTCATTAAGGCGTGGCCCAAGTCGTGGTCGGTCTCACAATGGACCAGCAGGGCAGCGCCATCGACCTTGATTGCCCGGACCGGCTCAGCCGCGCGCGCTTGAAAATGGTTCATGTAAGGAACGAACAACCAGGACCATCCCACGGACTCGCCCGCTTTGACGGTTTGCACCGTGAAATAACCCGCGCCTCGACTGGCCGATTCCAACGCCACTTCCCCTTCCTGGATTAAGAAGAAATGGGAGGCTGGCGCGTTCTCTTTGAGCAGAATCTCTCCGGCCTCAAACGAGGCCTCGTTTGCGAACTGCGCAATCTTCTCGATATGCCGGGCAAAAAGGTTTTTGAACAACGGCTGTTGCGACAGTATTCCCGAAAGATTCTTCATAGCTTGAGCGGGTTTCTTTTATCAGCTTCTGGGAACTTGGCCAGCACTCCTCAATGGGATGGAGTAAAACTTCCGATTCGACGATTCATAAAAAAAGTTTTGCAAAACGCGGGATTAGGCGGGACTAAGCGATAATAGCCGAGAATCGCCGGTAATATGTGGAAAACCGCCACTGGGTTTCCATCGCCCTCAGGCTCTTTGTTCGCGGGCTTCGTTAAGGTGTTTTCCCATATGCATTGTTGGAAATCCGCCCGCGGACTCGCAGGTTCAAGGAGATTGTGGCTGAATCTAGATTACACGTCAACAGAGTTGATCGAGAATAACCGTGGCGGTGAGGGGCCAACCGGAGCCAAACAGGCGGAACGAGTTAAGGGAGAAAACTCCGTGTGTCGTTTGGCGCGAAGCGCTGTTCCTGCCAGGGGTCCGCATCGTTCGAGTACCCGCGCACCTCCCAAAAGCCCAGGATATCCCGATCCAGGAATGTAATCTCGCGAACGAACTTCGCTCCCTTCCATGCATAACGCTTGGGGATGATCACCCGCGCAGGCCCGCCATGCTCCTTGGACAATGGCCTCCCATTAGCTGAATGCGCGATCAGCACATCGTCATCCAGGCACACGTCCAATGGATTATTCGTGGAGTAGCCGTCGTAGCTCTTGAAGAACACATGCCTGGCGCTCGCCTTCGGCTTCACCAAATCAGCCAACGTGAAGAAAGCCACGCCGGAAAACTGCATGTCAAATTGGCTCCACGTCGTGACGCAATGAAAGTCACTGACATCGGTGAACTGCGGCAATGCCATGAAATCGGTCCAGCTCAATGTGACCGGGTTTTCCACATGCCCATGGATCTTGAGCGTCCACTTCTCCAAGGGCACCAGAGGTTGAAGGCCCAGGTCGAGCACCGGCCAATTCGTGACTTGCCGTTGTCCCGGCGGCAAACGGTCGTCTGATCGAATGACGCGGGCCTCTTTGCCCGCCATTTTGCGGGCCCACCGCTCCTTCCGCGCGATCAGGTCGTTGTTCATGGCTGCGCAACGGCGTTGATCTGTGGCGCTCCGTTTGAATGATGCCCCAACAAATTACGCTCCTTGATCATTCGCCCGACTTCGAGGGGGACAAGCTTCTCCCAACTTGGATCCCCGCGCTGAATCTTCTCGAGAACATCCCGCGAGAAGATGGGCAGGCACGCTTCGTTGTATTCACGAATTCCCTGGATGAAATGGTTTTCGATCAAATAGGCGTACAGATGCCGGAGATTGGGCGCCACGCGCAGATTTCCCGCCGTGATTATTGAGCCCGTCCGCGGATCCTGCAGCGGATAGACGTAGAGCTTCAGCGCGTTCTTGAACAAACGCCCAAACGATTCAAGAATCCCGCCTTCCAGCTCCGTGTAATACTTCTCGTCGAACAACTCCCGCAGCGTCGGCACGCCCATGACGATGCCGATCATCTTCTTCGTGTAACGGAACAGGTAGGCCGCGAGGCGGTAATACTCGCCGTAATTGGAAATCAGCACCGTTTTTCCAAGGGCGCAGAGCATATCCACGCGCTCGAGGAAATCCTTTGGATTAATCCCACCCTCAGTGGTGAGGTTCTTCATCGTCATTTCCATCAAAACGACGATCGGCTCCCCAAACACATTGGGCTCCTGGATGAACTGCGCCTGCGCGCACTCCAGCATATCCATCGTGGCGTTGGTGATTGGCCGGAAACTTCCGCGCTCGACCAGGATGGGCTTGCGCCACAAAACCTCAGCCGCCTGCACCACCTCGCCATCCGCCGTGAACATCGCGGCGTTTGCGATTCCTTGGCGAACCAGTTCCAGACTCATCAACCTGTTATCAACCCCTTCAAATGCCGGCCCCGAAAACTTGATTAGATCCAGCTCGATGCGATCCAGGCTCAAGTTTTCCTGAAGGGATCCAATCAACTCGGTCGGATCGTCATGCAAGTACATGGCGCCGTGGATCAAATTCACCCCAACGATGCCGATGGCTTCCTGCTGCTGAAGGTTCGTGCTGTCGAGCATGCGCACATGCACGATGATTTCAGAAAAAGGCCCCTTGGGGTGCGTTTGAAAGCGGATGCCCATCCAGCCGTGGCTATCCTCCACGACTTTGCTGCGAGCGGCCACCGTGTCGCAGAAAACGAAGAATTTTGTCGTCGCGCCCCGTTTTTGGTCGAGCAATTGAAGGAGCGCGTTGTACTCGTATTCAAGCATCCGCTCTAGGCGATTGCGGCTCACATAGCGCTCGGTCACGCCATAGAGCGAATCGCTCACCATCATGTCGTAAGCGGAGGTGGATTTAGCGATGGTGTGGGATGCGCCGCCAGCCCTGAAAAACCACCGGGCGACTTCCTGGCCCGCGCCGATTTCTGCGAAGCTGCCGTACTTCAACGGATCACGATTGATCTGTGAAGCTTTCTCCTGCGTGTCCAGAATCTCTCGTTTCATTCCCTCCGTCACACTGCGCCAACAACCCCCTCCACGCGAGCCGGAAAAATGGCGGGACGGAAGGAGAGGAGGTCCGCAGATTTCCTGATTAGGACTAAACGCAGAGACCGCAGAGGTTGGGAGGAGGGCGCAGAGGAAAGGATTTCAGATCGAGGCTCGATGGGTGAAATCTGCGCAATCCCCCTCCGCCGAACCGTGGGCCAAGGGGGAGGCGGACTTCCTACTCCTAATCCTAAGTTAATGGCGGAAATGACGCGCGCCGGTGAAGATCATGGCCATGTTGCGCTCATTGGCGGCGGCGATCACCTCGGTGTCACGGACAGATCCGCCGGGCTGAATAGCTGCGGTCGCTCCTGCTTCGCTCGCCGCCATCAAACCATCTGGGAATGGGAAAAATGCATCACTGCAAACCACGCTGCCTCGCAACGAGATCCCCGCTTCCTTGGCTTTCCAGACGGCAATGCGGCTCGAATCCACACGGCTCATCTGCCCTGCGCCGACGCCCAACGTCCGATCCGCTCCGGCATAAACAATGGCGTTCGACTTCACATGTTTTACCACACGCCAACCGAACAACATAGCTTTCAACTCCGCCTCGCTGGGCTGGCGGGCAGTCACCACCTTCAAATCCCCAGGAAACGCCACCTTCAAATCCCGCTCCTGCAACAGGAACGATTCCCCGCCCACGCTGCGGATATCGACCGCCCCGGCTGTGTTGATCGGCTTCAACGCTTTCAGCAACCGCAGATTTTTCTTTTTCTGCAGCAGCACCAATGCATCGGGCTGGAAATCCGGCGCAATGATCACCTCGCTGAAAATTTCAGAAATCGCCTCGGCGCAGGGGAGGTCCAGCGGCCGATTTACCGCAATGATTCCGCCGAAGGGCGCCTGCTTGTCCGTTTCGAACGCCTTGCCCCATGCCTCGAGGAGCGATGCGCCCTGCCCGACACCGCAGGGGTTTGTATGCTTCAAAATTGCCAGGGTGGGGTTGTCGCCTTGAAATTCCTGAATCAATTGCGCCGCGGCTGTCAGATCCAGAATGTTGTTGTACGAAAGTTCTTTGCCGTGCAGCTGCTGGAAATACTCGGCGAACCTTCCGTACAAGCCGGCTTTCTGATGCGGGTTCTCGCCATAACGCAACGGCTGCGCCAGCGGCGCGCGAAGATTCAATGACTTTGGCAGGCCGGCGGCGGGGGCAGCCTCGGTCTTGTTGAATTCCTTCTCGAGATGCGCTGCAATAGCCCCATCGTACGCCGAGGTGCGCGCATAGACCTTGGCCGCAAGTGTGCGTCGCAATTCCAGCGTCGTGGCTCCTGCCGCTTCGATCTGCCCTGCCACCTCTGCGTAATCGGCCGGATCCACCACCACCGTGACGCTCTCATGATTTTTCGCCGCGCTTCGCAGCATGGACGGCCCGCCAATGTCGATATTCTCGATTGCCTCCTCAAGGGTCACACCAGGTTTCGCAATCGTCTGCTCGAATGGGTAAAGATTCACCACCACCAGATCGATCGGCTGAATGCTGTGCTGCTTCACCGCTGCTTCATGATCCGCTTTCCCGCGGATGTACAACAAGCCGCCATGCACCTTTGGGTGCAGCGTCTTGACCCGGCCATCCAGCATTTCTGGGAATCCAGTGTGCTGGCTTAAGTCGATGACTGGTAATCCCGCGTCGCGGAGAGCCTTCGCGGTGCCGCCGGTGGAGATGAGTTCCACTCCCTGGCGAGCGAGAACCTTGGCGAAATCAACCAGCCCGGTTTTGTCGAAAACGGAAAGAAGAGCGCGTGAAATCTTCGGCATAAAACAGCGGCGCGAGGTTGCGGAGCGCGTGTGAGCGCGTCAAATCCAAAGATGGTGCGCGCGCTTACGGAACAGGGACGAAGGGAAGGAAAAAAGGACGTCCGCAGATTTCACGGATTGGCGCCGATTGCCGGAGAGGAAAAGGGAACACGGGAGACGCAAGGCAGGGTTGAGATGGCAGAGAGGAAGGATGCAGCAGGTCCGTTTTCCAGCTGTAGCTGCCGAATACCCCAGAAGCTCTCGCTTCGCACACTGTGTTTCTCTTTTCATCTGCGCCTGTTTATCAGCCCTTGCCCCTGCTCCACCTGCAAAGAAGGGGGATTAATTGGCAACCATTAGCAACCTTAACCGGATTGACAAAAGCCCCCCTCGTTTTAATGTTTAAACGAGACTTTGGTTCGGGTAGCGGTACGTTTCTTCAGCGGGGTTCCCCACCCCCACCTCCTTGGCGTCTGCTGCCCGAACTTTTTTTATTTTTGCGTGGGAAACTCAGTTGACTTCAAAGGTCGCTCTGATACTTTCACGTGCCCGCAAGCGCGGGGGTGTAGCTCAATTGGTTAGAGCGCTGCCCTGTCACGGCAGAGGTTACGGGTTCGAGCCCCGCCACTCCCGCCACTTTTCCCGCGCTGCCTTTTTTCGGCTCCTTTGTTTGGAATTACACCGTTACCGCGCGTGTCCGCACGATGTGCAGGCGACCTGGACCTTGGGCGAATGAAAGACGCGGCTCGCGGGAAACGCGAACTCCATGTGCAGCGTGGTCAATGGAATGGCCCTTAATTCCCCTTTTCCGCAGCGGGTGCAACGATTCTTCGTCGCGTGCTGGGATGGACGGTAATTACATTGAGTGCAATGGCGGCCAGTTGGGAAACGGCCACGGCAGCGAGGGCAACGAGTAGCGGTTTGCATTGGGAACCTTTAGCGCGCTCAAAATAGCGCTCCCTTTCCCGCTTTCAACTGCCAGTCAGGCTCTCAGGCTCTGCTGCTTACAGAATAGGCTCGGGCCCACGGGGTCTTGCTAGCGGGTAATGATAAAACGGTTTCTCTCCACGAATCCGGAGGCCCTTACGCGCCAGCTGCAGGTAATACCCAATAAAGTCATCGCGCGGGTCCAGTTGGGCCGCTGCTTCGAGCAACTCAATAGCCTCCTCGTACTTTCCCCTCTCAAAATATTCGATGCCAGCTATTACAAGCGTGGACGCAGCTTGCTGCTTGGGAGATGCCTGCCGCACCACGCGCTTGGCTGCCGCCTGCTTTACTCCAAGCTCCCTCAGCGGCGGCGCAGGAGCCAACACTTGTTCACGTGCCGCGCAGCCAACAAGGTGAAGGCACAATGCAATGATGAGCCATAGCTTCATGGGGAGTGGGTTTATGAGTCGCATCTTACAAGGGCCACTAACGATGAACAACACTCTTCCTTGGGTAGGCTGGCCAGGCGCGGAAAGAAGAGCGAAGCCCATTTAATACGTATGCATACTATTTTGCTGGCGGCTTCGCAACTTTTGGCTTATCTACTCCTCCGTTCATGAGCCGTAACCGTGACGAATCCAAGTTAGCTCCACGCCAGCATCAGCAGGGCGGTGTCACTAAACTCGCTCTCCCTCTTGCGGTCGCCTCACTCTTTTTGCTTATTTGGCAAGCCTTGGTTCATCTCAGTGGCAGCGATCTTTTTCCAACGCCAATCGCCGTGGCGAAAGGCATTATCGAACTTGCCGAACGCGGTTTGCTCTTCAAATACATCGTGGCTTCGCTTTATCGCGTGACTTGGGGCTTCGGCCTCGCGTTGCTCGTCGGAATTCCCTTTGGACTGTTCCTCGGTTGGTTTGACCGCGCCTTTCAAGCGTTCAACCCGATCATCCAGATGCTGCGGCCAATCTCGCCAATTGCTTGGATCCCCGTGGCGATTCTCTGGTTCGGGGTGAAGGATCAGGCGCCCATCTTCCTTATTTTCCTTGCAAGCGTGTTCCCTATCACGGTCTCGGCCATATCCGCAGTGCAAAACCTTCAGCCGGTTTACCTGCGCGCCGCGCGCAATTTCGGCCTGACGACCCACCAACTGTTCCGCCGCGTCATTTTCCCCGCGAGCCTTCCGCAGATCATCACCGGTGTTCGCATTGCTTTGGGCGTGGCCTGGCTGGTCGTCGTGGCCGCAGAGATGATCGCCGTCAATTCAGGCCTCGGTTATCTGATTATCGACGCGCGTAACGCGGGCAAACGCTACGACCTCGTTGTCGCTGGCATGGTGCTCATCGGCATCATCGGCCTGATCCTCGAC
>DASPKX010000059.1:0-7887 GCA_035627835.1 Candidatus Methylomirabilota bacterium
AGCCGCAGCGTGGCGATCTTGCGGTTGGAGAACTGCTTGAGGTCCTTGGCAAACTTGCCGTTCGCCGCTTCGGTGGCGAACACCTCGGTGGCGACGATGGCCACGCCGCAGCCGGTGGTGTCGTGCAGTTCGCGGATAAACTCCAACCCTTCAGGAATGCGCGATGCCTGGTGTGCGGTGCCAACGAAGAACTGGTGAGCCTCATCGACGATGAGCAACATGTGCTCATCAAAGGCGTCCAGAATCCGGCGCATCATGTTCGTGGTGTTTGGCCCGAAGCCAATGCCGGAAGCTTTGGCGAGCGACTCCGCGAACCGGCGCATGCGACCGTAAGCAGGGACGCGGACGTACTTCGTCTGCCCGTGATTGTGGGTGCGTTGATACTGGAGAGAAGCGCTGGTCTTGCCGATGTGGCTGGAGCCGATGATCCACACTAAGCGATTGTGCGTGAGCGCTGAATCAAAGACCTTGAACATCTTCCGCGCGGTGGCCGTTTCGATGAACTCAATGCGGGTGATGGCGCTGCGCTGCTCCTCGATCCGGCGGAACGATTCAACCGCTTTGATGAAGTTATCCAGACGTGCTTCGTGCAGGCCGTTGAAGATGCGGTAAATGGTGTTCGAATCGTAGGTGCGGTTCTCCCCGCGCTTCAGCTTTGAGGCGATGTCGGTGTAGGAAAGGTTGTGGCTGCGGATGTAGCCATAGAGCCAGCGGATGGCGTTGCGCTGATCTTCGGGGAGGTCAGCGGTCACACGCTGGAGGACATCCCCAGGAACAGAGAAGCGCTGGGACGCGCGTGCCTCCGGCCCGATGACTGGGCTTGAGGGTAGGAGCGCATCTGAGCCATTGGGCTCAGCGACGTCAGAGGATTGCGTTAATGTCGTGCTCATCAAACAAGGGTTTTTGAGGGGTGTTCGTTTTCGAATCGTTGCGGAAAAGGTTCTCGTAATCTTCGGGCTGGATTCCGGCCGTATCGATCTGCTGGCGCTCCTTCGGCGTGATAGTGGTGGACTTGGTGAGAGCGGCGTTGTGCCGGTGCATCTCCGCTTTGCGCTCGGCCTTGTCCATGTGCCGGAGCCCGAGTTCAGCCAGGCGCGTAGCTTCCTCTTTTCGAGCGGCGCCAAGCTCACGCTGCACCGAGGCGAGATCATCGCGCGAGGGGGCATCCTGGCGGCGCAGTACGCCTTCCACGCGGCCTTGCGCATCCGTAAGCACCAGAAGGTCCGGGCGGAAAGGATTCAGGAACGTGAGGAACTTCTGGCCGTTGGCGTGCGGATAAGCGGGGAAGCGCATCGGCTCAGAATCGATCTCGGCGTCCTCAACGGTGATGTAACCACCGCGCACCATACGTTCCTCTCCGAACTCCAGTCCGAGCAGAACCGGGAGCAGATCCGGCGCAAGGCGCGTCAGGTTCTGGCGACCACCATTCCAGACCTCCATGGGAGAAAGCTTGCGCGACCGCGTGAGATCAGGCGTGAGTGCGAGAGCATCGCGGAGAGCCATTTGCAGAGCCGGTGCAAGGGCTTTGAACTCCTGCTGCGCTTGCCATGGCTGTGTGGGCGTCATGCGCCAATCCGTGGTAACCAACCCCGCCCGCTCCCATCCTTGCAGCTCGTGGTCGGTGCGGTCGTTTATGGCCTGGTAGAGATCGAGGCAAAACGCCTGGAACTGTGGCCACGCGAGGACCGGGAACTGGATCTGCTCCCGGCGATCCTGGGGGAGCCGCTCGTAGAGCTTCAGGAGTTGGTTGTTGTAACGCTCCAGACCGTGCGCTTCATCGGGAGCGTGGTCGCGGTCTTTGCCGGTGGCGCCCGGCAGCATGGCCATGCGATTGCGCACCAGGTTAAAGAACGATTCCAAGTGCGCCTTGAAGCGCGGGTTGCCTTTGGCGCGGGATTCGAACAGCCCAGCGAAAGCAGGCGCGGTGTTGATGCCGCTGCGCTCCACACGAACGCGTCCGCCTGTGGCCTCAGCGATGCGCGCTTCGAAATCCTCGCGAATGGCAGCGGTGCCATGCTCAACGATCAGCGTGGTCCCCTTCTCATCGTCACGATAGCCGTGGGATGTGAGGACATTGACCACGAACCAAAGCATGTCGCGCTCCTTCAACTTCTGCTTGGCGCCATCCTCACCAATGAGTGTTGGCTTGAGGGCGTAGGCAAAGCAGCAGGCGGAAAAGAGATCGAGAGCATTGAGGCCGAGCGGGCGCATGGCCTTGCGCTGGTTGCCGAGCCAATTGACCCGGACGTCATATTCCTGATCGTCGAACAAGTAGTACTGCCCAACGCAGAGATGCTCGCGCGAGGTGAAGACGCGGCGGCGATGATCGGACGCAGCGGCGCGGCCCTGACGAGCGGCGGTCAGTGCGAAGTCTGAGCCTGCCACCTGGCGGAACAGGTTTTTGTCTGACCACCCGCGCGGGTGGGAGCCGGAAGGGCCGGGCTCCGGCCAGACTTCGTAACCGGGAATGGCTTTGTAATAGTTGCCCTTGGAATCGCGCTTAGTGCGCCAGATCTTGAGCAGCTCGGCATATGCGCCGGCATTGGTGCGCTGGTCGTCTTCGCAGAGCTTCTTCCAGAACTGAACGAAGGCTTCAGGCAAACCGGTCGGCTCATCCGTGTTCCACCATTGCGGCCCTGCCTTGGCTTTGTTCACCAGGACCGTCCAGTCCCCGCCCGAGTTGATGAACTCGTAATACTTGTTGTTGAGCGAGATGGCGCTGAACCCGCGGCGATTCCGAAAACTCGCGGAGAGCGCGGCGCATTCAGCGGTCTTGTTCTTAGCGGTGTGGATGCGCTTGCAGCAGATCAGGAGCAAGCGGACCTCCTCGCGAACCTCATCACTGAGGGTCTTCCAACGGGAGCTGGCGATGGCTTCCTTGGGCAGAACGAAATTAACCGTGCGGCATGGGGATGCCGCAGCGGTATCCAGGAGCAATGAGCTGGGCGAAGAACTGTCCACGCTAACCGCGTTGCTGTTGGCCGTCATTGTCGCTGGGGAAATCATGGGGTGTGGTTGCGAGGGGTTACTTCCGGGCCTTCTTCTTCGGGCTCTCCTTGCTGGCCTTGAGCAGCGCGCGGATCTGTTGGCTGAACTCCACCACGATCTGGTGTGTCGCTTTGAGTTCGGCGCGGTCGAGATCCAGCAGTTGCTCGTCGCTCACGAGTTCCATGCGTTCGGTGATCTGGTTGATCAGGTCGCGGGATTGCTCGCGGCGGGCTTCCAGCTCCTCTTCGGGTGAGAGAGGCTTCGGCGGGTGGTATTGCTTTTCCTTCGGCTGGCGGATGACGCCGAGGTCGCGATAAAGCTCGGTGAGGGTCTTGCCGTCTGCGGCTTCGTGAGCGGCTTCCAGGATCGCTTTACGGTCCCTCTCGTTGAGAGAGCCATCCGTAAGCAGGAGGGTTTCAGTGGCGAAATCCGCCACTGTGGCGGATTTGGAAGCCAGAGCCGAAGAGAACGCCATGTAGCGCTGTGCAGTGCGCTCGGGGAGATCGGCAAGGTTAGTTTCGCGCCACTTTGTGAACTCACCATGGTTCAGGGCAGCTTTGACCCGCTGAAGTTCAAAGCCAGCCAGGAAGGCATACCCAACATGGTCTTGGGCAGCGCGGAGGCAAGCGTTGTGGCAATGAAGGACGTGCTCTCGCGACTGCTTCAGATCCGTGGAGGCGGTGATCTCCAGGGATGCAGCGCGTGATTTAATGACTGCTGTTTTGGACATGGGTAGTGACTTCGATTGCTGTTTCGGTTTCCGCTTTGCCAAAGAGTTGCTCAGCCATGGCCCAGGCGCGTTCCAGATAAGCGGATGCCTGGTTCGCGTGGATCTGCGCTTGCGGTTGGTCGTTGATCGTGAGAGCGGAGCGCATCGCCTTCACGGACAGAGCGGCGCCGCTCAGCTCGGAAAAGAGCAGGCGCTTGCGCATGGCTGCGGCTAAAAGTTCGGGGTTCATTCGAGGGTGTTCCTTCCTGGGGCATCGGCATCCACCTTCGCCGAGGCTGCGGCGGACAAGGATTGCGCAGGTGGGAGGGATGGATGGAGTTGGTCAGCGATGAGCAACGAGACGTGCGAGAGAGTTCGGAGCAAACTCGCTGCGCTCAAGGGACAAGCATACCGTTGGCAAATCGTGACGGCATCCAGAAGCTTTTGAAGCTGCTCGATGCTTGGAGCGGATTGGAGCGGCGCGTCTGTCGGGCCTACCAAAGACTCGGTCGTTGTGCTCATTCGAGGGTGTTCCTTTGTTTGAGACGGGCGGTGACGAAAGCGGCAGCGGCAGCCGTGCTGATGCGGTAATGATTCCGCGCTGGGGTGGCTGAGTCGGAAATGGAAATGCGCCCGGTCAGGGGACCGGGCCTACCACAGATCAGCGGGAGGAGGTCGCGGACGTGGCGGACGGTGCAGCGCAAGTGAGTGGCGACTTCATCGAGGCGGAGCAATTGCTTGCCGGTCTTAAAGCACCAATCGGGACCGTAATCCTTGAGGGTGGGCGCTGGTTTGTCCTCGGCCTTGTGGATGACACTCAAACGAGTGACGCGGACGTGGTCGCGCTTCGGATTTTCTGAATCGCTGATGCTGAGGACGTGAAGGACGCCGCTGTCAGAGAGATCGCGCACCTGGTCTGGTGAGCAAGCCAGGCACCGCGCGGCCTCAGCAACAAAGACGAGCGGCTTGGCGTGCGGGAAATAGCCGTCCATCTCCAGTTGGTCATTGCCAGACTGGCTCTTGCGCTTAGGAAGAGATGGAAGGCGGGCGATCACTTCACTGCCTCCTCCGCAATGAATCGCAACCGCCCGGCTTCTAAATCAGGCAGCCCGTGAGCGATAGCGAGCCTCAGAGCATCGCTTTTGGAAATTCCTGCAGCCCGAGCGACTTTGACTAAACGCTTGTTCACCGTCTCCGGGAGCCGGACTGGAAGAACATCGCCAAAGCGTTTTTGCTTCATGTGTGCATTTGTGTATCATTGCTACACAACTCACGTCAAGAGCTTGTTTTGAAGAAAATGCACTGCTATACAAATGCCATGCCTTTGGGCGCACAGCTCCCCGTTCGACTTGAGCCAGATGTTGAGCAGCGACTTGAAAAAGTCGCTGAGAAGCTTGGCACAACAAAGTCGGCATTGATTCGCCTCCTTGCCAAAACCTTCGTGGAGCAAGCTGTGTCGGATGACGGATCTGTCCATTTGCCGCCCGACTGGAGAGAACTGCTCCCCAGCAGAGACACCCGGTCAAGGATATCCGAGCCCACTAGCCAGGACACCTTCAGACCTGGCCATGTGAACACGGGGCCTACAATCAGCGGTGTGCCACCAGAAATTGCCGCAGACGCTTTGCGGCATGCCCCCGTCGCACAGCGCCTGGCTCGGGAGCGAGGATCGAAGCCTTCACGTAAAGCTGCTTCGCCCAGCGATAATAAAGACGAGCCAAGGCACGGCACTGCTCCGAAGAGTAGGTGACCGTCATCATTTCAAGTTCGGGTTCAAGACGAACGCGAACACGTGGGGAGGAACCGATGTGTTGCATATCGTGTGCAATCATCGGGGAGGGGTCCGACACAGGATGTCGGACCCCTCCCCTGTGAATAAGTTCCTTTGCGGTGGGTGTAAGTCTTTGGAATGTAAAGCGGTAAGCGTGGGAATAACCGTTTCTTAGCGGAAATAACAGGACACTGCCCGCTGAAACACGAAATCCGCCACAGTGGCGGATTTGAAGGCAATGGAGGATGGGGATGAAAGATTTGGGTGGTTGGGGTCGTATTAAGGAATGAAATGAAAGCTCTCAAACTGTGCCTCTTGTTGTGGTCTGTCCTGCTGACGAAGGCTAACGATGAACTGGACACGTGGACGGAGGTCGGAAAGCCAGTGGGGCTAACTAACTACAGCGACATCGTGTATGGGGAAGGCAAATGGGTCATTATTGGAACCCACGCCTGGATCTCTGCGGATGGTGAATCCTGGTCTGTTGCGCAGAAGAATGTGAATGGGCTCAAGCTGCTGTATGGGAACGGCATTTTTCTAGCGTCAGGATCTGCGGGGCTTATCGGCCCCCAAAATTATGCAACAAGTGAAGACGGCATCACTTGGACGAAGCGGGCACTGAGCACAGACGGATTGAACGTCCTGATTCACTTCGATGGTCGGCAGTTCCTTTACGCGACTCACGAGCGCGTCTATCGAAGCAACGATGCAATAACATGGACCCATGAGGCCATACCTATCGAGCGCGGGATGTTGCATGCTGTCGAGGGCCAGCACTACTGGGTGAGCAATTCCACAAACAGTTGGGTGTCCACGAACCTTCAGCAGTGGAGCATCGCAAAAACCCGAATTGCAGGGGCCACGATGACCTTCAAAGATCGATACTACGGCATATCCAACGCAGGCCTTGAGGTCTCTGAGGACGCCGTGTCATGGACGAGGATTGCTTTTCCTCAAACCGTGTCAGTGCGGAAGTTTGGCGTCTTCGGGGACGTCGCGATCTTTCGTTCTCAGGCGGGAGACCTTTGGTCCTCGCAAGACGGGCTAAGCTGGACAAAGCGCCAGTTACCTTCGCTCGTGAGCGTGAATGCTTTCGCCACGGATGGAACGCGCGTCATCATCTTGGATGATCTCAAGATTTTAATGAGCAAAGCCCGCTCGGTTGAAGCCCCGCAGATTGAAGCTGGCATCCGCGCGGTGGTGCAGATTAAGGGCGGGCGCGGGCGCACTTATGAGATTCAGTCGCGGGAAGATGCGGCTGCGGGTGAATGGGTAACGGAAGAAGTGCTCCAGGTGAGCAGCGAGGATTTTGTGTGGACCGATCCGAAGCCGCTGAATAACCGAAAGGTTTATCGAGCGGTGGCGAGGTAAGGACGATCCGCAGATTTCGCAGATTAACGCAGATTGCAAGCGGCAGAAGCCCGAGTTTATAGCTCGGGCTTGTTGCTTTTATAGTCTCAGGTGGTGTCCGACCGAGAAGTCAGCGCAAAGCTGACAAAGTTCTCAGGATTCAGGGAATAGAACGGATGGAAGGAATGCAGCCGTGGGGCTGTGTGGGGTTCTGTGGTGAACTGGCCCCATGGTTAAACAAAGCTTCGGGGTAACGCAACGCATATTCCTCTTCCTGACGCTCGCGTCCGCCATGCTCTTTGTTGGCTGCAAGAGCACTGATGGTGGCCCGAGTCCGTTGCAGAAGTTTCTATACGATCACCAAGTGATCACGGTGCCTGGGGAAGTCACCCGCACCAATGTCGTCTGGCAAACGAACGTGGTGGTGGTCAGCGAAGCGCGCACGAACGAGACAACCGGCGAAGTCGCTGCGCCGGTCCTGAAGCAGGTCATCACGCCCGTTGTGGAATACGACTACGCGCCGACCACTTACCGCACGAACCTCGTTCCCAGGCAGAGCATTGATGATGGCCTGCAGATCGTCGGCGCGCTGCCGATTCCCTACGCAGGGACCGCCACCGCTTTCCTTGGCTGGCTCTACACCGCTTACCGGGCTCGCAAGAACAAGCAGACCAACATCGCGCTCCTGGCATCAGTTCAGGCTGTGCGTGATTGGCTGAACACGACACCTGAAGGAGAGCGCACAGACGAGAAGGTGAAGCAGATCCTGATCGAGCAGCAAACCGTTCGCGGGGCAGTCACTGAAGTGAAGCGGCTTCTCGATAAGTACGTCCCGAACCACTAAGCAGGCGGAACCTGCACCCCAACTTTTGAAAAGCACGAAGGGCACGAAGAATTTATGGCTAAAGAAGTATCTGTCTCGATCTCAATCAGCGCGCAGAAGAACGGCGCTGGGATGAGCGCAACGGTCAGCTCCACTGCTGACATGACCGGCAACAAGCTGATCGGCAACGTGCAAAGCATCGGCACCACAGCCGAAGCGTTGAATGTGGGCGATATGGCCACGATT
>DASPKX010000060.1:0-6396 GCA_035627835.1 Candidatus Methylomirabilota bacterium
TCTCGTTCGTGTTGAAGAAGACCTTCACTTCGTTAGCCCCACCCTCACCGCCATCCCGCCCA
Source organism: Candidatus Methylomirabilota bacterium (assembly GCA_035627835.1). Classification (GTDB taxonomy): domain Bacteria; phylum Verrucomicrobiota; class Verrucomicrobiia; order Limisphaerales; family SXQI01; genus DASPKX01. Next base: position 63 of record DASPKX010000060.1, read on the forward strand.
TAAAGCCACAGTTTGTAGGCTCCGGGTTGAGAGAAGTAGATCGCGTAGCGCACATGATTGGTCCACGCCCCATAACTGATCAACACGGCGTTCTCGTGGAGCTGAGCAGATCGCTGCTTCACCATCCCAAGCCGCTGCAATGTCTGCGGATCAAAAGAGATGATCGGCACGGCAAGACCAAGAACACCGCCATGAAGCTTTTCTGCGTGGGCCGTCTCTGAAATCGCGACGAGCTGGAACTCACGCAAAGCATCCGCAGTCGCCTGTTTCTCATCGAAAGCTGTGACGGCAAGGCCGCTGCTTTCCAGCGCACTTTTCAACCGCGCATCCGTACCGACGAGGTTTGTGCGGATGCCAATGAGCGCGGCTCGTTGCCCCTGCGCGCCGCCTAATGAGTCAGAAACCACTTGGCTAAAGACCTGCGCCAAAGCGCCGGGTGCGTTCGTGGGCAAGAGGAACAAGGCCGCGCGTGTTGCTGGCGCGGCGCCGCCCGGCATCTGAGCCCCACGCGGATAGAGAAAAGCCGTCACTCGCCCGCGATCCACATCGAGGGTGGCGTAAGTTTTTGCCATGGGGCCTGGGATTCCCCAAAGAAACGGCTGAAGTGACGGCAACTCTACTGGGGCGCTCCCGGACGCCGCGCCATTCAGATGCATTTTGAAGTCGCGCGTTATGCCGCTCCCTTGAGCCGTGGCATTCCTCCCCTCGACGATCTGCCACGCCCCGTCTCTTTCCGTGTAATCCTCGGCCTCAATCGCAACGACCCCATCGCGTTCCACATAGCTGTGGGGCGCCGCGTAACTGGAGAACAGCGCAAGGGCCAGCGTGAAGCAGATTATTTTGTTCGTATCCATTTTGGGCGTTCAAATGAAGAAGGGTGATGCGCTGTTGTGGCTGAGTTGCGAATGGGACTCAAGCTGTAAGCATTCACACCATTAGGCTTTTACGCTGAAAAGCCCTCGACAGGGTGAGCGCCCCCTCCTTTTTTTCGTTGCGCCTGCCGAGGGGTGGGGAACACAAAGGCGAGGTGAAGTGTTTTGTGACAGGTGCTTCGGGATTCATCGGAGCCAACTTGGTGCACGAGTTAAATGCACGCGGCCACGAAGTCCGCACGTTGCTCAGACCCGGAGCAGATGTCCGTGGGTTGGCCGGCGCTCAGTACGATGTTGTGCCGGGCGATCTCGGCGATACGGAGGCGCTGGCCCGCGGCATGGCTGGTGCGGATTGGGTTTTTCATGTGGCCGCAAGTTATCATCTGTGGCTGAAGGACTATCGGCCAATGTACGAGGCCAACGTAAAAGGCACCGACAACTTCATCGCCGCAGCAGTGCAGGCAGGCGTCCCGCGCATCGTTTACACCAGCACGGTCGGGTGCATTGGTCTGCCAAAGGAAGAAGGCGGGAAAGTCATCCCCACGGACGAGACGGCAGAAAGCTCCGAGGCGCAGATGAGCAATCACTACAAGCTCTCCAAGTTCCAGGCAGAGCGTGTGGCACGCGATTGGGCAGCCAAAGGCGCTCCGGTTGTAATAGTGAACCCAAGCGCTCCCATCGGCCCACGCGACGTAAAGCCAACACCCACCGGAAAGATCATTGTCGATTTTCTCAATGGCGCGTTGCCCGCCTTTCTGGATACCGGCTTGAATTGGGTGCATGTGCGCGACGTGGCGGTCGGCCACATCCTGGCGGCCGAACGCGGCCGGGTGGGGGAGCGTTATATCCTGGGGAACGCGGATGGGAATTGGACTTTGCAGGAAGCCCTGCAAAGGCTCGAACGGCTCACGGGCGTAAAAGCTCCCCGGTTAAAGGTTCCCTATTGGGTTGCGGCCGCAGCCGCCCACGTCGATGAGGCGGTTTCAGGACTCACCGGCAAAGCGCCAAAAGCCCCCTTGGCTGGAGTGCGGATGGCCAAATACAAAATGTTCTTCAACCCAGCTAAAGCCATTCGCGAGCTTGGAATGCCTCAAACATCCCCTGAAGAAGCTTTGAAGGACGCCGTTGCGTGGTTTCGCGCCCATCGTTACGCCAACTGATTTGCGCTTGACGCCCAACTCTTTACGAATACAAAAAACATCCCCATTTTGTCTGCTTGACCCTAGACCGCCCTCAGGTTATACCCGTGATTGCAGCCCTCCCTGACCAATGATGCTATGACAAAGCGCGACTTGGTGGTGCGTATCAGCGAAGAAACCGGCCTGAAGCAGCAGGATGTTTTTCGTGTGGTGCAGAAGACCCTCGACTACGTGGCAGAGGCCCTGGCGGCTGGCCGCAAGGTGGAGTTGCGCAACTTTGGCGTTTTCGAAGTCAAGATTCGCAAGGCTCGCGTGGGCCGCAATCCCAACTCGCCTCAGAATGACGTCCCCATACCTCCCCGCGCGGTAGTGAAGTTCAAGCCGGGCAAGGAAATGCGCGAAGATGTGCTCAAGCTGACTAGCGAAGATCTCGAGCGCATGGCGGCTCAGTCCAACGGCGATTCCGCCCCCGATTCAGATTCCGATTCTGAAGCTGAGCCAGAGGCGCGCCCGTAAATTCGCTAGCTGGCGAGTCATCCACACAGTCAGGTGAACGCAATCTGCCTCGCCCATTTCTGTTCTTCCCTCTAGTCCTGTTTTCTCTAATTGTTCTGGCGGATGGAGCGTTTGCCAGGATTCCGGGATTTTTATCCAGACCCACTTCCCCACAAGGATGTTTGGAGCGCGAGCTTGCGCCAGCACATCTTCGGAGCCTGGCGGCGGGCGGCTGCCCGGTATGGTTTTCGCGAGTACGACGGCCCTCCGCTTGAGCCATTGGAGCTTTACACGCTGAAGAGCGGCGAAGAAATCGTCGGCCAACTCTACAATTTCGAGGATAAAGGCGGCCGCGCCGTTTCATTGCGGCCAGAGATGACCCCCACGCTCGCCCGAATGGTGGGGGCGCATGAGCGGCAATACAAAAAGCCGATCAAATGGTTCGCGATCCCGCAGTTGTTTCGATACGAGCGCCAGCAGAAAGGCAGGCTCCGCGAGCACTTCCAGTTCAATGCTGACATCTTCGGCGAAAGCGACCCGGCGGCCGACGCGGAGCTGATCGCGCTTCTAATCGATTCATTGCGGGAGCTGGGCCTGACCGAGCAGGATTTTGTAATTCGCTTGAGCAGCCGCAATGCTTGGGCTGAGTTCGTTGCGAGCAAGAACTTTACCGACGCCCAGTCCTACGCCTTTTATCAGATCATCGACAAACTCGAGCGGGAAGATGAGAGCGTCAGCGATAAAAAGCTGCAGGAACTCGGCTTCTCACTGGCCATCATCCAAGACTTCATCAAAGCCGCCAAACCGACCGCTGAGCTGCAGAGCGTTCTCGATAACCTGGCCGCGCGCGGTTTGGAGCGGTTCGTCCGCATCGACTACAACGTTATTCGCGGCCTGGCTTATTACACCGGCATCGTGTTTGAAGCGTTCGATGTGAAAGGCGAGTTTCGCGCGATTGCGGGCGGAGGCCGTTATAACAACCTGGTCAAGCTAATCTCCGGCGGGAAGGTGGATTTGCCCGCGCTCGGCTTCGGAATGGGCGATGTGGTGTTGGCGGAGCTGCTGAAGAGCCGCAGCCTCGCCCCGACAGACAGCGAGCGTGTGCACGCCTTTTGCATGATCGAGCAGGAGGAGCTGCGCGCGGCATCATTAAGCTTGGTCCAGCACATGCGGGATCGCGGCTTCATTATCGAGTACTCCCTCACTCCGATGAAGGGTGACAAACAGTTCAAGCGCGCCCAGGAGTTGAACGCGGGGTTCACCTTCCGCGTGGAGCGGAGCGAAAGCGGCGACGCGGCCGTGCGTCTTAAGAATTTGAAAACCCGCGAAGAAAAATTGCTCGACCCAGCGAGCGCGGCGGACTTTTTACAATCGGAAACCACGAAGAAGTAAGCAGACATGCGAACATTGGTTATTGGCATCGACAGCGGCACCCAATCCACGAAGGCGTTGGTGGTGGACGCGCGCTCAGGCAAAGTTTTAGCGGCCGCATCCGAGGCCTACGGCCTTATTGAAGCCCTTCCCCCGGGCGCCAAGGAGCAGCATCCCAGCACGTGGAGAGATGCTTCCGCGAAGGCTATTCGCAAAGCCTTGAAACAAGCCGGGGCAAAGCCTGCCGAGGTCCGCGCCATCGGCGTCAGCGGCCAGCAGCATGGCTTCGTTCCGTTGGATGGTAAGGGCGAGGTGATTCGCCCGGCAAAACTTTGGTGCGACACCGTCACAAGCGCTGAGTGCGAACAGATCACCAAGTCTGTGGGCGGCCTGAAAGCAACTATCAAAGCGCTCGGGAATGCCGTGCTGCCAGGCTTCACTGCGCCGAAGATTCTTTGGCTCAAAAATAATGAGCCTGCAAATTTCAAGAAGCTGGCTCACGTGCTCCTGCCCCACGATTATCTGAATTACTGGCTAACTGGCGAGATGGTGATGGAGTACGGCGACGCGAGCGGCACAGCTCTTCTCGATGTGAAGAAGCGCCGCTGGTCCGAGCCAGTGCTGGGCGCAATCGACGGGAAGCTCGCGAGCAAGTTGCCTCCCTTGATTTCAAGCGATAAACCTGCCGGTCGTTTGAGCGCTGAAACCGCCCGGGCCCTCGGCTTAACCACTGACGCGATCGTGAGCGCGGGTGGGGGCGACAACATGATGGGCGCCATCGGCACCGGGAACACCAAACCTGGAGTCGTCACCGCGAGCTTCGGCACCAGCGGGACAATCTACGCTTTTGCTGGAAAGCCAGTCGTGGACCCCAATGGCGAAATTGCCGCTTTCTGCGATTCCACCAACAGTTGGCTGCCGCTCCTTTGCACCATGAACGTGACCGTTGCAACCGAAATGGTCCGCAACGACTTCGGTTTGGATCACGCCCAATTCGAGAAAATGGCCAGCAAAGCCCCGGCGGGTTCGGAAGGGCTGCTTTTGCTCCCCTATCTGGAAGGCGAGCGCACGCCCAATGTGCCCGATGGAACCGGCACATTCTTCGGTGTGAACACGCGCACGTTCACCGCGCCGCACTTTGCGCGCGCCACCATGGAGGGTGTCACCCTGGGAATGAACTATGGCCTGAGGCGCTTGCGGGAACTCGGTTTGCAGCCCACCCAGATTCGAGCAACGGGCGGTGGGGCAAAATCCAAGCTCTGGCGGCAAATCATGGCCGATGTCTTCAATGCCGAAGTCGTTACCTTGAAGGTCAGTGAGGGCGCTGCTTACGGCGCTGCGCTCCAAGCGCTCTGGTGTCTGCGACGGGAGCATGGCGAGGACGTGGGCATCGCTGAGGTCACGGACGAGTTCATCGAATTGAACGCCAAAGAATCTGCGAAGCCGAACGCCGAGAACGCCGCAGTGTATGAGCGTCTGCAAAATCTCCAGGACGAACTCTCCAGGAGTTTGCGCCCCGTGTTCAGCTCTCATCGCCCACTTGCAACCGAGCTGCAAAAGTAACCCATGCTCACCAAAGCGGAGGTCATTGCGAGGCTGATTGACCCGGGGGTCATTGCCGTGGTGCGGATTAACTCCCGTGAGCACGCTATCCCCTTGGCTGAAGCGTTGCTCGCCGGCGGGATTCACGCGATCGAGATCACGATGACAACGCCTGGCGCTCTTGAGATAATCCAGGAAGCGAGCGCAAGGCTGCCGTTTGCTCTGCTCGGAGTGGGAACGGTCCTCGACGGAACAACTGCTACAGAAGCCATTAATGCTGGGGCACAATTCGTCGTGAGCCCCATTACTCGCCGCGACATAGCGGAGGCGGCGCACCGCCAGGATCGTCCCGTCATGCTCGGCGCCTTTACTCCGACGGAAGCGCAAACCGCTTATGAATACGGAGCTGACTTCATCAAACTATTTCCAGCGGAAAACCTCGGCCCGGCATACGTAAAGTCACTCCGCGCTCCATTGCCCCACCTGAAGATTGTCCCCACAGGCGGCGTGGACCTCCAGACGATAGGCGGCTTTTTACAAGCCGGCTGCTCCGCTGTGGGCGCTGGCTCATCGCTCATTTCACCGGCTGCGGTAAAGAGCGGCAACTGGGGCGAGATAACCGAACTGGCGAGAAAGTTTGTCGCTGCCGCTCGCAATGCGCGCGCAAATTGAGCAAAGCAGTTGCGGGTCACAAATTCCTTGCTACGTTTGCAGTCCGTTCGGTAAGTAAGCCCGGACTTTTGGTTGCCAGTTTAGCTCAGGGGTAGAGCAACGCTTTCGTAAAGCGTGGGTCGTCGGTTCAAATCCGACTGTTGGCTCCAGCGCTTAGCGCGTTTCTAGAGTGAAGATTCGCGCACGGTGGGCCCGCGTTTGTCCCACGATGTCCCGTATCGTGCCACGCTCAGAACGATTCTG
>DASPKX010000061.1:0-45925 GCA_035627835.1 Candidatus Methylomirabilota bacterium
CAGGTCGGGCGTGAACTGGATGCGGTTAAAGTCGAGCGACATCACCTGCGACAGCGCATTGATGATCGTCGTCTTCGCCAGCCCGGGAACGCCCATCAGCAAGGCATGTCCGCGTGCAAGAATGCAGATGAGCAACCGCTCAATGACATCCTCCTGCCCGATGATGACTTTGCTCAATTCCGTGCCCAGGGCGCGGTATCGATCACGCAGGTTATTAATCGCTGCGACATCTCCCTCGCTCGGTTGTAACACCGCTCCGCCAGACGTCACGCGTCCAGGGGCAACTCCGCTCGCTTCTCTCATACTTTCAGGCTGGATTCGGGCTTAATGAAGATGCCGCTAACAATGAAGGTCAACTACAGAGTGCGCGCGATCTGTTAAAAGCTCTCCCAATCAATGACGCCCAACCTAACACAACTCAGTTTAAATCAATAGGCCCGATTTCCCTGGCTCGTCCACTCCTGCGGCCATGAAATTACGCTTGTAAAATGAGCCTCGACTTGCGAGCAGCAAAGGATGGAGGAGCCGCGGCGCGCCATTCCGTCCGTTGACAAGATCCTGCAGGAGCTGGGGGAGCAGGGCTTGCCGCGCGCGGTCGTCCTTCGCACCGTCCGGGCGGAGCTTCAGCGTGTGCGTATGCAAAACGAGCCCGTGGCCGCTGAGAAGCTGTTGGCGCAAATTCGTGAGCGGCTCGACGACTCGCGGGCCATGCGCCTTCGGCCGGTGATCAACGCCACCGGTGTGCTGGTGCACACCAACCTGGGGAGATCCCCGTTGTGCGTCCAAGCAGCGGACGCTTTGAAAGAGATCGCTTCTGGATACACAAACCTGGAGCTGGATTTGCACACAGGCCATCGCGGCGCTCGCGGTGAGTACGTCGAGTCCTTGGTGGCGCTCGTCTCAGGAGCCGAGGCCGCCACCGTGGTAAACAATTGCGCGGCCGCGCTCGTTCTTGCCCTTCGCCATTTCACACGTGCCAGGCCGGAGGTGATTATCTCACGCGGCGAGTTGGTCCAGATCGGTGGCGGCTTTCGCATCCCCGAGATCCTCGAAGGCAGTGGCGCTCGCCTCAAAGAAGTCGGAACCACCAATCGCACGACGCTGCAGGACTATGAGCAAGCTATCAGTCCCAGCGTCGGCATGATTCTCAAAGTCCACCAAAGCAACTTCCACATGGAAGGGTTCGTGGCATCTCCCGACCGCGAGGAGTTAGCGCGCCTCGGTAAACGCGTTGGCATGCCTGTCATGGAGGACTTGGGCAGTGGCGCGATTTCTGACACCGCGCAGATCGCCAGCATCCGCCGCGAGCCCACTCCCGCCGACTCCCTGGCCGCCGGCATCGACCTGGTTTGCTTCAGCGGCGACAAACTGCTCGGTGGCCCTCAGGCTGGCTTGATCGCCGGGCGAGCGGAACACATCACAGCATTAAAGAAGGAGCCGTTCTTTCGCGCGCTCCGCTGCGATAAGCTAATCTTCGCTGCATTGCAGGCCACACTCGAAACGCACCTTCACCACAAAGGCGAAGCGCCCGCGCTCCCCCTATGGCAAATGCTGAACACCACCCTTGAGGAACTCGAGGCACGAGCAGCTCAGTATGTGCGTCGTCTCCGTGACAAAGGTGTTCAGGCCGAGCTTAGCAAACCGACAGGGGAGATCGGCGGCGGAGCTTTGCCCACGGTGCGGATCGACTCCATCGGAGTGGATGTGCAAGTCCCCGGCAAGGCCGCCGATGCCATCATGAAGAAGCTGCGGAAAGGCGCTCCGCCCGTGATTGCTTACCTCGAGCAAGGAAAGATCAGGTTCGATCTCCGCACCGTGTTTCCGTCGCAGGATGAAGCCTTGATCGCCACCATTGCCACGGCTTTCAAAGCGTGACGAAACGATTCATCATTGCCACCGCTGGGCATGTCGATCACGGCAAGAGTTCACTGGTAAAAGCTCTCACCCGCTCCGACCCCGATCGCCTGCCCGAAGAAAAAGCCCGCGGCATCACTATTGATCTCGGCTTCGCGCGACTTGCTCTCACTGCTGAACATGGCGCTACGTTCGAAATCGGCATCGTGGACGTTCCGGGGCACGAAGACCTTGTTAAGAACATGGTCTCAGGCGTCGGCGCCATCAACGCCGCCTTGTTGGTCGTCGCCGCTGATGACTTGTGGATGCCCCAAACGGAAGAGCATCTCCAGATTCTCTCCTATGTCGGCATTCAGCACGGCGTTGTCGCGCTCACGAAGTGTGACCTTGCTGAATCCGCCAACCATCTGGAGAAGTGCATCAGCGAGGTGCGCGACCGGCTCTCCGGCTCGCCGCTAGCTGATGCAGAAATCATTCCAGTTGCTGCCCCGCTCGCGCATGGACTCAGCGAGCTTTGCTCCTCGCTCGTGCGATGCCTCTCGCGTGTTGAGGATCCCGTGGATGCGGGCAAGCCGCGCCTCAACGTAGATAGAGTTTTTACTTTGCGCGGAATCGGCACGGTCACGACGGGCTCTCTTATCGGCGGCCAATTGCGCCGTGGGGAGAAGTTGCTTGTGCAACCGCGGGGCTTGCCGGTGCATGCCCGCTCTCTCCACTCTCATAACCGCGAAGTCGAGATCGCCTTTCCGGGATCACGTGTCGCTCTAAACATTCCCGAACTCTCCGCGAATTCCGACGAGCCACACGCGGTTCTCCGAGGCGACACAATCACACTTCCAAACCTTGGCCATCCAGTCGCGATGCTCGATGCCGTTTTGGCCCGCAGCAATCGAAGTTCGATCGGCAAACCGCTGAAGCCCTTAAAGGATGGCGCTCGCGTCCGCTGGCGGCACGGCACTGCCAACATTCCTGCCACCGTTCAGTTGCTTAATGCGAACGACCTCAAAGCAGGCGAATCCGTCCTGGCCCGTTTTCGTTTCGAGCGCCCCGTCTTCGCGCTGGAAGGGGAGCGATTCGTTATTCGCGATTGGGCCGAGCAGCGGACCCTGGGCGGCGGCCTGATTCTCCATGTCGGCGAGCCCCCGAGCATCCGAGGTGCCCATCTGCAATTTCTGGAAACCCGCGCAAAACAGCTCGATTGCTTCACCTGGGTGCGAGCGCTTCTTGAGCGGGACCTCTGTGTCCCCATCCCAGGATTGCTCCAGCTTTCTATTTACAGCGAGCAAAGCATTCAGCGTGCGGTAAACGATCTCCTCAATGGCGGCTCCGTCGTTCGCCAAGGCGAACTCCTTTGCACAAGCGCTGAGTGGGCTCGTTTGCGCGATCTTCTTCTGAACGTCCTTGAAACTTACTTCGCAGCTCACCCCGACAGAAACTCAGCGCCCCTGGCCGACCTGAGCGCGGAACTGAACCTGGAGCGTCCTGAGTTGCTAGACTCCTTGATCGCGAGCTTTCCCGATCTTCAGCTTAAAGAGCTGAACGTTTTCCGCACTGGAAGAAAACTTGCCCTCCCGGATCACTTAAAGATCGCAGCGCTCCGCGTTCGAAATTTACTCGCGCAAAACGGCCTTAATCCTCCCTCCCGCTCCGAACTCGCTCCAGACAAAGCAACGCAGGATGCCCTCCAATATTTTCTCAGGTCGGGAGAGGTCATCGAACTCGCTGCTGAAGTCGTGATCAACTCCGCCGATTACGCCAAAGCCGTTGCGGCGATTGTGGCTTTTCTTGACCGAAACGGCCCAGCCACTGCCAGCCAAATCCGGCAGGAACTGCAAACAAGCCGCCGAGTTCTGATCCCCCTGCTCGAAAGGTTGGACCGCCAGGGCGTCACCGAGCGGATGGGGGACTTGCGACGGCTCTCCCGGCCCGCTGACCGCGCGTCCTGACGCCCATGGTAGGCCCGGTCCCCTGACCGGGCGTCCTGGTCCTCCCGCGTCACGCTCCGGGTCAAGGGCGAATTCTACCAGCGTTCATGAAGTAGAGGATCGCTGCGAAAATGGCAGAAATAATCAGCCCCACGACAATGCTCCAAAGAAGGTAATGCCGATGCTTTCGCCGGTTTGCCTTCCCCATGCCTGGGAGCAGGTAGTATCGATGCTCCTCTGGATTCTTCTTCGACCAAAACACAACTATCCGTAAACTGCGGGGCGGATGCTAGGTCACCATTCAACCTTCCGCAAACGAATCCTGCCAGTTGGCCTCAAACCCATCATCGGCGATGCGCCACGACCTAACCCTGCCTGGCCGCCCTGCAAGATCATGGTTGACATGTAAAGCAACCTACTGCACATGTATTCTGTATGGGGGCCGCCCCGCATAAGATCCAGCAGCCACGGAGAACGACAGTCGCCTCCTTTGGTAGGCCCGGTCCCCGACCGGGCGTCCTCGCCAGGAGCACCTCCCGCGCCAACCGCGTCGCACTTTCGGAAATACACAATTTTACACGCTTATACACGATTATACACACTTCCGCGGCGCTCGCGCCCATTTCCATTTATGCTCCGAATCTTTTTCCGCCTCCTCATTCTCATCGCTGCGCCGTTGCTGATCTCTGCCGCCGGAAAAGCCGACCTGCACGTGGACTTGGTTGCCGCTGTCCCGCAAGCCACTGTCACGAACGCGCTTCAATTCGCCGTCCGACGCCCGGGCGAATCCGGCGGCGTTAAGGTCGATTCACTTTTCCTGCACCCCGTTCACCCCGATGCCCCCGCTCAGATCACGTACCCTATCCACTTGCCTGCAATTAATCCTGGCGACCGATTATTCCTGGCATTCCAGATCGGCATTGCGGACGGAGTGAAAACCGATCCCCCCATGGACGGCGTAACATTCACCATTCTCACCAACGGCTCTACAGCCTTCCGGGAGACAAGTGCCGAAACCCGCTGGCGTGCTCGTTGCCTCGATTTCACCGCTCTGGGCGGGCAAGCGATCCAGCTCACCTTCCAAAGCCACGCCGGCGCAAACACCGCCTACGATTGGGCCTTATGGGGCGCTCCACGCATTGTGGTTCTGCGGGACGGTCCCGTGATTACCTCCACCACAACTGAATTACCCATCAGCAGTGGCTTTTTCGCCGCCCAACTCAGGCAGGGTGAGGAGGTGAAACTCAACACCCCCAGCGGGGAAAACGTAGTTCTGAAAGCCGACCTCGCCGGCTGGCATGCCACAGATTTCCTCTTCACCAACGCCTCGACCTTCCGCATCGAGGCGCCGCCGAGCGTCACGAACACTTTCATCGGGCAATATTCACCCATGCTTGGGCTGGTGAACGCAGGCCCAATAGCTTCCATTGTTGAAGCCGGAGCATCTCGGACCATTCAACTCGGCGCCATCCTTCGAAATAGTGGAAAAGGTATTTCCCCAGCGGGCGAAGCGCTCCTGGAACTAAACGGCACGAAGCAAGCAGTCACTCTCCCAAGGCTTCTTCCCGGTAAAGAGGCGTCACTCATATGGGAAACTCCACTCCCACAGCGTGCAGGGCGTAACACCTTCGCCCTGGAGGCCCTCACAAGCGAAGCGCGCGCCCGCTGGACCAACAGCTTTGAAGTCTTCCCGAAAGGCGGCAAAACCACTCACGTCAGCTCTCGCGAAATGAGCGTCACCTTCCGGCGCGCTGAAAACGGCTATGCCTACGCGGAAATTCATGGCGCTGATGACCGCTCAAAACCGCTGGCATACTGGACTCCCCTGTTCCGGTTGGTCACGGGAATAGGCGACGCGGCTCACGAATGGCAGATCCGCCCCGCTTCCATACAAAGCTCCCGATCAGCCGCTCGCGTCAGCGCCTCAGCTCGTGACGCAGACGGCGTGCAATGGCACGTCACACTGGATCTTGGAATAACAGGCGCTGTCGCCCAGGTCCGGCAGACCTGGCGCGCCGATGCCGACCGTGATGTCTACGCGCTCTGGGGCGCAGACCTGAAAGTCGCTGACGAGCGGAACAGCCTCGCGCGGGTCGGCGGGCTCTTTCCCGGCCTGGAGCAGCTCTATCTGGACGAAGCATCCTCAAACCTCCGCGATCTCGCTCCTCCCATGAACGATCGCCGCTCGCCTCATCCTTTCAAACTGACCGCTCCTTTCATGGCTTTAAGCGTGGCGCCTGCCAGCGGGCCATACACCTCCCAAGAGCAAGATTTCTTCTACACCCCCGACGCGCTTCTCTCTGCTCCTGCAGCCGCCAAGTTCGCGGAAGGCGTGAAACTTCAGCGCACCCAAACCCTCTGGATCGATTGGAACCCGTTGCAGAAGTGGGACGGTGTGCATCACTTCCCCACACCGCGCTTTGTTTCACCCAACATCGACGACGGCCAGCGCAATCATCGCCTCGCCCTTTTTCTCCCCTCTGTGCCCGAGCAAATCGACGAGAACGGCGTTCAGGCCAAACGTCCGTACAAGTTAAAGCGCGGGCAAACGCTCACCCTGGATTATTCATTCGGAATCAGCCGTGCCTCCGCGCTCGGAGCATTTGGGGAGTGGTGCCGCAGAACCCGCGCTTTGGAAACCGCCCCGCAATGGCCCCGCTCCTTCGAAGAGCAGCTCCAAATTTGCCGTGAAGGCTTCCTGAAGACACTCTGGGATCCGAAAGCTCAACAGTGGAGCCACTGCATCGGCTGGCCATCGTCAGACGCTCCCGGCTTTGCCACGCTGCTCTGGACTGATTCAACAGTCACCACCAACGTCGCCGCCGCAAAAACATCGCGGGACCGCGTGGAATTGGTCGCGCGCAAAATGATCAACGGTTCCGGCCCTGCCGCCCTTACCTCGCAGGCGAATTGCCACATTCTACAATGGGAATTTCCATTCCATTACGGCCACCTCCCCGAAGCCATGCGAGCCATCGATGCGCAGGTGCGCGATCTCGTCGGCTCACAGCATCCGGATGGCGGATGGCGCTACGCGCCTGCCAATAAAGAACAAGCCTCCCTCGGCCGCTTGGGTGACTCAGTCCTCGGCACCTCCGCCCAAAAATCCTCGGTGATAGCGCGCTACGCCAGAATCACAGGAGATCTCCAAACCCTCGCAGCCGCGGAAAAAACACTCCTCTTCATGGAGCGCTTCCGCGTCCCGCGCGGCGGCCAAACATGGGAATGCCCGATGTACGAGCCCGACATCCTCGCTGCTGCTTACGCCATGCGCGCCTACCTCGAGGCGTACCGCGCGAGCGGCAACCAACGCTGGCTGCACAATGCCATCTACTGGGCTGAAACCGGCATGCACTTCCAATATCTCTGGCACCTCGCTGACAAGCCAATGATGCGCGGCGCCAGCATTCCCGTTTATGGCAGCACCTTCTACACACACTCCTGGCTGTCGACACCAGTCCAATGGTGCGGCCTGGTTTACGCCTACCAACTGCTCCACCTCATCCCTCACCTGCAGGATTACAATGAACACGGAGGCGGCTCTGAACTGCAGCTTCAAACCACCTTCCGGGCGCAAGATTATCGCGCCATGGCCGAACTCATCATCGCCAGCGCGGCTCACCAGCAGTTTGCGAGTGGAGACAAGATCGGCGCTTACCCGGACAGTATTTCTAATTTCGAAACTCCCAACCCCGCCTTCATCAATCCTGAAGACATCATGCTAAACCTCTTCGCCCTGCGCGGAGCAGATCCCGACATCCAAACCGCGCGTTTTGGAGTTGAAGGTGAGCGGCTTGTTATCAGCTCTGGGGCAAGCATCGTGAGCGCTCACGCGGAGGGCAGGGGAGTTATCCTCAGGCTAAGCAGCCGAAGCACAGAACCGACCCACGGCTTCGTTGCTGGCCCCAAGCCGAGGTCCATCGAAGTGAACGGTCAGCGCTTGCCGCAAGCCACTACTCAGCTCACGCGGGAACCGGGTTGGACGTACGACGAACACACAAAGCGCGCCTACTTCGTCATCCCTGGTCCAACGGCAACCGCCACCTTTGTGTGGTGACGCCTGCGTTGCTTGCATGAAGACCATTGCTCTGGCATAGGATATTTACGATGCGAAGCACCCCGCAGGAGTTCAGCGTCATCATAGAACAGGATACCGAAGGCTTCTACGTAGCTTCTGTGCCTTCGATTCAGGGCTGCCACACCCAGGCAAAATCGCTCGACGAAGTTATGGAGCGTATCAAGGAAGCGATCGCCGTTTGTCTGGATGAGGAGACGGAGCAAACGAACTTGCGCTTTATCGGTGTGCAGCGCGTGACGGTCTAATGCCCCGTCTTCCTCGTTTGACTGGACGTGAGCTGATTCGCGCTCTGACCCAACTCGGCTTCCAAGTCGCTCGCGTCCGAGGAAGTCACCACTTTCTTGTGCACCCCGATGGCCGCCGCACGGTCGTTCCAGTGCATGCGGGAGATACCATCGGGCCAGGTCTGCTTACCCACATCCTCCGTAGCATCGACTTGGACGTGGAGACTTTGAATGGGGTGCTCTGATCACTTCGCCTTACCCGGCGCGGGATAATTCTTCGCTGCATCATCCAGCACGAGAACCCAATCAATGTTCTCTCCTGCATCGGGAGGCGTGAAATCATGTTTGCCTTTGCGTTCCATCTCTGGCATTCCTTTGGCATCACCAGTGCGCGGATTGAACCACCAAACACGCAGCTTCTCGCCCTTCAACTTCTCCAGGTCTAGGGTGAACGTCCTGCTCGCAGCGGCATAAATCATGGCGTAAGTCCTCTCACTATCGCGGGTGGCTTGAATCCGTTTCGCGCCACTTCCCGGGTCGCTCACGATCAAAGTCTGGTCTGGGATCCGCGTCATAAACGGGCGCGAAAGCACAAGATCTTTCCCATAGCGCATTTGGACAGCCCCTTGTCGTTCGATCGCTTCATACCAAAAACTCAGCGGCCCATTCACTCCCTTACGGCCAGGCGCATGCATCTGCCAGACAGAATGGTTTCCATATGTGTGCCCAAACGCTCCGGAGAACAGGTTCAAATACAGGAACCGCCGCACATCAGCCGCGTTCGAGTAACCCTGTTCCTTCGGCTTGAAGCAAATGGGGTGATCCTCGTACAGCGGCTCGCCATCCATCACCGGTTTGATCGGCTCGCGATTGTAGTCGCTCTGGATGCGCTCCCAAACCATCACATCATCGCAATGCCCGTTCTGCCACATGTTGAAGTCCAGCCATTCCTCATTGTGGTACCACTTCGAGGAGTTCTGCCCCCCGGGCGGATGGTAGGTCATGAGCTGGTTCTTTCCGACAGCCTTGCGCAGCCCTTGGGCCATCGCTCGCCAAATAGCTTGATGCTTCGGGTCATCTGAAGTCCGGTCACCGCCAAGGATCCAAATAATCTGCCGATCCTTGTACCGTTTCCCCAGCAACTCGCCATACACCGCCGCGTTCTCCTTTGTGAACACTTCCGGCCCCACTCCCCAGGCTTTCGGCCCCACCTTATCTCCCCACGTCGGCAGCATGCCGATGAACAGCCCCAGCTTTTCAGCCTTGCCGACGATATAATCCACATGCCGGAAGTAATCTTCATTGAGCTGAGTGGGATCCCCATTCTTGAGCGGCGTGTGCCCGTAAGGATTTGGATCCTGCAACCCATTCAGTTCAGCGAGGACCACAGCTTGGATAACTGTGTAACCCTGGTCCGCGCGCACCTGCAGATAACGATCCGCATCCTCTCGGCCCAGCCGATGGAACAACTCCCACGCGGTGTCGCCTAAATAGAAGAACGGTTTGTTGTCCTCATAGACCAGGAACCGCTTGTTCTCGCTCACCTTCAACTTCGCGCCCCATGTCGAGAGCGAGATAAGCGTGACGGCCATAACCCAAAGCATTCTCGGAATGTTAGCGCGGATGGTCATGCGGAGCTTTGTAGCTGTCTGAAACATCCAACGCAACGCTCGTCCCTGGCCAGCTCCGCGACCCCGTGGGCAACTTTCGCCACCCCGGACCCTTTCCTGTTCATATTTGGTCACGACTCTCTGTTGCCCATGCCCCCACACCCCCAGCTCCCGCGCATCCGAGGTGGCTGACACGTGAGATGGACCACGCTGAGCGCCTTGTGGCTGCGATGCCCAGTTGGGTGCATGAGCCGCATTCATGGATGGCTCCGATTCTTTTCACGTTGCTATTTGAGCCCTGCCCACTCCGCTGGCCCGTCGGTTGCATACGGCTCCACCTGCGCATAGCGCAACAGAACAAACCCTTAATGACATGAACCACAAGCATCACAAAACGAAGCAGAGCCTCAGCGACCCTCTCAGGTCTGCTCTTTCACTGAGCGCCTGCCTGGGCGCGGCCGTGCTGGCGGGAACCTCCATTGTTCCCGCGTCCGCGCAGAGCCCGGATGGCGCCCGCGTTGAGCGCCTCGAAAAAGAAAACCAGGATCTCAAAAAGCGCCTGGACGCGCTCGAAGCGACCGCCAAAAAGGAAGGTATTCTTCCGAGCGGCGCTGCCGGGCCAACAGTGAAAGCCCTCGGCGACATCACGCTTAACGGCTTCGTCAGCACCTCGTACTTCTATGACACGAGCAATCCAGCGGATAATTCACCGAACGCCTACCTTTGGAACCGCACCCATAATTCTTTCACTGTTAACAAGGTAAAGCTGACGCTGGCGAGCAAGCCTGTCGAAGCCAGTGGTGACAAGTGGGACGCAGGTTATCGCGCCTCGTTGATCTTCGGCTCGGACGCGCCCATCGTGAACACGGGTGGCGAACTGCAGGGTTGGGAAGACCTCCGCGAAGCCGTTGTCGAGCTTAATGCCCCCATTGGCACGGGCCTGAACATTAAGGCCGGCCAGCTCATCTCGTTGTTGAACTTCGAATCCGGTGACGGTGGTGTGGTTAACCCCAACTTCTCCCAGGGCAACCAATGGTTCTACACCGGCAATGGTCCTTCCGCTGGCGTGCAGCTCGGCTACGCCGTCTCTGAGATGGTGGATGTGAAAGTGCGCGTCCAAAACGGAATGTTCACGGGCCCTGTGGATGGGAACGGCTTCAAGACCTTCATGGGCAGCATCGGCATCAAGCCCGACGACAAAACGGGCATCAGCCTCATTGGCTTCGGCGGTCGTGAAGGCGCCGCGTCCGATCAATGGCTTAAGGGCGGATCGCTCATCGCCACGCGCAAGCTGACGGACATGCTGAACTTTGCAACCGAGCTGGATTACTTCAATGCGGACACGCCGGGTGGAACCTCGGACTGGTGGTCTGCGGGCGGTTGGCTCTGGATGGACTTCACCGAGAAAGTCGGCCTGGCTTTGCGCGGCGACTATATCGCCGACAGCGACGGCGCGGGAACGAGCGGATTGCTCGGCCTTGCTCCAAACACTGGGCAGGACTTGATGAGCCTCACCCTCACGCTGAACTGGAAGCCCATTGCCTCCCTCAAGATCCAGCCGGAAATCCGCTACGACCACACCACGCTCGCTGGCGCCTTTGATGGCGATGACGACCGCGTGACTGTCGGCGCAGGTGTCTCCTACTCCTTCTAACTCCCCACTCCTCCACAACGTAAACGCAACAAGAATCCGAAAATCCTACAATGAAACGTCCCTTGAAACTTATTGCCTGCCTGGCTGCGACGCTCATCGCGTTTAGCGCCCGCGCGGCTGAAACCGTAAAAGTCGGTGTCCTGCACTCGCTCAGCGGCACGATGGCCATCAGCGAAACGTCGCTCAAAGATGTTCTCCTCTACACCTTCGACGAGATCAACAAGAGCGGCGGCGTGATGGGCAAGATGATCGAGCCGGTCGTGGTTGACCCTGCTTCAAACTGGCCGCTCTTCGCGGAGAAAGCTCGCCAGCTTTTGGAGAAGGATAAGGTTAAGGTTGTCTTCGGCTGCTGGACTTCCGTCAGCCGCAAGTCGGTCCTTCCTGTTTTCGAGCAGGCGAATGGGATGCTCTTCTACCCGGTGCAGTACGAAGGCGAAGAGTTGTCCAAGAATATCTTCTACACTGCCGAAGCCGTGAACCAGCAAGCCATCCCCGCAGTGGACTACATGCTCGCGGAAGGCAAAAAGAAGTTCTACCTGCTCGGCTCCGACTACGTTTATCCGCGCACCACGAACAAGATCCTCAAGCAGTACCTCAAGTCCAAGGGCATCCCAGAGTCTGACATCGAGGAAATCTACACCCCGTTTGGCCACACCGATTACCAAACCATCGTTGCGGCGATCAAAAAGTTCTCCGCTGGTGGCAAGGCTTGCGTGATCAGCACTCTGAACGGCGACACAAACGTGCCGTTCTTCAAGGAGTTCGCCAATGCCGGCCTGACGTCTGAAAGTTGCCCCGTCGTTTCGTTCTCCATTTCCGAAGACGAATTCCGCGGTCTGCCAGCCAAGGACCTCGTTGGGCATCTCGGCTGCTGGACCTACTTCATGTCAATCAAGTCTCCCGAAAACAAAGCCTTCGTGGACGGCTTCAACGCCTGGCTTAAAGAGCCTAAAGTCACCGGCGTTGATTTCCCGGTCACCGGGATCGACACCAAAAGCCGCGTCACTTGCAGCCCGATGAATCTCTCGCGCATTGGGGTTCATCTCTGGAAGCAAGCAGTGGAAAAAGCGGGATCCTTCGAAGTGGACAAGGTTCGTGAAGCCCTCTACGGGCTCAAATTCAAAGGCCCTGCTGGTGAGGTCACCATGCAGGACAATCACCACCTCGTGAATAATGTTTTCATCGGCGAGACTCTTGCCAACGGCCAATTCAAGATCATCAAGTCGCTCGGCCCTGTGGCTGGCGAGCCGTTCAGCGAGAAGTTCCTCTCGGTGAAAACTGCCGGCAAGTAAACTGCCTCCTCCACGGGCGGGCCCGCTCCCGGGCCCGCCTTGCACCGAGACCTGAGACCATCCTATGCCCGCACGCTTATTATCCGTATTCCTGCTCGCGCTTTTCTCGTTGTGCGCGAGCGCCGCACCAGCGCATCGCGACGCGCTCGTGAAGGCGATCCTCAGCGAGGACCTTGATGAGCAAATCACAACCCTTCGCACTCTCTCCTCGACGGACGACGCGTTCGTTCAACAAGCCCTCGCGGCGTGGAGGCAAGGATCGGTTTACCTCTACGATAGCAATGACACTCGCATACCCTTTCTTTTGGACGCCGCAGTCGATGCGGAAGGCCGGGCCAAAGGCCTGACGGTTGCGGACGGCCGCCCTTTCGTGGATAGCTCTGGCAAACCGCTTCTCTTTCTCCCCGCCGAGATCACGCCTGCGGACACCAGTTCCAAGCTGCGCAAAGCGATTAAAACCACATTGGATCTGTTTGCGTTGAACAATCCCGACAACCGCATGCGCCGCGACGCAGTCACTAAAATCGGCCAGGAGCAGAACCCAGAATACATACCTTTCCTTCAGGCGCGATTGACGAAAGAGGCTGACCCGCAGGTGAAGCGGGCGCTCGCCGAAGCTGTTGCCATCACGGAACTCGCGGCAGAAGACCCAGCAACACGTCTCAAAGCGATCGTTGCCGCCGGAACGCTGAACTCGATCAACAGCCTCAGTTTTCTGAAGAGTCTGCAAGCTGACGCGGAAGCCAATAAAACCAAGCTGGACGCGGCGAGCCTGGCCGCGCTTCGCAAGTCTATTTATGACATCGAGCAATACATTTGGCGTGGCAACATGTTCGGGACCGCATTTCGCGGGCTGAGTCTAGGAGCTGTGCTGCTGGTCGCGGCGCTCGGCCTTGCCATCACCTTCGGACTCATGGGGGTTATCAACATGGCCCACGGCGAGGTCATGATGGTGGGAGCCTACTCGGCCTTCGTTGTTCAGAACTATTTTACCCGTTGGTTCGGCCCAAGCGGCGCTGGGTTCGACTCGTACTTTCTCGCCGCACTGGCTGTATCGTTCCTCGCGGCCGCAACTGTGGGCTTGCTGCTCGAACGAGGGATTATCCGGTTCCTCTATAAACGGCCTTTGGAATCACTCCTCGCAACGTGGGGGGTGAGCCTGGTGTTGCAACAACTCTTCCGGCACATCTTCGGCGCTGCCAATGTGCAGGTCAGCTCTCCCTCCTGGCTCAGCGGCAGCTTTGAAGTCCAGGATGTGCTGCTCGCATACAACCGCATCTTCGTGATCGGCTTTGCCGGGCTGATCGTTCTTGCGACTTACCTTCTGCTCACCCGGACCTCCCTCGGACTGCAAATTCGTGCCGTCATGCAGAATCGCGCAATGGCTTCCTGCCTTGGTGTGCGCGTGGATCGGGTGAACATGATGACGTTTGCCTTCGGCTCCGGGCTTGCGGGAATGGCAGGCGCTTGCCTGTCACAGATCGGCAATGTCGGGCCTAGCCTCGGGCAAAACTACATCGTTGATTGCTTCATGGTCGTTGTTCTTGGCGGGGTGGGGAACCTGGTCGGAACAATCGCCGCAGCATTCGGCATTGGAATGACTGACCAGATGCTCCAGCCGGTTCTGGGCGCGGTCATGGGCAAGATCATCGTGCTGGCCGGGATCATCCTTTTTCTGCAATGGCGTCCCGCTGGGCTCTTCGTCACCCGCACCCGTAACCTCGAGGGCTAACCCATGCGCGTTTTTATCAATCGCAACGAATACATCGCCCTCGGCATCATTAGCTTTTTGGGGATCATTCTCCTGCCGAGCTTGAATGCTTTCCTGCCAGCAGAGCATCCGCTCCACGTCAGCAACTTTGCGCTGAACCTTTACGGGAAGTACTTGTGCTACGCAGTTCTGGCTCTCGGTGTAAACATGCTCTGGGGCTACACCGGCCTGCTGAGCCTCGGCCAATGCCTCTTCTTTTCCCTCGGCGGTTATATGCTCGGAATGCACCTCATGCTGATGATTGGCCGCTTGGGCCAATACAAAGCTGACATTCCCGATTTCATGGTCTTCCTCGAGTTCCAGACGAAGTACCCTGAAACAGGCGGCCTTCCGCCGCATTGGATCCCCTTCAAGAGCTTCTGGTTTGCCGCTGGCGCGGTTGTCGTAGTTCCCGCCCTGGTCGCGCTTGTGTTCGGCTTTCTCGCCTTCCGCTCGCGCATCAAGGGTGTTTACTTCTCGATCTTAAGCCAGGCGCTCACGTACGCGGCGTGCCTCCTTTTCTTTCGCAACGATTTCACCTTCGGAGGGAACAACGGGCTCACCGACTTTAAGTTTATCCTGGGGGAGGATATTCATAGCCCGGCAACGAAACGCGGCTTGTATATTGCCTCCGCGCTCCTCCTGCTCGGTTCCTACCTCCTCTGCAAATGGCTGACCTCGACCAAATTCGGCCTGATCCAGCGCGCCATTCGCGACAGCGAGAACCGAGTGCTGTTTTCCGGCTATGCCACATCGCATTTCAAGCTGTTTGTGTTCGTTCTCTGCGCTGTGATCTCGGCGCTTGGTGGCGCGCTATACGTGCCGCAGGTCGGCATTATCAATCCAAGTGAAATGGCGCCGGACAAATCGTTGGAGGCCGTTGTGTGGTGCGCCGTCGGCGGTCGCGGGACATTGATCGGGCCGATTCTTGGCGCGGTGAGCGTCAACGCGCTCAAGAGCTATGCGACCCGCGCCTTCGCTGAGCAATGGCTCTATATTCTTGGCGGGATGTTCATCATCGTCGTTCTATTTATGCCCAAGGGAATTGTTGGCATTCCTGGGCAGCTACAATCCCTCTTAAAGCGCTTTTCACGCAAACCCGAGGCCCCTGAGCTTGCCGCGACCAAGCTCACCCCAGGCTCCTTGTAACCATGATCCCGAGACCATCATGCATACCCATAAGCAGTTTATTCTCACCCTCGAAGGGGTGAACAAAACCTTCGACGGCTTCAAGGCCATTTCCGACCTCAACTTCTACATGGATGAAGGGGAGTTGCGCGTCATCATCGGCCCGAACGGCGCGGGCAAAAGCACGATGCTCGATTTGATCACCGGCCGCACACGCCCAGATTCCGGGAAGGTCGAGTATGGCTTCGACACCGATTTGACCCGGCTGAATGAGTATCAAATTAATCGCCTGGGCATAGGTCGAAAGTTCCAGACTCCTTCCGTTTACACCGACCACACGGTGCTGGAAAACATCTGGCTCTCCTTGCAGGGGACGCGCTCCGTCTGGTCCACATTGTTTGCGCGCATCGGCTCCCGTGAGCGTGAGCGCATCCATGAAGTGCTTCAAACGGTGGGGCTCGCTGATCGAGCGGATGTCAAAGCAGGCGCGCTTTCGCACGGGCAGAAGCAGTGGCTCGAGATCGGCATGCTCCTCGCGCAAAACCCCAAGCTGCTTCTTGTCGATGAGCCGGCTGCGGGGATGACGGATGAGGAGACCGCGCGCACCGGAGAGTTGCTCATGAGCCTCGCCGGAAAGCACAGCATCATTGTCATTGAGCACGACATGGTCTTCGTGCGGCAAATCGCGCGGAAAGTTACCGTGCTTCATCAGGGCAGCGTTTTATGCGAAGGCTCCGTCGAGCAGGTCCAGAACGATGAGCGGGTGATTGAAGTTTACCTCGGGCGCAAGAAGAAGGCGGCTTAAGGAGAATGACCGTATGTTAACTCTTTCAAACGTCTCCGTTAGTTACGATGGCTCCCGTGTGCTGCGCGACGTGAGCCTTCAAGTGCCGCCCCGCAGCCTGGTTTGCCTGATGGGCCGAAATGGCGTCGGCAAAACGACCACGCTTAAGTCGATCATCGGCCTCGTCAAAGTGGACACAGGCACTCTGACCCTGAGTGGGGCGGACATCACTCAGCTCACTCCCCCAGGGCGCGCACGTAGCGGGATTGGATACGTTCCGCAGGGGCGCGATATTTTTCCGAACCTCACCGTCTGGGAGAATCTCAAGATCAGCCTGGTTGTCCATGGCCGCGAAGCTGGCAATGAACTCGATCGCGTGCTGCAATTATTCCCGGTTCTTAAGGAAATGCTGCAGCGCAAAGGGGGCGTTCTCAGCGGCGGCCAACAGCAACAGCTAGCCATTGCCCGCGCTCTGCTCACCCAGCCGACCATCCTGATTCTCGACGAGCCGACTGAAGGCATTCAACCGAACATTATCGACCAGATTGGGGAGACGCTTTTAATGATCAAAGCGGAGGGTAAAATCAGCATCCTTCTTGTGGAGCAATATCTCGATTTCTGCCTTTCAGTTGGGGATGCTTTTTACATTATGGACCGAGGCGCGGTTGTGGCTGATGGGCCAATCTCCGCGTTGAATGACGACATCGTCCGCCAACATTTAACTGTATGACACCGACTCGTTTCTTTGCCTGCACAACTGCCATTCTCGCCAGCCCTGGCCTTCTAGCCCACCCTGGCCATTCGCTTTCAGAAGAATCGTGGGGCCACTGGCTCACGAGTCCGGATCATTTGCTGGTTCTTGGGCTCCTTGGTATCGCGTTTGTTGTCCTTGCAAGATTGATTGCGGAACCCCGCTTGCGGAAAGCAGCCCGATTCGCGGGCGCCGCGATGATCGTGGCAGCCTTGGCTATCTGGGGCTTCGCTGCATGATGGCAGGCCCGCAAGTCACTGCGGCGCGCCATGGTTTCGCCCGTCTGGGCGTTCGGCAAGTCAGTGGAAAAAGCGCGCTCGTGGAGGCCTCCTCAAGCGCGCCAGTCAAGTTGCTGGCGCCGCAGCCTCGAGGCGCTTCCGTCTGGGCTTACCTCAGCAGCTACGGCGGCGGGTTGCTGGCGGGCGATTCCGCCAACATCCAAATTGATGTTGAGGAGAGCGCTCATGCTTTCCTCACATCCCAATCCTCGACCAAGATTTACACGAGCCCGACTGGCCTCCCCGCTCGCCAGGAGCTTAAAGCCGTTATCAACGACAATGCCTTTCTGGCGGTCGTGCCGGATCCGGTCCAGTGCTTCGCGGCCAGCGTCTATGAGCAGCGGCAGGTCTTCCACATGGCAGCCTCTGGCGGGCTTGTCTTCGTCGACGCGCTCTCTGCCGGCCGCATCGCGCGCGCTGAGCGCTGGGCGTTTTCCAGATTCTTTAGCCGCAACGAAGTGTTCGTGGATGAGCAGCGCGCTTGCCTGGACGCCCTGCTTCTGGGCGCCGAGCAGCCGCACCCTTCTCCTATGGGGCGGTTCAATTCCTTCGCCACAATGCTCATGTTCGGCGGGTTGCTCTCCGAGCACATTCAGCAGGGGCTGAAAGAATCTGCGGAAGTGCCAGTCCGGAGACAGGCTCCCCTCGTGATGTCCGCGAGCCCGCTGAGGCACGGGGTTATCCTTCGTTTCGCCTCCGAGCAGCTTGAACTGCTCACCGCTGAGATTCATCGGCGCCTCGCCTTTCTGCCTCAATTCCTTGGGGATGATCCCCTGGCTAGAAAATGGTAAAGCATGCACCTCGCCCCACGTGACCTCGACAAGTTGATCCTGCACAATGCCGGGTTTCTCGCGCAGAAACGCCTGGCCCGCGGCTTGCGCCTCAATCATCCCGAGAGCGTTGCGCTTATTGCGACGCAACTGCTCGAGTTCATCCGCGACGGCCGCTCTGTTTCTGACCTGATGAGCCTGGGTCGGCAATTCCTCGGCCGCAATCAAGTCATGCCCGGCGTCGCGGAGCTTGTGGAAGAAGTCCAGGTGGAGGGCACGTTCCCGGACGGCACGAAATTGGTGACGGTTCATCATCCGATAGCCTCGGACGACGGTGATCTGGATCTCGCGCTTTATGGAAGCTTTCTGCCGACGCCTCCACTCTCGAAATTTCGCTCGCAACCTGAGGCGCTGAGCCCCGGCGAAAGGCTGCCGTTGGAAGGCGAGCTAACCCTCAACGAGGGCCGCCCCACACTCCTGCTCCAGGTCACTAACCTTGGTGACCGTCCCATCCAGGTGGGCAGCCACTATCACTTCATCGAGACGAACAAGCTCCTTCGCTTTGATCGAGCAAAGGCGTTCGGGAAACGGTTGAATATTCCCGCGGGCGCGGCGGTTCGATTCGAGCCGGGTGAAACGAAAACCGTGGAGTTGGTGGAAATCGCGGGGCGCCGCCTCGTCTTTGGCGGGAATAATCTTGTCGATGGCGCAGCTTCTCCGGAGCGCTTGGCTGAGGTGATGCAGCGCGTGGAATCTCAAAACTTTGCCCACGAGGAAAGCTGACCATGCCGCACAAAATCAAACGCGCTCATTACGCAGCAATGTTCGGCCCGACCACGGGTGACCGGGTCCGCCTTGGCGACACCTCCCTGATCGCGCAAGTGGAACGTGACTACACGGTGTATGGCGATGAATGCAAATTCGGCGGCGGCAAAGTTCTTCGCGAGGGCATGGGGCAAGCTGCCGGCATTGGAGAGGCTGACGCGCTCGACTGCGTGATTACTAATGCCCTCGTCATCGATTACACCGGCGTCTTCAAAGCGGATGTTGGCATAAAGCACGGGCGCATCAGCGGGATTGGCAAGGCTGGCAATCCCGACATCATGGCCGGTGTGACTCCTGGAATGATCGTCGGCGTCACCACCGAGGTCATCGCTGGCGAAGGTCTCATCCTGACGGCGGGCGGCATCGATTCACACATCCATTTTATCTGCCCCCAGCAAGCGCATGAAGCCATCGCCGCCGGCCTGACGACCATGATCGGTGGGGGAACAGGGCCAGCGACGGGCACCTGCGCCACCACCTGCACTCCGGGCGCGCATCATTTGCGCCTTATGCTGGAGGCCACGGACACTCTGCCGCTTAACTTCGGCTTTACGGGCAAGGGGAACACGTCTCGTCCCGAAGGGCTGCGCGAGCAAATTCTCGGCGGCGCCATTGGATTGAAGCTCCATGAGGATTGGGGCACCACTCCGGCAGCAATTGACTGCTGCCTCCGCGTGGCCGACGAGCATGACGTCCAAATCACGATTCATACGGACACGTTGAACGAATCCGGTTTCGTCGAAGCCACGCTTTCGGCGATCAATGGGCGAACCATCCACACCTACCACTCTGAAGGCGCCGGGGGCGGTCACGCTCCAGACATTATTAAAGTCTGCGGGGAATTGAATATTCTCCCCAGCTCCACGAACCCCACCCGGCCATACACCGTCAACACTCTTGATGAGCATTTAGACATGCTCATGGTCTGCCATCATCTCGATCCAAATCTCCCCGAGGACGTGGCTTTCGCGGAGAGCCGCATTCGCGGCGAGACCATCGCGGCGGAAGATATTCTCCACGACCTTGGGGCCATCAGCATCATCAGCTCCGATTCCCAGGCCATGGGCCGCGTGGGGGAAGTCATCACCCGCTGTTGGCAAACGGCTTCGAAGATGCGTGACCAGCGCGGCCGGCTCCTGGAAGAGCAGGGTGACAACGACAACCTTCGAATCAGACGTTATGTCGCCAAGTACACCATCAACCCCGCCATTGCTCATGGCGTGAGTCATTGTGTGGGTTCCGTGGAGGTCGGGAAATTGGCGGATCTCACGCTGTGGAAACCCGGCTTCTTCGGCATAAAACCCGAACTGGTCATCAAAGGGGGCTTCATTGCCTGGGCGCAAATGGGTGACCCGAACGCCTCCATCCCCACTCCTCAACCGGTCTATATGCGTCCGATGTTCGGAGCCTTTGGAAGCGCGGCCGGTCCCACATCCCTGGCCTTTGTCTCTCAACTCGCGAAGGAGAAGGGGGGCGCCGACTCGTATGGGCTGGCCAAGCGCATTGAACCGGTGCGCGCCTGCCGCAGCATCACCAAGCGCGACATGAAGCTGAACGACGCATTGCCGAAGATCACGGTCGATCCGGAGACATACACAGTGACTGCGGACGGGGTTCGTTTAACCTGCGAGCCCGCCCAACGCCTTCCTCTGACCCAGCTCTACTCTTTGTTTTAACGTGCCTGCTCCCGCCGCGCATCCAACTGCTCCGCCCGAGACGAGGCCTGTGCCCGCACGCAGGTCTGATGTTTGGACGTTCCTGCAGTTGGCGGACTCCGCATTCCCCACCGGCGGCTTTGCGCATTCCGGCGGTCTCGAGGCCCTCTGGCAGCACGGAGAACTTCGCGGAGGCCGCGGATTGCGCGATCGCCTAAGCGAATGTTTGTGGCAATGCGCCCAGGCGCTCTGCCCCTTTGTTAATGTTGCGCACGAAGATCCCGCTCGCGTAGGCGAACTCGACGAGCTTTGCGACGCGTGGACAACCAACCATGTCGCCAATCGCGCGAGTCGCGCCCAGGGCCGCGCGTTCGTTAATGCGGTCGAGGCAATCTTTGGCCTGCGCCTGCGCGCTGCTGGCAAGTCGCCATATCACGGTCATTACGCTCCGTGGTTCGGGGCGGCCACAGCTCAGCTAGGCTTCGAGCATAAGCAAGCCCTCGAACTCTTCTTATTCACCAATCTCCGGTCGTGGATTAGCAGCGCGGTTCGCCTGAACATCATCGGGCCGACGGAGGGGCAGGCGATTCAAGCTGACCTGGCTCCAACCCTCGATGCGGTCGTCGCGCATGCCGGTGCTTTGCGGCTTGAGGATCTTGCTCAAACGGCTCCGCTGATCGATCTGTTTCAAGCCGCGCACGATCGCCTCTACTCACGTCTTTTCCAAAGTTAACCCTATGTGCACTGCCCACACTCACTCTCACGCGCACGGCCACCATCATCACCATCATGATCATGCAGACCACCCCGGGCGCTTCGATGATCGCGAGCGGCCGATCGCCCGCGATTTTTCACGGCGCGCGTTCACCGTTGGGATCGGCGGCCCGGTCGGCAGCGGGAAAACAGCTTTGATGCTCCAACTCTGCAAGCGCCTTCGCCAGACGATGAACATCGGAGCGGTCACCAACGACATATTCACCCGTGAGGACGGCGAGTTCCTGACGCGCCATGAGGCTCTGGAGCCTGAGCGAATTCGCGCCGTCGAAACCGGGGGCTGCCCGCACGCGGCCATTCGGGAAGATGTGTCAGCAAACATTCTCGCACTTGAAGAGCTGCACGAGAAGTTTAACCCCCAACTCCTTCTCATCGAGTCCGGCGGCGATAATCTCGCCGCCCATTACAGCCGAGAATTGGCTGACTACACTGTTTACGTGATCGACGTTTCCGGCGGCGACAAAATACCGCGCAAAGGAGGGCCGGGGATTACGCAAGCTGACCTCCTGGTGATCAACAAAACAGACCTCGCGCCGCATGTGGGGGCTGATTTGGAGGTCATGGCTCGCGATTCCAAAAAAATGCGTGGAGAGGGGCCGTTCGTCTTTGCGCAGGTCAAGCATGGCCTGGGCGTCGATGAAATCATCGAGCACATCCTGCACTCCTGGCAGCATGCCACTGGGGTTGAGCATTCCCACTGACCCCCGTTGACTTCCGGTAACGCGGCAGGCCACCATCCGGCGTGGCTGATTTACAAATCGAGCAGATTACTCCAGGAACGGGCGCAAAGCCGACGAAGGGCCAAACGGTTGTCGTGCACTACACCGGCCGCCTCACTAACGGCACGAAGTTCGACAGCTCCGTTGATCGTAACGACCAGTTCGAGTTCGTGCTCGGGGTGGGACAGGTCATCCGAGGCTGGGATGTCGGCGTGGCTCGGATGCAGGTGGGCGAGAAGTCTCGTCTGACAATTCCCCCTGAAATGGGCTACGGAGCCCAAGGTTATCCAGGTGTGATTCCGCCGAACGCCACCCTGGTGTTTGAGGTGGAGTTGCTCGCCATTCGCTAAAGCGCTCTTACCGCGGCAGCGCCATCGGTGTGGGCGGGGCAGGCAACTTATCCAGCCCTGGCGGCATTGGTGGCAACGAGTGCACGAGCGACCTCCACTTCTGGCGCTCTTCCGGTGTCATGCTTTGCCAGCGCTCCACGTTGCGCAAAAACTGCCCTCGTTCGTCCGCGGTCATGCGGGCGAACTTTCCGAAATTCTCAATGCACGCCCGGCGGTGCGCCGGGGTTAAACCTTCGAACGCTGCCAAAGCCGCTTCCATTTGCTTCCGCTCCGCATCGTCGAGGGTGTGCAATGTTTTCTGCCGTTCCTGAACAGGCAGTGTAAAGAATTCCTCAAACTTCCGCGCCACCTCATCCCTGCGGGAAGGCGGTAGCGCCCGCAACCGTTCCAGGCGGCCTTCAAAACGCTTCCGGTCGCCATCCCGCACTTTTGCCAGGATCTGTTCCGGAGGCATTGGCACACCTTCGTTCGCGCGCGCGAAGTAATGCAGCGTCCATTCGTTTTCCAACATCTCCTGCCGCGCCGCCGCAGGAAGCAAATCCCAATGCTGCAAGCGCTCAGCGATTGTGTCGCGCAGATGCGTCGGGATTGCGGTGATACGCTCCACGCGGTTGGAAGGGGCCATTTCCATTAGCGGCCGCATGTGCCAGCGCACTTCCAGCGCGGTGAGCTTCGCCTCGCGCTCGGCCTCATCCATTTTCTCGTATTCCTGGAGCTTGGCCTGCAACGCGCGTTTTTGGCGCTCGGGCTTATGGGCAAGCGCTTGGGCTCGCTCCTCCTCGGACATGGACAACCAACTGCGAAACTCCGCGACTGGATTCTTCGCAGCGCTTGGCGTCTCAGCGCCTGAGAGGGCGAGGGGAGAGCCGACGGCTGTGAGCGCAATCAACGCCCACAGCGCGACGGCAAAGATTCGGCCGCGTTCCGACGCGGCCGTGCCAACCCCCTGAATCGCGTCCCTGGCAAAATTGTTTGGAACTTCAACTCGCATCACTCGAGCGCCAGCAAGAGTTCTGTGTCCACTTGATCAGGCAAACGCCGGATCTCCTCGAAATTCTCCCAAATATCCACAGGCGGCATCGGCGGCAGTTCGACCGGCGTTTGCTGCCTCATTGCGACCGGCTGAACTAACTGGGCCACTGTCGTCACAGTCGCCACGCTATTGGCCATGTCAAAACGCGCGGCCATGGTCCGGTAATACATCGTTCCGACGCCCACAAAGAGGGCCAATGAGCCGTAAGCCAATCCTCGCACCCAAAATCTTGGCAACGCCCAGCGCGAGGGCGTTTGAGGCGCGGCATCGTCGCGATGAAGTTGCTGCATTACCAACGAGGTGAAGTTGCTGGAGAGTGGCGCTTCCGGAAGAGTCTTTAGCAGCCGTTGCAAGGCGACATCTTCCTGCCATTCAGCCCCCAATTTGGGGTCAGACTGTAACAGCGCTGCCAAACGCTCCTGCTCAACGCCCTTCAATTCGCCACGCTGGCGCGCTCTCAGAAGTTGCTCGTAATCACCGCTGTTCATCTTCTCAACGGGTTAAAAACCATTCCCACACAAAAGTTGCACCTTATTCCTCACCCCATTCCCCCGTCTTCAGGTAAGGTTTTAGCCGGTGCTTGAGCGTTTCCCGCGCGCGATGGATCAAAGATTTGGTGGCCGACAGCGAGACACCAATGATTTCCGCGATCTCCTCATACGAAAGCTCCTCCTCCTGGTACAAGAGCAAAGCCGTTCGCTGGTTCTCCGGCAATGCAGCCACTGCTTCAGCAACCTTCGAAGTCAACTCGTGGGAAAGCAACGCCCCGGAAGCCTCCGGTACTGTTCTATCCTCGATCTGCTTCCCGCCCGCCTCCTCCTTGTCCTCCTGGAGCATGTCCAGCGACTCGGCGGGATGCCGGCCACGTCGGCGGATTTCGTTGAGGCAAAGGTTCCGCGCAATGGTGAATAGCCAGGTGGAAAACTTGGCCGTGACTTTGTAACGCTCGGCCGATTTGAAGACCTGGATGAAGACGCTCTGCGCGAGATCCTCCGCCTCGGTGGGATCGGGCAAGGTGCGGTAAATGAGATTTGTGACGGGTCGCTTGTACTTATCGACTAATTCCTCGAAAGCCCGGACGTCGCCCTGCTTCACTCGCAGCATCAGGGCTGCATCTGGATCGAGCTTGTCCGCCATTCCCTTGCCCTAGCTACTTGAAACACCAGGAATGCGCCAGAGTTGCGTCACACAAAAATGCTAGGCGGTTGCTTGCCTCGAAGACCGAACTTATCGATCCGCTTCCGCAGCGTCGCCCGGGTGATTCCCAGCAGCCGTGCCGCTTGCAATTGATTCCCGTTCGTCTCCTGCAGCGCGTTGGCGATCAACTCTCGTTCGACGAATGGAATCAGCTTCAGGCTTTTGTCCGCCCGCGCGAAAGCGAACAATGACTTGGCCAGTTCCCGCATCTCGCTCGGCGGTCCGCTCACTGGGGCAGCAGGAGCAGGGGCGCCGGTCTCGGCGGTTGGTTGCACACTCGTGAGCTTCGGCGGAATGCCAGATCCCTTGGCCGCAGCGGCGAGAATTTCCGGCGCAAGGTCCGATGCCAGGATAACGTTGCCCTTGGCCATCACGCAGGCGCGCTGCACCGCGTTCTCCAGCTCGCGCACGTTGCCCGGCCAATCATATCGCTCGAGCATCTGCAAAACTTCCGCTGAGAGGGATTTCGGTGGCTGCTTCTGCAGTTGCGCAAATTTCTTAAGGAAGTAATTCACCAGCAGCGGAATATCCGCCTTGCGCTCACGGAGCGCGGGCAGAGCGATCCGCACGACATTCAACCGGTAGAATAAGTCCTCGCGAAACTCCCGCGCGGCCACTGCTTGCTCAAGTGGTTTGTTCGTGGCCGCGATGATCCGCACGTTGGTCCGCACCGTCTCATTCCCGCCGACCCGCTCGAATGTTCCGCTTTGCAGCACCCGCAGGATCTTCGACTGCGTCGGCATGCTCATCTCGCCGATTTCATCAAGGAACAAGGTTCCCCCGTCGCACTGCTCGAACTTGCCCACTCGCTGCGATGTTGCGCCCGTGAACGCCCCACGCTCATGCCCGAACAGCTCACTCTCAAGCAGGTTTTCGGGGATCGCCGCGCAATTGATCGCGAGGAACGGCGCGTTGCTGCGCGCGCCATGATGATAGATCGCGCGCGCCACCAACTCCTTGCCGGTGCCGCTTTCACCAGTGATCAACACAGTGGCATCCGTCGCTGCCAATTGCCCCACCAGCTTGAAAACGCGCTGGATCGCCTCACTTCTCCCAACGATCCCGGTCTCGTAATCTTCCGACTCCAGCAGCGGTTGGTAACTCACCACCTGCTTCATCTCGCGGGCGGCTTTGAGCGCGCTGAACACCAGTTGCTTCAACTGCGGAACATCAAACGGCTTCAGCAGGTAATCATAAGCGCCCAGCTTCATGGCCTCGATCGCCGTTTGCGTTGTGCCGTACGCCGTCATCATGATCACCGGCAGCTTTGGGTCGAGCTGCCGAATCCTCCGCAGCGTCTCCAATCCGTTCATCCCGCCCATTCGGATGTCCATCAACACCAGGTCCGGCTTCACCTGTGGAATGAGCTGCAGAGCTTCCTCCCCGCTGCTGGCTGTCCGCAACTCCACTTCAGACGCGTCGAATATGCGGCTGAAGGAATATTGAACGTCCGCCT
Organism: Candidatus Methylomirabilota bacterium; assembly: GCA_035627835.1. GTDB lineage: Bacteria > Verrucomicrobiota > Verrucomicrobiia > Limisphaerales > SXQI01 > DASPKX01. Next base: position 26,108 of record DASPKX010000061.1, read on the forward strand.
CGTCATCGACTAGCAACAGCTTGTCCATCCTACTCTCCGCCTCTCTTTCCCGCTGGGGTGTAAAACCGCTTCGGCGCGTTCACCAACCGCCAATTGCCACCCGACAACTCGATCCCCGTCGTCCCCTTGTGCTGGTCGTAAATGCGCTCCATTTCCGCAATGGAATCAAAATACCCAATGATGTAAGCGGCGCTAAATGTTTCCCCGGCTTTAATGGGCTGGCCGCCGATTTCCTGAATGAAGCAGACATAACCGCGCTGATGGCACCACGCTTCCGAGACGATCTCCGGCTGCAACGTCATCCCCGCGAGCCATGGCCCGCTCTGCCCCGTCGCTTTGTCCCGCAAACGGTAAGCCCGAATCATCCTCGTTGGGACGTTCGTCGCACCGCGTTGATAAAGAAACTTCTCATCCGGCGCGAAGTCCTTTGCGAACTCCGTGGACGGAATCCGCCCCCGGTAACTCAGGTAAACCTCACTGAACGTGTCCCCGTTCTGGTGCTGAATGTGCCCCGGCAGATCCGTGCGCAAGAACAGCGCGTCACTCGCGTTCACTGTGGTCACCTTGTCGCTGGCATAGAACCACCGCTTCCCCTTCGGGAACACCAATGTCTGCTCCCACCGTGAACCCGCATTCTTTCCCGGCGCCGCGAGCGGATACTTGTAATCCATCCGCACCGCGACGAAATCCCCTCCTTGCGTCACGGACGGGCTCAGTTGCTTTGCTTGTGTGCAGATCTGGGGCCCCTCAATGGAGCGTTTCGGCATCTTGCCATGGAACAGGTTGTTGAACTCGTACGGCAGATCTCCGGGCAATTGCGCGCGGTAAGCCTCGTCGCTGCCGGGCTCCATGAGCCAATCCACGATGTCGAGGCCAAACCCCGGATCGCGGAAGCCAGATTTCTTATCCAGAAAACTCCCCCCAGCCACGCCGCTCACGTAGCCTCGCTTGCGCACTTTAGCCTCTAGTTGCGGAGAAGTGATGGAGATTTCATTTACCCCATCCGTCACGTGGAACTGGGCGTTAGCTTCCCGCAGTGCCACGCTCCCGCAGGTCAACAGAATGAAAAATGCCAACCAGGGGATGCGCGCCCCTTTGGCGAAACCTCTTTGGAAACCGTCTGGAAACAAACCTTTCACGTCTTGCTGTTGGACAGATTGGGAAAAATAAGCCGAAAAGGCCATTTTCTTTTTGGCGTCCCGGTAAACCTCAGTAATATTCCGCCGCTTCCATGACTTGGATTGATTTGATGAAGGCCCTTGGTTCGGAGTTTCAAAAGCTCCGTCCCGGAAAGATCTCTGCCCGCGAAAGTTTTCTCGGCCGCGTAAACTCCCTCGCTCGCGCCGAACGCCAGAATTCCCCGCGCCTGGATGACATCCTCCGTAACTACATCAAAACCCAAAAGTGGCCTGAACTCCAGCCCAACGACCTCTTTTTCCTCCGCGAACGCTACCGTTTCGCCTACGAATACGCGGGCATTGCCTCGATCACCCTGAACCATCCTCGGCAGATGCTCCGCAACCCTGGCCCGAAATCGACGGAAGACGCGGCCATCCTCGAATTCCTGCTCGTAGACGTCTGGAATCGCACCGGTGTCCGCAACTGGCTAGCCCCTCTGCATCGCATGCAGGAAGTGCAACGTCAGCCCGGCAAATCCCACCCCGGCTCCGCGCTGGCCTAGAAGCCGTCTCATAAATAACCAGCAAGTGGATTGCGAGGGATTTTGGCCGGAGGCGAGGCGCAACGAAGGAGCATATCCGCATGGATCTGCGACTGAGGAGCAACGAAGCGTCCCGGTTAAAAGACCCGCAAGACGCTGCTTGGGTATTTGGGAGACGGCTTGTGAGCGTCTTGGGTCTCCGGCTTTGTAGCCGCAACTTCAAGTCGCGTCTTTTGCTCCTGTCTTGCGCCCCCTTGGCTTCCCCCCCACTTCAACGGAACCCCCCTCAGGGATTCTACTATCTCCAGATTCAGCCGCATCCCCGATTGGGAAGTGGCGCTCCTGAGTCTATCTTCTTTGCAGATAGTTCGGACTGAGTAGGTCCAAGTTATCTAAAGTAGCTCACCATCCGGGGCAACTCGGGGATTAGGGATACAGGGAATCCGGTGAGAAACTAAAAAAGGCGCTCTGGAGGGGGGCGCCTTTTTTTATTCCCTGTCACAGTTCCGCCAAGCTGATTGTTCGGCCAGTTCAATGGACATTGAGAAAGTAGAAGCACAAATAATCTCAGCTTTTGCTTCTGTTGAATATCCCGGTGACTGGTGCCTGCGGGGGAGCAACGAAGGCGACGAACCTTATTTGCTCGAGCAGGAGTTCAAAGGAAAGACCAACTGGCGCATTCTTGACCCAAAATTTCTCGACCAAGCTCCTAGTGGGTATTCCTCCGCCCTTAGTTTCTTCTCAGACGAAGCATTTCACTTTTATCTGCCCGGATATTTGATTGCGGACCTTCGTGGACAATTAGAGCAATCCAGACCGTTTAGCTATCTCTCCCTCGGATTAGACGATGACTCAAGGAATCAGCAAATAAACCCCCGCCGCTACGGCGCCCGAACCTGGTTCGACCACGCTCAATACCGATTCTCGATGTTCAACCGCGACGAGGCGCTTGCAATCGTAGCTTATTTGACATGGGCGAGAGATGCTGACGATTACGCGAGGCCAAGAATAGATGAGGCACTAAGGAATTACTGGAACCCGCGCGCGACCGGGGTCCAAGACCGCTGACGCGCCTTACTGCCTTAGCAGAAAATCCAGTGGCGATAGCTTTGGCTGGTTTGTGTTCACGGGGCCGTAGAAGTAGTTGCGCACGCTGGCTTTGATCAGGAGGGTGGCCAACACCGCTTGGAGTTCCTGCTCGTCCTTGATGTTCGTGGCCACGTGGTTTGTTATTCCGAAGCGGAAGGTCTGGTTGCGGCGCGGATCAGCCATATCCGTGTAGCGCACCTCACCCAAGCTCACCGTGAGCTTTTCAATACCGCCAAACTTTATATCGCCCTCGTTCGTGCGGCTTTGTTTCTCGCGTCCCTGGCTCACCTCGTCTTCGAGCTTCTTAAATAATTCCATGAGGTTGGTGCGGCCTTGCTTGTCGCGCACGATGTTGAGTTCAGCAAGGTTCAGCCGAACTTCTTTCAGGCGCAGCTCGCGTTTGTTTAAAGCATCCGGGTCGATTTCGAAGTGCAGTTCCTGCACGTGGATAAATACTTCGGAGCCGAAGTCCGACGTGTTCGTCAGCGCAAAGTTTTCAACTCGAATGACAGGACGTTGTGCTCCCATTTCCAGCTTGTCCAGGCGAGCGGGCATTCCGAGCTTGGACTCCATTTGCCAGATGGCCACTCGGCGGATCAACTCTTCACGATAGACGAACGCGAGGATTGCGAGAGTTCCGAACACCGCCGCGCAGGCGAACAGAACTTTGAGAACGGTCTTAAACCGTTTCGGCAGCATGTTAACTCAGAGGCGGCGCTTTGAGGACGATGTCCTCCGGGAGAACTTCGAGGCAGCCATCCTGATCTTCCCAAATGAGAATGGGATAGTGGTTTAAGAACTTCGGGAGGATGTGCATGGCCAGAAATACGAGTGAGGATTCCGCCTGGCTTGCCGCCATTTCCAGCTCCTCGTCGTAATCCTCACATTCCAGACGACGTTTATCATCCCAGTGCGCAACGGCGTGGATGGTTCCGTATTCCTCAGCCCATTTCGCGGTGAGGTCTTTGAGTTCCGGGGGAAGATCGGCGAACGGCACCGCCGTCTCAAAGCAATGCTGGCAGACGAGGCCGACCTCGATGATGTCCCGCGTGAACAAGGGCACAAGCGGAGCCCGGCAGCACTCGGATTCGCCGTAAGCCGCTGGAGGTGTGGCGAGGCGTTTCAACCAAACCTGCCGCTCATGCGCCACATGGCTGGCCAAACGATAGGCCGCCACCAATGGATGCGATGCCCGCAGCAAACTTCCCTCCAATTGCCCGAGGGTTTGCGCCATCCAACGGGCGAGCGTGTGGTCGTCCATGTTCTGGAACACCACCGCGTATTCGTTGAGCAATCGTTGCGATTGGGAATCGTCGTCCTCGGACATCTCGACGCATTCTAATGCAGCGCGCGTTGCAGCATCAACTTTTTCAATGAGCTTTCCACCCCTCAAGGTCCATCAGTATAAACACTCATGCCGCAGGGCGACCTCGCTTTGACAACTGACCTCGCTGACCTTTGGTCGGTGGGCCGGGAGCGCGCGGCCGCGCTTGAGCGGCTTGGCCTGCGCAATGTGCTCGACCTTCTGCTGCATCGTCCCCGTCGCTACGAAGATCGCCGCAATGTCTGCAAGATTTCACAACTCGAAATCGGCGTCCCGGCGGTGGTCTCGGGTCAAATCACCGCGATGGGCGTGAAACGCTTTCGCGGCGGCAGCCGGTCTGTCTTTGAGTTCGTGTTGGATGACGGCACCGCCCGTGTGCATTGCCGCTGGTGGAACCAGCCTTTCCGCGAGTCGTACTACAAGGTCGGGGAGCGTCTGGTCGTCTATGGCAAACCGAAAGATCTCAAGCCGCGCACGATGGACCAGCCGGAAACTGAGACCATCGATGACGAGAGCGCGGAGCCTTCCATCCATGTGAATCGAGTGGTCCCGGTTTACCCGCTGACGGAAGGCATCATGCAGCGCTGGCTGCGCGGGTTAATCTATCGCACACTGCCCAAGGCTGTTGATCAGTTCGATCAACTCGCGCTGCCCGCTGAAGGCGTCATGCTCTCCATGAGTGAGGCCGTGAGGCTCCTGCACATGCCTCCCGAGATCGAGGATGCTGAACGCGCCCGCGCGCGGCTTGCCCTGGAGGAGTTGCTCCGCCTTCAATTAGAGCTGAAGCGGCGCCGCAAAGCCATGGAAGCGAAAGCGAATTCGCCGGTGTGCGGTGGCAGCAACGATCTTATTCGCCCATTCCTGGCCAAGCTTCCGTTTAAGCTAACCTCCAGCCAAACTGCGGTTCTCAAGGAGATTCGGGAAGATCTCAGCAGAACCGTTCCGATGCGCAGGTTGCTTCAAGGGGACGTGGGCGCGGGCAAAACAGTCGTAGCTGGCTGTGCCGCGCTGATGGCGATGGAAAGCGGCTGCAACGTCATCCTGATGGCGCCGACAGAGATTCTGGCCGAACAGCACTTCCAACGCTTTCACTCCTGGCTCACTCCTTTGGGGATCGATGTAAGCCTTCGCACGGGGGCAGTGAAGAGTGATGAGCATCCGTCCCTCCTTTCAGGGAAAGCGCGGTTGCCGAAGATCGTGATCGGCACTCACGCGTTGATTCAATCTTCCTTCGAGATTGAGAATCTTGGTCTCGTCATCATTGATGAGCAGCACAAGTTTGGCGTGAGCCAGCGTGAGAAGCTTGTGCGGAAAGGTCGTTACCCGCACTTGCTCGTGATGACGGCCACGCCGATTCCGCGCACACTGGGCCTGACCCTTTACGGCGACCTCGACATCTCGGTCATCCACCAACTTCCTTCCGGGCGCGGAAAGATCCGCACCTACGTCCGCCCGCCAGAGAAGCTCCCGCAGGTGTGGCAATTCGTGCGGGAGAAACTCGATGCCGGCCAGCAAGCCTACATCGTGCATCCGCGCGTCGAGGAAAGTTCAGCCGGTGTGAAAGCGGTGCTTCTCGAGCACAAGAACATCAGCGCCGCGCTGGCGCCGCATGGGGTGGGCTTGCTTCATGGGCGGTTGGCCGCCGAGGAAAAAGAGCGCGTCATGAGCGCTTTTCGAAAGAACAAGCTGCAGGCGTTGCTCGCCACTCCGTTAATCGAGGTCGGCGTGGATGTGCCGAACGCCACCATCATGGTGATTGAAAACGCGGAGCAATTCGGATTGGCGCAGTTGCACCAGCTTCGCGGCCGCATCGGGCGCGGCGCATTGGATTCCTACTGCGTTCTCGTCGCGAGCGCGAAAACCGCTGAAGCCCGTGAGCGCCTGGAGATCCTGGAGAAGACCAGTGATGGTTTCGAAATCGCCGAAGCCGACCTCCGCTTGCGCGGCCCTGGCGAACTCCTTGGCCAGGACCAGGCCGGCGCCGCAAATTTCAAATTCGCTGACCTCGCCAAAGACTCAAGGCTCGTAGAGGAAGCGCGCGCCCTTGCCGTTCGAATTCTGGCCGGGGAATAAACCGCCCGCAGGATCTCAATCGAACCACTCGTCGTGCGGATCAAAGCCGGGGACAACGAAGTTCACAATGGTCATCTTGCCAATCGCCCGATGGCGGCAGCCTGGTTTAATCAGAATCGTTGAGCCGGGAGAAACAGGGAAGCGGTTGCCGTCGAGTTCCATCTCACCTTCGCCTTCGAGGATCAGATACACCTCAGTCAGCTTCTTATGATAATGAGTCTGGGAATCCTCCTGAATCTCCACGCGGTGAACCGTCGCGCCAGGATTTGGAAGATCGATAAACGCGCGGCGGGTGAAGCCACAGGGGCACCGCTTCGGGTCGATATCGTCGAAGCGTTCAATGGCGTAGTTCTCGGCAACAACAGCAGCGGTGTCCATGCTCCTTTATTGCCGAAACAGGCGAGCCTTTGCCAGCGTATTGCGCAAAACCGATAACGATTGCGCCTCTACTTCGCCCGCACACGGTAGAAGCGGCGTTTATCTGTGAGCGCTTGTTTGTCCACAAACTGGTATGGTTCGTTGGCAAACTTATCGGTGAGATGCGGCGTCCATGTCTGGCAATCCTCAGTGGCTTCAACGACGAACTCCGTCCCGCCCACGCCGAGCAAGGTGGCGCAGAAGCCGGTGTTCCAATGCGGGTCGAGCAGCAGTGGAGTGAACCCAACTCCTCCCGCTTTTGGCGCGGGGCCAAGGAAAATTCCGTTTAGGACGGCATTGTTGCCCGTGATCTTCTTGATCTCCACGCTCACGTGGCCTTTCAGGTCATAGACCAGGTATTTGCCGTTGGCAAAGTTGCTGATCGTGCGCTCATCGATCACGTCGCCAGAGCTGTTCTTCACGCGCACACTTTGGCTGCGGCCGGTTTTGTCCCAATCCAGAAAGTAAAGCGCCACGCGATGCGTCTCCTGGTCAGCGAAGCCGACGTTGATTGTGAATTTGTCGGACGAGTACCATGCGGAGGCCACTCTGTCCTGCGATCCGGCGGTGCGGGCCAGTGCGCGGGCTTCGCGCGTGTTGTCGTTCCAAAGATAGATTAATCCGCCCAGGGACTGCACTTCGATGCTGAACGGGAGGGACCAGTTGGCCCCTGGCATGAAGAACCCTTCCTGCCCGTACGTGGGCGACCATGACCCCTGCGTGCCGGAGTCCTCCTGGACAAATCCGATGCCGCCGATTCTCTCTCCGATCAGGAAAGAACTGGAAGCGGTGCCGCTCAGCGGTTCCCCATTGAGGAACGCACGCACCTTCACGACTCCGGTGGCAGTCAGGAGGAACGGCCGGATAAATCGTGCGGAGTCGGGCGTGGGTTCGCTGCCGTCGGTGGTGTAGCGAAGTTCCGCGCCTTCAGTGCCGGTGGAAAGTATGATGGGCACAGCTCCGGGATAACTTCCGGGCAGTGGCCGGATCGCGGGGAGGTTGGCGGGCGTATCGAGGAAAATGGCGGAGACCAGCGCGGGAGCTTCGGTCAGCGAAGCCACACGAATGAGGACGCGGCCTTGCACATCCCAGCTCACATATTTGCCGGTCTCGAAGCCTTCAACCACCCGTGTGTCCAGGACACTGCGTGTGACCGCATCCAGCAACTCAACCCGTTGCCGCCGCTCCTGGCGCGAGTAGTCATGGAAATACAACGAAAGCCGATGAACCTTGCCATCGGTGATGTTGGCATCCAACTCCACGTGGTTCGTTCCCCACCAACCGCCAATGAGGCGATCCTCGCCCGCTGGGTTCTCCAGCGCGCCCGCCACATTGGTCACGAACATATTGAACACTTCGTTCGCGCCGAGGCTGGCCAGTTGGAAATAGCCGGGACGTTTCTGGCCGAACTGGCCGAGATTCCAGCCGTCCGTTCCGTAGTTGCCTTCCCAGAAGCCCTGTGTCTTGGAATCCTCTGCCACGAAGGTGGCGCGGGCTTGGGCAATCCTTGGCAGCTCCACGCTGACCGGCGCGGACCATGGGGAGGCAAAGCCATTTACTATCTGGCGGGCTCGATATTGAACCTTGGCCCCTGGCTCGTTGAAGCTATCTCGCCATGTCACGCTCCGGCTTTGGCCGACATCGGCCCAGATGTTCGGTTCCGCAGAGCGCTGAACCTCGAAAGAGCCTTCACCGGTCAATGTGAGCGTCACACCGGCCGCCGACGCCGAGGCCGTCGGCGCCTCAAGCACAGGCGGTGGCGAGGCGCCTGTCACGACCGTGGTGAACACACCCTGGCTTGCATTGTAATAGGTGCCGCTGGGCGAAGTCTCCAGTTTCACCGCGCGCACCATGTAAGTGTGCGTCCCCGGCGCGGGAGTGTCCCGCACTTCGGACGTAATGGTGGGCCCGCTCGTAATCCGCTCGATTTGGGAGCCCACTCGATAAACGTGATACCCGATAACGTCGCGATCCGGTGAGCGCTCCCATTGCACACGCACGAGATCGCCATCTGCAGTGGCAGACACCGAAGCGGGGGGCAGCACTGGGTGCATGCGCAATGTTGGATCCCCGAGCAGCGAGATGTGCACCTGGTTGATGCCTTGCGCCACCGGCGGATAAAGGCCGTTGGTCGTGTTGTTCTGGCTTAGGCGCACACCGTAACCGATCGTTTCGCCCAGCCCCATGTGGTGATACATGAAGTGGGGCGCGCCAGAGTAGGAGGCGGTGAGCACATGGCTGCTCGATCCAAGCGAAGCGCGCATGAAGTTGCTCTCGTGATTCCAATCTCCGTAGTAGCTTCCCAGCCACATCGTGAACACGGCCTTGATGTCCGAGATGGCAAAGTCATCCGCGGAACCCAATCCGAACGCATAGTGATAACTTCCACCGGACCCGACCCATGACCAAAGATGCCCCTCGGTGTTCAGGTGCGAGAAGTAGAACCAATCCTGCCGAATGTTTTCGGGACCGACGAGCGGCCCGAAATTGCGGAGGGCTGTCCCAACCGGATCCTGCCCAGCTTTAATGCCGATGTAGTCGATCACGTAGGCCTTACGTGGAAGGCGAAAGACCCCGTGGCGAAAGTTGTGAGCTTTATCCAGGTATTGCTTGAGCAGCGCGGTTTCGTCTCGGGAAGGAACCTTGTTGGCGAAGCAGGTGAGGTCACGCAGATCCACACGGCCCACTTCCAGCTCAACTGGGCTGGGGATCTCGCTTTGATCGAACTTGCCGTCGCCGGGGAGGTTCCAATTGATTTCGCGCTCCGCGGTTTCGGCTGTGACTGTGGAATCGGTCCATTCGCCGTCAAGGTCGCCGTAATAAACATCCGCAGGCCAGGCGCCTTTGTGGTTCTCATGGTAATCCGGCGTGATGTTGCCCGAATATGGAATGGGAACCCTGCCGAACAGGAACACGGCCCTGGTGTTTTGTTTATCTTCCGCCCAGGCGCTGCGGATCACTTCTTTCACTTTCGTCACGGGGTCTGTGGGCGAGACATCCCGACGGGCTACAATCCAGCCGTCCCCGATCAGGTCGCGCTCCAGCCGCTTCAACTCGAAGTCCAGGCGCGGGGCGGTGTCGTTGGCAACGATGAGCAACACTCGGCCGCGCTGGTCAATCAAGGGAGCTTCAATGCCCGTGAGGATGTAGCCGTGGCCGGTGTAATCCCGGTTAGTGCGGCGCACAACTTTATATTCCCAGACCTCGCCCTGCTTTACATCCACATCGATGAAACCAGTCGAGGAGCCGGGTATGCTTGCACGCGGGGTCCAGTTCTCCGACTCCTTACGTTTGCGGAAGATATCGTATTCAGTGGAGTGGTTGTTTGGGGCCCAATTCAAAATGACGGTCGGGGGGTTGGCTTTCGTCTGCGCGGTGACAAGCACCGTCCAGTCCCCGGCAGTGACTTCGTCCGCCGCGTCGAGACGCGGCGCCAGCAGTTGGAGCAGCAAGGCCAGGGTGAGGCTCCAACCCATTCGGTTCGGTTTCATTTGGCGCGTTAATCCATCACGGGCAGGGGAACTTCGCCCCTGGTTGCGCTGTTCTCAATGGAAGCGGGGACTGTTAGTTTGCTGAGGCTTCTGGTTAAGGCGGACTGCTCCAGTTGCCCTTGGCGGCTTCGAAAGAACCTACGGAGGCTGCGTCAGGGTTCCCTTCAACTTTCCTCAGGTGTTTTGAACAACGGGGGCGTGGCTGCGTCAAACCGCTGAACCTTGTTACGATAATAGAATGGCCAAAAAATGATTGCTGACGTTGGGGTGAGCGCTAGTGTGTTTTCCGTTCCCTGCGCATCCGTGCAAGAAAAGGCTCCATCCGTATTGCTTTCGCCCGCGCCACCCGAAGAATTTTGGGTGGATAAAGGCGTTTATTACGCCAGCGTGGGCATGAGCGGCCGCAAGGTGACGATCGCTTTGCACGGAGTGTCCAATGACCAGCAAGCGGCTTCCGCAGTGCTTGAATTCCGACGCAAGTTTGGCGCGGATCCGATTCGGCAGAGTCCGGCGGAGTCGATGTAAGGCTCAGGACGCCCAGTTGGTGCCTACCGCGAACAACGCCCGGTCAGGGACCGAGCGCACCCGAACAACGCCCGGTCAGGGGACCGGGCCTGCCATAGGCAGTGAAGGACCACGGGCTACTTCTGGTTCAAGCTTTGTTGCAGGAAGGCGGCGAGGTCTTTCTTCATTTTCTCCAATGTGGGCTGGTGGACATACATCATGTGCCCGGCCGGATAATCAATGATCGTGACGCGCTTCTGCAGTTCACCGGTGAAATCGATTTCCTTGAAGGTCTGCTTGGCCGCGAGGTAAGGGGTGGCTAAATCGTAGATCCCGTTAGCGACGTAAACGTGGAGGTAGGGGTTCTTGCGCATGGCCTGGCGGAGGTCGGCGGTCACGTTCACGAAGCGGCCCTTGAAGCGGTCCCCAAGGTTCCAGCTTCCGTACAGGCCATTGAGAATTTCGTAAACGAGATCGCTCTTATAATTCAGCTCGGCGCGGAGATAATGGTTAAAAGCGCCGGTGAAAGGGCCCTGCACGGCCACGTAGCTGGGATCGTATTCGGCGGTGGCGCCGGAGGCGGTCTCATCCTGGCCGATGTAGCGGGAATCGAAACGGCCAACGGTCTTGCGCTGGTCGCGGAGGAGTTCCTTAAAGAAATGCTGGGCGCGGATGCGCAGGTTTGAGTTGAGCACGAACTCTTTGCTCAAGCCGGTCAGGGCCGCGAGGCGAGCAGCGATGTCCTCGCGCTCGGCGGGGGTCAATGCGCCGCCTTTCATCAAGGCCTGGGTGTAGGGGCCAAGGGCGAACTCCTCGGCGGCGCGGAGCGCGGCGGGCAGATCGGCCTGGTAGTTTTCCGGGAGCTGCTTGTGGTACCAGGCAGTCGCGGTGTAGGTCGGGAGGAAGAGGATGAAGCCGCTTTCGTTGCCTTCCTCAAAGGAGAGGGTTTTGAAATCGAGGACAGTGGAAACGAGCATGACGCCGTTGAGGTACATGCCGTGTCGATCCTGGAGATGGTTCGCGAGCCCGGCGGCGCGGGTGGTGCCGTAGCTTTCGCCGATGAGGAATTTGGGGGAGGCCCAGCGTTGGTAACGGGTGACGTAGAGGCGGATAAAGTCGGCGACCGATTCAACGTCCTCAGAGACACCATGGAATTTGTTGGCTTCCTTAACGGGAATAGCGCGGCTGAAGCCAGTGCTGACGGGGTCAATGAAGACGAGGTCCGTTTCATCGAGCAGGGAGAATGGGTTCTCAACGGGTGGGTAAGGCGGAGGGGGAAGAGAGCCATCCTCCTTGAGCGGAGCGCGTCGCGGCCCGAGCACGCCCATGTGCAACCAAACGGAGGAGGATCCAGGGCCACCGTTGAACGAAAAGGTGAGCGGGCGAGGTTTGCCGGAAGGACCGTTCGTGCGTGTATAGGCAATAAAGAAAAACGAGGCCCGAGGTTTCTCCTCGGCATCTTTGAGGGTGATCGTGCCGGCGGTGGAGAGGTATTCGATTTTCTGGCCGGCGATCGTGACTGAATTAGTGGTCACCACGAGGTCGTCGGCGTCACGTTTAGGCTCCTCCTTCTTTTCGGCGTCAGCGGCGGTGGCGGTGATGATGGCGGTGAGCAGCAACGCCGCCAGCCAGGCAGGGATGGTAAGGAACCTCATAGGAGTATTGAAACGGGTCGGGGGGCAAACATCAACATGTTCAAGACGCAATTCTCTGCGGGCCCAGCCGAGTTGATTTCCTGGATTTTAGCCAGGGCAGCTTCTCACGTGGTGAGCCTTAACACGTTCCGCGGTATATTTAATTTATGGTGTTTTTCAGCCCTATTAACGTGTTTTACGGGCAAATCTGTGTGTTTTTGAACGTGTTTTGAAATGTGTTTTCAATCGTGCTTTTTGTGCTCGGAACGTGTTTTTCCAGGTTCGGTTTAATTCAGTCCGGTTCGAGGCGGCATTACCTACATTCCGCGTCCTACAGGCAGAATCTGCCAGCGGGAGCAGTGTAACCCTAGATGACACGGGGTGCAAGTGGTTTTTTCCTTTGCACCTTAGCGGCGAGACAGGGGAGGAGCTTATTGACCACGAAGGCCGCGAAGAACACGAAGGAGAAAGACGGGAGAAAGAGATCCGCATCCTCCTTCGCCAAGGCTTTGGAGGACAGGGGGGCAGGGATAAAAAAGGAAGAAGAACGCCTAGTCGGTGACTGGGCCTGCCATCTAAACGAGAGGTAATGATGCGAACGCGCGATGGGGAGATCGGGATCGAGTTGGAATGGCGTTGTAGTCTCCGTGTGCCCCTTTTATTGTGGGACATCCCTATGCGAGTTTTTGCCTATCTGTCGGTGTTCCTTCTTGGGTTTTTGATGACGTCTCAGGCTGCTCAAACTTATGCGGAGCGGCTGGGGTGGAAGGCGGAGGATCGGGTGCTCATCCTGCATATCGATGACGCAGGGATGTCGCATGGATCGAACCTGGGGGTGATGCAGTCGATGGAGCAAGGTGTGGCGAATTCGTTGAGCATCATGATGCCGTGCCCATGGGTGCCGGAGCTGGTGAATTGGATTCAGCAGAATCCCACCGTGGATTCAGGGCTGCATCTGACGATGACTGCGGAATGGAAGCTGTATCGCTGGGGCCCATTGGCGGGCAAAGCGGCGGTTCCGGGCCTGGTGGATGCGCAAGGATGCTTGTGGCATTCGGTCGAGCAGGTTTGCGCGCATGCATCGCCGGATGAAGTGGAAAAGGAGATTCGCGCGCAGATTGAGCGGGCGGAGAAGCTCGGGATTGAGATCACGCATTTGGATTCACACATGGGGACGCTTTTCGCGCGCGCGGATTATTTCGAGCGGTTTTTAAAAGTCGGGATTGAGAAGCAGATCCCCATCCTGGCTGTGGGCGGGCACATGACGCACACGCAGGAGGAGAATGGCGCGGCAGCGAAGGCGCTGCTGCCGTTAGCTCCGAAGATCTGGGCGGCGGGGTTGCCAGTGATTGATGATCTGCACACGTCGGTGACTTCTTGGAAGCCAACGGAGAAAAAGGAGCGGTTGTTCAAGCTGATTCGTGAGTTGAAGCCGGGGATCACAGAGATCCTGTTCCATGCGTCGGTGATGACGGAAGAGTTGCCCTTGATCACCGGGAGCGCGGCATCGCGGCATGCGGACACGCAGTTGCTGAAAGATCCCGAGCTGAAGGCATTGCTGCGGGAGCAGAACATTCATTTAACGACGTGGCGTGAGCTGAAGAAGCGGCGGGACGCGGCGAAGTAGGTTGGGAAGAAGGACGTCCGCAGATTGCGCAGATTCCGCAGATTAAAAATAAGGCTTAGAGGGAGGCATTGTGTTCACAGAGATGCTACCGAGAGATCCAGGAACCTCACGCGAAACGAAGGTTCTGGAGCAAGAACGACGGGTTGGGTGATCGGCGTAGCGGGTGAAACGGCCAACCGCGAAGCGCACGAAGGACACGAAGATCCGATTCAAATGGAGGACGCCCGGTTGGTGACCGGCCGTAACAATCGGGACGCTCCGCTCGTATGCAGGGCGACGATGCGTTCGCTCTTAGCGTTGGCGGAGGCGGTAGTAGCGGGGGGTGCCGCTTGGGTTGGGGTCGGTGAAAACTTGGTCGGGGCCGGTTGCGGTGATAGTGGAAAGTGTCGTCCAGGTGGTGGCGGTGGGGGAGGATTTGTATTCGAGGTCGTAGGTCTTTCCGCTTTGGGTGTTGGCGGCGAAGGTGAAGGTGGTTCCCGAGCGTTTTGGGTTGGTGATTTTCAACGGGGGTGGGGGTGGAGTCGTGGCATTGCCTTTTAACGCGATGCTGTGGAAGACACCGGCCGCGATGGCGACGACGTTGTTCAGCCCGGGGGGAGGGGCGCTCTGGCCAGTGTAGGTGCGTGGGCAAGGCGAGCTGAGGTTTTGGCAGTTTTGATCGTTGCTCGCCCAGGCATCGTTTGCGCCCCAACCGACCACTGTTCCATCGGATTTTAGAGCGAGGCTGTGCTCGGCGCCCGCGGCGATGGCGATGACGTTGCGCAAGCCTGCGGGAACGCTGGTCTGGCCAAAGTGATTCCATCCCCACGCGACAACGGTGCCATCCTTTTTCAAGGCGAGGCTGTGTAGGCCGCCTGCGGCAATGGCGGCGACTTGATTGCCCAGGCTCGAAGGGACGGTGGTGGCGCCGGTGCCATTCCAGCCCCAGGCGCGGACGGTGCCATCGGACCTTAACGCGAGGTTGTGGTATTCACCGGCAGCAATGGCGACGACATTGTTGAGATCGGTGGGAACATTCGCCTGGCCTTCGTTGTTGCGGCCCCAGGCGACAACGGTGCCGTCGGATTTCAAGGCGATGCTGTGGACCCAACCACCTTTAACCGACACCACATTGCGCAGGCCCGCAGGCACATTGATTTGCCCGTAATCGTTTTTGCCCCAGGCTCGGATGGTGCCGTCGGATTTGACAGCCATGTTGTGGTAGCCGCCAGCGCCAATGGCGACGACGCCGCTCAGGTCGGAAGGAACACTGGCGTTGTGGCCCCACATGATGACCTTGCCGTCGGACTTCAACGCCAGGTTATGCCACTCACCGGCAGCGATGGCGATGATGTCACTAATTCCTGAAGGCACAGAGCCTTGGCCAACGCGGTTATCTCCCCAGGCTACCATCGTTCCGGCTTGTGCCCAAGCACGAGGGGCGGAGGCAAAAAGAGTGATGACAAGAAGGAGGGCAAGGCTGGCGGGACTAGCGGCTTTAGAAAAGGCGTCAGGCGAAGTAAGCGCTGAGCGGATTACGGTCCATTTCATCGGCCTTCATCGTAGTGATCCTGTGCCCGGTGCGTAGCGTGGCGGCGAGGATTCGGGCGTCGTCCTTTTCTCGGAGATGGCATCAGTGGGCGGATGGGAAAAGATGAGGGCGCCCTGTCAGGCGCCCTCTTCAAAACCAATTCGCTGCAACCACCAGCCGCGGTTTAGATCACTGACTAACAGTTCTGAAGAAGCCGGTGGCCCCTCCATCAAGTGTCATCTCGGTTGAAGGTGAGAGCAGGATTGAAGTGGCCACGTCGGTCCAGGTTTGGAAGTCGGTGGTGCGCTGCACTTTGAAGCGCTGGCCGGTTTCACCGTTAATGCGGATGCGAAGCCCGTTGCCGTTTGGCTCTGCGCTAAGCGCGGTGAGGGTCAGCGGCCGGTTGCTGATCGGGCCAGGCAAGCCGCCGCCGACGAAGAGCCCGCTCAGGACGGCGTCCCCTCCATCGGAGTTGATCGTGACGTCAACGTCCCCATCGACTTCGTAAACGAGATACTTGCCCTCGGCAAAAGCTTCGATACTGCGAGTGTCGAGATTTGTGCCGGTAGCCGTGTCACGAATGGTGATTTGCTGAGTGGCGCCAGTGCGTTCCCAATCGACAAAGTAGAGGGCGATGCGCCGGGGAGTTCCCTTTGAGCCGGCAAGGTTGAAGGTGAGCGGGCCTCCGCTCCAGCCAGCGGCGAAACGGTTCGTGCCACCAGGGCCAACGAGCGCACGGGAATCGACGGAACCTTCCGCCCAAATGGTAACCGTTTCGGGGAGCCCTGTAACTGTGAGTCCCTGGGGGAGGTCAGCAGCTTGTGAAGCAATCCAACGCCCTTCCGTGCCGAATTCCAGCGGCCAGAGGCCGGAAGTTTGAGCATCGACACGGACGAAATTGACCGCAGCTTGCACAACAGACGGATCCCTGGGCGTTGTGACGGTGGCTTCGGTCCAGGCGGTCTGCCCTGTGGCGCGGATGCGGAAGACGTAAGCGGTGTCCGCAGCCAAACCGAAAGCGGTGTAGTTGGTGGCATCCGCGCCGACCGCAGTGGCGCCTGTTGCGGCGGTGGCAGTGTTCAATCGCCACTCGATGGTGTAAGTCCCTTCGGCTTCCAAAACATCATTCCATTCCAGGCGGACTTGGGTCGGTGAAATTGCGGTGGCCTGCAGCGTGAGCGTGGCTGGGTCCACCGGCGGGGCTGGGGTGGTGACAGCGACTTCGGCTGAATAGGGTGACGTGCCGGCAGAGTTTGAAGCGGAGATGCGATACGAGTAAGCGGTCGAAGGTGTCACTTGCGCATCAACGTGTCCGGTGGCCCCGGCACCAGGGCTGCTCACGGTCACCCAAGTGTCAGATCCAGCCTCGCGGCGTTGCAACGTGAACCCTGTTGCATTCTCAATCGATGCCCAAGTTAAAGCCACCTGCGCATGCGAAGTGGCGTGGGCTTGGAGCGTCGGGGCAACCGGGATCTGCACAGGAGCGGCTGGCGTGGTCACGCTGACTTCCGCCGAATAAGCCGAAGTTCCGGCCGCGTTGGAAGCGGAAATGCGATAGGTGAAAGCAGTTGCGGGGCTCACTTGCGCGTCAACGTGGCTGGTCGCGCCCGCTGCTGGGCTGCTGATGGTGACCCAGGTGTCAGAGCCACTCTCGCGGCGTTGAAGCGTGAAAGATGCTGCGTTCTCGACTGAGCCCCAGCTCAACGCGACTTGCGCGTGCGACGTGGCCTGGGCCTCGAGCACGGGCGCGACCGGAACCTGCAACGGCGGCGCGCTGGTGGTGAGGCTCAATTCGCCGGAATATGGGGAGACCCCCGCGCTGTTGGAGGCGCGCAAGCGATACACATAGGTGGTGTTCGCGGCCAAGCCCGCATCCACGTGCGTTGTGGAACCTCCATCAATGCGAGCGATCTCTGTCCATGAGCTGGTTCCCGCGGTTCGCCGCTCTAACCTGAATTCGTTGGCGGAGGCGACGGCAGCCCATTGCAGATTCAAGGTGTTGTGCGAGGCGACGGTACCTGTGAGGGTCGGCGCTGCTGGCGGTTGGAGTGGCGCGGCGGGGGTGGTGACGCTGATTTCCGGTGAGTAGGGCGAAGCCTCAACTGTGTTGAACGATTTGATGCGGTAATGATAAGTCGCCGACGCGTTCACAGTGGTGTCTGTGAAACTCGTGGCGCCCTCGCCGGGCGAAGCAACGACGATCCAGTCGCGCAGCCCGGTTTTGCGTTCAAGAGTATAACCCGTTTCACTCGCAACATCGTCCCATTGCAGCACCACCTGGTTGTGCGCCGTGGCTCCCAGGCGCAGGGTGGGTGTGCCGAGCGGTGGCGGTGGCGTGGTGGCCGTGAGTTCTGCGGAATACGCGGAAGCGCCCGTTTGGTTTACAGCACGAAGCCGATAGAGATAGGTTGTCGAGGCGGCCACGCTGGTGTCTGTGTGGGCGGTGGCGCCAGCGGCTGGCGACGCGACGACGGACCAGGCGGAAGCGCCCGTCTTGCGCTCGAGCGTGTAGCCAGTCTCGCCATCAACGTCGTCCCACTGCAGGTTCACCTGGTTGTGGGTGGCGCTTCCAAGGCGCAAAGTTGGCGTGGGCAGCGGCTTCTGGGTGGTTGCATGGACCTCGGCTGAATAAGCGGATGTGCCCACGTTATTGAAAGCGCGGAGCCGATAGTAAATGGTCGTCCCGGCGCTGAGGCGCGTATGCGTGAAGGTCGTGGCGTTCGCGGCCGGCGTTGCGATCTCGGTCCAGGTTCCACTTGTGCCGACGCGGGACTCAAGGCGATACCCGGCTTCATTCGGGAGATCGGGCCAGGTCAAGCTGATGCTCGTTTCGGTCACCGAGGCAATGGACAATCCTGGCGCTGACGGAGCTTGCGGGGCGCTTGGAGCGACGAGCGCAACGCTGTGGAAAACACCTGCGGCAATAGAGACGACGTTGTTGAGCCCCGCAGGAATTGTGATCTGGCCGGTGTATTTGCGTGGGCAAGAGTGGTTCACGCTTTCGCAGCTTGGATCGTTGCTGGCCCAACCATCGTTCGCTCCCCAGCCGACGAT
This sequence comes from Candidatus Methylomirabilota bacterium, assembly GCA_035627835.1. Lineage (GTDB taxonomy): Bacteria > Verrucomicrobiota > Verrucomicrobiia > Limisphaerales > SXQI01 > DASPKX01. Next base: position 44,491 of record DASPKX010000061.1, read on the forward strand.
CGTGCCATCAGATTTAAGCGCGAGACTGTGCTCCGCGCCACCGGCAATGGCGATCACGTCGCGCAGACCGGCCGGAACGTCAGTCTGGCCATGCTTGTTCCAGCCCCAGGCAACCACGGTGCCATCGTTCTTCAAGGCCATGCTGTGCAAGCCAGCTGCGGCGACAGCGACGACGTTGTTGCTCAGCTCTGCAGGAATGTTGACTGCTCCAAAGCCGTTATATCCCCAGCCCACGATTGTGCCATCGGACCTCAACGCGAGGTTATGGTATTCGCCCGAAGATATGGCGACGACGTTGGTCAGGCCTGGCGGAGGGGTGGTCTGGCCTTCAGTGCCGCGGCCCCAGCCGACCACCGTGCCATCGCGTTTCAAAGCAATGCTGTGAACCCAGCCGCCCTTCACATCGACAACGTCCGTAAGTCCGGGGGGAACGTTGATCTGGCCATAGTTGTTTGCGCCCCATGCACGAATGGTGCCGTCTGGCCGCACGGCCATGTTGTGATATCCGCCTGCGCCGACCGCCACAACTTTGCCGAGATCATGAGGCACACTGGCATTGTAGCCCCAGGCAACGAGGCTCCCGTCAGACTTCAGGGCGAGGTTGTGCCACTCGCCGACGGCGATGGCCACGACATCGTTGAGCCCAGCTGGGACAACGCCTTGGCCCGTGCGGTTATCCCCCCAGGCAACGACTGTCCCCCCTGCGGCCCAACCCTTCGGAGCAAGTGCAAGGAGCGCGAGGGCGACGAGGAAGATTCGAAAGGGGGAAAGCATTGCAGATTTTGCAAATCTGCCGGCCGAAGCCGGTCCAGTCGGCGCAACTGTCCGTTTCATCGTCGCTCATATTAGTTCTCCTATGGACGATTCGTAGCGTCAGTGGCGACGATTCGGTGATGCTCCTTTTCATGGTTGGTTATGTCAGCCTCGGGATGTCGGGGCCCTGAGGGTGGAAGTAAGGGGGAGCGGGAATGGGACGTCCGCAGATTGCGCAGATTTCCGCAGATTAGAAGGGTGAAAAACGCAGGCAGTGAACCACAAAGGGGACGAAGACGACGATTCGGAATCTAACAGGAAGTGAGCAGAATTAGCGGAGATGGCCAGGGCGTTACACTCCCTCAGGTTTCCACAGCTGTTCGCCATCTGGAGTCCGTCGGTCCAACATAGCTTTGGCAAAAGTGGAGGCCTGGAGAGAGGTGAAAGCGTTGCCGCATGACGATCCGCTGCCTCTTGCAACTTCTTAATCTGCGGAATCTGCGCCAACTGCGGAGATCCTGCCTGTCCCTTTCTCCGTGTTCTTCGTGCCGTTCGTGGTTACCGCCTGTTCGGGTTCAAGGTCGGGGCGGAGGCGGGGAGCAGATTTCGGTTTCGATGTCGCGGATGAGGTGGAGGAAGTAGTCGCTCAGGGTCGGGCCGAAGAAGGACATCACCCGCGGTT
>DASPKX010000062.1:0-19765 GCA_035627835.1 Candidatus Methylomirabilota bacterium
GCCTTGGTGAAGTACAAGCTTCTCGCTGGCGGTGGCATGCTCAAGATCGTCAATCGCACCGTCCCTGAAGCGCTCACCCGCCTCGGGTACAGCGACGAGCAGAAGGCCAAAATCATCGCCCACATCGAGCAATGGGACACCATTGAAGACGTCGTTGATGACGCTGGCGTGAGCCACCCAACGCCCCTGCGCGCAGAGCATCTCGCGGTTTTTGATTGCGCGTTCAAGGCGTATCGGGGCAAGCGCAGCATCAACTACATGGCCCACCTGAAGATGATGGGCGCAACCCAGCCGTTCATCTCCGGCGCAATCTCCAAAACGGTGAACCTCCCGAATGAGTGCACAGTGGAGGACATCATGGACGCCTACATTCAGGCCTGGAAGATGGGCTTGAAATGCGTCGCGATTTACCGCGACGGCTCGAAGCGCTCGCAGCCGCTGAACACCAAAAAGACGAACGAAGGCGGCGCCCAGGCTGAGGCGGGCTCCGAGCTTAAGGCTGCCCTTGAGCGCCTTAAACAACTCGAAGCGGAAGTCGCACAGTTGCGCTTCGAATCGGGCCGGGCCACACGCCGCAAGCTGCCAGACACTCGCACAGCCCTGGCGCACAAGTTCGACATCGCAGGCCACGAAGGCTACATGCATGTCGGTTTGTTCGAGGATGGCTCCCCTGGCGAGTTGTTCATCACCATGGCCAAGGAAGGCTCCACAATTGGCGGACTCATGGATTCTGTGGCCACGCTGACGAGCATGTCGCTTCAATACGGCGTGCCGTTGGAAGCGTTGGTGAAGAAGTTCGCGCACCAGCGCTTTGAGCCATCTGGCTTCACGAAGAACCCAGAGATCCGCAACGCCTCCTCCATCATCGACTACGTGTTCCGCTGGATGGCGCTCAAGTTCATCCCCGGTTATCGCGAAGCGATGAACCCAGCCGCTGTGGCGCAGGCTGACCTGCCGATGCCTGGATTGCAGGAGGAGATTGAGCGGAACGTAAACAAGCCCGTTCCTGAGCTGCCTGTGAGTCCAGAGAAGGAATTTCGCGCGCTGAAGACAGCAAGCGCCGGCCACGTGAGCACGACGGTTCTCACGCTGAGCCAAACGCTGGCTCACTTCCAAATGGATGCGCCACCTTGCCCGAAGTGCGGCAGCATCGCCGTGCGTAACGGCGCTTGCTACAAGTGCCTGAACTGCGGCGAGAGCCTCGGCTGCAGCTAAGATTTCGGAGAGGAACCGAAGCAAGGCGCCAATTGGACCGCTGCAAAGCGACCGATTGGCGCTTTTTGCTTTCAATCCGCCTCGGTTAATGGAGCTGACAGTTCCTATGATTGGCGGTACATTTCTTACGTGGAACCGGATGACTTTGGCGCTAAGGAAAAGGCCCTGCTCGCGGAAGCCGCTGCCTTGCGCGCGGAAGTAGCGGAGGTTCTTAAACACCACCCGGACGCGGACCCAGACAACGTCCGCCACACACTGATCCTTTTGAAAATGGACCCGTGGGAACGGCTTGCACGCGCTTTGATCCGTGGCCGCTGCTCCAAAAGAGCAGCCATGGTAAGCCCGGTCCCCGACCGGGCATCCTGAGGTCGGGGATTACAGCTGCTCCACTCGCGTGAGCTTGTTTGGCTCCACTTGAGCGAGTTTCTGCACGGATCCATCTGGCCAGCGAATCTCAACAGAGTCGAATCTATCGTTTTTACCGAGTCCGAGCGTGACAGGGAGTTCTGATTGGGAGAGGTAACTCTTGGTAGGGATTACCTGGCGAGTGATTTTCTGTTCGCCTAATTTCGCGGTCACCGTAGCGCCGATCGCGTCGCGGTTAGATTTCTTCCCCACCAGCTTCAGGCGCACCCAGTTGTGCTTTAGCTCCTGGTCGTTGCGGACGAGGAGCGGTTTGCCACCGGTTTGGGTGATCACCGCGTCCAAGTCGCCATCGTTGTCGATATCAGCGTATGCTGACACGCGGCCGACCAGTGGTTTAAAGAGATCTGCGCCTGCTTTATCAACCGCCAACGGGATAAAGGTGGGCGCCCGGCCGCTGTTCCAGAAAAGCTGGGCTGGTTGCGCGTAGGTTTGGCTCTGCTGCACTTTGTTGATCTCCTCTTCGAGGTGGCCATTCGCGCTGAGCACGTCGAGGCGTCCATCCAAATCATAGTCGAAGAAGAAAATACCGAACTTCAGCAGCAAGCGGCTGGCAGGACCAATTCCCTCGCCGATCGCTTCGTCCGAGAAAAGCAACGGCTGATCCTGTGAGACATAAAGCGCCGTCATTTCATTGGCGAAGTTGCCGATGACGATCCCTAACGCATCGTCGTTGCGGAAATGCCCCGCATCGATGCCCATTGCGCCGCGTGTCGCGCCATAGCTGTCAAAGGCCACGCCAGCCACCGCGCCGATTTCCTTAAATGTCCCGTTCTTCTGATTGTGAAAAACAAAATTTTGAACGGTGTCATTCGCCACGACAAGGTCGATCCACCCGTCATTGTCGATGTCCGTTGGGGCCACACCCAATGTCTTTGCGGTTGGTATCCCGGTGGCCTTATTTTTCACCTGCACACCGCCGCTCTCACTGATGTCAGAGAACTTTCCGTTCCCTTCATTGCGGTATAGCGCGGGAAAAGCCCCTTCGAAATTCATCGGCTGCCCGTAGGCGCGGCCCACACCAACAAGCTTGTAGCCGACCTCGAAATCAATTTCCCGGGACCAACGCACGTAGCGGCCCACGAAAAGATCAAGGTCTCCATCATTGTCGATGTCCACGAACGCTGCGGCTGTGCTCCAATCGCTCGATTGCCCCGCGACGCCTGCCTCCTGCGCTATCTCCTTAAACTTTCCATTGCCCAGGTTTTTGAAGAGCTTGTTTTCCCCGACACAGGTGAAGTAGACATCGACGAACCCATCGTTGTCGAAGTCTCCAGAGGCGATCCCCATTCCGTAGAAGCTCGTGTCCAGGCCCGAGCCTGCCGTCACGTTTTTGAAGCTGCCGGTTCCGTCATTCTGATAAAGGGCAGGGGTGGCTGCAGTCTTGCCTGCGGCAGTCGAAGGCCAATGCGCGCCGTTGGCGAACAACAAGTCCTGGTGCCCATCGTTATTAAAATCTAGGAAAGCAACACCGCTGCCCATGGTCTCGGGCAGCAACTTCTCTCCAGTCGCGCCGCTCACGTGGGTGAAATCGATGCCAGCCGCGCTGGTCACGTCCGTGAACCGAGCTTGAGGCGCTTCCGCCTGAGCAAAGCGCTCCGCAGGTTTAGGCGCGTTCAACGCGGTCATCTTAGCCTGCGCGGGAGCTGGTTTTCGGCTCAGCACATAGAACGCTCCGCCGCCAGCGGCTAACAGGACAGCAGCCGCGACCGCGCTCCATTTAAATGCGCGGCCTATGACCGCGTCATCGTAATGGGCCAGTTCTTCATTTTCTTCAGGCCGCTCTGGGGACGGTTTGTCGCTCATGGGAAAAGTGGGTGGAATGTGGCGCTGGAAGCAAGATCCTGCAACCGGTGGCTATTCATTTTGCGCGAGCTTGGCCGGGGCCGCACCCTCTCGCGCCAAAGCTTCTTTTCGTTGCAGCGGATAAATGACAATGGATTGGGCGGCATGGTCCGCAGCCGGGTTGTTCCGGCGGTGAATTGCGATTGCCTTGTCGCGGGCATTATCATCCGGCCGGTACCGCTCGTGAGCCTGTCGATGCTCCTCCGCAAGGGCGGTTTCGCCCAGCAACGGGTAAATGAGCGAGAGGTTGTAGTGCGCCGCCAGGTTCTCCGAGTCCAACTCCAGCGTCTTTTTAAAGCGCGCCACGGCGGCTTTTAAGAACTCCTGCTGGCGCTCGCGGTTGCCACGCTCAAGTTTAGCGCGCTCAAACAAGGTTTGGCCAAGCTCGTTGATGACTTCGTAATCCTTGCTGAAATGGAACATGCGCTGCTCCAGTTCAGGATAGCGGTCCTCCAGAATGCTGGTGAACTCCTTGATGGCTTCATCGAGATAGCCGTTTTGTTTGTTCACCAGGCCGTTGAGCCAGGCAATGGTCCAACGCGGGGCGGGAGGATCAAATTTCGCGGCGCGTTGCAAGGCCGCAACTGTGTCCTCCAAACGGCCCTCCTTCAGGTAAACACGAGCCAGGTTGAGCGGGCCATCGGCGCGCCCGAGTTTTTCCACTTCCTTAAAGGCGTGCTCGGCTTGAATGAGTTCACCCTTTTCCGAGCCTTTGTCACCCTCGAGGAACAAGCCAATGCCATAATCATTCCAGCGTTGCCATGGGATGATCGGAGAAGGCGCGTTCGTCACCACCGCATCCACACCCTCGATCGGGAAGGTGATGCTGTCGCTCGCCATTTCCACAATGGGCAGGGTGTTGGTGTAACTCTTCCCGTAAACATACTGCATGTAGGTCGTGTCGAACTTCCGGTAGTTAAATTTGAAATCGACCTTGAGCGGCTCGTTCAAATCCTCCGGCACCGTGAACTCGTAGTGAACCACCTGCGCGGCGCCGGGGGGGATTTGATGATTGTAGAGCGGAGTAAAAATGTCCTGCGGATTGCGCCGGTCGATTCGATTGCCATGCCGGTCGAGCATGTAAACATTGACGAAATGCGACCATGGATCGACCCGGTTGTAATCGCCGAGCCCACCTGTCCGCCCGACCACTTTCTGTCCTGAGCGGAGGGTTCCATCCACCCACAGCTCATTTGAATCAGCAGTCCCCTGGGTCAGCGGATGGCCGAGCTTCACCGTGCGCAAAACGATTTCGAGCAAGTATTTCTTTCCCCGCTTGAGGGCTGGGACGTTTGGACGGAGTGGTCCGATTAGTGGCGCGTCGATGGTTCCGCCTTCTTTGATGCCAATGATGTCGACGCGGACTGAGCCCTTCAGGAAGTCAGAATGGGCCTTGACCGCATTCGTGAATCCGAGCAAGTGCGCCACCCCGGTGTTGGCCGCCGGGAACAAATGGTTATGAACCATGAGGGCGTCATTGGTGCCGTATCGCTTGCCAGCGAAGTCATCCTCCATCTTCTGGAGCGGCATGTGGCAGTTGTTGCAATTTTGCTCGGCTTTGGGCGGATAATAAAAGCTGCGGGCGTTGTGGCCGGAGACACCGCTCAGGAGGAACGTGTCGTAGTGATTCTGCCCTCGCAGGAATTCTTTATAGTGCGTCAGCTCCTGCGGGAGATGAACCTTATGGCAAGTGGAGCAAAATTCGGCCGTTTGGTGCAGCGGCTTGAGGAAGGTCTTTTTGTGGAACTCCGGCTTCGCCTTGACCAATTGATTGTTGATGAATTGGAGCAAGCTGTTCGTGCTGAAGGCAAAGGGGTAATGCAACGGCTCCTCAATCGTGTAATCCGCGTTCCCTTTTGTGCTGTGCACATGGGTGATCGCGTGGCATGCGGTGCAAGTGATGCCCGCTTGCGAGGTGGGGTGGTTCACATCGTCATAATTTGGATCATCGAACGCCCCGCTGAAGAATGGCACCACGTCATGGCAACCCGCGCACCATCGCGCTGCTTTCACGTTCCCATCGCGCTTTAAAGCGACCTGGCGTGTCTCTCGAACGCTGAATAGGTACGGTGGATTATTGAACGAACTGAAATGGTGCGAGCTATGGAACCAACCTTTGTAAGCGTCGGTGTGGCACTTCATGCAGTACTCATCCATCATCAACGTCTTGGCAGGGATAAAGTTGCCTGTGGCTGTGCGAGCCAGCGAAGGTTTGAAGTATTTTTCCCCCTCTTTCGGACCCGCCACGTTCCACTTTCGGGGATCCTGCTTATGCAGACTCACCATCAAGACGACCATGGCGGCGACCGCGCCGGCCCAGCTTAGGCCCACTTTCCACTTGATCCGGGGCCCGGCCAGCCGATGCAGGATGTACAGCCACACAGCTACCAGCGGCGTGATGATATGAACCCAGTAGGAAACCCGCCTGATAGCTGGGTCTTTGATTTCAAAGAAATCGAGCCGCGTCAGAGCCACACCCGAGAACAGCAGCGCAAGCGCGACAAAGAAAAGCGCGTAACCCACCCGCACGGCTCTTTTGTTCGGGCGATTGTGTGAGTTCTTGATGTGGCCAATCCCAAAGATGATGAAGGGCACCAGCAGCAGCAGGCCGAGCACCAGATGGGCCAGAAACATTAGCTGGTAGAAGTAGTTCTGGTACGTAAGCCCAGACAACTTCTCCATAATGGTGATGCTGATGAGGTAAGCCGAATTCGCGCCGAGCAGGGCGACCAAACCGAAAACTATATAGAGGACGACCCGCAGTTTCGGTCCGACCGCGCGGACATACTTCTTGCGAGCGGGCGGTTGAGGGGCCGCCGGAGGGAGTTCGTCTGGCATACAGGGTAATAACTCACGCGCAGCTTTCTACGCGGGAAAGCAACAACATGGATATGTTGTCAGCTTAACGTGCGTGGGGAACAAGAAAAAGCCGCAGGGGCGAAGCGCTTGTTTTCGGGGGCAAAACGCTCTTACCCAAGGCAGGATTCAACGACTTGGCTAAATGCCTTTAACGTGAACGGCTTCCTCAGCACCAGTGCTTGGCGAAGTTTTGCGCTTTCCAACGTCGCTAACGGCCCATCATCCGCACCGCTCACGAAAATTACCTTCACTTCAGGGTTTTGCTCACGCACAGCCTGGAAAAGCTCCACCCCATTCATTTTAGGCATGGTCACGTCTGTAATCACGAGCCGGACTTGGCCCGCATGCCGATTAAAGAGCTTCAGTCCTTCCGCTCCGTCGCTCCCGACGAGCACGTCGCGGCGAGTCTTTTGGAGGGAGGTTTTAATTACTTCACGAACGAGAGGGTCATCCTCAACCAGAAGGATCTTCCCTTCGAGCTTATCCTTCTGCCGAGCCGAGCTGCTCGGGCGGGCGCCCAATCCAGCTCCGTTCTCCGGCGGCATCCACATCGTCACAGTTGTTCCCTGGTCCTCAGCGGATTCGATAACAAGCTGTCCGCCATGAAGCTGCGTGATGCTATGCGCCAGGGTGAGACCGAGCCCCGGATAAGCTGGGCTGCCTTTGGTCGAAAAGAAGGGTTCGCAGCAGCGGCGAAGCGTTTCCGGATTCATGCCGACGCCCGTGTCGCGAACAACCAGGCGATACGCTGGTCCAGATGCGATATTCAACTCAGCGCTGTGGTCAAAGGCGATCTGGTCGCTCGCGAGGGTAATTTCGAGTTGGCCTCCGGTGGCCAGCGCATGCCGGGAATTGCTGAGCAGATGCTCGATCACCAGCTTCCATTGCGCTTCATCGCCCACGAGGTGCGCTTCTTCAGGCGCGGAGACGGTCAACGCGATCTGGCTGTCGGAGGGAAGCGCGCTCTGCCAAGCGTGGGCGGACTGGCGAAGAGTGGCGGCAAAGTTGAAGGGTTTAGGGCTAAATCGGCGATATGGCCGCATCGCCATCAGAATAGTATCGAGGTACTTCTCTGATTTACGGGTGGCTGTCTCAAGAGTGGACGCGTATCCAGCCGCCGTTGAGCCTGCGGGAACCTCTTCCTGCAACAAGGCGACATACCCCAACAACGGCACGAGGAAGTTGTTGAAGTCGTGCGCCATTTTACCCAAAGCCGCCTTTAGAGCGTCAAGCCGCTCATCGCGCTCACGCAACTCGGGGTTCTTGGGGCGTGTTTTTGGGGCCGGTTCGTTCATGGACGCTGGTTATGCAGAGCAAGGTATGAGCCAAGTTGTCGCTCGCAGCAGAGTTGCCTTTGGACAGGCCATTCAGTCAACCACCTTCTAAAATCGCATTGCTCCGCCGCTCCCCGCTCGGCAATCTTTGCCCGGGATCTATGCAAACCACTCTCCTGGTCGGGACGAAGAAGGGACTTTTCTTTCTACACTCTAAAGATCGGCAAAGCTGGTTCATGCGCGGTCCTTTCCATCCGGGGCGCGAGATTAACCACGCAATTTATGACAGCCGAACTGGGCGGGTGTTTGCGACTGCCAACGACGCATGGTTCGGATGCGAGCTGGCCTATACAGATGATTGGGGCGCGAATTGGGCGAGCGCGAGCCCCGGGCCTGCGTTCGCAAAGGATTCAGGGAAAACTCTGGAGCGTTTATGGCATGTGGAGCCTGGCAACCCGAACGAGCCGGATGTTCTTTATTGTGGCATCGCGCCAGCTGCTCTGTTCCGGTCACACGACCGAGGCGCCACTTGGTCGGAGATCCCGTCCCTCAGCTCACATCCAACCCGCGCACATTGGAATCCGGGCGCGGGCGGCATGTGCCTGCACTCGATCCAGGTGGATCCAGCCAATCCACGCCGGATCTTTGTGGGCATCTCGGCCGCAGGCGTGTTTAAGACCGAAGATGCAGGCGAAACCTGGGCGCCCGCCAACAAGGGCACCCGCGCTGAGTTCCTCCCTGAGAAGTTTGCGGAGGTAGGCCAATGCGTTCACAAGCTCCTGCTTTCCCCAGCGGACGGAAAAACCCTGTATCAACAGAACCACTGTGGAATGTACCGCTCCGAGGACGGGGGAGCGAGTTGGGTGGAGATTAGCACGGGGTTGCCATCAGATTTTGGTTTTCCGCTTGGCGTTCACCCGCACGACAAGAAAACCCTGTTCGTGCTCCCACTTAAAGGCGGCGAGTTTCGCTGCCCGCCTGACGGCGCTCTGCGCGTCTTCCGCTCCCGCGATGGCGGGGCGACCTGGGCGGCTTTTACCAATGGCTTGCCGCAACAAGATGCTTTCATGGGAGTTTACCGGGAAGGCATGGCTTTAGATCGGCACCGCAATCCGGGCGTCTATTTTGGCACCAACACCGGCAAGTTGTATGCCTCCACCGATGAGGGGGAGAGTTGGCGCGTGATCGCCGACAACTTGCCGCCGATCTACTCCGTCTCCGCTGCCGAGGTGTCGGTTTAAGCAGAGCGCACCCTGCGCGCTTGCTTGCTATGAAGGTGCAAACGCATACACTGGCGCCCGTTGTTTCTCGGGGTCGCCGAGCGCTAAATGATACGTTCGTTTGTTTTCACCACCCAGGGACGTTTGCACAGCCAGGACATCGAGGCATTTCTAATGCCGACGCTCTTGGCGGACACCAACCTGTTCCTGTGGGTTGATCTCGAAGCCCCCAGCCCCGAAGAGGCAAAGATTGTCCTTGAGGACATCTTTCATTTCCACCCGCTCTCTGTTGAGGACTGCATCACCGTCAGCCCTTCTCCGAAAGTCGAAGAGTATGTGCCGAAGGAGGAGGATCGGTTTTCGCCATACCTATTCATCGTCATCCATGCGGTCGATTACAGCCGCAAAGATGGGGTGTTTGCCACCAGTGAGCTGAATTTCTTTCTCGGCCGAAATTTTCTGGTGACCTATCACGACCGGCCGCTCAAAGCCGTTCAAAGCACCGCAGACCGCTGCATCCGGAGCAACGTGCATGTGGCGCGCGCGCCGGACCGAGTGGCCCATACGCTGCTCGATGGGATTGTGGAGAACTACAAGCCGGCGCTGGATGAATTGGCGTTTGAGATTGGTGAATTGGAAACTGAGGCTCTTCAATCCCCTTCACGGCACACGCTGAATCGGATCATCCAGGTCAAAAAGGAGGTGTTCCACTTGCGCCAGATCATCGGGCCGCAACGCGAGGTTTTGGCGCGGTTTGCGCGCGGCGAGTTCAAGCTCATTCGCGCTCACCTTGTTCCTTACTTCCGGGACGTTTACGACGCGCTTTTCCACATTAGCGAAGTGGCGCAGAACTACATGGATTCGTTGACGGGAACGCTCCAGGTGTACTTGAACATGTCTTCAAACGAGACCGGCCAAGTGGTGAAGTTGCTGACGTTAATCACTGTCATCACCACGCCGACCATGTTGCTGGGAACCTGGTATGGCATGAACTTCAGCTCCATGCCTGAGGTCGATTGGAAGTATGGGTATGCAACAGTCATCGTTCTCACCGCAATTTCCACCCTCGGCACATACATTTACTTCCGTCGCAAAGGGTGGTGGTAAGCAAACATGAAAGGATCCCGCCCCAAATCGACCTTTCAAAAATCGACCTTCCTGGATCGTGTTCTCGGCCGAATTGGCCGCCTCGACACCCACGGGCTGCAAACTGTCATCGAACGCCTCGCCCGCGAGCGCACCTTCCTGGAAACCGTTTTCAACGCCATTGAGGATGGCGTGCTCGTCCTGGATGAAGGCGGCCGGATCCTCTACTTAAACTCGGCGACGACGCATCTGCTCGGGCTTCAGGCCAGCCTCGTTGAAGGCCAGCACATCAGCAAATACCTCAACGAAGTTGATTGGGAGAAAATCCTGAGCCTCGATGCTGCGGGAGGCCAGCGCATCGTGCGGCATGAGTTTGAAATCGCCTTCCCGCGCCCCCGTTTTATTCGCATGTATGCCGCGCCGCTCGACGGCGAGCATGAAGGCCCTTCGGGCATAGCGCTCATCCTCCACGACGCCACGGAGGCCCGGCAGCAGACATTTGAAGCCATCGAAACGGAGCGATTGCAAGCCTTGACCCTGCTCGCGGCCAGCGTCGCGCATGAGATCGGCAATCCGCTAAATGCTTTGCACATCCACTTGCAGCTAATGGAGCGTGAACTGCGCAAGCTGCAGCGGAAGCGTGCCGAAGCGGATGCCCCGCCCGACTCGCACCTCGATTCTGCCACCGAGAAACTGGAGAGTTATGTCCGGGTGGCCAAAGGCGAAATCAACCGTCTCGATTATATCATCACCGATTTTCTCCAGGCATTGCGCCCACGGGCGCCGAAACTCGAGTTGCGCTCCCTCAACGAAGTGATTGAAGAAACTGCGGAATTACTGCGGCCGGAACTGGAAAACCGGGGCGTTCATTTGGCTTTAAAACCCGCGGGCCATTTGCCAAAAGTTCCCCTGGATCCAGCCCAGATCAAACAAGCGTTGGTCAACGTGGTCAAAAACGCGATGCAAGCAACGGGGCGCGGCGGGGAGATCACCATCCAGACGGGAACAATGCCGGACGGAGTCTCCGTTCTGGTGAAGGATACCGGGGCAGGCATGTCACCGGAACAGCTCAAGCGCATCTTCGAGCCGTTCTTCACCACCAAGAAAAAGGGCACCGGGCTTGGTTTGATGATCGTCCAGCGCATCGTGCGGGATCACGGCGGGCGCATCGACATTGATAGCCGCCCCGGGGAAGGAACCTCATTCCGCATTTGGCTTCCCGCCCTGGAGAGAGCACAGCGCCTTTTGTCCGGCGCGCCGCAAGCCGCCGCACGCTTGCTGCCGGAACCACGCGAGGAGTCCGCATCGTGAACCCGAGCCTGTTGATCGTTGACGACGAAAAGACGCAGCGTGACGGCCTCCGCGCCGCGCTTGAGGATAGCTACGACGTTTACATTGCGGATTCTGTCCAAAGCGCTGTGGATCTCCTGGAGCGGGAATCCTTCAGTGTGCTGCTTACCGACTTCCGCCTCGGGACGGATGACGGGCTGAAGTTGATCACCCGCGCGAAGTCGCTTCCGAAACCACCGGTCTGCATCCTCATGACGGCGTATGGGTCTGAGGAACTCGCCGTTGAAGCGATCAAAAAGGGCGCGGACGACTACATCGCCAAGGGCAAGCTTTCGATTGATGAGCTGGAGTTCCGCATTAAGCGCGCGCTTCGCTCGCAAACGCTGGAGGTTGAGAACGTCACCTTGCGCCAGCAACTGCACCAACGCTTCGGTCTGGAACGGATCATTGGTGAATCGCCCGCGATGCAGGAGGTGTTCGACGTGGTGCGGCAGGTCGCGCCCACGCGCGCCAATGTGTTGGTTCTCGGTGAGAGCGGCACGGGCAAGGAGATGATCGCCAAGGCGATTCATCAGCTTAGCCCTCGAGCGAAGCTTCCCTTGGTGGCTGTTAATTGCGCGGCTCTCCCCGCGACATTGCTCGAAAGCGAACTGTTCGGGCATGAGAAGGGCGCCTTCACCGGAGCGCATGAGCGTCGGCAAGGGCGGGTTGAGCAAGCCCAAGGTGGAACTCTCTTCCTCGATGAAATCGCGGAAATTGACCAGATCGTTCAGGTTAAGCTGCTCCGTTTCCTCGGGGAGCGGACGTTCGAGCGGGTCGGCTCAAGCAAAACCTTAAGCGCGGACGTGCGGCTGGTCGCTGCGACCAACAAGGATCTGCACCGGCTCGTTCAGGAGAAGAAGTTCCGCGAAGATCTCTTTTTCAGGTTAAGCGTTGTTCAAGTCGAGTTGCCGCCGCTCCGTGATCGCAAAGAAGACATTCCGCTGATGGCCCAAGCCTTCCTCAAGGAGTTCGCGGGGGAGAACGGAAAAACGATTACGGATATCGAGCCTCCAGCTCTGGACCTGCTGGTTTCTTACTCCTGGCCAGGGAATGTCCGTGAGTTGCGGGCCGCCATTGAGCGGGCGGTTATTTTCTGCCGGAAGGATAAAATCACTGTTCGCGATCTGCCTCCTTCAGTGATCTCCGGAAGACCGCTCTTGCCGATTGAGAGCGCCTCTGGTTCCCTGCCGCCCGCAGTAGGAGGTGGGGGGGAACCGCCCGCCACGGTCAAGGAAGCTGAGAAACAGCTGATAATTCACGCTCTCAAGGAGCATCTCGGCAATCGGACTCTGGCTGCGAAGAAGCTGGGGATGAGTCGGCGGACGTTGCACCGCAAAATCAACACTTACGGCCTGGAAGGATATTAAATGCCTGGAATTCAAGAGTGGATCCATTCACTGGAAGAGGGCAGGGGAGCGACCCTGCTCAAGCGGCTGGTCTTTTTTCTAGGGGTTCTCGCGCTCGCCGTTTGGTATGATGTGCGCGAGTATCGAAACTTCACGACCCCTGAGATGATGGACCTGGCCCAGGTGGGGCGGAATATCTCCCAAGGCAAAGGGTTCACGACGGATCATATTCGTCCCTTCAGCATTGCCCTTCTTCAACGGCATCAGGGTGAGGTGAATGTCCTCACTAACGCTCACCCTGACTTGGCAAACGCTCCGGTGTATCCTTATTTGCTCGCGGGGTTGTTCAAGGTCGCCCCAGTTAGCCATCAATTCGCGGCAGGAGCCTCCAGGTATGAGCCGGAAATAGCGGTCACCGTTTTGAACCAACTCTTTTTCGCCGCGGTGATCGTGGCTACCTTCTTCCTGGCGCGCAGGTTATTCGATAACGCTGTGGCCTGGCTGACGGCTGCTCTGCTGATTGGGAACGGGCTGCTCTGGGAATATTCCAACACTGGACTTCCCACCATGCTGCTGCTCCTAATCGTGATGCTCATCGCGAATTGTTTATTCGCGTTGGAAGCGCGTTCCCGTGAGGAGGATCCACTCCAGGCGCCGAAAGGGGTCATTCCACTCTCGCTCGCCATCGGCGTTCTAATTGGAGTTGGTTGCCTGACGCGGTATTCGTTTGGGTTTCTGCTGATCCCTGTCTGCTTCTTCCTGGCATTGGTGCTCAGAGCCCGAAAAGGTGTGGCCCTGGCAGTTGTCCTGGCCAGTTTCACGGTGGTGGTATCCCCTTGGATCGCGCGAAACGTGGCGGTGAGCGGCACCCCATTCGGTGTCGCTGGTTACGCGGTGTTCGAATCCACCCCACACTACCCGAAGAACCGGCTGGAGCGTTCGATGCCCAAGAACTTCGAGACAGACATGAAGCCGTTTGCCCTTCGTGATTACATGCGCAAGCTCGTCGAGGGAGCCTCGGGTGTTTTGAGCGCGGGTGTTGAAAGCTTTGCCGGGAGTTTGGTTGGGGCGTTGTTTGTGGCCGCTTTGCTGATCCGCTTTAACAACGTCGGGTTGCAGCGATTGAAATGGTTCATTGTCGGGGCAGGGGTGGTCTTGCTGATCGTTCAATCTCTCGGTCGAACGGAATACTACGATGCGGGCCCCAGCTCCGAAAACCTGCTGATCCTCCTGGCTCCGTTGCTCCTCACCTTCGGCTCGGCCATGTTTTTCGTGTTCCTGGACCAAATGAACCTGCCCGCGTTGGCGTGGCGGCGGATGGTCATCACCGTTTTCGTCCTAGTGGGTTGCGCGAGCTTGATCGTCAAGCTGCTGCCCCCGCGCGGGTTTAGCATAGCCTGGCCGCCTTACTCGCCGGGAGCCCTCCAGCACATCAGCGGCTGGATGAAGGAGAACGAGATCATGATGAGCGACATGCCCTGGGCGATAGCTTGGTACGGTCAAAGGAAGTGTGTGCTGAACACCTTGGACGCAGGTGAGACAACCCCGAGCGACTTCTTCTACATCAACGATTATCAGAAGCCAATCCAAGGGCTTTATCTCAGCCCGTTAACTTTGGACGGGCGGTTCACCACGGAAGTTCTGAAAGGCCCCGATAGCGCATGGGGTCGGTTTGTGCTGGAGGCGTTGCTCCGGACGAATGTGCCCCCTGAGTTCCCCCTCAGGCAATCCCCGAGAGGCATGCTTCCCGAACATTTGTTCTTGAGCGACCGCAATAGATGGGGCAGATAGAGCGCGTCCAAGCCTGTGCAAAGACGGAAGCTTACGAGGAAATCGAAGTTGACAACACTGGGCACGAAAAGTAAAAGGATGGCCACTTTTCAAAAACCAAACTCTGGGCGGTAATTAATTAGGAAGAATTACGTATGAAAAAACTGATTGCGTCAGCGAGTCTCCTCGCATTGGGAGCCATTGCGGTAAATGCTCAAGGCCAGGCTAACAGCCAAGGCGAGAAACCATGGAGCATTGGCGCGACCCTGCGTGGGTTCTATGACGACAACATCAACACGTCTCCTGATGGTTTCGAGCAAGAGAGCTTCGGCGCAGAAGTCGGGCCTTACGCGGCTCTGAACCTCTTCCTGGACCAAACAACTCTGGGTTTGAGCTATAACTACCAGATGCGCTGGTTCGAAGACCGCCCGAACGCTGGCAGCGCGGATCATTCCCATCAGGTGAACGGCAAGCTGAGCCACACCTTTAGCGAACGCCTGAGCTTCGACCTGACTGACTCCTTCGTCATTGCCCAGGAACCTGAAGTTCTGGCTGCTCCTGGCTCCGGCATTGCTTTCCCGCTGCGCGCAGAGGGCGACAACATGCGCAATAGCGCGCAGGCTAGCTTGACCGCCCAGATGAGCGAGCAGCTCGGCCTGGTGTTCGGCTACGATAACAACTGGTTCGACTACGAGAACCCCGGCCTCTCCCAGTTGCTCGACCGTTTTGAGCACTATGGCCGCATCAACCTCCGCTACACTATCGTCCCTGAGACTGTGGGCGTGATCGGTTATCAGGCTGGCCTCATTGACTACACTGAAGATGACGCTTTCGTCGGAATCACCCCAGCTCCTGGCCGGGTCCTCCGTCCTAGCCATCGCGATCGCCTGTCGCACTATTTCTACGTCGGCGCTGACCACACATTCAATCCGCAATTGAACGCTTCGATTCGTGGTGGTGTCGAATACGCTGACTACTTCAACGCTCTCCCCGGGATGCGGGATGACGCGATTAATCCTTACGCGGATGGGAATATTACCTGGACATACCTGCCAGGCAGCACGATCCAACTCGGCGCTCGCCATCAGCGCATGGCCACAGACGTTCTCGGCGTCGGGGCAACGGTTGTTCAGGATGCTGAGACCACCATGGTCTATGGTTCCTGGAACCACGCCCTCACCGGCAAGCTCCGCACCAGCGTTCTCGCCAACTACCAATGGGCGCAGTACGATCGCGTTAACTTCGACGATCATATCCTGTTCGCTGGCGCACAGATTTCCTACGACATCAATGAGTTCCTCGCCGCTGAAGCCGGGTACTTCTTTGATAAGCTTGACTCTGACATCGTTGCCGCTGGTGTTGCTCGCGAGTACACCCGCAACCGCGTCTTCGTCGGGCTGCGCGCTAATTACTAAGCCTTTAAAGTTGTTTTAGAACACGGGGAGGCTGGACTTGAAACTCTAGCCTCCCCTTTTTTTCGCTATGGACACACAGAAGAACACTGCTAGAAAACCGAACTTCGCCCCCGCGACTGCGGCTCCAGAAGAGAGCAAGCTTCATTTCCTGGATTACTGGCGCATCATTCGCATCCGCAAGACCGTTATCCTCGCGGTGTTCCTGCTGGTCGTCCTGACCACCACGGCTGTCACCTTCATCCTGCCAAAAACGTATATGAGCATGGCGCGCATATCCGTGGGCAAGGATCTGACCGACATCCAACCGCTCCTCGCAATCCAGCAGCAAGGTGGTTATGACCCTTATTTCATTCAAACTGAGTTCGAGAAAATTCGTTCCAAGCCGGTGCTCGGCGAGGTCATCGAGAAGCTCGACCTTAATTACAAGTGGGCCAAGAAGTACGGCGCTGAAGGGCGGCTTCAGACGAGCGAGACGTACCAGATTCTTCTAAAACGGATTGATCTCCGCCAATCGCGCAATACCTCACTGATCGAAATTCGCGCGTTCAGCGATGACAAGAAAGAGGCTGCCGAAATCGCCAACGAAGTCGCCGAGACCTACAAGCGCATTCGTATTAAGAAGAAAATGCAGGAATCGGATGACGGCATCGAAGCCCTGAAAGCCGAATACGCAACTAAAGACCAGGGAGTAAAAGAGAAGCAGGCTGAAGTGGATCGCCTGAAAGCCGAGCATAACATTTCCGACATTGGTGATGGTTATTTCCAAACCACCATTGAGCCTGAGACCGTGCGCAATATTGAGCGCGAACGCATCCGCGCTGAGCAGCTCTACACCCAATACGCCGCGCTCCTCTCCAAGCTCACGAACATGTCGAGTTCCGATCTTCGCAAGACTCTCCCCACGGTGCAGCGAGATGATCACCTCAGCCAGTTGCTGATGGACGAGATCAAAGCCAGCCAGGAGTACGCGGTTCGCAAAAACGACTTCGGCGCAAACAACCCTGAAATTATCAAGCTGAAGGATCTCCTTGCCAGCATCAACACCCAGATCGAAGCGCGCCTCCAAGGCATCATTCAGGGTTTGGAAACCCAAATGGCCGCCGCGAAGGCCCAGATGGATGCGAACATCAAGGCCGTGTCCGACGCGCGGAAGCTCGACACGGAGATGGCCGCCAAGTACCGCCCATATTTCCAAGCCAAGCGCGACTTGGAAACGCAGCAGCGCATCCGCGAGAGCATTTACCTCCGCATCCTTCAGGAAACGGTCGACAAGGCCCTGCCAAAAAGCTCCATCGTGGAGATCGTTGACGGCGCTGAGCCAGACGTGAAGCCAATCCGGCCGAACATTCCGCTGAACATCGGCCTGGGCGTGATCGTGGGCGCCATCATTGGCGTCGGCCTCGCCTTCTTCATCGAGTATCTTGACACCAGCGTGAAGACGATCGATGACGTGGAGCGCGCTTTGCAGGCCCCGGTTCTCGGCGTCATTCCGCAGAACGTCGGCTCACTCCTGCAGGAGGGCCCTGACAGTCCGCATGCGGAAGCCTATCGTGTGCTTCGCACGAACGTCATGTTCTCCCGCAAAGATGGAAAAGCCAACACCCTTACGGTCGTCAGCGGCGGTGCGGGCGAAGGCAAATCGACGACGATCTTTAACCTCGCGACCATCTTCGCGCAGAACGGCCAGCGCGTGCTGCTGGTGGACTCCGATCTTCGTCGTCCGAGCTTGCACAAGATTCTTAACCTGACGAACTCCCTCGGGTTGACCAACTACCTGCTCAAGCAGAACACCCTTGAGGAAGTGGTCCAAACGACTTCGCAGGAAAACCTGCACTTCCTGCCGAGCGGCAAGCTCCCGAGCAGCTCGTTGGGCATCTTGAACTCCGCCCAGATGAAGGATTTCATCGCGAAGGTGAAGGAGCGTTACGACTTCGTCTTCTTCGACTCTCCTCCGATCATGGGCGTCAGCGATGCCTCTATCATCTCCAGCGAAGTGGATATGACTCTGCTGGTGATCCAATATCGCAAATATCCTCAAGTCATGACCATTCGCGCGAAGCAGATGGTGGAGAAAGTTGGCGGCAATCTTCTCGGTGTTGTGTTGAACAACATCAACATCTCGCAAGATTCCTACTACTACTACTACAGCGGCTACTACTACGATTACTACTCCAAGCAGGACGACGATGCTGCTTCCTCTTCCGGAAAGAATGGCGAGCGCAAGTCCACAACTGTCGCGTCAACACGCGGCGGCGGGGTGGAAGTGAAGCCGAAATATTAAACGACTTGCGCACCTTTGATGTCTCACCGCAGTATGGTTTCAATGCTTAGGAAGTCTGCGATTTTCACACTGCTTTTGGCCTGTGTAGCCCTGCTTTTGGCGGGCTGCGGGACCGTTCCTCCAGGCGCTCCCGGGGAGCGAGGCGGAACGGACAAACCGAACAATGCCTCCTTTGGCTTAGACCGGTTTTCTCCTGGTCAAAAGTTGATGATCGAGTTCACCGACGTTCCAGGTGCGCCGCCTCCATTCACTCAAACGATCTTGGAGAACGGCGAGATCCTTCTGCCTTTGGGCAAACGGGTCAAAGCCGGAGGCAAACGCAAGGCTGAGCTGGTCGAAGAGATCCGCAATCTTTACGTCCCCGGCTACTACCAGCGACTAACGGTCAACATCCAAACTGAAGACCGTTGGTACTTTGTCGGCGGGGAAGTGAAGACCCCCGGCCAAAAAGTTTACGTGGCGGACCTGACCGTTTCCAAAGCGATTCAGGCTGCGGGGGACTTCACCAACTTTGCGAAGGAAAACGCAGTTGAGATTACTCGCGCAGACGGCCAGTTCCTGAAGGTGGACTGCAAAAAGGCGCGGCAAAATGCGCGCTATGATGTTCCTATTTACCCCGGGGACAGCATCAACGTTCCGCGCAGCTGGTACTAACCGCCTCGCGTGATCTCCTTTCGGTTTGCAGAGCCGAGCCGCACCCTCCGGGCGCAGCTCGGCTCGCTGCCTTTAAAGGTGGGCCGATCGCCCCAATGCGGCCTGGTCCTCGAGCAGCCTGGGGTGTGGGATGACCATTGTGAGTTGCGCCTGGCGAATGGACTTGTGGAACTCGTCCCCGGCGCCAAGTCACACACGTACATCAACGGCGAGCTGGTTCAATCACCTACCCGGCTGCGCAACGGCGATGCCGTCACTTTCGGGGGAGCTGTTGGTATCTTCGAAGTTGCCTCTCCAAACCGGAGAGGTTTGCGCTCCCGCGAGCTAACGTTGTGGGGGATTCTTGCGCTCGTTTCCCTGCTCGAGATTTTGCTGCTGATTCGCTTTCGCTAACCAGACAAGCTCATCCGCAGGGACGCGACTACTCCAGGCGTGGCGCAGCGGAGCTGAGGATGCGTTGCAACTGCGGCTCCAGCGTTTCCAATGTTCCTTCGCTCCAGACCACGTACTGGGCGCGTTGCAGTTTATCCTGCACCGGCAGCTGAGCAGCGAGCCGTTGGGTGATGTGTTCGTGGCTCCAGCCTCGCGCTTCGAGCCTTTGTCTTTGCGTGGAGGCGGTGCAGCCAACGGCAATGATAAAATCGAACTCTTCCTCCGCATGAGTTTCGTAGAGCAGGGGAATAACTACGGCCGCCACGGCAGCGCCCTCCGTGGCCCATTGTTGCAGGCAAGCTTTCCAAGCCTCCCGTATGCGTGGATGTGTGATCTCTTCGAGTATCTTCCGTTTTGCAGGATCGGTAAAAACGATGCCGGCCATCCAACTGCGGTTCAGTTCTCCCGCAGCATCGACCGCATCTGGGCCAAACCGCTGCGTGATCTCTCGTAAAGCTTCTGAGCCGGGGCCAACGACCTCCCGCGCCAAGGCATCCGTGTCAACGACCTTTGCGCCCAGTTGGGTGAGAGCATAGGCGCAGGCGCTTTTGCCCATTCCAATCCCACCTGTGATCCCTAAACGCAGCATGGGCGAGGGAAGGGGAATTACCAC
>DASPKX010000063.1:0-35545 GCA_035627835.1 Candidatus Methylomirabilota bacterium
CTCACCCAAGCCCTGCCCTTGCGGTTCTGTTGAGGCGGGCGCGGTCGATGGAGCGTCTTCGTCTCCACCCCAGGCGCCTCTTGGCTCCTCGTCAGAATGCCCCTCTGGCTCGTCTGAGGCGTGACCCTCCGGTTCTTCGAAACGAGATAGCCTTCTTGGAGCTGGAGCGTCGAAATCTTCCTGCGCCTCAACCTGCCTTTCAAAATCTGGTGCAGCTCGAAACGTATCCTCAGGAGCCGCTTCGGGGGCGCGATCCGGATTTGACGCATCATCCTCTGCAGCTGACGCGCTTGCCGGAGAGCTTGGACGACGGCGACGAATGGGTCGGCGCGGACGGCTGGATCTGGAGCGCGGCCGACGCGCTGTGCTCTCGCTTCCTGAGCCTTCAGAACCACCGCCGCCAGAACCTTCTGGAGAGTTTCGGACCTCGTCAGATGAGTCCGCTTGTTGACCTTCGTTCTCAGCCATGAATTCCCCCTAAGGGCGGAGTGAGATTCGTGCAGAACGGTAACATAGGTCAAGCAAAGTCGCTCCTCCAGCGCTACCGTGAAATGTGGCGCCTCAACAATCAGGTTTCGCTCTGAAACCAGTCCCCAGACGCCGCCCGAGCGGGGCGCCTGCGATATTTCTAAGGTTTTCTTGCAATTCAGCTACTTTAGGCGCACATTAAGGTGACTTTTGGAAAAGGTCCCCCTCCTTTTTCAGGAAGCGAAGGATCTTTGAGAACTTATGTCACGGTTACAAAAAATAAAAACTCCGCCAGCCAAATCGCCAACTGCGGCTGTGAAGGCCGCTCCCGTTAAACGCGTTTCCGCTCGAAGCGCCGCCATCGAACTGGATCAACTCGCCAAGGGCCAGGTCTGGAAATGCAGTGATGGTCTCTTCCGCCGAATCCTGCATGTCGGTGTTCGCCTGATCGAATACCGCATGGAGAATGGCACCCAACGCTCCCTGCCCGTGCTCAGCAGCAAAGCAGAGTTCATGGAATCATTCACCAAGCTGAAGCCCGTTCTCCAGGACAATCCGCAATTGCTTACTCGCAAGCGCTAAGCCTCTTTTCTTTTTTTACGACAAAGGCCGAGGATCATCTCCTCGGCCTTTTTGTTTCTCCTCATGGGAGCGCCCGCAGGCGCTCCCATGCCTCCACTACCGTTTAGCGCGATAAAACTTCCGAGGCGCGTCGGCAGCGACCGTGATAGATCCACTCCCCTGCTCGTCTGTCCACGTTGTCAGGTTCGTGGAGGATTGCAGCGTGCCAGTAAAGGTGATGGTGATGCTCCCGTTCGCGTTGCGAACGATGGATATCGTTGGCGCCGGCCCAGGGTTCTGAACCCCAGCCATGTGCGCCACTGCGTTCAGGAACATCTTCACACCGTCCGCAGTGAGATCAATTATTCCTGCGCCCTCCGAGGTTAAGCCGTTATATTCGCGGCTTCCGGTCAAGAACACCAGGCGGTCACCCCCGAGAACGCTTGCGGATGGGTTGCCCATCGTCGCCCCGGCATCGTATTCCGCGATGATCATGCCTCCGAACGTTGGGTCGGTCTCCGTGCCCACCGTGGCGAGCACTGTTCCGTTCCCCGCCACATCGCCAGTGACAACAGAGATGCCCCGGTTCGTCGTCGTGCCGAAGACCGTGAGGTTTGCGTAATCGTTCACCATCACGTTACCGGCCCCAAGTTGAATACCTGAGAAGATGGGATGCGCAGGATTGTTCACCGCGAGTTTAATGCTCCCCGTTGTGTCCGGAATCGTGCTCCCTGTCATGAGTCCGAGGCGATTCGCGCGGATAATGTAACCACCGAGGATCATCATCGGAGCGCGAACTCCGTTCCATGCCGCCGCTTCCGCGGCGGTTTCGTAATCACCACTGGGAACTGATCGGCTGATAATCACCAGGTCATACGCATTCAAGACATTCGTGTCAGGCGTCCCTGTGGTGACGATGCGTGTCACCTCATAGCCATTTGCCTTGAGCAAGTCTGTGTACGCCTTGTCGGGAGCGTTCGTGAAGCCCGCGGTAGTTGCGTTCTGGCTCGCAGGCGAATCCGTCCGGTGGAAGCTCACCCAGGCCACTGTCGGTTTTGCGACGCCCGCCTGCACCGTCACCGTCGCGGAATCGCTTGCCGTAGCTTGGCCCAGTTCGTCATAGCCCGTGGCGCGGACGCCATACACCCCGGCGGTAGCATTTGTCCACGAGAAGGTGTAAGGGGCATTGCTGCTTGTCCCGATCACCGCTCCATTCGCGCTGAATTCCACGCGGGTAATGTTCAGCCCCGACTGCCCTGCGGCCGTCGCGGAAAGATTGATCGTGCTGCCCGCATTGAACGTGGCGCCGCTCGTGGGGCCGGTCAGCGTTACCGTCGGCAAGCCAGGGGCTCCTTGGCGTGTTTCCGAGGGCCCGAGCCCGGTTGGTGAGTACGCTGCGTCTGTGGTCAGGATGAACTTGTCGAATGCTGCCCCATCTTCACGCCGGGCCAGCCCAATCACATGGAGTCCTGGTGTGGCAATTTCGATGGTGAATGGATCAGGCGGGTCTTGAGCGTCACTCCGCCAAACAAAATCTGCGTTCGGCTGGAAGCCGGTCATGCTCGCCATGTTCCCTTCCGCCCGCTCCGCTGGACGTGCTCCATCCAGATGAAGCCATGCGGAGTCGTCTTCCCCCACGTCAGCGCTCGCGCGGTACCAAACTGTGTACGTCCCCGCCTGCGCGAACTCGATGTCATACTCGAGCTTGGTTTCTGATTCCGAGCCGCCCACTCCATTCGGGATGATCACGTATGCGCCGCCGGATGGCACCCCGCGCGTCGTGTCGCGGCGCCAAAGGCCGTCGAGATTTCGATCATAGTTTTCCGCCTCGAAGACGATCATCCCATTCATCTCCACCACCTTGCCGGCGGGGAAGAAGACCATTCTGCTGTTGGTTGCGATCGTGTTGGGCGTCGCCGCTGTGTCCTTCACGCCGCTTACTGTGACCGTGTGTTTCGTGCCAAGTGTCTGCTGAGCCGTTGTGAGCGTCACTTGTGTGCCGCTTGCCGACACTGCTGCTGCGGTAACACCCACGGTTCCAGATGCTGTGGATATTTGGTAATTGGCCACCAATCCGCCAGTCGTAGGGTCCACGGGTTCGGAGAACGTCAGCACCAGCTCCGTCCGGTTTGCGGATCCTTTCGCTCCCACCAACGTGGGTACGGTCGTGTCTGGCGTGACCGTCAGCGTCGCGTCAGAACTCGTCACTGCGCCCTGGGGGCCCGTGACGACCACCGAAAACTTCGCATTGTTGTCGGCCATCTGCACACCTGTAACCGTGTAGGTAAGGTTCGTGGCGTCAGCAATGTCCACGCCTCCTTTACGCCATTGATAGCTGTATGGCGGCGTGCCATCAGCAACCACCCGAAACGTTGCGGAACCCCTTTCTCCAGCCGTTTGGCCCTGCGGCTGAGTCGTGATGGTCAACGCTCCTGTGCTTCGGTCCGACGAGAGGTACTGCCCTGGGATTGGCGCGCTCGAATCGATCGTCCCTGTGGGATCCATCACCGCCACTGAAAGCAGATCGCCACCGGTCCCTTCTTTGAAGAGCGCTTCTATGTAATACGGCTGGCCGGCCTGCAGTGTAATCTTAGCCCCGCCGGTCGCCGGATCCTTGGTGGCCCATTCGGTCGCCGCAAACAGGGAAGAATCCTTCGCGTTCAAATCACTGTTGCCTGCAGATGATGTGTAACTCCGCACACCACTGTACGCGGTCTCCTGCGCGATCAGCCGCTTCTTCGCTGGATCGGAGTCAGGGCTCAGAAATAAGCGGGCGTTGTCATCCGCCGCGATGTAGAAAACGTAATCCCCAGTTGTCGGAGGGTAGAAGTAACCAGCCATCTGCCCGCCGTAATTATCTGCGTAGTTTCCCGGGGCCGTGGCGATGTCCCCCGTGGCATTCCACTCGAAATAGGAAGGAAACGTCACGACGTCCGGGTTGTTCGGGAACTTCGCGTTGTTCGTCAGGTTGGCAATCGCTGTCCCGGTGATGTTGTTGAATGATTTCGCCGTGATGAAGCCCTGCGGAGCTGTTGGCGCGGCCGCGTTTGCGCTGGCCACAACTCCACACCCCATCAGGAGCGCAGCAATGCGTTGGTTTAACTTGTTCATAAGTTGTGTCTCCTTGGGAAAAGCCAATTTTGCGCTTCTCCAATGCTGCTGCTGCCCTTAACGGCATGGAGGGATGCCGCCAGAAGGCATGCTGAAAGCAGGATTTGCACAACCAAAGCAGAGGCCGCCCTGCGCGACAACGCTTAACGACCCTGTTTAGAGCGTTTTCACGCAAAACCCTTCTGAAAACGAAAAAGGCGGCTTTTTAGCCGCCGTGCTTAAACTAAAATCGACTGTGGACTAACTGTGAAATTCCACTGGCTCCATGTTCTTGCCTTCAAGCACATGCAACCCGTCCATCAACTCTTTAACCTTCCCTGAGGCGAACGTGATCATCGTGGTTCCGCTCTCGGCGTCTATCTGCAATGTCTTCGGCCCAACGGAGTGTTGGCGCAGCAAGATGCGAATCGGCTCCACCACCGTGTGGTTTCCGCGCTGCCCGGTTCCATGCCCAAGATTGATCTGAAGCATGTCACTGCACCCGTCTGTTTTGCTGAACTGGATCCGATCCAGTGGCAGCCCCCTCGCTATTTCGTGGCTGGTGCCATCTCCATGCACATGCTCGATGGTTATCGGCGTGCCCTGATGCAGTTGCGTGAATCGCTCAAACAATTGCTCCCAATCGTTGCTGTCAATTTCTTGCGTTGCCATAAACCTCTCTCCTCCTTTTGGTTGTCCGGGAAGGACGGACGGCTTAATGCGGTATAACCAAACTTAGGCTCCATGCCATTCATCGCAAGGAACCTGCAGGAGGATTCTTCCCCTAAAGCCAGTTGGGGCATTCACCGGCAACGGGATCGCCGGAAAGGCGGATCATTGCTCCACCGTGACAACGCAAAATTCTGGTTTCCCCCAATCGCCGTTCAGGCCATAACCCCCATGGTGAGTGCCACTCGCGGGAGTACTTTCCCATAGCGCTCGGGGAACCATAGGGAGCAAGCGCGAGAAATTAATATGACTGCCGCGAACAGCGAGTTTCCAGCCAAGGGATCGGTCAGCATTTCCGTCATCATACCGGCCCACAACGAAGAGGAGTTCCTGCCGAAAACTCTGGCGGCACTCCGAAAGCAAACCTACGAAAACTTCGAGATCATCGTCGTTTGTAACGGCTGCACCGATAATACTCGCGATGCTGCCTGCCAGGAGTGCGACCAGTTCTTCGACATCACGGAAAAATCCCTCGGCAAAGCGAGAAACCTTGGCGGCCACCGAGCGCGGGGTGATATCCTCCTGTTCCTCGACGCCGACACCTTGCTTGAGCCGCAAGCGCTGGCTGAAGTAGCCCGCCGATTCACGCGCAAATACTCTGCGGGCACACTGAAGGGCATTCCCGATAATCCCACTTTGCCCCATCGCACCGTTTATTGGGCCAAGAATTTCGTGCACTTCATGCACTTCCACCGCGGCAGCTCCGGCGTTATCCTCTGCTGGAAAGACCATTTTGAAGCCGTGGGCGGATTCGATGAAGGGCTCTATCTCCGCGAGAACAGCGATCTGATGTATAAACTTCGTCCTTACGGTCGTTACAAATACATTCGAGCCGCTGGTGCCACCACCTCCATGCGTCGCTACGAGAAAAAAGGTCTCTTCGAGATGGCCCGTCTTTGGACGAAGGTCTGGTGGATGTCCCATTTCTCAGACCTCCAGAACCAGACCTACGAGCTGGTAGACGCCCCACGCGAGCCAAAGCCCAAGTACAAACCCAGCGCTTGGCTCACGAGCCAGGAAAAGCGCGGTTAGCGAGCGGGGCTTGCAAAAGCTTGCTCGACGATGCTTTCAATCAGCCGCCGTTGTTCATCCCGCGAGCCGGTCCTAAGATCAGCCCCAAGTGAGCGACTTCCTCGTCCCTTATTCGTAACCCAACGCTTGCTTCCTAGAGCACTGCCTTGAAGCGGAGGTCCACCGAATGCCTCCCGCCTCACGGGCCGGTCTAAACCGAGGTGCTCGGCGTCAGCAACCAGCCCCACTCTGTTCTTGATATTTGGGCGTTTGCGTTGTTCTGTGGCGAACGCAAGTGAACAGCGCCGTGACTATGCCAGCCTCTTTCTGGGAGCGTGCCAACGATATTAAAAATCGCGCGTTCCCTTATCGCCTCACGCGCTTCGTTCGCGCTAGATTGTCCAACCTCGCCTCCAACGCCCTCACGTTAGTCGAGGAACCTCGGGTTCGTGCCGCCTGGGCCCGGAATTGGGAGCAGGATCACTACGTGCGACTCCTTCGTTACTACGACGAGGGCTTCCGGCCCAAGGTCATTTACGACATCGGCGGGCATCAGGGTCTCTGGGCTGAAATGGCGCAGGCTATTTTCAATCCTGACGGGATCATCGTATTCGAACCACAGAAGTCGCTTCATTCAGTTATTGACCAACGCCGCAGGCCTTCTGGCTCGTGGCAGATTCTTGATGTCGCTCTTGGTGATCGTGACGAAGCGCGCGACATGCACGTCACTGACAACGAGGCGGCCTCTTCCCTCCTGCAGCCCGTGACTTCCGGAGTCCCCGAGACGTGGCGAACCAATGTTGTTTCCTCGACCAAAGTTGCTGTTCGAACTCTCGACAATCTTGCTCGCGAATTAAACCTGCCAAAGCCGGATTTCGTGAAAATCGATGTGCAGGGTTTCGAGGGCCAAGTGTTAAAGGGGGGTGCTTCCACTTTTCCCCACGCGCGCCGAATGGTTGTGGAGGTCTCCTTGCGGGAGATCTATCAAGGCCAGGCTTACGTGCCTGAGATTCTCGCGCAAGCCAATGAACTTGGCTTTGCTCTCGAAGACATTAACGATGCCGTGCGCGACCACTCCGGGCGACTCTGGCAGGCAGACCTCTGGCTCCGCAGAAAGCAATCCTAGCACCGCATGCCCAACATGGCTCTGCTCGAAAAACTGCGGCAATGTGAGCGCTACCAAAAAGCGCCTTCCTGGCAAAAGCCATTCATTGCTCCCGGCCGCTTCCTGCACAATCAGCTCGCCAAGCGCGCGCAACCCGTTTCGGGAGAAGTGCGCCACGTCGATGCGTTTCACTACCCGCAATTCGCAATCGTCAACGGTGAGATCGTCAGCGAGCAACTCGCCTTCTACGGTTATTTTGAAGCAGACCTCACGGAAGCGATCAT
Organism: Candidatus Methylomirabilota bacterium; assembly: GCA_035627835.1. Lineage (GTDB taxonomy): Bacteria > Verrucomicrobiota > Verrucomicrobiia > Limisphaerales > SXQI01 > DASPKX01. Next base: position 7,249 of record DASPKX010000063.1, read on the forward strand.
TCGCCTCGTGCGCCCTGGAGATATCGCGGTCGATATCGGGATGCATCTCGGTTATTACACCTCTTTGCTCGCGCAATTGGTGGGACCGCAAGGACAGGTGCATTCGTTCGAACCCACCCCTTCGACGCGGGAGCTGGCCGCGCGGAACGTCAGCAAGTTCAGCAACATCACTGTGCACTCCTTCGCCATGTGGTCGGAGAAGACAGAGCTGCCTTTCAAAGATTACGGTCTAAAATGGCTCGCCTTTAACAGCTTCTCCAAAGCACGCCTCGAAGAAGAACCAGCCAAGCCGCGCGAATATCAGGTCCAGACAACGACTCTGGACAACTTCCGCAGTTCGCTCCGGAAACCGATCGCCTTTGTGAAGATCGATGCTGAATCGGCCGAGCACGCAATTATCAAAGGCGCGAAGTCACTCCTGAAGCAGGATGCTCCCGTGCTGTCACTTGAGCTTGGGGATTTTCATCAAGACCAGGCGAGCCGAGCCATTATTGAGGAACTTAGTTCAGTCGGTTACTCAGCTTGGGAATTGAATGGTGGGCGGTTCGTTCGCCACACCCCCCGCGCAGATTACGATTACTGCAATCTGATCTTCGCCACCGAAGCCCGCGCAGCCACCTGGAACCAGCCGAGTTAATCCAAGTGGTAATCTTGCGTCGCTTTTTTGCGCGCGAGCTTTTCACCCTTCTTGCCCAACGGCGCAAAAGCGAGCGCCACCAGGATTAACGCAGGCAACGTCTTCCAATTTTGAGCCTTCAGCCAATCCGGCTGCCCTGCTGAAGCCCTCATCGACATAGCGGTCCCCATGGAGACTGCAGGGGCAGAGCCAGCAGCCACTGGAATCGACCCAACTGGGAAGGTGGCAATCTCAGGTTCTTTAGTGGTGGGGCGCTTCTCCGCCTTCGGCTTCACGCCCGCCGGCTTCTCACAATCGTTTAGCCACTCAGCGTGCGGTTTCGGCACAATGTGGGCTCCACGGCGAGCCGCATGCACCTGAGTAATCTCAGCCCCGAAGAACAAAATTTGCGACGAGTAATAAACCCACAGCAGGACCAACACCAGTGACCCAGCCATCCCAAACGAAGAGGTCGCGCTCGATTTCCCGAGATATAATCCCAAGCCGAACTTTCCAACGGTGAAGAGCAAGGCAGTTACAGCAGCCCCGAACCACACTTCCTTCCAGGGGATTTTCACGTCCGGCAGCAGCTTGAACATCATCGCAAACAGCACGGTGACTACGCCAAACGAAACGGCCAATGTTACGATGTGCCAAATCGCATCCATGCCCGGAAGGTAATGCCCCATGTATGTGCTCATGGCGGTCACCGCCGCAGAGAGCACTAAGGAAACGAGCAACAGGAATCCAATCACCAGGATCATGGTGAACGACATGATGCGCGTCTTGATAAATCCTTTAACACCCAGACCAGGTTTTTGCTTCACCTCCCAGATTTGATTGAGCGCCGCTTGCAGTTGGGCAAACGCCCCTGTGGCGCCAATTACGAGGGTGACACCAGCAATGATGGTCGAGATCAGACCTTTCTTCTCCTCGCCCGAGTTCACCATCATTTCCTGCATGGCCTCGGCTCCTTCTTTCCCCATGAGACCCTCCATTTGCCCGAAGATGGCCTGCCTCGTGTCATTCGCATCGAACCACAAGCTGGCAATCCCAATCACGAGCAGCAGCAACGGTGACAGCGAGAAAATGGTGTAATACGACAAGGCCGCTCCAAGCCGAGGCGCGTTGTCCGCCATGAAGTCCGTCCCCGCTTCCTTTATGATGCTGAACATTTCCTTTGGATTAAGCTTCATGGCAGTTCTCCTCGCTTGAAATCTAAGTCACTAACCCGCCTGTGGCGCGGCAAGCGCGCCCGAATCTCGCCACGGTGTCGCCCTGACTTCCACAAGCGAAATCGCCCGTGCCACCCCTCTCCTGTTTGCGCCAACTCCAAGCACACCCTACACTGCGCCGGGCATGGATGATGGGTTGGCTAAGTTTAAGGGAAGCTTTCCACGAACGACTGCGGCGTTGCGGCGCACCCTCGACCAGGGATTAAACACGGGAGGCCAGATCTACATCTCCACGCATGGGCACCCTCAAATGCACGCCTCCTTCGGGTTCGCCGCACCGGGTGTGCGCATGGCCAATGAGATGGCAATTTCCTGGTTCTCGGCGGGCAAGCCCATCACTGCCATCGCGATCGGACGCCTGGTGGCTGAAGGTGCCGTGCGTCTGGACGATCCAGTCGCGCAGTCGATTCCCGAGTTCGCTCAGAATGGCAAAGAAACCATAACGCTCCGCCACCTGCTGACCCACACTGGTGGTTTCCGCAGCGCTGATAATCATCCGGAGCATCTCTCCTGGGACGAGATCATCGCCCACATCTGCGCGGCGCCGCTGGAGCGCAATTGGATTCCCGGTGAGAAGGCCGGTTACTCCACGCGCGCATCATGGTTCATCCTCGCGCAAATTGTGCAGCAGCATCGCCAATGCAACTTCGAAGCCTGCATTCGCCGTGAGGTTCTAGAGCCGATTGGCATGCGCAACAGCAGCTTTGTCGCGCGTCCGCAGGTTCCGTTCGCCCCGGTCTATACCAGCGCGAACGGCGCTCTAACCCCTGCCCTGCAGGAGACGAGTTACCCACGCCCAGGAAGCAGCGCTCGCGGGCCGATCAACGAATTGGGCAGGTTCTACGAGAGCTTATGTGGTTTTGTGCAACCTTCACCGCTGGAGGATCAAAGGTTGCTGCGCGAGTTCACCACGCGGCAGCGCATCGGCATGTACGATCAGACGTTCCTGCACATTATCGACATGGGGCTTGGGTTCATCATCAACTCCAATGAATACGGAGCTGAAACTGTGCCCTACGGCTATGGCAAGCATGCTAGCTCGGCCGCTTTCGGCCACAGCGGGAACCAGTGCTCCTGCGCCTTTGCGGACCCGTCGCACGGCCTTGTCGTCGCATGGTGCCTCAACCAGCAACCCGGTGAGCGCCTGCATCAGAAGCGCGTTCGGGATCTAAATTCAGCTATCTACGAGGATCTCGGGCTTGGTTGAGTGCGCTTACTTGAAGGCAGCGTACACACGATGCACGTCGTCGTGATCATCGAGGGCTGTTAAAAACTCGATCACGTCTTTGCGGCCGGCTTCATCCACTTCCGGGAAGGTCTTGGCGACGTAACGAATCTCCGAAGCGACAATGGTCCAGCCAGCGGCCTTCAGAGCTTTGGAGACATGGTCGAGGTCGCGGATCTCGGTGATGAAGCGAGCGCCTTTGGCTGCGCCACCGGTCTCCTCGGCCTCCAGGGGCTCAACCTCCTGCGCCCCTGCCTCGATGGCGTCGCCTTCTGCATCGCGGTTCGCATCCGTGTGAGTCGCCTCGACGACGCCAACGTGATTGAAGAAAAATCCAACGCTGCCCGGTTGGCCCAGTGCCCCAGCCTTAAACAGATTCCGGATTTCTGGCGCTGTGCGGTTGCGGTTATCCGTCAGGCACTCAACCACCACCGGAACCTTATGCGGCGCGAAGCCCTCGTAAGTCACTAATTCAAACGTGATCTTGTCGTCGGTTTGGCCAGATCCCTTTTTTATCGCCCGCTCGAGCGTGTCACGGGTCACGGAGGCTTTGCGCGCCTTTTCCAAGGCGGCGGCAAGCCGCGCGTTCAATTCAGGCTCAGGTCCGCCAAGCTTGGCGGCCACCATGATTTCACGAACGAGTTTGCTGACAACTTGACCGCGCTTCTGCGCATTCGCCTCGCGGCCGGCTTGTTTCCATTGTGCGCCCATAGTTTTCGGTGCGGCATCATGTGCAAAACCAGCCCCAGAGGGCAATCGTTTACTAGGGGCGCTCTTTCCTCTCGATTCGTTGAACGCGCCTGCGCTGGGCACACGCCGGATCACAGGTGTCCAGCAGGAAACCAGCTGGCGCTTATTTGGATTTGTAAGTTCGCGAGTGGCCGTTGGCGGGGATCTTTACCGTGTACGAACTGGCGTTTGGAGCAACGCTCACCTCAATGTGGTTCCCAGCGCATTGCTGCTCAAGGTTGGCGGTGTGCTCATCGCTCGTGTTAATCTCTTTGTCCTCCCGCAGGTTCTTGTGGATCTGGTAAATTGCCTGGACAGAGTCGGTTCCTTTTAAGGCCTGAAACGTCTTTGGCCCGCACCCTTTTCTTGTGCCGTTGCTCATCACCGCAACCGTGGGCCGCAGCGAGCGCACAAGCACATCGTTGTTGCTCGTGTCCATGCCATGATGGGTGACCTGGTACAGGTCCACTTCACCAACCAGGTTCTCCGGGCAGACTAATTTCGACTCGATGTTCCAAGTCAGGTCACCCGCCACGAAAAATTGGAAATCCCCATAAGTCACCAACAGCACAATGCTGTTGGCGTTGTCAGAGGTGTCTGGCTTGTCAGTGACAAGTTGATCACAAAACGCATTCGCTTTTGCAGCCTCGCGGCGATGCACCTGCTGCTTGGCCGCCAGGCACTCAATCTTGAGTTGCGGCGCGGCCGAGGCTTGCTTCAACGGAATCTGCTCACCCGGCTTAATCACATTGCGCTTGCCAACCTTCATCTCACGATACGGCTTGATGGTGAGCAGGAAGGAACGATCATTCGGGTTATTATCAGGGTTTTGGTCCGGAATCCCGTTGTCCCAAACCTGTTGAATCGGCATCCCGGCGGCGACTTCAGCAGCGCCGCCGAAGTGATCGATATGAAAATGGGTGGTGACCAAGTGATCGATCTGCGTCACGCCAGCGGTTTTCGCTGTTTTCAAAATGCGCCCTGGGTCACGCCCGCCAGGCATGCCCGTGTCGATCAAAATCGATTCCCCAGCCGGAGTGACAATTAACGTCGCAGCTCCGCCTTCGACATCCGTCCAATAAATGCGCAAACCCTGCTCCGCCGCGGCGCTGGCGAACGCCAAAGTCGCGGCTGAAATCAGCCCCAGAAATGTGCTTTTCTTCATAGTGCTTAATGCCCGTGTTGATGTTCCTGAATGTATTCCTGCTTCAAACCCAATTGCTCCGGCGCATGCAGCACCAGCATTTTCATCCGGATGTCCGCGGGAATTTCTTTCCGCGTCAGCTTCGACACCACAATCATCAGGGTGATGGCCAGAGGCACGGTCCAGATGGCTGGCTGCTCACAAAGAATCCGCAGCAGTGGATTCGCCTTCCAAAACTCCGCCAGGTCAATCCACTTCATGTCACTGAAGCTCGTTAAGGATATTCCCAGCAACGCCAGCAAGCCCCCCGTCAGCATTCCGGTCGCGGCGCCTTTCATCGTCATGCCCCGCCACCACGCGCTCATGAAGAGCAGCGGGAAATAGCTCGCAGCCGCAATGGCAAATGCTTGCCCAACCATGAAATTAATCTCGAATTGCTCCACGCGCGTGCCGAGCACAATCGCCACCGCGCCTATGACCACCGCCGCCACTTTAAACGCGCGCATCCGCTGCTCTGCGGTGGATTTCGGGCGCAGCATCCGTCCATAGACATCGTGCGCCAACGCTCCGGTCATTGAGACTAACAGCCCGCTGAACGTGCTCATAAACGCCGCGAAGGCGCCCGCGCAAGTCACCCCGCTCAAAATTGAGCCAAGTCCTGGCACCCGCTCGTTCAACAATCGAGGCAGTTCCAGCACGACTTTGTCGGTGCCCTTGGCTCCCGCAGCGAGATACAGCTCCGGCAACAGGTTGCGCCCCAACGCGCCAAACACCGGCGGGAATACGTAGAAAACACCAATCAGAATCATGACCCACATCGTCGTCTTCTTCGCGGCCACCCCGTCTGGGTTTGTGTAAAAGCGCACCAGAATGTGCGGGAGACCAGCGGTTCCGCAGACAATCGCCACAATCAGGGAGTAGGTGTATAGCAAGGAATACGGCTTCTGCTCCTCGGGGCTTAAGCCGGCGGCTGCTGCCGCTTTGGTCGTCAACCGGCCGAAAGGGGAAATCCAGGTCGCGTCATTCGGCGCCTTCTCCGGAAGCGGCTTGCGCCCCTCGATCGTTTGCACGGCGGCCTGCGGTGCGGTGGCGTTCAAGCTCAGTTGCTTCCCGTAATGCCCGTAAAAAGCCATCAGCACAAAGATAGGCACCGAGATGGCGAACATCTTGGCCCAATACTGAAACGCCTGCACGAGGGTGATTCCCTTCATGCCGCCCAGCGCCACGTTCACCGTAATCACCGCCCCCACCACCACAACACCAGCCCAATACGGCAGACCTGGAAAGATGTAAGCCAGCGTCGTCCCCGCACCCTTCATCTGCGGCATCGTGTAAAAGAAGCCGATGAACAATACGAAGCAGACAGCGATTTTTCGGAATAACGGTGAATCAAACCGTCCCTCCGCGAAGTCCGGGATCGTGTAAGCCCCAAAACGCCGCAGCGGACCCGCAATAAACAACAGCAGGAACAAATACCCGCACGCATAACACACGGGGTACCAGAGGGCGTCGTAACCGGAACTCATCACCATTCCCGCAATCCCCATGAAGGAGGCTGCCGAAAGGTACTCGCCAGAGATTGCCGAGGCGTTCCAACCAACCGACACCGACCGGCCCGCCACGAAGAAGTCGCCAGCAGTCTTGCTCGTTTTAGCGGAGCGGAAACCCATCCATATCGTGACGATCACGGTTATGGCGGAGAAAGCCACGATCCAGTAATCCAGGCCCGCTCCCGCAGTTCCACCTGTGGTGGCAGCTGAGAACAGAGGAAATAAATCCATCATTGTTGTTTCCCCCGGATGGAAGCCACTTCCTCACTCTCCAGCGCCATCGAGCGCTTGATGAAAATCCAGCTGATCACCCAAACGTATGGAAAAAACAGCACGCCCAGGACGAGCCAGGTCAAAGTGAACCCAAACAGCCGCTTCGCCATCACCTCGGGAAAAAAATAGTTCACCAATGGCAAGGCGAGCAGCGCCACGAGGAATGTCGCCGCGCACGAGATGGAAAGTTTCAATTGCCTCGCCATGAGCCGATGGAGGAACGCCTCACTGTGCAAGGCGTCCGGCTCTGATGTTGGGGAACTCCGCATGCGCTGCGTTGTAGCAGATGAAAGTCAGACGTCAGTAAGAAATATCCGCCAATTAGTTTGACAAATATACGATGCCGGTCACTCTCTTCCTCGACCGCTAAAGTTCTTCCCGTCCCCCGGGTTCTGTTGGCTCCGTTTTTAGCGTCTTGTGAGTTCGAAGGTGTCGGTGTGCTGTTTTGCGACGGCGGGCTGCGCTTTTTCTTTCAGGGCTATGGGCTGACCGGCTTCAGAGGGCGTTTGAACGTGCGACAAAACCAAACCTAAAACCCATGAAACACTACCACGCCGGTTGGCGACACGCTTGTCGCTCCCAGCTCCTCGTGCTCTTGACCGCCTTTATGGCCCTCTTGAGCTTTGCAACTCCGAACCTCCTGGCAGCGCCCAAAGTCGCGCTCATGCCCAGTTACGCCCAAAGCCCGAGCTACGGCAACGCCGAACGCGGCGTTGCCATCCGCGTGTGGGGCCGTGTCTGGAATGTCAGCGGCAACTTCACCTATAGCCTCGATTTCGGTGAAGGCTCGCCTTTAACCGGCAGCGGCTCCGTCTCCAACCGCGAGATCGGCGCGGACCGAACCTACACCACAGCAGGCATCAAGACCGTCAAGTTGAGCGTGACCGAAGTGTCCACAGGCATCACTGTCACACGCGAAGCCAAGCTGAACGTCATTGCTCCGACAAGCATCACACACGATCAGCGGGTGAACATGGCGATCGAAAAGGGGTTGCTCTACTTGTACCGCAATTCCTTTGGCGTGGACAATGGCAACAAAGATCTCGCAACGCGCTTGGGTTGGTACTCAACGGTGGGAAATCTTTGGGGCACCGGCTCTCTTGGGGCAACGGTTCTCGCTTTTGAGGAAGCCGGCCATCTCCCAGGCAATGACTACGAGCAGGATATTTACGCCGAAACAGTTCAAAAAGGCCTGAACTATATCCTAAATAACGGATACGGCGGCTATCATAACATCTCCAATCAGAGCAGCGGCAATCCGGACTCTGACGGCGATGGCAAAGGGGTGATGCTCGTGCCGAACGACCATGGCACCTACGCGAACTCATTTGCAGGTTTGGCTTTGATCCTCGCCCTCAAAAATGAGCAGGAAGCGAAAAACACCACTATTTCGGGCGGTCCTTTTAACGGCCAAACCTACTATCAAGTCATTCAGGACTTCGTTGACCTCCTCGCCTGGTGCCAGGGCGATCCAGAGCATGGCCGCAGCGGCAGCTGGGTGTATAATGTGCTCGCCTCAAATAACGACGGCCGGTATGACGACTCGGCTCAGCAATGGCCGCATCTCGTCTTTCTCGCCGCAAACGAGCGCTGGAACATGCCCGTTCAGCAGTGGATCATCAACAACGGCGTTAATGGCTTCCGTGTCCTCCAACACCAAACCGTGGCCGACAGCCGTTACGGCGGCGTTGGCTATGATCACGCAGCCTCATGGGTCAACCTTGCTAAGACTGGCGGCATGCTGGTTTCCTATTTCATGGGCAACAAAGGGGTTAATGATCCCTGGGTCTCCCAAGGTCTCACGTATATCGGCAAGTATTGGCACGAGCGCACCTCCACCGGCACAGGTGAGAACAACATGGGCTTTGCTGGCGACTTCTACGGAATGTATGGACTGAAGAAAGGCCTCCAGATCATGGGCGTGACACACGTGAGCACCCCGGCGATGGGCCAGCGGGATTGGTATCGCGACATGTCCGCATGGCTGCTCGGCAACGCAACCCTTCTCGATGCAGACCGCCCAGTGGGCTCAACGACGCGAATCGCCCCTAACCATCGCGTCTCTAGCTGGGCATTCGGCCAACTTGGTGATGGCAGCTGGACAACTTCTGCCTGGCCAATCAGCGGCATTCCACAACTCGCCACGGCCCATTCAATCCTTATTCTGGCCAGGACGATCACCGTCCCGCCTCCAGTGGCGCAGATCAAAGCGGTGCAGGAGCAAGCGGTTCTCCGTTCCTTCACCCTGGATGGCAGCGACTCCTACCACCTCGATCCAACTCGCACGATCGTGTCATATAACTGGGATTTTAATGGCGATAATGTGACCGATGCCACAGGCCCAGTCGTGACAAATCCAGGTTACCCAACCATCGGCAACAAGACCGTTAAGCTCACCGTCATCGATGACATTGGCCAGGAAGCCAGCGCCAGCGTCGTGGTGGTTGTGACCGACAAAGACGTTCCACCTGTCGCTGTGGCGATTCCAGTGGGGCAGCTCCCCGCGTATGGCGGCAAAGTTGGCCAGCCTATCCAACTCGACGGCACTGAATCCTACGACCCCGACGTCGCCGACGTGATTATTAAATACGAGTGGGACACCAATGCTGACGGCGTCTTCGGTGATGCCACTGGCGCGACCCCAACCGTGACCTACAACAGCGCGTTCAACGGCAAGATCGCTCTCCGGGTGACGTCGCGCACACCTGTGGGCCTCGAGAAGACTTCGATCGGCGAAGCTAACCTTTATGCTTCCGCCGACGACCTGCTGGTAACATCCCTCTCCGCGAGCAACCTCGTCCCGGGATCCTCAGCAACAGTCACGGCTGTGGTCTCCAACGATCCAACCTCTTCCCAGGGCTTCAACGGCGTGGTCGTTCGTTTCTACAACGGCGATCCATTGACCACCGGCCAACAGGTCGGCGCAAGCTCGTCGGTCAATCTGCCAGTCGGCGGCTCGGCCACGGTCACCGCCAACCTCACCGGTCTCAATGGCGCGGCTGAAGTTTGGGTGTTTGTGGATGCCACCAAGCAGATCCCCGAATATGACGAGTTGAACAACTTTGCGAAGGTCGGCGTGCTTAACGAGCCGCCCACGATCACTTGCGCGGCGAGCCAGACCGTCGAGGCGACGAGCGCCGACGGAGCCACAATCACCATCCCAGTCAGCTTCGCTGATTCCAACTCTGACGCGCTGACCGTCACGTGGACCCTCGATGGCCAACAAGCCGCAACCCGCACAGTTGCTGCCGGATCGACAACGGACAGCATCACAGTCACCCTCGGCAAAGGCTCCCATAACGTGAGCGTGAGCATCACCGACGGAAAATCGGACGCGGTCTCCTGCTCCCTCACAGTCTCCGTGGAAGACACAACCCCGCCATCGATCGCCTGCCCAGCGGCAGCCACCCTCGAGTACCCAGCTGCGGCAAACCCAGGAGTCACCGGCCTGCCAACGGTTGCGGACGCTGCTGGCACAGTAGAGGTCTCCTACAGCGACATCATCCTTCCTAATTGCGGCAACACGATGACCATCGTGCGCACCTGGACGGCTGTTGACGAAAACGGTTTGAGGGCCACCTGCACACAGCAGATCAACATTGTGGACACCACCGCGCCGGTCATTGAGTGCCCAGCGGCTGTCACTGTTGAGTTCCCGGGCAGCACGGCTCCAGCCACCACAGGCATGGCGACGGCAAGCGACTTCAATGGCGTCGCCTCGATCACCCACAGTGACGCTGTCACTGAGGCTTGCGGCAACACCACAACCATCGTCCGCACCTGGACAGCAACGGATGTTTGCGGCAACACGGCCTCCTGCACACAAACGATCAAGGTTGTGGACACCACGGCTCCTGTGATCAGCTGCCCGCCTTCCGTCACCCTGGAGTATCCAGCGGACACCGCTCCTAGCGCGACTGGGATCGCAACTGCCACCGATGCCAGCGGCACGGCGAACCTCACCCACAGCGATGTGACGACCGAGGCTTGCGGCAACACCTTCACGATCGTTCGCACATGGACGGCTGCGGATGCTTGCGGCAACGTTGAGTCCTGCACTCAGGTCATCAAGGTTGTTGACACAACCGCTCCGGCCATCAACTGCCCGGCTCCGGTCACTCTGGAATATCCAGCCAACACTGAGCCGAGCGCGACCGGCGTGGCGACAGCCACCGATGCCAGCGGCTCGACCACCATCACTCATAGCGACGTGGTCACCGAGGACTGCGGCAACACAGTGACGATCGTTCGCACCTGGACGGCTGCCGATGCTTGCGGCAACACCAGCTCCTGCACCCAGGTCATCAAGGTTGTGGACACCACCGCTCCTGCCATCAACTGCCCGGCTCCGGTCACTCTGGAATATCCAGCCAACACTGAGCCGAGCGCGACCGGCGTGGCGACAGCCACCGATGCCAGCGGCTCAGCCACCATCACTCATAGCGACGTGGTCACCGAGGACTGCGGCAGGACGTTCACCATCGTCCGCACCTGGACTGCCACCGATGCTTGCGGCAACGCCAGCTCCTGCACTCAAGTCATCAAGGTTGTGGACACCACGGCTCCGGCCATCAACTGCCCAGCGCCTGTGACCCTCGAGTTCCCCGCAAACGTCAGCCCGGCAAACACCGGCACAGCCACCGCAAGTGACGCGAACGGCGTCGCGAACGTTAGCTTCACTGACGTCGTGACCGCCACTTGCGGCAACGGGTTCACCATCGTTCGCACTTGGACGGCGACGGACCTCTGCGGCCTTGTCAGCTCCTGCACGCAAACAATCAACGTGGTGGACACCACCGCGCCAGCCCTGACGGTGCCTGGGAGTGTGACGCTGGAGTATCCAGCCAACACCACCGTGCAAGCGACGGGTGTTGCAACGGCGACTGATGTGGGCGGCAACGTCACCATCAGCTATGCGGACACGGTGACCGCCAAGTGCGGCAACACAGTCACAATCGCGCGCACCTGGACAGCAGTGGACGCTTGCGGCAACAGCAGCTCCGGTGTTCAAACCATTAATGTGGTGGACACCATCGCTCCGGAGATCACCAGCAACTCACGCGACATCCTGCCGAAAGAAGTGCCGATCAGCTTCACATTCGCTTCCACCGACGCGAATGGAGTTCAGAGCCTGACCCTGAGCGCAGCTTCGTTCAAACCGAACAAGGCTGGCGTTCTCGTTGCTGACACCACCAGCAAGATCGTCGTCAATGGCGCGCAGGTGAATATCCTGAGCGGCGGCGTTGGCACGGTGTTCAAGGTGACTGCGGTTGCTGTTGACCTTTGCGGCAACACGACCACCAAGGTGTTCACTGTGAACGTTCTGCGTCCAGCCAACGAAGGCGTGGGCAATGGCGTGGACGGCAACACCCCTGGCCACGACAACAACGGTGGCAATGACGCTCCTGGAACGAGCCCGGGCAATCCTGGCGCTTCGACCAAGAAGAAGTAATTAATTGCTCGGCAGCGGCCATCAGGCCGCTGCCCTGAAACGCAAAAGGCGCGCTGAAAAGCGCGCCTTTTTTGCTTAACATTCCCTGGCTTCAGAGACGGGCAATGGCAGCCATGATCTCATCAGCCACTTGCTGATAGATCTCTTTTAGCCGCTGTTTTGAACAGGACTTTGCCTCCTCACGGAGGTGGGCGAAATGCAGCGGCTCACCGAACGTCACTTGCACCCGGTGCGGCTTCGGGAACTTCACATGCCGGCCATACGCCTCGAAGGTGCCCCGCACACGAACCGGCACCACGGGCGCGTCGGATTTGATCACGATGAGCCCTATGCCCGAGCGCGCAGGCCTGATCTCGCCGTCGGACGTGCGGGTGCCTTCTGGGAACAAAAGGACGCATCCGCCTCGCAGGAGGCGATCTAGAATCGCTTTCAGCCCTGCCCCGCCGCCGCCTTCGCGATCCACAGGCACAGCTTGCACGGTGCGGAGCACCCAACCAACTCCTGGGAAACGAAAGAGGGTGTCACGCGCTAAATAATTGGCGGTGCGCGGCAACGCGCTGCCGATCAATGGCGGATCCAGAAAACTGGCGTGATTGGCCGCGAGGATCACCGGACCGGTGAGCGGAACATGCTCGGAATGCTCGACGCGCCAGCGGAAATAGGTCGCAAATTTCAGGCGGAATAAACTCCACCCGAGCCAATACAATGGGTTCGCGCCTTTCGGAGCAAGCGTCATGGGCTGCGCTTACGATTGGGCTTTAGACGGCGCGTTAGTGAACCGTTTTTCGCGCTGCCCGATCCGCCGCTTCACCTCGTCGATAATCCGCTGGCTCGTCTGCTCTGGGCTTTCACCAGAGTTGTTGATGACAACTGCTCCGAGCGGAACCATCAAAGGCGCTGCGGCGCGCTGGCTGTCACGCTGATCACGCGCAGCTAGATTTTCATTCACCCCGTCCGCGGCCCGGCGTTTTGAGCGCTCGATCAGGCAAGCATCCAGATAGAACTTAAAGTCTGTTTCGGGGAAGATGTTCGATCCAATATCCCGTCCCTCCATCACAAGGTTTCCGAAACGGATGCACTCACGTTGCTTTTTCTTCATCCAATCGCGCACTTTGGGAACCGCTGCGACGTGCGGAACCGCGGCACTGGTTTCCGCGGTGCGTATTTCCTTCTGTGGAAAGTAACCGTCCACCAGCAGCCGCACATGGTTGTCGATACACTCGAGGGAGGTCTTCCACTTGCGGAGTGCGGCGCCCACCGCCTTCGCGTCATTCACATCGAAAGAGTTTTGCAGGCAGTACCAGGCCAGAGTGCGGTACATCGCCCCGGTGTCCACATAGACATACCCGAGCTGCTTCGCGATGAGCTTCGCATTGGTGCTCTTGCCGCTGGCGCTGGTGCCATCAATCGCGATGACGATGTTCTCGCTCATTAGTTAAAGATTTTCCAAATGCGCGCAGCGCGCAACTCAGGCTAGCAACTCGTTCGGCTCCAATCGCCTCCCACGGGCAACGTCTAAAATGGACGCGCCAAGCCCATCCGGGGCGGGCAGGCTGAGTCTCTGAAAGAAATCGGGAAAGGTCTTCCGAACGCAAGCGGGATTTTTCAGACGCATGCCCGGGACGACAAGACCGAGCAGGCCGAAGCACATGGCCATGCGATGGTCATTGTACGTTTCGATCTCCGCTCCGTGCAACGTGCCTGGATAAACGCGCAGTGAATCGCCAATCTCCTCCACCCGCGCGCCGCACTTCGAGAGTTCTGTGCGAAGCGCAGCAACTCGCTCGCACTCCTGCACCCTCAAGCGGCCAAGCTCGGTGAAGCGAACATCGTGGTTCCCAAACGGAGCGAGGACGATCGCTGTCATGATGCTGTCCCCGAGCTGATCCTGGCGGGAAATGCCCTTGGGCTGCGTCGGCCAGAGCTGAGGAAATTGCGCGTCAATTTGCAAGCTTTGCGTCGGCCAATGCTGCACGGAAACCCGGCTTTGGGATGTGACAGCATTCCGCTGTAGGAGCCAGTTTGCGCCCCAGAGATAACTCGCGCTCGAAGCGTCCGGCTCGATCTCGAACTCACCGCCGGCGTGCGGGAAGTTCCGCATTAGGGTGGTCGTCATGGCCACGTAGGCGGACTCCTCCGCGTTTTCCCCGGTCACTGTGACTTGCCACTCACCAGCTTTCGCGCTGAGCAGAAGGGCGGAGGCGAATTGGGAGCTTTCCGCGATTGAAACTTCGCATTTGCCTGGGCGCGGCCCGGAGCAATGAATCACCGCGGGGAGTTTATCGTTCGGCGAATCAATTCGATATCCGAGCTGGCGCAGCGCTTTGAACAACGCAGCTTGCGGCCGCTCGTGCATCCGATGGACACCGCTGAGCCGGTAAGCGCCGCGCCCGAGGCAGACCAGCGCGGCTAAAAAGCGAGCGGCTGTGCCCGCATTTCCTACGAACAGCTCCAATGGCTTTTCCGCTGTGCCGGCGCGGGGGATGCGGCCCCCTTCCCCACGCACGCGAATGCTTCGGTTGCTGACATGCGCGGCTGGATGCACCGCAACGTCAAATCCCAACGTTTGCAGGCACTCCACCATCACCTGCGTGTCCTCGCTCCAAAGCGCGTCTTGCAAGAAAACGTCGTTGCGCGCGAGAGCCGCCAGCACGAGCGCACGATTGGTGATGCTCTTGGATCCGGGCACAGCGACGTCTGCTTGCACTTGCTCCGCGAGCGGCGCGATTTCGATGAGTGAAGGAATCGCCATCGTTACTCTGGAGATGGCGAGGCTTTCGGCGCGCACCATTTATCGCGGCGCTGTTTGGCGGTTTCGAAGAACTCCGTGATCTTTTTGTCGTCCTGATCTTCCAGGGCGGCTTTGAACTCCTCCAGATGCTCGATAAACGCGCGAAGCACCCGGGCGAGATTCTTTGAATTCGCGAGGGCGATGTCGCGCCACATTTCCGGCGAGCCGGAAGCAACGCGGGTGGTGTCTCGAAATCCCGTCGCGCAGAGCATGGCTTGCTCCTTCGGATGGGCTGGGCTCAAAACGTAATTCGCGAGTTCCGCAGCGACAACATGGGGAAGATGGCTGGAGCGGCTTACCAGCTCATCATGCTGCTCGGGCGACATGACTAATGGCCGGGCGCCAACGCCTTCCCAAAGCTCAACCAAGGCCTGGACCTTGGATTTGGGCGATGAGACTGTGGGCGTGACAACGCTTATCGCTTTGCTGAAGAGATCAATTTTCGATGCGTTAACTCCCATGCGCTCAGAACCAGCCATGGGATGGCTGCCGATAAACGTCGCCCCAGCTTGCACGGCGAGCGGCTCCAATTCCCGCGCAACGGAGGCTTTCACACTGCCGACATCCGTGATGAGCGCGCCTGGCTTAATGCTCGGAATAGCAGCCAGCAGGAGATCGCGCATCTTGCCGATCGGCGTGCATAGGATCAGCAGATCCGCGTTTTCAACGGCCGTGTGGAGGTCGCATCCGCATTGATCCACCACGCCCAACTGCAAACATTCATCGATGCTCTCGGGGCGGCGGACAAAACCACAAATCTGCTCGCTCAGGCGGGCTCTTTTCATGGCCAGCCCAAGAGAGCCGCCGAGAAGGCCAACTCCGAGCAAGGTGGTTTTGCGCCAAAGCATGGGTGACGAGGTTAAACGTGAAGGCCCTAAAGTTAAGTTAAATTTGGGGCTTCAGCCGCGGGGAGTTCCACCCATTTCGCAAAGACATTTTCCTGTTCAGCGCGCGCCGCCTCGCGCACGAGGTCAAGGATGACGTCCGCCATCTGAGGCTCCTTCCCGATGCTCGCTGTGTACCAGACGAGCTTGCCCTTCTTTTCGGTGGGATTGCGCCAGGTCGGCTGGCCGTTTTGCAGCCGGGTTTTGACCAGGCGCTCAGGCTCCCCAAGCATGATGGGAATATCCTCGTAGGAGTGGAGTCCGTCGCTGATGAAAAATGGCACGACCACGAGGTTCCGCTGCTGGGTCATTGTGTAGCAGTCTGCGATGCGTGGAGCTTCCTCCATGAAGATGGGGTGAACTTCAGCGAATCGCTCCTTAGCGCGGAGAAGTTCCACCTGCCGCTCGATCGCTTTGCGAGAATTTTCGTTCGCGGTCGTGCCGTGGCCCGCGATGAACAACGCAGTCTCAGTAGACTTCGGAGCGCGCGGGAATGGGAACCGCTTAATAACCTCTTCCGCGCGCGTGAGGAGCAGATTCGTCATTCCAGGGTGCGAGCCAACTGGAGAGCAGTAGTAAAGGCGTTGCAAACCGCGCCGTTGTGTGCGCGCAAAGTCCCTTTGTCCAGGCTCGGCAAAACCGAGTTCGCGCGGCACCACTTCATCCGTAAAGTAGCCCTCAGAAATGAACATGGGCACGATGAAAACCCTGCGGCCGTACGCTCCCCGGAGAACGCCAGCAATGGACGGCTCCTGTTTCCAAAAAGCTTCAATGACCTGGCCAAAGGCGCCGCGGCTGCGCAGTTCATCCACGTGCTGGTAGATTGGGAGCGAGGCATCAGCCGTGAGGGTTGACCCATGCCCGATCAGCACGAGAGTCGAATCCTGAAAGTTGTCAGGCGCGGCCTGCATCTGCCAGAGCGTAGCTTAAATTTGGCCGCTTTGCAGCGAGTTGAGAACCTCTGGATCACGAACATCCACCCAGCGCCCGGCGATCTTCAAACCAGCGATGCGCTCCCCCGCTTGGACCATGTCGTTGATAGCGTCGGTCAGCTCATATTCCCCACGCGGAGACTTTTGGAGCTTCGCGGTGAAATCAAACACGAGGGGCTTGAACATGTAGATGCCAGCGTTGTACCAGGCCGGCTCGCCCGGTTTAATCCAACCCTCTTTTCGGAGTTGCTCGACCTGTTCAGGTTTTGGTTTCTCCACCACTTTCACGAGGCAGAAATCCTGATCAAAGAAATTCAACCCGCCTTTGGTGACATCCTCCCCGCCAGTCACGGTGATAAGGCCGGAGAAAGACCCAGAAGCAAACCGCGTTTGCATCTGCTGGTACGTCTCCGCTTTCACAAGAATATCCCCGTACGTGAGCAGAAAGCTTTCAGAGCCGACGAAACCCTTGGCCAGTTCGGGTGCTTTGCCCGTGCCATCCTGAACGACCTGGCGAACGTATTGAATAGCAACCCCAAACGCTTTGCCGTCGCCAAAGAAACTTTCGACAGTCTCAGCCTGAAAACCCGTGATGATGCAGAACTCGCGGATGCCCGTTTCGCGCAAGCCCTCAATGATATGCTGCAGGATCGGTTTGCCCTGCACCTTCAGCATCGGCTTTGGGATTTCCTGCGTGAGTTCGCGCATGCGGGTTCCTTTTCCCGCGGCCAGAATGACAGCTTTCATACGATGAAGCGGATTATGGTTTCAAAAAAGGCAATGCGCCGCGTCCCCTCCCACGCGGCGCGCCACCCCTCAAAGTGATCAGGCGCCAAACTTGTCGAACATGCGGGCGTTGGCCTGCATCAAACGAATAAGGTATTTGGCCTGGAAAACCCCAAGCGAGCCGATGTTCGCGCCCGTTTCGGTAAAGCGATCGAGCTTGTCTGAACCGGAAAGCGCGGCGTTGAGCAGCACCGGCTGCGGATGCCACGAATGCCCACGAACAGCGCAAGGCGTGGAATGATCGCCCGTGATCGCGATGACATCTGGCCGCTTCTCCAGGAGAATTGGAAGCGCCGCGTCGAACTCCTCAATGGCTTTCTTCTTCGCCTCAAAATTGCCGTCTTCCCCGTGCATGTCCGTGTATTTGTAATGCACGAAGAAGAAGTTGTATTTGTCGTAGTTGGCGCGATACGCCTCGAACTGCTCCTGGATCGTTTGCGGGCCTTCGATCTTGGTCATTCCAACCAATTGGGCCAGCCCTTTGTACATCGGATACACCGCGATGCAGGCGGGCTTCAGCTTGTAACGCTCCTCGAAAGTCGGGATCTCCGGCTGATGCGCAATCCCGCGCATGAGGAAGCCATTGGCAGGCTGCTTCTTGGCCAGCAACGGGAGAGCGAGCTTGTAGAATTCCCCAATCAGCTTGGCAGCCTTCTTGGCCCCAGCCGACTTCGCGTCCACAGGTTTCGATGCAGGAATCGCGAGACCTTCACGATGCGGGTCCGAATCTGTCAGCGGGCCTTCAAGCCCTTTGCCGCGGAACACCACCACAAAGCGATGGCCCTTCCCTGCTTTGATAATGACCTGCGTGTCGCCGATCTTCTTAATCTTGCTCGCCAACAAGGCGCAAAGTTCTTCGCAAACAGGAGTGTCAATTCGCCCAGCGCGGCGATCGGTGACTATGCCTTTTGCGTCAAGGGTGCAGAAATTCGCGCGCGCCGCAACGTCGCCGCCTTTCAGTTCCAAACCGAGGCCCAGCGCTTCAATAACGCCGCGGCCAACTTCAAACTCAAGAGGGTCATAGCCGAACAGGCCGAGATGGCCGGGGCCGCTGCCCGGCGTGATGCCGGGGGCCACAGGAATCATGCGGCCCTGGGCCGATTCCTTGGAAAGCGCGTCGAGATTCGGGGTGCGCGCGGCCTCCAAGGGAGTGAGAAAGCTCTGCTCGCGAGTGGCGATGTCGCCGAGACCATCGAGAACGATGAGCGCGAGCTTCGCGTTCGTCTCGAGAGTGAGATTTGCGTAGAGGGAGTCGAGGTCCATTGTTGTTTGTTCGAGTTCAGCCCCCGGCAAGCCGGGTTTCAAAGCGCCGGATATTGCGGGGAACGCGCCGGAGCCGTCAATCGTGGAGAAAAGAAAGCCAACCCCGATTGCGCGCATAAACGAGGCGCCGCCCGGCTGGCAAACGGCCTCGCCAGGTTTGTTGTGGAATCCCCGAAGGCGCGGCAGCCAACCTACAATGTTAAAAGTGGGTAAAGATTAGACCTAAAGGTCGAGGCTGCGAAGCCAGACGCCGGTCAGCGAAAGGGTATTCTCCTGCTCATTTGTGCGGCACGTTGAAGCGGAAATCTTCAACGACAAATTCGAGCGTTGAAGTGGCAAGACCTTCTTTGCCGCCTTCAAGTTTGCCCCAGCTGAATTTCTTGAGCGCGCAACCGGTCAGTGTGAAGGTGCCTAACGTGCGCTTTAGGGATGGGTCTTTCATGTCGATGACGATATCCATGAACTCCGCCTCTTCGCAGTTGCCATCCTGGATGATGCGGACGGCGAGGTCCTCGGCAGTTTTGTAGCCTGCAGAAGAGACCTCAATCAGCAGAGGGCCGAGGTCGGGTTTATCATAAACCGGTGGCTGGTTGGCCATGCGCCCGTGGGATTCTTTATGAATCTTTGGGGTGATCTTCGGAAGGGTGATGCTGACGATTACCTCATCAGGAATTTGCGGCATGCTGACGTAAAAGTTTGAAGGGAGGATTTCACCAATACCCTTCCCCATCTGGCCTTGAGCCTTGCCGCCGCCCGCCACGTATTTGATTTGCTGCGGCTGCCATCTGGCGGTGACATCGAAGGTTTTGACGTCCGAGGCTTTGAGGATCGGCCATTCAATGGCAGTGAGGATTGACGAGCGCATGTCGATCCCGCGCTTGATGTTGTAATCGTTGTCCGCGAGATGCACGGACACATCCGTCGCGGCGGAACCGCCGGACCAGGAGCTGGAGAGCCATTCAAGAACGCTTGCAGCCTGGGAAATGTTGAACTCCGCAGTTGACTCCCCAATCTTCGGCGCGCCTAGACGTTTCTTCGAGGCAACTTCCGCTTCGTAGGTTGGAGCCTGGAAGCTGCTGACTGGCGCTAAGGTTTCGCCAATATTAATGAGTGTGATGCCAGCATCGTCGGCGCGAGGGTCTTGGGCGAAGGTGGTCGCGTTGGTCGCGAGGAAGGCGGAAATGCCCGCGAGAAGCGGGGTGAGTTTTGAGATCATAGGTTTCCTAGGAACAGGTTCGTGAAAGGTTTGGATTAGGGATATCAGCAAACGACCGCCGGAAGCAAGCACGGGAGGAATGAGGATTTAAATACCAGGGATTGCGCTTGGGAAGAATTATAGGCCACCACACTGATTTAACGAGCTAAGCGTTATGAATCACGACGTCTCGCCCCGACCTCCACGACCGAAGCGATGGCCTGGCTTGGTTGGCGTGCTTGTGGGAGCAGAAGTCGGCCTCGGGGTGGCTAAACTGACGGGACGGGGGGGGCATGTGGTTAGTGCTCGGGTGCGCCGTCTTGGGTATTATTCTGGGGAACAAGTCGGGGCAGCGCTAAAATGTGGGGAGTTTTCTCGAGTGCCTGCACAGATTCCGATTAAAGGCTTACCCAAGTCCCGGAACCTCCAAAGAAAACACCGAGAGGAGTTCCCAAGAGAATTGAGCCGAACCAGCAACCAAGCAGCCCTCCGAAGATGAGGCCGTAGCAGAAATGCGCCCAGTAATGGTGACGACCAGTCAATGGATCATCTTTCCGTTTCATCTGAAACCGTGTTTCCACCGCCCCACCTCTCCAGCCGCGAAAGCTGCCGGTCGTGGAACCTGGAGAGTATGAGCAGCGAAGTGATTGCGCCTACTGTGGCGAGGAACATGTCCCATTGGGTGTCCCAGACGTCGCCTTGAGTGCCGAGGAAGGCGTCGGCAGCAGAGCCGCCAATCACAGCAGCCCACCATTCGATAAATTCGTAGCTCACCGAAATGGCCATGCAGATGCACACTACAATGAAGGCGAGCCATTTGCCGCGCTGTAGCGGGGAGCGGCGGAGCAGGATCTCACGGGCGACAATGGCCGGGACGAAGCCCTGGGCGAAGTGGCCGATGCGGTCGTAATGATTACGGCTGAGGTCGAAAGCTTCTTTGGCCCAGTTGCCCAGCGGCACCAGCGCGTAAGTGTAGCGCGCGCCAAGCATCAGGATGCAACCGTGAATGAACATCCAGCGATACGCCAGAGGCGTGAACTGGAATCGCTTGAACGTCGCGATGAGAATCGGCAGCCCAATCAGGATGGGCGCGACTTCGAGCCACCAGGTGGTGCGGTCGTGCGGGTTCCAACCGGACACGACCAGCCCTGCCAGTGTTAAACCGACCAGAACCTGCAGCTCACGTCGGTTCGGGCACAATGGAATCATGGGACTGGTGAGGGAGTGCGCGCAGGGAGTATTTCGTGTGCGAGCCGAGCAATGCGTTCAACTCGGGAGCTTTTCAAATGCTGAACGGTTTTCTCCACCTCAGCAGTGAGCTTCGCCTTACTGTGATTGAGCAGCGTCAAGGTTGAGCTAACCAACAGAACATCATCATTTTGGAGCAGTCTTTGCACTGCCTTCCAAGTTTCCCTTGTAATTCGCCCACCTTCAAAGCAGTAGCTAACGGCGTGCAGCTGAACGGAAGGCGTTTCGTCACCGAGAAGTTCATCGACGAACTTCCAGGTTGCGTCATTCGACTTCTGGATTGAGAGGATTGCCTCGGCTAGTCGCTCGTGCCAGTCAGCCAGATCATCACTCGCCGAATCCGCTGGATTTAAGTGCGACTCTGCAAACTCCACGTGCAATGTGGGCAAGGCAGACTCCGCCTTAGGTCCGAGCTTCTGAAGAAGCTCCAGTGCGAATGGACCAGCATTCCAGCGTTCCTCGGGGTTTGATATTAAACGGGTGAAATCTGGAATATAGCCCGCAAAATGCAGAGCCATCTTGCTTGCCTCAATCGAGGCAGCACGGCGAGTGCTTGGATCCGCGCGCAAGCTGTCCACAATGAGAGGCACGATAGTATTTGTAAGAAAACCCGGCGGCATGGAAGCGACCACCGGGCCTGAGCAGAGAACACCCATCGCGTGAGGTCTGTTGGGGCCGCTTTTAGCCAGCAGCACCAGATTCGTTAGCGCTTCACGACTACCACTCTGGACTTCCGCGCCTAGGCTGGCAGCACTTCGGCGCGGAGGCGCTTGGTCGGCTGCGACCAGCTCAGCTGCAAGTGCAAAAGCCAAAGAAAAGACACCGCCGCGCAAGAACACTTCAAGTCTCCTTCAGCTTACTTCTTCGCTGTGGTCATCGGGAAGTCGTCCGTGCGGAATGGGGACGCGGGGAGGCCCTCTTTGTTGAATAGATTCACGACGGGGAAGTCGGCCCAGCCGTAGCGGACGGCAGTCGGCTCACTCACCGCATCGGCGCTGACGATGACTTTGTCTTTGCCTTCAAGGCGGGCTTTGGCCCAGACGAACTTCTTGTCAGGGCCTGCGATGGCAAAGCTTTTGAGGTCTCCCTCGCGCGCTTCAAGGCCGCCGCCGATGTGGTCGAAGCTGAGCACAACTTCTTTGCCGCGGACTTCCATGCCTTTGTAAATGGGGCCGGAGTGAACGACGTCCTGGCCATAAGCGATCTTGCGCGCGGCCAGAGCGAGCCGGGCTCCGACTGGCTCTTTCTTTCCGGGATGGATGTCGTCTTTGTCGCCGTAGTCGGTGATCACGGCCATGCCGGTTTTGGCAACTTTCTTGGTGGCGAGCAGTTGAGCTTCGCGCAGTTCGGCCCAATCGCTTTCGCCGGGCGTGGCGGTGATCTCTTCGATGCTGCGTTTGCGGTTTTTATCCCAGGGCGCGAGTTGGACGAAGAGGAATGGAAAATCGCCTTGGCCAAAATCGCTGCGCCAATTCTGGATCATGGCTGGGAAGAGATGGCGATATTGCTCGGCGCGGCCAGCGTTCGATTCGCCCTGGTACCAAATCGCGCCTTTAATCGCGAATGGAACCAGCGGAGCGATCATGCCGTTCCAAAGCTCGGACGGCTTCCACATGGCGGTGGAGGGGCGTTGGCGGGTCATGCGCTTGCCTTCCTTCCGCAGGAGTTCGGCTTCCTGGTCCCACTTGCGGACTTCTGCCTGCTGCCATTTATAGGTGTCGCCGTATTTCAGGAGGATGTCGTTGAAATATTCATCGTTAGCGCGGAGCACTGAGTCCTTGATCCAAACTTCAGCAGGCGAGCCCCCCCAGGACGTGTGAATGAGGCCAACGGGGACGCCGAGAGCTTTTTGCAGATCGCGGCCGAAGTAGTAGGCAACGGCCGAGAAATTAGGGACGCTCTCAGGCGACGAGACTTGCCAATCGGCCTCCAGCACGTCAGGCAATGGGTCGTTGGCCTTGGTCTTCGTGACCGTGAAGAGGCGGATGTTTGGGTTGGAAGCGCTGGCGATGGCCGCAGCGGGCTCGTGAGTGATGCGAAGGGACCACTCCATGTTCGATTGGCCACTGCAGATCCAGACTTCACCCACGACGACGTTATCGAGTTCGATCTTGTTTTTGCCGGCGACGACGAGTTTGGCGGGAGTAGATGAGGCTTTCAAAGGAGTGAGCTTCACCTCCCAGCGGCCATTGCCACCTGCCTTGGTAGTTTGTTTTTGATCGCCGAAAGTGACGGTGACTTCCTCGTCCTGGTTAGCCCAGCCCCATACAGGAACAGGCTTGCCCTGCTGCAAAACCATGTTGCTCGAGAAAAGAGCTGGCAGACGAACGTCGGCCATTGCCGCGGTTAAAGTGAGGAGAGCCCCGAAAGATTGGATCAGTCGCCGTGGAACCATGGTGATCATGGGCCGATTCCAATGAAACCGCGGGTCAGTGTCAACCCCGGTGTGAGCAGCGGACTAGCCGATCAACTCGCCGGACCCTACGTTTGGCAACGAGAAGAAGCACAGCCCCAACCCCCAAGGACACCGCACTTGGTTCCGGAACAGCGACAACCCTGACGTCGTCAATCAACTGCCAGCGAGTGCCCAGGCTGGCGAAGTTCAGTTCAGTGCGATCAGAAAATGCTGTCACTTCGTAACTAAAAAGTTGCCACGCGCTCGCGCTGGGATTGGCTACTTCTCCTAGCACCTGTCCCGCCCATGTAACGCGAACGGGCGAGGCTCCAGGGGGGCTTTGCTCACCTGCCCGCCCCTCCCCTGACAAAAGGGCGAAGCTCAAACTATAGCTAGTTCCAGGAATAGTGCTGAGCATCTGATGAGCGGTTTGGCCGATACTGCTGTGACCGACATCAATTACCGCCCCCACGCTTTTGCCTTCATAGGCAAATCCCACTGTGTGCAGATAACCAACCGTGCCCGCCCACCCGTCGAATGTTCGCTCGAACCCGCCGTTGCGGACCAGATTCCCTTGTCCCTGTGAGTGGCTAACCAAAAGAAGAAATGTTGCGCAGGCGATGATCCTTAATAAATCCGTGGAAATGCGCATCCATCAGATTTCAACCGGCAGCACCAGGAACGTCAAGGAGTGCTAGTCTAGGCCGCTCTTCATTGGAGGTTCCATTTTGAATGACCCGGGCACAGTCGCTGCTCTTGTAGCGATATTGATCGTGGCAAGAGGTGAGGGCCATTGACCTTCGAGCGGAGTTTCAGGACTTTAGGGGCATGGGAGCTTCAATGCTGATTGCGCGCGGGGAACGTGAGCATCGCCTTCAACCAAAGATGCTGAATCGCCATGGGCTAATCACCGGCGCTACAGGGACAGGGAAAACAGTGACGTTGAGGGTCATTGCGGAGCAACTGAGCGAGCTGGGTGTGCCCGTGTTCATGGCGGACATCAAAGGGGATCTCTCGGGGATTTCGAAGCCTGGAACAGCCAATGAGCGATTGGCCGCGCGCGCGCAGGAGTTAGGAACGGAACTACGCCACGAAAAATTCCCGGCGGTGTACTGGGATCTTTACGGCAAGCAGGGGCATCCGATTCGCGCGACAGTTTCTGATCTCGGCCCGCTGCTGCTGAGCCGGTTGTTGAGCTTGAATGACACGCAGGAGGGAGTCCTCAACCTGATCTTCAAGATCGCGGATGATCATTCGATGTTGCTGCTGGACCTGAAGGATCTGCGCGCTATGGCCCAGCACGTGGGGGATAACGCGGCGGCTTTCCGCACGCAGTACGGGAATGTATCCGCAGCGAGCATTGGGGCGATTCAGCGGAACCTGCTCACGTTGGAAACGCAGGGGGCGGACCAGTTCTTCGGCGAGCCAATGCTCAACCTGGATGATCTAATCCAGACGGACGAGCGGGGGCGCGGGGTTATCAATATTTTGGCGGCGGATCAGTTGATTAACGCGCCCAAGGTTTACGCGAAGTTCCTGCTTTGGCTGATGGCGGAGCTGTTTGAGAACCTGCCAGAGGTGGGCGATTTGGAGAAACCGAAGCTGGTGTTCTTTTTTGACGAAGCGCACTTGCTCTTCACCGATGCCCCCCCTGCCCTCGTGCAAAAGGTGGAGCAATTGGTGCGGCTGATTCGATCAAAGGGCGTCGGCGTTTATTTCGTGACTCAGAACCCGCTGGACATTCCGGTATCGGTGCTCGCGCAGCTTGGGAACCGTGTTCAACACGCGTTGCGAGCATTCACCCCGTTGGACCAGAAGGCGGTTCGAAGCGCGGCGCAGACTTTCCGGCAGAATCCGAAGCTGGACATCGAGAAGGCTATTACGGAACTGAAAGTCGGTGAGGCGCTGGTGTCCTTTTTGGATGCGAATGGCGCGCCAGAGGTCGTGGATCGAGCGTTGATTTATCCACCACAAAGCCAGCTTCCGCCAATTACGCCAGGTGAGCGGCAGCAGTTCATCGCGCAATCACCTGTGGCCGGCGTTTACGACAAAACGGTTGATCGGGAGTCGGCTTATGAAATGTTGAAGGCACGAGCGGCACAGGCTCCGCAACCCGCAGCGCCGACAAGGCCCCCTGCACGAACGCCGCCATCGACCACGGAGGTCTTGGTGAAGAGCTTCGGCCAAAGCGCCGCGCGAGCGATGGGTTCGCAGGTCGGCCGGTCAATTATGAGGGGACTTTTTGGCTCGCTGCTGGGTTCATCGGGTCGGCGTCGGCGTTAAACGAGCAGTTGCCCCTCAGGAGGGGGTCGCCTACTATTGAATACCCTCCGCCAAAGAGTCGTCTCTGGTTGAGGTATTGCTTTGAAATGAATCCGGCGGAACATCGGTTGACCTTGGAACATATGGCGCTCACGCGCCGGGAGTTCCTCAATAAGTGCGGCATGGGGATGGGCGCCCTTGGCTTGGCCGGCATGCTCGGCAACTTCCTGAGCCCCACCACCCAAGCCGCAAACTACGCGAACCCGCTCGCGCCGAAGCAACCGCACTTCCCAGCGAAGGCTAAGCGCGTCATTCACCTGTTCATGAATGGCGGGCCTTCGCAGGTGGACACTTTTGATCCGAAGCCCGCGTTGGAGCGTTACGCGGGCAAGACACTGCCGATTGAAAACTTGAAGACGGAGCGCAAGACCGGAGCGGCGTTTCCTTCGATGTTCAAGTTCAAGAAATATGGGCAGAGCGGGATCGAGGTTTCTGAACTTTTTGAAAAGACGGCGGAGTCGATTGATGACATTGCGGTGATCCGCTCGATGCACGCGGATGTGCCGAATCACGAGCCATCCCTGCTGCTGCTGAATTGCGGTGAGGCTCGCCAGATCCGCCCGAGCATGGGTTCGTGGATCACTTACGGGCTCGGGACTGAAAATCAGAATTTGCCAGGGTTCATCGCGATGTGCCCGGGCGGTTATCCCATTCAGGAATCGCAAAACTGGCAGTGCGGATTTTTGCCTGGCGTTTACCAGGGCACTTACATCGACACGCAGCACACGTCGATTGAGAAGCTCATTGAGCACATAGAGAATAAATACACTTCTAAGCCCGCTCAGCGGAAGCAACTGGATTTGCTGCAGGAATTGAACCGGCGGCACCAGGAGAAGCGGGCACAGGACGCACAACTCGAGGCGCGCATCCAATCTTTCGAACTCGCGTATCGCATGCAGATGGATGCAACCGATGCATTCGACGTCACCCGCGAGCCGGAGCACATACGCAAGATGTACGGCGAAGGGACGCAAGCTCGGCAAATCTTGATCGCCCGCCGCTTGATTGAACGCGGTGTGCGGTTCGTGCAGGTGTGGCATGGCGCGGGGCAGCCCTGGGATAGCCACGATGACATTGCGGACAACCACAAGCGTCTGGCCAAGGAGTGCGATCAAGCCATTGGCGCGCTCCTGAAGGATTTGAAGCAACGCGGGATGCTGGAGGATACTCTCGTTATTTGGGGTGGAGAATTCGGCCGCACACCGACAGTGGAACTGCCAACGCCTGGCGCGAACGCAGGCAAGATCAACGGCCGCGATCATAATCACTGGGGCTACACAATGTGGATGGCTGGCGGGGGCGTGAAGGGCGGCTATGTGCATGGCGCCACAGACGAGTTCGGGTTCCGCGCGGTCGAAAACAAAGTTCACGTTTATGACCTCCAAGCGACCATTCTCCGCTTGCTGGGGTTCGATCACGAGAAGCTCACTTTCCGCCACGCTGGGCGGGACTTCCGCTTAACGGATGTGCATGGCCAGGTGGTGAAAGACATCATTGCCTGAGCCGGGTTCCGTCATCCCACGGATTGAAAAGCGCTGGCGGGCATCTATTTTGCAGGCATGAAACGTCTCTTAACTGTTCTCCTGCCCTCGCTGTTGGGTCTGCTTTTGGCGGCTTGCGCCACGAATAAAGTCGATTGGAACAGCCGCGTCGGCAGCTACAACTTTGACCAAGCCGTCCTGGAAATGGGGCCGCCAGACAAGGTCGCTCAACTAACTGACGGAACCCGGGTGGCGGAATGGATGACGTCGCGTGGATACACCCAAGGTGGGTTCCTCGTGCATAGCGGCCCCTTCCTGCACACCTACGCTGACGCGCCTTCGCCCGATTACTTCTTGCGCTTGACCTTCACAGCGGACGGCCGCCTGCAAAGCTGGAAAAAATACGCCCGCTAAAGCCGATTAGGCTCGAGGGTGCGCGTTCCGGTAGGCTTTCTTCAGGCGTTCCGCGCTCACGTGTGTGTAAACCTGTGTCGTGACCAGGTGGGCATGGCCCATGAGTTCCTGCACGCTCCGTAAATCAGCCCCGGCATCCAAGAGATGCGTCGCGAAGCTATGGCGGAGCTTGTGAGGGGTGAGCTTGGGATCAAGGCCGCAGCGCGCGAGGTAAGCCTTCAAGCGCAGTTGCACGATGCGCGGGTAAATGGCCTCCGGCTTATCGGCGGCCGCTAAAAAGATGGGGTCCCGAGGCCCGGGAATTCGCCCGAGCGCCTCCCAATATTCGGCAATCGCTTTCATCGCGGGGCCGCCGATCGGCG
>DASPKX010000064.1:0-49106 GCA_035627835.1 Candidatus Methylomirabilota bacterium
GCGCCGCCTCGCCCCGGTTACGCGATCTGCGCTCCCGGCGGCCAAGCCATCGGCCAGGTGGTTAGCGGAACCTTAAGCCCTTCACTTTCCAACGGCATCGGCTTGGGCTACGTTCCCACCGCATCGGCGAAGCAAGGAACGCCGATCGAGATTGAAATTCGCGGCCGCCGCAGCGCCGCGCAAATCGTGCCGAAACCGATTTACCGCAAAGCTGTTTAACCGCATTATCGCGCCAGTCAGGGGACGCTATGTCAAACATTCCATCGGAGCTGAAGTACGCCAAAACACACGAATGGGTCCGCATCGCTGGCGAGCATGCGACTGTTGGCATCACCGACCATGCGCAGCATGAGTTGACCGATGTTGTCTTCGTGGAACTCCCTTCGATCGGCCGGAAGCTCAAAGCAGGTGAAGCCTGCGCGGTTGTGGAATCTGTTAAGACCGCCAGCGACATCTACTCTCCAGTGAGCGGCGAGATCGTCGAGATCAACCAGGCCGTTGTTGATAACCCTGCCCTGGTGAACACCGAACCCTACGCGGGCGGCTGGTTCTTCAAGCTCCGCATGGACAACCCTGCCGAAGCAAACGCCCTCCTCGCGGCCGATGCCTACAAATCCCAAGTGAACCCATAAGCGGCTCACTTGCTCTCTGCTGCGCCCGAGCAACCAGATAGCAGCCGTTTTTCGTATGGTAGGCCCGGTCCCCGACCGGGCGTTCCGTCAAGCCGTTTTCAATCGCTCCTCACGACGGAGGTGCGGCTCAATCGTGCCTAGCGCCGAGGCACACCACATATTGTGACGCTAAGTTTCCGATGGTAGGCCCGGTCCCCGACCGGGCGTTCTGCCGAACCCGAATCCCCCTCGAGGCATGCAGAGGCGTTGAGCCAACACCTCATGCCCCAGGCCCTGAAAGGGCCGAACAGAGTAGCCCACAGGCGAAGCGCTGAGCGGAGCCTGTGGGGACAAGCCCGCTAAAGCTCCCCAGCCTCCGCTAGGAGGCGCACAAACCATGTTCTTTCCTTCATCGGTTGGCCCCACAATGCCTGCCGTCCCTTTTTTTGCACCGCGCCCCGCATAAAACGGCCACTCTTTGACTCCCGTCAAATCCCCGCCCGGCCCGCTCCTGCATGTTCGCATCATGCAAAGTTTGCCGCTGATCGATCCGAAAACTGGAACTATCATCGACCTCACGAGCGAAACCAAATTCGCGGCAAACGGCATCGTCAGCCGCACTCTTCTCACCACGCCCAACGGAAAGGTGATCCTCTTCGGCTTTGCTCAAGGCCAGGAACTCACGGAGCACACGTCCACGCAGCATGCCCTCGTTCAGATTCTCTCTGGCGAATGCGAGTTCCAGCTCGGAGCTGAAAGCCGTCACGTGAAAGCAGGCGACCTCGTTTACATGCCTCCGCGCATGCCGCACGCCCTCAAGGCCATCACCGATTTCTCCATGCTCCTCACCATGATCAAGCCCGGCGCAACGCTGCCGACGGCGTGGGACTCCGCCCGCAGCAACGCGAAGACTGCTGTGCTTGACTCGACTCAAAGTCCCCTTGCTCCGCTTGCAGTATGAATACCGCTGTGAACGAGCAAATCGTTTTGGATGTCCGCGAAGACATCGCACAAGGCTGCGAGCCTTTCACTCGCATCATGGTCGGCCTAGACTCGTTAGCTCCGCGCCAGCAGTTGCTGCTACTGGCGCCATTCGAGCCCGTTCCTCTTTACCGGGTGCTCGCCAGCCGCGGTTTCGTTTGCTCAACCCGGCCGCTCGATAGCGGCGATTTCGAGGTGCTCATCACCCATGCCTCAGCTGAAGACCGCAGCGATGTCCCTGCAAACGTCGACACTGCTGAAATTACTCCTAAGCCGATCACCGTTGACGCCCGCGGCCTTGAACCGCCCGAGCCGCTCGTCCGAATCCTGGAAGCTGTTGAGCAACTTCCCGCAGGCGCCACCCTCCACGCGTGGACCGATCGGCGCCCTGCCCACCTTTACCCACAATTAACTCTCCGCGGTTGCACCGGAGAAACCGAAATGACACACGATGGAAGCTACATCACTTACATCCGCCGCTCCTAGTCGGGCAAGGGCCGCGATCCTCAATCCAGTGTTATCGCAACCGGCCAACACGGGGCTTCCCCTTGCTTTTATTCTCTTTGGCGTGGTGAGCTTCCTTGCCGCAAGCATCTGGATGGTGTTTGAGCCCTCGCTTCTCTCCACCTATCATTACAATCAGCACGTCATTGCGCTCACGCATTTGTTCGTGCTCGGGTTCATCTCCTCTGTCGTGATTGGCGCGCTGCACCAACTCGCCCCCGTGGCCCTCGAGTGTGATCTCCACAGCCAGAAGCTTGGCCGCTGGGCATTCTGGTGCCAGATCATCGGCGTCCCCGGAATGGTGGCCATGTTCTGCGTCTGGAACATGAAACAAGTCGGCCACTTCGGCTCGGTGTTTGGGTTGGGGATTGGCTTCTTCACCTACAACATGGCTCGCACTCTCTGGAAGCTGCCCAAGTGGGACGTCGTCGCGTTCGCGATTGCTTCCGCTGTCTTCTGGTTGTTCAACGGCATGATGGCAGGGTTGTTTGTCGCCACCGTGAAATGTTTCCCCAGCATCAGCCCCCTCAATCCCATCTCCCAGATGCACGCGCACGCGCACATCGGCGTTATGGGCTGCTTCGTGCTCCTCGTGGTCGGAGTCAGTTACAAGCTCATCCCCATGTTCACCTTGAGCGAAGTCCGTTCTCCTCGCCGCGCCTGGATCTCTATCATCGTCCTCAACATCTCAACGCTTGGAACCATTATCAGTGTCGCGCTCGAGCATGGTGTCTGCCGCATAATCTTTGCAGCTCTGGGCGCAGCCGCGTTGATTGTTTACGCCACCGAACTCCGCGCCATTCTCCGCGCTCGCAAACGCAAGCTGCTGGACGGCGCCATCCATCACTTCATCACTGCTGTGGCCTGCCTCGCGCTTACTGTGGCGCTTGCGCTCACGCTCTCATGGCCTGATTTGCCCTTGAACGAATTCACCGGCCGCCTGGAGAACCTCTACGGCTACGTCGCCCTGAGCGGCGCTCTCACCTTCGCGATCGTCGGCATGCTCTACAAGATCGTGCCCTTCCTCGTTTGGACCCGCGCCTACAGCGCTCTCATCGGGAAACAAAAAGTTCCCACCCTCGCCGAGATGTTCTCCGCGCCGCTTCAAAAAATTTCCTACACCTTCCTGCTGCTCGGTTTTCTCGTGAATTCCTCAGCTATCCTTGCCGCGAGCGAGCAACTCGTGCGCCTCGGCGCCTCAATGTTCTTAATTGGAGCTGCGCTCTTCTGTGCCAATCTCGCGCTCGTCCTCCGCCACTTGCGCGCCGCTCCCAAGCCGCTCTCCGCGGCCAGTCACCGCATCAATCCGCTGGCGGTTCCCCGTCACGCCTGAACCTCAACTCACTCGATCCATGGACACGCTCTCCCAACTTCCCCTCACGCACGATTCGATCTTGGATGCTCTCAAGGAAGTCATGGATCCTGAACTCGGCTGCAACATTGTGGATCTCGGCCTTGTGCGCGCTGTGGAATTGATCGGCGCCCAGATCGAAGTAAGCCTCACCTTAACGACCCCAGGTTGCCCGATGAGCGTGAGCATCGCTGAAGGTGTCCGCAACGCGCTCTTCACTTTCCCCGAAGTTGAAGACGTGGAAATCGTCCTCGTTTGGGATCCTCCCTGGACGCCTGAGCAGGTCACTCCCGCAGGGCGAACCGCGCTCGGCTGGGTTTCCTAAAACCCTTTTCCAAATACAAAACATGAAAACACTCCCGAACCTCATCCCGCTTGGCGAAGACCGCGTCATGGATGTGCGGCCCATCCCATGCTCCATCAAGCACGGCATGATCATTGAAACATGGCTGAACATGCCTGTAGGCGAACACTTCATCCTGCTCAACGACCACGACCCGATTCCATTGCGCTACCAGTTTCAGGGCGAATGGCCCGGCTGCTTCACCTGGGAGCACCTCGAGCGCGGACCGGAAGCCTTTCGCGTCAAAATCACCAAGATCCAACCGACCCCCTGATTAAGTTTCAGCCGAGCCCTCCTCGCGCCATCTACGCGGGGAGGGTTCTTACCTCTCGCCGAAGAACCTCCTGAAATTCTCCTCGATTCTGGCAGCCAACTCCTCCACCTCCACCCCTCGCAAGCGCGCCACAAATTCATAGACGCTCACCAGGTTGCCGGGATGATTCACCGGCTTTCCATGTGTGTCGTTTGGCAGCCGCCAATGCACGAACTCCTCCGATGGCATCATGTCTGGCGCATCTGTCTCAATCAGCAATCTGTCCAAGGGAACGACCCGGAATGCCTCCTGTTTCTTGATCTTGTCGCCCCGCGCAAAGTATCCAGAGAAGCTGAACCACGCGCCGAGCTTCGCCAGTGGCTTCACCAAATCTGCCGCCCCACCATAAGAGTGCAGCAGGAACCCACGCTCCGGCCGCCTTACCTTTCCAAGAATTTCCTGCAGCCACCCCCACGCCTTTAAACAATGGATCGTCACAGGCAACTCCCTTTCAGCGGCAATCGCAAACTGGAAGCGAAACGACTCTTCCTGCGCCGTCAAATCGGGGTCCTCGATCCAGCGATCCAACCCGATTTCGCCGATCACCGCGCGCGGATCTTCCAAGCGAGCTAGAAGGGCCTCACGCCACTTAGAAGTTCGCTCCCGCACATACCATGGGTGATAACCAAACGCGGGGATCACAAGGCGGCTCTCTGCCGCGAGCTGAGCGACCAGTGGCCAATCCTCCTCGCACGAGCCATTGACGACGACCCGCTCGACGCCCAAGTCGTTCAGTGTTTGTAAAATAGCCGAGCGCGAAGGATACAACCGCTCATCCTGAAGGTGGTTGTGAGCGTCGTAGTAACGAAGATTCAATGGACGAGTTCGGCGAGATTCACTTGTCCGGGCATCTTGCTCAGCGCAAAGCCGCGGATGCTTTCCCAAACTTTCGTCAGACCGTTACGCCGGTTTGTGGTCAAATGCTGCGTGATCCCCAGTTCCTTAAGAAAGGACGGGTCACACGCCACGATCTCCTCGGGAGTTTGGCCGCTGTAAAAATCGCAGAGCAACCCAGCCACCGCCTTTACCACGAGGGAATCCGAGTCGCTTCGAAACACACAAGCCCCATTCTCCTGCTGAGCGACGAACCAAAGTTTGGACAAGCAGCCTTCCACGCGATGCGCTTCAGTCTTAAACTCAGCGGGAAGCGACTGCTTGTTCCGATACTCAAGCACCAGCGCATTCAGCCGCTCCTGCGGGTTGGGAATCTTCTCGAGGCGCTCACGAAGCGCCGCCTGCTTCCGCTGAATGCTGCTCGCCTCCATGCTCCTAAACCTTTCTTACAACACCATTTTGATCGCGGCGGCGTATTGTTCAGGAACCTCAATCTTCCGCCCAACGACAAAATCCTGCGCCAGCAAAGAAATCCACTCCCGCGAAGCTTCCATCCGCTGAATAGTCACGAAAGTCTTTGCCCGCTGGGTGGTCACTTCGTAACCGAGGATTTTGATCAAGACGTTGTCCTTCTCACCCTTCGGCAAAAAATGGAACAGGATGTTCCGGGAGCTGGAGTTAATATCCAGGTCCAGCAACTCGCCGTACTTCGCCAGGTAACTTCGAATAAATTGCTTGGCCGCGAACCCAGCCCCTGCTGACTTCGCGCCACGGAATGCGTCTCCAAGAATTCCCATAACTCACCGCGCCTGCGCGCACCACTCAGGCGTCATGCGCCGCGCCACCCAATCTACCACCACTTCCACCATTGTCTGCGTGTGCCCCTCACTGAAAACGTGGTCAGCCCCATCCAGCTGCACCAGATGGTGCTCGGCCCTACCTTTGCCATAGATATCCAGGCTATCCTGCAACGGCACCACATCATCGGTCACCCCGTGCACCAGCAGCCAGGGCACCTTTATCTTCGCTCCCAGCTCCTTCAAGGTGTCCAGGCCGTTCAAATCATCCATGAACGCCTGCGACAATGGGCAGTCGGGCTTATCCCACATCAATCCTTCACCCGGCTTAACCGCGCCGAATTCACGAGCCGCGAAATCCTTTGTGTGAACCATCCCTGCCAGCGACACCAGCATCTTGATTCGCGGATCCTTGCTCGCCCGCAACACGCCGACCGCGCCGCCCATGCTATGCCCTACGTAGCAGACGTTGTAATTGGCCAGCGCGTCCAAAGCCGACCCAAGATCCTCAACCTCCTTGGAAATGTTCGATTCCGTGAATTTCCCCTCCGAAGCTCCATTGCCCGAGAACGACAATCGGAGCGCATGAATGCCTGCTTTGGCAAACGCCTCCGCGAGAGCAACGACGAACGGCCGATCCTTATTTCCGGTGACCCCGTGGCCAATCACAACGATGCATTTGCCATCCTTGTTGGCGGCTTGATGGAACGTGTAATCCAGCCGTTCACCTTGTTTGTTCCTGATGTCCCCAAACATGCCGCAAATAGAACCCAACGCACCCACGGAGGGAAAGCATGAATATCCATTGTCGCTGAAAAACAACGGCAGGCCATGGTTGAAAAGTTCCTGCGGTTTTCCTACCGTGACCCGGAAGCAGGAGATGAGCCGTTAAACAGTCCGGTTCCGGCTGCTCTTTTATGACACCATTTAAAAACAGGATCACCGCCCTCTTGCTCGGTTTGGCCGGGCTCTGCGTCGCTTGCAATGACCCTTCTTCCGGCGGTGGCGGCGGCGGCACGAACACCACCAGCGGCGCCCAATCCGGCGGCGAAATCCGCGTCGGCGAATACGCTTCCCTGACCGGCAAGGAAGCGGCCTTCGGCCAGTCATCGCACAAAGGCACCCAACTCGCCATCGAGCAGCTCAATGCCAACGGCGGCGTGCTCGGCCGCCAATTCAAGCTTCTCACCGAGGACACACAATCTAAGCAGGGTGAGTCCGCGACTGTGGTGAAGAAACTGATCTCGCGCGACAATGTTGTTGCAGTGCTCGGCGAAGTTGCCTCCGGTCGCTCCCTTGAAGCAGGCCCCATCTGCCAGGCGAACAAGATCCCAATGATCTCCCCGTCCTCAACGAACCCCACTGTCACGGAGAAGGGCGATTATATATTCCGCGTCTGCTTCACCGACGAATTCCAAGGCAAAGTCCTCGCCGCCTTCGGTCATAAAAATCTCAAGATCACACGCGTCGCTATCCTTGAAGACGCAGCCGCCCCCTATTCGGCTGGCTTGGCGACTTACTTCCGCACCCACTACAAAACGACCGGCGGCCAGATCGTTGCGGAGCAGCGTTACAGCAGCGGCGATAAAGACTTCAAGGCCCAGCTCACCGCCATCAAAGCTGCCAATCCTCAAGGCATATTCGTTCCCGGTTACTACACCGAAGTCGGCTTAATTGTGCTCCAGGCCCGCCAACTCGGAATCGATCTCCCCATCTTCGGTGGCGACGGCTGGGAAGCCCCGCAGCTCATTGAGATCGCGGGCGAGTCTCTGAAAAACACTTTTTACTCGACCCACTTCTTCCCCGGCGCGAATGACCCGGGCGTTCAGGAATTCGTGAAAAAATTCCAAGCCCGCTACAACGAAGTTCCCGACGCCATGGCCGCCCTCGGATACGATTCAGCCCTGGTTCTCGCAGACGCGATCAAGCGCGCCGGCGGCACCGAAGGCCCCAAGCTCCGCGAAGCCCTGGCTGCGACGAAGAACTTTGTTGGCGCCACCGGTTCGACGACGATCGATGAAAAGCGCAACGCCACCAAAGGCGCGGTCATCATCACGGTCGAGAACGGCAAATTTAAGCACCTGGAAACTGTCACCCCATAACGCGCCGTTCTGAGCGAATTTCTCCAACAGTTAATAAACGGTCTCTCGCTGGGCTCCATCTACGCGCTCATCGCGCTGGGCTACACGATGGTCTATGGAGTCCTTCGCTTCATCAATTTCGCCCACAGTGACGTTTTCATGGTTGGGTCGTTTGTGGGCTTCTACCTCTCGCGCTACTTGCCGCAAGTGTTCCCGCGCGAGACACTCCTGGGTGGGCTGGGAATCCTGATTGCCGCCATGGCCGCCTGCGCCCTCCTGGGCGTGATCATCGAACGCCTAGCCTACAAGCCACTCCGGAACGCCTCGCGCCTGAACGTCCTCATCACGGCCATTGGTGTTTCGCTCCTGTTGGAGAACCTTGGACAAATCATTTTCGGGGCAGAACTCAAGGCCTTCCCTCCCATCTTTCCCGCACGTCGGCTAAATGTTGGCGAAGGGTTGGTGGTCTCCACCACTCAAGTCGCCATTCTCGTCATCACTATCCTGCTGTTGGCCATCTTGCAGTTCATCGTGCACCGCACGAAAATTGGCACAGCCATGCGCGCGCTCTCCTTCAATCCCACCGCTGCATCGCTCGTCGGCATTAACAACAATGTCGTCATCTCATTCACTTTCGCTCTCGGCTCTGCGCTCGCAGGCGCTGGCGGCATTCTCTACGCATTGAATTACCAATCGATTGACCCGCTCAGGGGTATCCTTCCCGGCCTCAAAGCATTCGTCGCCGCGGTCTTTGGAGGCATCGGGAATATCCCAGGCGCGGCGTTGGGTGGCCTCTTCCTTGGGGTGGTGGAAACATTCGTGAATGGCAGCCGCTTCAGCACCTACACCGACGCCATCGCTTTCGCCATTTTAATCCTGGTGCTGCTCTTTAAACCCGCGGGCCTTTTAGGCAAAGTGCAAGTGGAGAAAGTCTGATGCCCGCCCGCTCGCAAATCGTTTTGTTGCTGGCAATCGCCGCGAGCTACGGCATCACGCTCCTATCCGGCCACATCAACCCATATCACCTGGATATTCTGATTGGTGTCGGCATCAATATCATCCTCGCTGTTAGCCTCAACCTGGTGAATGGCTACACAGGCCAATTCTCCCTTGGCCATGCTGGGTTCATGGCAGTGGGCGCTTACACCTCCGCAGCCGCGACGATGTTCTGGGCCCCCCGCCTGGTCGGCAGCGGAAGCCTCGACCCCGGCAGCGCCACCGCAAGTTTTGTCTTCTTTGCTGCTTTGCTTACGGGCGGCCTTGTGGCAGCGCTTTCTGGCCTGCTCGTCGGAGCGCCTTCGTTGCGTTTGCGAGGCGATTACCTGGCCATCGTCACCCTCGGCTTTGGCGAGATCATTCGGGTTGTATTCCGTAACACCAGTTCACTCGGCGGTGCGCTCGGCCTGAACGGCATTCCGCTCTACACCAATTTCTTTTGGACCTTCGCTTTTGCCGCGCTCACCACTTACGTCGTTGTCAGCATGGTCCACTCCAGTTACGGGCGTGGGTTTTTGGCCGTCCATGATGACGAAGTGGCTTCCGAAGCGATGGGCATTAACACCACTCAATACAAGATCACCGCCTTCGTCGTCGGCGCGTTCTTCGCTGGTGTTGCGGGTGGATTGTTCGCTCACTTTAAAAGCGCGATCGATCCCAAGGGGTTTGATTTCATGCGTTCCATCGAGATCGTTATCATGGTGATTCTGGGCGGCATGGGGAACACCGTGGGGGTTATTCTCGCTGCGATTATCCTGACGCTCCTCCCTGAAATCCTGCGCCCTGTCGCAGAGTATCGCCTCGTGATCTACTCCTTGCTGCTCATCATTCTCATGCTCACGCGGCCGCAAGGTCTCTTCACATTTAAGCGCAAAGCGCCAGCCCCGATCTCCTGATGCCTGACGCTCCTCCAACAACTTTGCTGGAGATGCGGAAATGCACCATCCGCTTCGGCGGACTCACCGCTGTCAACGCGCTCGACCTAGCCATCGCGGAAAATGAACTTGTTGGTTTGATCGGCCCAAACGGCGCGGGAAAAACGACAGTGTTCAACCTAATCACCGGCGTTTACCAGCCGACCTCCGGCGAGATCTCATTCGAGGCGAAACCGATCACCGGCCAAAAACCGTACACCATCACCAGCCACGGCATCGCAAGGACGTTTCAGAACATCCGCCTTTTCCCGTCGCTCACCGTTTTCGACAATGTTCGTGTTGCCTTCCATTTGCACCTGACCAGCGGCATTTCTCATTCGCTGATTCGCGGGCCAGCCTTCCGCAAAGAGGAAAAAGAGATCAGTGATCGCGTCCTCGAACTGCTCGACATTTTTAAGTTAACCCCCGCCCGCGACGAGTTCGCCAAGTGCCTTCCTTACGGCGACCAGCGTCGACTGGAGATCGTCCGCGCTCTCGCCACGCGTCCCCGCTTGCTGCTCCTCGACGAGCCTGCCGCAGGCATGAACCCGACCGAGAAAGTGGCCCTGATGCGACTGATCGAGTTCGTCAAAGACCGCTTCAAGCTTTCCGTCCTTCTCGTTGAGCACGACATGCAAGTCGTCATGAGCATCTGCCAACGCATCGCGGTGCTCGATTATGGCGTGAAAATCGCGGAAGGAGCCCCCGCTGAGATCCGTGCCAATCCCAAAGTCATTGAAGCGTACCTTGGGCAGGACACACACCACCAACCCTCCACACCGACGCTGGGCGCTGGTTAAGATATGCTTTCCGTCAGCAATCTCGTGGTGAATTACGGCGCAATCACAGCGCTCCATGGCATCTCCCTGCAG
Source organism: Candidatus Methylomirabilota bacterium (assembly GCA_035627835.1). GTDB lineage: Bacteria > Verrucomicrobiota > Verrucomicrobiia > Limisphaerales > SXQI01 > DASPKX01. The sequence goes on from DASPKX010000064.1 coordinate 10,598, forward strand.
GTGAACCGCGGCGAGATCGTCACCTTGATTGGCGGCAATGGCGCTGGCAAAACCACCACGCTTCGCGCCATCTCCGGCCTGCTAAAAGCCAAAAGCGGCACAGTCACCTACGACGGCAACTCCACCCTCGGCCTCGCTCCTCATAAAATCGTGGCCCAGGGGCTGGCGCACGTCCCCGAAGGGCGAATGGTGTTCGCGAACTTAACCGTGCTCGAAAACCTTCAGCTCGGCGCCTACCTGCAAAAAGATCGGGCGGTGATTCAGCGCGAAATGGACTACGTCTTTAGCATTTTTCCACGGCTGAAGGAGCGCATCACCCAGGTCGCGGGAACCCTGTCGGGCGGCGAGCAGCAGATGCTCGCAATTGGCCGCGCATTGATGGGAAAGCCCAAGTTCCTGATGCTCGACGAACCCTCACTCGGCATAGCCCCCCTCCTGGTTAAAAGCATTTTTGAGAAGATCGTGGAGATCAACCGCGAGCATGGGATCACGATCCTTCTAGTTGAGCAGAACGCGAACCTAGCGTTGGAAATCTCCTCCCGCGGTTACGTCCTCGAAACGGGCCGCATTATCTTGGAGAACAACTCCGCCGCCCTCCGGACCGATCCCCAAGTCAAAAAAGCCTACCTCGGCGGCTAATTTACGTGACTAGATGTGACGTGGGTCTTCGTTCAGCGTTGAAACGCCGTTTCCAGGCCCCGGCAGGGGCCGAACAGAGTAGCCCACGGGCAAGCGAAGCGCAGCCCGTGGGATATAAAGAATAACGGTCAGGCTCCGTAGGAGCCGCACAAAGGTTTCCTTTACACTGCCCCCATCGCCTGTTCCTGCCGTGGCCATGCCTATTGCATCGCGTTCCGCACCGCTTCCATAACCTTCTCCTCGCTCGGGAGGCTGAACCACCCTTTGCGCGCCACCTTCTCCTCGCCGACGAGGACAGTAAACTCCCCTGGCCAGCCGTTGATGATGAACGGCTCCACACTTAGCTCACGTTTGATGCGGTCCGCCACCCGGGCGGCCAACTCCACGTTGCCCGCTCAAAGCGCGCAACGCCGAATCACAATCGGTTTCATGCCGAAACAATAAATCGCCCAGCCCGCCACGCAAGCCACGGGATATGTATGCAGACACTCGCCATCCCGTTTTCACTCCCTCTCCGCTCCCTCCGGTTCAACGTCCTAATCTGTGAAATCTGCGCAATCTGCGGACGTCCTCTCCTAAAAACAAAAAAGGCGAAGGTCCGAAAACCTTCGCCTTAAATTGTTCAGATCTGGCGTCCGATTAGGCCGCTGTCGCTGTCTGCGCTGCAGGAACGATGTTCACGCGTGTGCTGTTCTTGTCGAACTTCACAACGCCATCCTTGAGAGCGAACAAGGTCCAGTCGCGGCCGGTGCCGACGTTCTGACCCGCGGTGAACTTGGTGCCGCGTTGGCGAACCAAAATGCTGCCAGCGGAAACTGTTTCCCCGCCGAACCGTTTGACACCAAGGCGTTTGCTAACGCTATCGCGCCCGTTCCGGGAGCTGCCTTGGCCTTTCTTATGTGCCATATTTTACCTCTTGCGTGTTAAAGCTTAATTTCTTTGATCTTCACCACAGTAAGCTCCTGACGGTGCCCCACTGTGCGGTGATAACCTTTGCGGCGCTTCATCTTGAAGGCCGTCACCTTTGGCCCGCGCTTGTGCTCAACGATGTCCGCCACGATGCTCGCTCCAGCGACAGCAGGGGTGCCGATGCTGAACTTTCCTTCGTTGCTGACCATGAGAACGCGGTCAAATGTGAACGATTGACCAGCGTCGCCGCTGATGCGTTCAACTTCCACCGTGTCGCCTGCGGCCACACGATACTGTTTGCTGCCTGTTTCGAGTACTGCGTACATACAAAAGCTGTCCCTTCAAAAGGGGCCAAATGACACCAAACCATGAGTCAAGTGTCAAGGGTTCAATTCAGAAAAGAATTGAGTCTAGAGAATATCACGCCACCCCGGACCACTCAACCGACTTTTTCAACTTCTTTTCCACTCCTCGCGCCCTGCGTCAGGAGGGTCATTTTTCCTTCGCCCACCAGCCGCTGGGCCTTCAAGTCGCAATTAGCGCGCCTCCCGCGCAATCTTCATCACTTCCTCCAGCTTCACTGGCGCGCCTCCGCGACGCTTGCTTTCGTCTGCCGCTTCCATAAAGGCCAGGATCTCCAATGTCTCCTCAGGAGGGATCGGCGCTTTCCCAGTGCGGAAGAACTTCGCGATCTCAATGCAGAGCGCTTCGTATCCTCCACCAACTTCCACGGGCTTGATTTCCTTTGCCATGAAAGCGACGCCACCGAACTCCGCTTTGCCCTTCCGGATTCCGCGATACGAACCCACTCGCCCATCTTTCCACACACCTGTCACCACATCGGTGTCCGTCGTTTGCGTTCGCGTGAGCGATTCACATCCTGCTCCCATTAACGTGTAGAGCGCCTCAATCCCGTGAATGCCGTAGTAGAACATGTCCGGGGTGCCTTCCAGGTAGGTGCATGCGCCCCAGGTCTGCGCGCCGATTAGCCCGTCACTTTTCGAGAGCTTCTGAAATCCCGGATAGTAGCGAACCGACGAGCTTGAAAACCATGGCACCTCTTTCGCCTGCGCCAGTTCAGCGATTTTGATCCCGTCCCGCAGCGAGCCAGCCATGGGCTTATCGATGAACAACGGTTTCCCGGCGGCAATCACCGGCTCCGCTTCCTGCAGGTGAATCCGTCCGTCGACGCTCATCAGCAGAACCACATCGACCTTGGTTAGCAGGGCAGGAATGTTGTCCACAATCTCCACCCCCATCTGCTGGATGTCCGCCGTGAACTTCTTCACCCGATCGCGACTGGGTGGAATGTCGGTGCCGCCTGGGTACCCCGCGACCACCTTGAACCCGGCCAATTCACCGGTCGCTTTCGGATCATTGAAAATCTTCGTGAACGCCGGCACATGCGACGTGTCGAGGCCGATCATGCCCATGCGAATGACCTCTGCTCCGAAGGCGCTGTTCGCGTTAAAACAGATCACGCTCATAACGGCGAAAATCCAACTCGCGCTGCTGGTTCTCATGGCTTCGCTGGCGAGCATAACTGACAGCTCCGGTCGGTCCAATCGCAAAGGCAGCCGTTTCCCTTGAACTAACCCTATGGCGCGGCACAATAACGGCGTGCTTGCGGCCTTTCTGAATCCGTTTGTCTGGCGCATGGCCTGGCGGGATAGCCGGGCCAGCCGTTTGCGGTTGCTTCTGTTCTCCTCAGCCATTGTTCTCGGTATTGCCGCGCTCACGGCTCTAGGGTCGTTCAGCGAGAGCCTCAAGCAAGCCATGGCCGATCAGGCCAAGACGCTGCTCGGCGCCGATATGGTGATTCAGGCGCGGGATGATCTGCAGCCGGATGACGCGGAATTCCTGGAGGGCATCGGCAAAGAGCGCGCCCGAGAAGTCACTTTCTCCTCGATGATCTTTTTCGAGCGCACGGAAGGCACTCGTCTCGTTCAGGTGCGCGCGGTGGAAGGTGGCTTCCCATATTATGGTGATTTCCAAAGTGAGCCTGCTGCGGGTGAAGCGTTGTTCCGGGCGGGGCAGGGCGCCCTCGTGGACCAGGCGCTCATGGCCCAGTATGGAGCGGAGCCGGGCGACATTGTCCGCATCGGCCAGCTCTCGCTGCCGATCGTTGGCGGCTTGCAAAAGGCTCCGGGAGAGACAGTGGCATTCTCCACCATCGCTCCGCGCGTTTACATTCCTTACGAGCTGTTGGAGGAAACCAAGCTCGTGCGGGCTGAGAGCTTTGCGCGGTTCAAAACGTATTACAAGTTTCCAGTGGGCACAGATGTGGAGCGGCTTGCGCGCAAGCTTGAACCCCGCGCTCGGGAGCGGCGCCTTTCCATCGACACTGTAGAGGAACGCAAGCGGGACATGGGCCGCGCTTTCGAGCGGCTGGACGATTTCCTGAACCTCGGTGGGTTTATCGCGCTGTTGTTGGGTGGAGTTGGTGTGGCGAGCGCGATCAATCTGCACATCCGCCAGAAGGTCCAGACTGTTGGCCTCCTGCGCTGCCTGGGAGCGAAACCGTCCGAAGCGTTCGCGGTTTACACGTTGCAAGCAGCCGCGCTCGGGTTGGTCGGCTCGATCGCAGGGGGCGCGCTGGGTTTAATCGTCCAAATGACCCTGCCCCGCGCCCTCGCAGATTTCCTCGCTCTGGAGGTCGCGTTTCAAATTGCCTGGGGCAGAGTCTTTGCCGGGATGGCCATTGGCCTTTTCGTGACACTGCTCTTCGCTGCGCTGCCGTTGCTCAGCCTGTGGTCAATCTCACCGTTAACGGTTGTGCGCTCCGGCGGTGGTGACCTCACTGTTCGCGCGCGCACTCGGTGGCTTGTCTATGCATTGCTCGGGGCGTTCATCGTGACGTTCGCCATCAGCCAAACCGGTCGATGGCGCTACGGCGTCGGATTTTCTGTCGGCCTGGGCGTTGCTTTCCTTGTGCTGCTTGGGGCCGCCAAAATGCTGATGAGCGCGGCGAGGGCGGCGCTCTCGCCGCGCTGGCCCTACGTGCTGCGACAAGGGGTCTCGAATCTGTTTCGCCCGAATAATCGAACCTTGCTCCTGGTGTTCGCTCTTGGGCTCGGGACGTTTCTCATCCTCACCTCCTATCTCACGCATCGCACTTTGTTGCGCGAGTTGCTCCCGCAGGGGAATAACGCTCGGCCGAATGTGGCGTTGTTCGACATTCAGACGGACCAACGCGAAGGCGTTCGCGCGCTTGTTCGTTCCAACGGGCTGCCAGTCCTGCAAGAAGCCGCGATGATCCCGATGCGCTTGGCTGCGCTGAACGATCAGACCGTTCCGCAGTTGCTCAAGGATCGGAAGCGCGACATTCCGCACTGGCCCTTGCGCCGCGAATACCGTTCCACCTATCGCAATCACCTTGTGGACAGTGAAGAACCGGTGAGCGGCAAGTGGCCAGCTCAGGCCAGCGCCACGAACCTGATTCCCGTTTCAGTAGAGGAAGGCATCGCGCGCGAGTTGAAGCTTTCTCTCGGTGATCGCATGACCTGGGACATTCAAGGCGTGCAGATGGAGACAGAGATCGTCCATCTGCGCCGCGTTGATTGGCGGCGGCTGCAACCGAACTTCTTCGTGGTGTTCGCCGAAGGCTCCATCAACGATGCGCCTGCGATTCACGTGCTTGCCACGAAAGTAGAAGCCTCGCAGCAATCCGCCGCTCTCCAACGCGCTGTGGTAAAGGCTTACCCGAACGTCTCCACGATCGATCTGAGCCTCATTCTCCAAACGGTGGACAACATCTTGAACAAGGCCAGTTACGTGATTCGCTTCATGGCTTTGTTTACAGTGGTGACAGGGATCATCGTGCTCATTGGGGCAATCTTCAGCGGGCGCTACCAACGCCTAAAAGAAGGAGTGCTGCTGCGAACGCTCGGCGCAACGCGCAGCCAGGTGTTGCGCATTCAAGCAATTGAGTATGCGGCCCTGGGCGCTCTCTCCAGCCTGGCGGGAATCATTCTCGCGCATGCTGCCGGCTGGGCGTTGGCGCGCTACGTTTTCAAGATCAACTTTGCGCCGGGCATCGCCGCGTCTGCGGCAGCGCTGGTCATTGTTTGCGGTGTCACACTGCTGACAGGTTGGCTCTCTGGCCGAGGCTCGGTTCGAAAGCCGCCGCTGGAAGTTCTCCGATCAGAAACCGGCTAGAATTGCCCTCACTTTTGCGGTGCGGATTACGCACGCGCTGGCTAAGCTTTCAGCATGAAAGCCAAGCCATCCATTCGGTTGCATCGTCGTGCCTTCATCGAGCGCGCCGCGGCCGGTGTCGCTCTCGTCAACATTCTCCCTGGCCATGTGCTTGGCCTCAATGGAGCCACTCCCCCCAGCGAGAAACTCAACATCGCAGCCATTGGCATTGCGGGCCAGGGGGCTGGCGATATTGCCAATGTGCAGAGCGAGAACATCGTCGCGTTGTGCGACGTGGATTGGGCGCATGCGGCGGGCACCTTCAAGAAGTATCCGCAAGCAAAGCAGTATAAGGACTATCGCAAGATGCTCGATGAGGAAAAGGGCATCGACGCGGTCATTGTTGCGACGCCGGACCATCATCATGCATTTGCTTCCATGGCCGCCATTCGCCGTGGCAAACATGTCTATTGCGAGAAGCCGCTAACTCATTCTGTCTGGGAAGCGCGTCAGCTCGCGAAGGCCGCTCGCGAAGCGAAAGTCGCGACGCAAATGGGCAACCAGGGGCAGGCATCAGAAGAGACACGCCGCTTGGCTGAGATGATCTGGGACGGCGCGATTGGCGATGTGACGGAAGCGCATATCTGGACGGATCGCCCCAGCAATGGCTTGTTCAATGAGTATTGGCCGCAAGGCATCCCGCGTCCAAAGGAGACACCGAAAGCGCCGGACACACTCGCGTGGGATCTTTGGTTAGGGCCTGCGCCCGAACGTCCGTTCCATCCTGCCTATGTTCCGTTCAAATGGCGCGGGTGGTGGGATTTCGGCACGGGGGCATTGGGTGACATTGGCTGCCACACGTTTGATCCTGTCTTCCGTGCCTTGAAGCTCGGCGCGCCCACGAGTGTGCAAGCCAGCTCCACGCGGGTGAACACGGAGACGTTCCCGCTGGCGTCTATGGTGACTTACGATTTTCCGGCTCGAGACGGTTTCGGGCCATTGAAGCTGGTGTGGTATGACGGCGGGATGCGTCCGCCGCGTCCTGCGGAGCTGGAGGAAGGCAAAGAGATGGGAGCGACTGGCCATCTGATCATCGGGACTAAAGGCAAGATTGCGACGCAACGGGTGGGCAATGGCCAGCGTTATCGCCTGATTCCGGCGAGTCGGGCAGACCAATATGGCGAACCACCAAAGAAACTTGAGCGCTCACCGGGGCATTTTCAGGAGTGGCTTCAAGCCTGCAAAGGCGGCAAGCCCGCAGGCGCTAACTTCGATTGGGCTGGCCCGCTGACTGAGGCAGTGCTCATCGGCAACGTGGCGCTTCGTCCCGAGATGCGTGATGAGCTGGTGGGCAAGAAGCTGCTCTGGGATGCGGCAAACTTGCGGTTCACCAACTCTGACAAAGCTAACAATTTCCTGAAACGCGAATATCGGGCGGGCTGGACGCTGATCTAGAATACGATACCGCGGTCACCGACCTTATAAAGGCGCTCGGCGGTGCGAATGTAAATCGCGCTGTCGGCAATGGCGTACGAGGACAAGGTGCGCTCCTTCAGATCGTTCGTTGCGATCTTCTCGAAGGTTTTGCCAACCTTGATGACCGTGCCGACGCCTTCCTCGTTTTGGAAGTAAATGCGCCCTTCCGCGAAGACTGGGGAAGCAGAGAAGTTCCCGCCGATGCGCTCCTGCCAATGCACCTTGCCGGTCTTTGCGTCGACGCATGAAGCAATACCCGCGTCTGAGACCATATACAGTTCGTCACCGATCAGCAGCATCGAAGGGGTGTTGGGAGCGCTGCGGGTGAGTGTCCAGGCGATGTGAGTATCGGTGACGTCACCTTTGCCATCGGCCTTCACCGCAAGGACAGTGGGACGATCGTAGCCGGTCCCGATGAACAGCAGTCCGTGCCCATAAACCGGGCGCGGAATGACGGAGTAACCTTCACCGTAGCGGGCGCGCCAGATCTCAGAACCGTCCTTTGGATTCAGAGCTGAAACCACGCCACTGCCAGGGCTAATGATCTGCGTCTGGCCGTTGACCTCGATCACCAGTGGGGTGGTGAAGGAGAACTTGGATTTCGCATCGGTGTTGCGTGGAACCTTCCAGGCAACTTCACCGGTGTTCTGATCCAGAGCGACGATGAAGGGATCGCTGCCGCCGTCCGCGCTGTAAACGAGTTTGCCGTCGACTAGCACAGGGGAGCCGCCGCTGCCGTGCACAGGGGGGTATCGAAGCTTGTTCTGACGCCAAAGCACTTTGCCGCTCGTATCCAAGCAGGCGGTTCCCTGGTGTCCAAAGTGCACATAGACCTTGCCGTTCTCAATCAACGGCGTGGGGCTGGCGTGGCTGTTTTTGTTGTGGATGTAGCTGGCCTGGGCTTCAGCAGGCCCGAACACCTCGGTATTCCACAGAATCTTCCCGGTTGCAGCATTGAGGCAGAGCGCGCGAAGGGAGAGCCCGTCTCCTTCTTTGATCGCCGTCGTAAGATAGACTTTCCCCTGAACCACCGACGGAGATGACCAGCCTCCCCCTGGAATCTCGGTTTTCCAGGCGACGTTTTTATCAGGCCCCCATTCGGTGGGAATGTTGCGGTCGGTGGAATGGCCCTGGTGCGTGGGGCCGCGGAATTGCGGCCAGTCAGTTGCGAACGCAGTGTTTATGAGCGTTGCGAGCACAAGGGCACGAACCAGGGTTGTCATGGGCGCAAAGATATGGACGCCGGGTTTCAGCCGCAAGGCGCCCGCTAATGGGTCATGATGTAGAGCAGGATGTTGATCCCGAGCGGAAAGGCTTTCTTCTCGCTGAACTCTTTAAAGTACCAAGGATCGGTGGCTTCCTCTTCCCAGCCGTCGCCAGTGTCGGTGTTGTGCATGATGAGAGCCATCATGCGGCCCTTCTTGTCGAAGATCGCTTTGTAATGCGGTGTCTTGGCGTCGGGCCGTTCCCAGGTGATGCCGCTCCCTTTGTTGCGAGTGGCCATGTAGATGTTGGGCATCTGCGGCTTCTCTTTTAACGGGAAGAGCATGCGAAAGATTTCGTGCTCGACCCCAAGCTCAACCGGCTCGTGGTCGGGAAGGACCTTTTTGATCTCGCGATAGAAATTGTTCCATTCCTCTGGACCCCAAAAATCGTCCACGAGCAGAAAGCCGCCACGCAAAAGATAAGCGCGGAGCGCTTTCACGTCTTCTGAGTCGAACTCCAGGCCTCCGACGCCGCTCATAAAGATGAACGGGTAGTTGTAGAGGTCAGGATCAGTGAGTTCGATCAACTTGCCTTGCGGATCCACGCGCATGGCGGTCATCTGCTGGAGGCGGTAGGAGAGGTTCAGATCCGAATCCGGGTAGTCGGTGTCCCAGCGCATGCTCTGGCGCTGGGTCCACGACTTGTAACGGATGCGGGCGAAGGTAAACGTGTCTTTGGGGAACTCCTTATCGGTTTCCCAAACAGGCACGTTGCCGCGGGCGCTTTGACCGGGAGCGCGCCGGGATTGAGCAAAGACGAGCGCGCCGGCCAAGGTTGCGGCGAGGAACAATAGGATCGCCAGGCGCGCCCGCATGCTAGTTCGACATCTTCATCACGGGCGCGTTCTTCACCTCAGGCAATGAGAGAAGGTAGGCGCGGCGTGCGTCACAAAATTGTTTGAGGCTCATGTTGGCGGCGCCGGGCCCGCGCATGCCTGGCTCCGGCTGGGGCTGGGCTGACGCAGCGAGGCTCTTTTCGAACGCATCATTCTGGTAGAGCTTGCGCGTGTCCTTTTTGACTTCCGCCGCGATGCGATTGTGCTGCTTCTCGGCGATGGGGCCGACTTTGTTCCAGTCGAGCCAGTTCTCCGCGATGTGGCGAATGTTGGCGAGGTACCGCTCACGGTATGCCGGGACGGACAGGAGTTTGTTCAGGAGCGGCTTGTTGGCGTCCTGAGAGCCCGCCCAAACAGAGAGTTCCATGGGGTTGCGGGGCTCGCCGCCTCCGCCGCCACCACCGCCGCCACCGCGCATGCCGGGAGGCCCGCCGCCTGCGGGACGGAAGGTTTCATTCGCATCGTGGGGGACAATGTGGAACTTCCCTTTCTCGTCCTGATAAATGTTGTAGTCGCTGGCGCGGATCCAATAGCCATCCGCGTTCATGAGAACGTTCTCAAGCGCGAGGAACTTAAGGGCGCCATCGACGTCGAGGATCGGCTCGATGGCTTTTTGCAGTTCGTTCGTGGGGGTCTGGTTCAGGATTTTGCAGAGGTTCACCAGATCCTGCCAAGCCTTGGGGTCGTCTTTGGATTTGATTTCGTAAATGGTCTTGTACTCGCCAGGGTTATCACCGAGATATTCGAGTCCGCCGCGGCCGCGAGGGCTGCCGGGAACTTTCCAGCGAGCGCCTTTCGTGCTGCCAAATGCTTCCTTGATGAACTCTTTGTTAAATTGCTGGGCGTTGACGTAAACACCCCAGCTTTCGCCATTGATGACGAGACGAACGTGGTTCGCTTTTGGCGTTGGGATGTATTGGTGGGCGACGTAGTAGTAAAGGAACGTGCGGAGGAATGAGGGGTCAGTGTGGGAATTGAGCAGGTTGAGTGTGCGGTAGCCGCCCACGTTCTGGTCTTCCTTGATGAAGTCGGTGGAGATATTTAGCGAATGCTTGCGACCTTCACTGACGGTGAAGAACGAGGAGGCGCCGCGGAAGTGGACCCCGACATCTTCGTAGGTTTTGCCGTCCACCGTGAGCCTGGCTGGGATTTCCACATCGGTGTTGTTGAACTCCATGAGTTCCTTCTCCCAATCCGGTGAGTCGAACTCGAGGAAGAAGGTGCGGAGCGTGGCGGCATCGTAGAGCGGCGCGTTGGAGGGCTTCACGTCGCTGGCAGCAACCTTTTCACCTGCTTGAGGTGGGGCAGAGTCTTCGGGACGAGGGCCGCCGGCGCCGCGACCAGGCCCACCGGGTCCACGACGAGGCATGCCACGGCCTTCTGCTTGCTCCCTGGAGAGGAACTCAAGAGCGGCTTTGCGCTCGGCTTTATCGAGCTTCTTGTCTTTGTTCGCGTCGAACTGCTTGAGCAGCTTGCGCTCTTGTGGAGGGCCGCCGAAACCTGGAGGACCGCCCGGTCCGCCTGGGCCGCCCTGGCGGGGAGGGCCAAAGTTGCCAGGGGCGGGCATAAGGACGTCCTGCGGCTCTCCGCTGCGTGGGCGTTGCGGGCGCTCAGCGTTATCCTGAGCGAGAGAAGCGGCAGCAATCCAAGTGGCCGCAGCCAACACGATTGCCAGAAAAGGTGTTTTATCGTGTATAAGCGTGTATAAGCGTGTAAATCCGATACCTGGCACGCGGTTTGATATCTTCATAAATTAATCGTCGTCGATGCCGCGGCGTTCGATCTCGACATTGTGAACGCCTTCGAGGCGGTTGATGTTTTTTAGCAGGCTATCGATGGAAAGACCTTGTTTAAAGCGAACCTGGTAGGTGGCATCCACAGCCACACCGCCTTTGGCCGTTGAGATGGACTGAAGCTCACGCTCAGCGAGATGCGTGTCGAAGACCGGCTTGAGCAAAGCGTCGAGATCCTGGCCGACACTGACGCGAGCGGTGAGGAGGTACCAGGGTTCTTCTGAAACAAACCCGCGCGCTTGAAATCGAAGCACCGCAGCGGCCAAGGCGACCACGACAATGCCGCCGAGAGCCACCCACAAGTTCTGCGAGCCGACAGCCATGCCCACGACGACTGCGAAGATGACGTAGGCGGTATCCTGGGTGTCCCGAACGACAGTTCGAAAACGAACAATGGAGAGGGCGCCGACCAAGCTGAATGCGCGGGCCACGTTGTTGCCGATGACCTGAGTCACCATGGCAATGAGAACGCAGAGCAGAACCAGGGTGGTTGGGAAGGAGCCACCCGGAGAAACACCTTTGCGCGCGCGGCGATAAACCCAAGCGACCACGACACCCAAGACCAGCGCGGTGAGGAGGCGCAGAAAAACGTGCGCTGGAGCCACGGCGTGGTCTGGGCCGGATGCCTGCAGGAATTCGGGAAAAGTGTTGGTCATGCTGTTTAGGCCACAGCGGCGGTAGGGGCCTGATCGGTCAGCTCAGGAGCGAGGCCAAGGGATCGAGCGGCCAAGCGGTACTTGGAAAGAGCCTGTGGTTTGATTGAAAAGGTTTCGGCCAGCTCTTTGAAAAGAGCAGGGAGAGGCTCCCGATACTTCAGCTCAATAATGGCTTGGTCGGTTAAAAGGCCGAATGCCTGATCGTCTTCACGGAATTGGAGTGAGGCCAGTGGCCAAGCGCGGAGATTCTCGTCCACAGTGAGACGGATCAGACCGGTCGGGCAGATACCGACGCGCGCCATGCGGTGGTAGGAGATTTGGCAAATCGGCTGAAGTTTCCGAAGGAGCAAGCGTTCGTGGTACCAGGCGCCGAGCCAGGAGCGGTCGGGTTGCGGTGCGCTCAAGCGGGCGAGTTCTTCAAGTGTCACCAGAGAGCGGCGTTTAGAAACGAGGCCGCGGGTTTTGAGTTTCCGCTCCAGAAATGCGACAGGGCCGCTGTTGTAGCGGCGCACGCGGAACTTGCTGCGCCCATACGAACCACGGCGATGGAAGACATCGAAATCAGCGGTGTCCATATAAAGGCTCGTGATCTCATAGAGGTCGCGGCCATCTTTGCCATTGGGATCGGGCTCAAGGCGCTGCCGAGCCCAGACGCGGATTTGCTCCGCGAGCGGCTTGGGAACGAGGAACTTGATCTCAGTGGCAAGATCGCGGTTCTCGCGGGATTCAGTTGAGGGTGACATGCGTGGCTCCAGTTTACTCGCGGGGGAACGGGCGAACGACTGGCCCGGGGCCAGGGCCGCCGGGAGGAGGACCAAAGCCGCCGGGCCTGCCGCCGCCCGGAGGAGTGAATTGTTCGTTTAAGCCTTCGGTGATTTGGTCGAGCGTGAGCGCGTCGGCGCCTTTCCGCCAGTTGTCGCGCCAGTTGGCAAAAGTTTTGAGGAACTCATCGCGGGAGACGGACTGGTCCTTGTCTCTATCCATCACGGCAAGGAAACCAGGAGCGATGAACTCACTCGGAGCAGGCATGCCGCCGCCGGGGCCACCCTGACCGCGGCCACGCCCTCCACGAGGCGGCCCGCCAAAACCGAAGTCGCCGATCTCAAGACCTTTGCTCTCGCCTTTAAGCTGAGCTGCGACGGAAGCAGCGCGGACTTTCGCAAACGCTTTAACGGGCTGGGTTGCGCCCATCATTGGGAACCCGCCTGGGCTAGACGCGGCGCTGGACTCACCGGCGATAAGCTTGTCGAAACGGGCGAGTTTTTCGGGTGATTCCTCCTGCACTGCGGGGCGCAACACAGAAGCGAGCAGATCAACCTGTTGTGCGAGGCGCTCTGGGGTCGCGAGGGTCTTGCTTAAGTCTTGGAGTCTCGCGAGGTAAGCGGTTTTGAAAGCGGGCACCTTGAATGCTCGAGCGAGGAAGCGTGTTTCACCACCCCATGGTTTATGAATGCTGAGTTCATTGCGCTCCTCCTGGGTTCCGCGCAAGGAGAAGGTGCCGAAAGAATGATCCATATCCCACGGGATGAACTGGAACTTCTGGGTTTCGGGATGGAGATGAACGTAATAGTTCTGGCCTGAGCCGAGAATGCCGTCGAGTTCCGCGAGCCAAACGAGCGTGGCCATGTAGCGGCTGAAGTTATCGATATCCACCCATTCGCCGAACTTCGCGTTGAACTCCTCGTCCGAGGCATGAGAAACGAATTTGCAGAAAGCGATCAAGCGCTGCTTCTGAGCCGGAGTGACATCGTCCTTGGGATCGTAAGGCTGGTTGTAAGGCTTCCAGTCGTCGCCCATATCTTCGAAGGGGCGGTTGGTGACGGGCTTGAAGAAGGCGCCTTTCTTTGTGCCGAGCTGTTCCCTGGCGAAATCGCCATCCACGTTCTCCACGAGCGAATATAGGCCGAAATACTTCTTGTCGTATTCCCCGGGGACGGTGACGTAAACGCGGGCATAAGCGGTGCGCGGCGCGGGGACTTTTGCTTCTCGGAAGAGGCGATAGGAGAGAGATTCGTTCATCCAACCGCCATCCATCACGTTATTGTGAAGGTTCAGCTTGGTGACGCGCCCGACGGCCTGGGTTTTGATATTGTCATCCAGATCGATCTTAAAGGACTTTTTGTGCGTGCCTTGGGCCAGGAGAAAGGTGCCGTTCCCTTTATGGCGGATCGAAGCATCTTTCAGTGTAGCGCCGTTAAACTCGATGTCCGCTTTGCCGGTCGGAAACTCGAAACCCATGGCGGAAGCGATGCCGTTGCGTTTGCCTTCGGCGCCCTGGAGCATGCTGCGCTGGGGAGCGGGGGCGCCGGCAGGGCCATTGGTGATGAGCGCGTTCAGCCCGTCCTTAAGATGGTCCGTGTTAAGCGCAGCCTGGCCTTTGCTCCAATCGGTGTGAAGGCGTGTCGCAGCAGCATCGAATTCAGCGACGGTGACTTTCGCATCCTTGTTGGCGTCGGCGACTTCAAACAGCTTTGGGCCAAGGAACATGCCCGGACCAAACGCCCGGGGCGGACCACCGCCACCTTGTGTGGGTTGGATGGCTTTCCACTGTTCGGGAGTAAACTTGAGATGAATGCTCCAAATATTGGTGAAGCTGAAAAGCTCAGCGGGCGAGCTGGGCAACGGAGCGGCTGTGGTTAGACGCGTGAGGATCGCGAGGGCTGCGAAACAGCAGGCGCGCCGGAGGGTTTGAGGGAGCTTCATTTGTATAACTGATCGATTCGCGGCTTGTTCGTCACGCAACCGTAACAATCAAGACCCGTTTCGGGAGTAAAAGGTTTCATAATTCACGCACGGTTGCGTGCTGCCTAAGCCAGTTGGTGCCTGCTTGGACGAGGGCCGCCCGGTCAGGGGACCGGGCCTACCATCGGAGGCTCCCGCAGCGGGGGCTGCCCTGGAAGCGAAGAGTGGAGTAATGCAGATTACTTGTCAACTAGGCTTTTGGTCCGTAGCCAACAATCGTTTTGAAACCGCCGTAAGCCATTCGCTTAACATCGAAAGGCATCTCTTTGGCCATCCCGGCAAGTCGGGGGTCTTGCATCACTTTGGCGTTGATGCGGTCGCGCTGGGCGCGGGATTTGTAAACGATGTAGGCGAGAATGATCGTTTCGCCTGGCTTGGCTTTGACTGTTTTGGGGAAAGGCCAGAGACCTGGAGCCTTGAGGTCGTCCGCCAGGCATTCGCGATACTCAAGAGCGCCATACTCCCGCCAGATCTTCGCAGCAAGCTTCGCCAGCTTGGTATAGGCTGGAATGTTTTTCTTGGGGATGGGAACGATGAATCCGTCTACGTAAGGCATAGGTTTGCGGCAAGAGAATATTAAAGCGTTTTGAGGTAAGCCACGAGCTGATCAAAGGTGCCGTTAAAGCCGGCGTTCAGGGATGACTGCATGCTGGCGAACGTGTCGATTTCCTCCTGAGTGGCATTGTGCGGCCTGGCTCGGAGGGTTTGGCGTGTGCCGTTGGGGATATCATCAAACGTCACCACAGTGTGAATGAGTGGGATCTTTCCGGGAAAAGGCGCGGGAGCGATGTTGCCCTCTGGATCGGAAAAGGAGCTGACGTAAGCCAGGCGTTGCGGCGGTTGTATTTCTTCGTAAATGAAGCGGCCCCACATGAGCGAGCCGTTCGGAAGCTTCATGCTGTAATGGAAAATGCCGCCTGGACGAAGGTCGAGTTTGGCGATGCCAAGCTCAAGGCCTTTTGGCCCCCACCATCGAGCAAGTTGATCGCGCTCAGTCCATGCTTTGAAGACCACGTCACGCGGGGCTTCGAGGGTGCGGACGGAAAGGAACTCAGGAAGGTTGGATTCGGTATTGTTCATGATGCCCTGGATAGCCCGTGGGTGTGCAGTAAGCGGTAAACGGGTGGGCGAAGGGCGTCAATGATTTTGGCAGAAAGCAGGGCTGTAAAGAACCACGAAGGGCACGAAGGGCACGAAGAAAGGAAGAGAACACGTCCTACGCGGTCGCCTCGAACGTATTGCCACCAGTTGCAAGTGGTGAGACATAAGTTCGAGATCCTCCTCACGTCGGATGCTACGAGGGGGAGGATCGGAGTCGGAATTCTCCTGTCGTGGGATGCTCCGAGTTAGTCTTTTTTGAAATAGAGCTTGTTGCGCTCGAGGGTGCTGCCTTCGCGCAATGCAAGTTGGGCCAGGGCCGTGTTGTAATCGGCCAAGGCCCGGACTTCTTCGGAACGGGCGCGGGTGAGATCGCGCTGCAAAGTCAGCACGACGAAGCTGGTGCTCTTGCCGCTTTCGAGTTTCTTTTGCTCGGCATCTAGGGCCGCTTCGGCGTAGAGGCGGGCCTGGCGGGTGGCTTCGATTTTCTCGAGTTGGAGTTGCGCGAGCTTCACCGCGTTGTCCACTTCGAGCAGGATGTTTTGTTCCAGGCGTTTAAGGCGGAGGAGGAGTTGTTCCTTCTCGGCCTTGGTCGCTTTGTAGGCATTGCGGCGGGCGGTGTTGCCGAGGGGGATGCTTAACTCAGCGCCATAGTACCAGACTGGATCGTGACCGCGCCGGATGTCGTCGAGGACGCCGCGGGTGTTGCTATTGCGGGCGCTGTGGCCGTAGCTGCCGACGATGTCGAGCGCAGGGAAGAGTTGGTTCTTTTGGTATTTGAGGGTGATGTCCTGGCGCTCGATGTTCACGCGCGCCTCCTGCAGATCAGGACGGCTTGTCATGGCGCGGCGCCAGCTTTCCTGAAGGTCAAAGGGGACGACGGTTGGGAGAAGTTTTTCAGTCGGCTCGAATTGAACAATGGCGAGGTCTTCGTAATTGCCGGTGAGAAGATCCTTGAGCTGATTCTGCGCGACGGAGAGTTGCTGATTGGCCTGCAGGAGATCCGCGCGGCCGCTGGCGACCAGAGACTCAGCTTGCTTTTCCTCGAGCAAAGCCATGGTGCCGACCTGAACGCGCTTGCGGTTTTCTTCGAGAGAGCGTTGGGAGAGCTGAAGGGCGAGCTGCTGCACACGAACGAATTCGTGGGCGGCGATCAAATTGTAGTAAGCAGTTTCAACGGCGGTGACGATTTCCTGAACGCGGCGCTGGAGGGCAAATTCGGACATCTCAACCGCTTTTTTGCCGATCTGGATGGCGTAACGATTTTGGTCGATCCAGAAATCGCGGAGCAAAGGCTGGCGAAGGGTGATGTCAGCCCCTGAGCCGTATTCGTACGGGTTGCTGATAGGATCCCCGTTGGGGCCTGGGCGGCTGGTGCTGTTGCGTGTGAGATCAATGCCCGCGTCGTAGCGGAGACCCCACGGAGCTATGCCCGAAAAACCAGAGCCGAAACTTTCGGTGACACTGACCGTTGGGGCAACTTGAAAGCCGAAGGTAGGGTTGAACTGGCCTGGGTTGGAGCGGTAGCTCTGGCGGCCATTTAAATTAAAAGTCGGCTCCCAATAGGCTTCGGACCCGGACAAGTCGAGCAAGCTGAGCTGCGGATTGAACCGCTCGATCTGGAGGTCGAGGTTATTCTGGAGCGCGAGCTGAACGGCCTCCTCCAGGGAAATGGCGCGGACTTGCGCGGCGTTATTCGTCGACTGCGCGTGCGCGCTGCTGTGGAGAGCAGCGGCAAGGCCTAAAGCCAAAAGAGTACGGAGTGGTCGCATTGTGCGTGCGGAGCTTGTGCAAATTGTTCCGGTTCGTCAAACAAACGCTGAGCGCGAAGTCATGCTGCTCTTGCGGCAAAACGAAGCGTGAGCGTCCCATTTGAATGACACCACAGAGGCCGAAAAGGTTTCGAAAAACGTGGAATTATTGAGCAGCAGAACCTAGCGGCCTTCGACGCGCTTGGTCATCCGGTCGGGGTGGCGCGCGCGGCTCAATGCGGTGTCGTAGCTGATGCGGCAGCGCGTGTAGAGATCGTAGAGGCAGGCGTCCATGAGGACCATGCCGTCTTTGCCGCCGGTTTGGAGGGCGGTGTCGAGCATGTGCTTGTTGTTTTCGCGAATGAGATTGCGCACCGCTCCATTGGCGACGAGGAACTCGTAAGCGAGGACACGGGAGCTGCGGTCGGCGGAGGGGAGCAAATCCTGAGCGATGATGCCTTGGAGGGAATTGGCGAGCTGCATGAGCACCTGGCGCTGGGCGGCGCCTTCGAAGACGCCGACGATGCGCTCGAAGGCGTGCATCACGTTGGGGGAATGCATGGTTGCGAGGACCAGATGGCCGGTTTCCGCCGCTGTGAGCGCGGCCAGGATGGCTTCCTGCTCGCGCATTTCGCCGACGACGATCACGTCGGGATCCTGACGGAGCACATGGATCAGCGCACGGCCAAAGGAGTGGGTGTCGGTGAGCACCTCCTGTTGAACAACAATGGCGCGCTTGTTGTTGTGAACATATTCAATGGGATCCTCAATGGTGATGATCTTGCAGCGGCGCTCGCTGTTGATGAGATCGACCATGTAGTTGAGGGTGGTCGTTTTGCCGGCGCCAGTGGGGCCGGTGATAAGAAAGAGGCCATTGGGTTTTCGGGCCATTTCTTCGACTTTTGCAGGCAAGCCAAGCTCCTCGCGGTCGGGGATGCGCCGGCCGCAGAACCGAACGCTGAGTTCCGGCAGGCCATTGCGAAGGTAGAAGGTGGCGCGCATTCGCCCGGCTAAATCGTGAGGCAGGGAGACGCAGAGTTCCCATTCCTGCGCGAACTTCTCTCGTTGCGGAGGTGTTAGCAAGCTGTCGCAAACGGCTTTGGCATCGTCGCCGGTGAGCGGGTCTTCGTTGGGGAAAATGATTTCGCCATGGATGCGAAAGGCCGGGGGGACGCCAACGATGAGATGGAGGTCCGAAGCTTTCTCTTCGAAAGCGGTGCGCACGAGAGCGTCAAAGCGAGGGTGGATCATGCGCTAAAACTTGCCGCGGAAACGTGAAATGAGGCGGGCGAGAGGCCCGACGTGGTTGAGCTTTTGCAACTCCCGAGCAGCAGCGGCGCATTGGGGGTCCAGCTCCTGTGCTTGCTGGAAGGAGCGCTCAGAAGCGTCGATAAGCCCGAGGGCAAGCTGGCATTGGCCTGCCTGGAGCCAGACGGCGGCTTCGGTGGCGGTGAGCGCGAGAGATTCCTGGGCGTAGCGCAATGCTTTGGCGAACTGCTGATGGGCGGAGTGAATGCGCGAAGCGAGCCAGCGGATGACCCAATCACCGGGGCTTAAGGCGAGCGCCCGCTCGAAGCAGTAGTCTGCGCGCTTTTCCTTGCGCGCCAGGAAGACATCCCCGCGCGCGAGCCAGAGATAGGGAGTTTCGCCACTGGCGGCCATGGAAGCGTCAGAAAAAGCGAGCGCGCCGTTTTGATCACCCATGCGCGCGAGGGCCACGCCTTTGGCGGCAAGGAGTTCCGGGTCGGTTGGGAAAAGTTTGAGAGCTTTGTCGGCCCAGATTTTCGCTTCCTTGGCTTCACCTAACTCAAGGAGCATGCGGACCTGGCCAGCCCAAGGTGCGGAATGGCGGGGGTTAAATTCGATCGCTTTGGCGAAATTCCGCAACGCAGGCTCGAAGCGGCCTTGTTTAAAGGCTTTTGCGGCTTCCTCCAGGTAAAAGGCGTCGTCTTTCAGACGACGAGATTCCCCGTGCCCGGCGTTTTGCCGGGAAGGATCGTCAAACTCCAGGTTCCCAAAGCGGCTCATTAGAGGATTGCTCCGGCTGTATAACCCAAGGGGGAGTGAGGCACAATGACGCACTCTCCGGAGGTTCGGGTTTACAAGCCGTCTCACAAATACCCAAGCAGCGTCTTGCGGGTCTTTTGGCCGGATGCTTCGTTGCTCCTCAGTCGCAGATCCATGCGGATATGCTCCTTCCTCGCGCCTCGCCTCCGGCCAAAATCCCTCGCAATCCACTTGCTGGTTATTTGTGACACGGCTTCTAGAGAAGCATACCCTGTGCCTTAGGTCGCACAGGTGGGGCGGATTGGGCGCGTTGCTCGATTTGTTTGATGGCCCATTGCGCGTGCTCGGCGATCAGCGGTTCGGGATCCTGTGAAGCCGCTTGCAACGGTGGGAGGTGCTCAGGACCGCCAATGTTGCCCAAGGCCACACAGACATTTCGCAATAAACCGCGGCGTTTGGTGCGAAGCATGGGGGAGCCTGCGAACCTGGCCTTGAAGGAGGGGCCGTCGAGTTGAAGGAGTGCGACCAAATCCGGAGCTTGAAGGTCGTCGCGGCGGTGAGGAGCCATCAGGCGGCCTGCGCGAGCGAAGCGGTTCCAGGGACAGGCGGCCAGGCAATCGTCACAGCCGTAAATTCGATTGCCGATGAGCGGGCGGAGTTGCTCAGGGATGGAGCCTTTAAGCTCAATCGTGAGGTAGGAGATGCAGCGGCGGGCGTCGAGTTGGAACGCGCCGGTGAGGGCGCCCGTGGGGCAGCTTTCGAGGCAGCGATGGCAGGAGCCGCAGCGGTTGTGTTCAGGAGCGTCCGGTTCGATGCCGGCGGTGGTGATGATTTCGCTGAGGAAAATCCAGTTGCCGAGCTTTCGGCTGATGAGGTTGGTGTGTTTTCCGACAAAACCAAGCCCCGCGCGCTGCGCAAGGTCGCGCTCGAGGATTGGGCCAGTGTCCACGTACCAGAGAGAGCGATGGCCGGGCCCGGCGAGTTGATCGATGAAGGCGCTGAGGTGGCGGAGTGGTTCCGCGAGGAGGTCGTGGTAATCCGCGTGTTGAGCGTACCGCGCCACGACGCCGGCATGCGGCTCATGGCGGGATGAGATCGGAAGGGCGTAAGAGGTGGCGAGAAGGACGAAGCTTTTCGCGCCGGGGAGGACTTGGTCAGGATTCACGCGCTTGTGAGCGTTGCGTGAAAGCCAAGCCATCTCACCATGGAGGCCTTGAGCGATCCATTGTTGAAAGGCGTCCGCAGTTTCAGGCGGGTGGGCAGTGGTGAAAGCGCAGAGGTCGAAGCCCAGCTCAAGGGCCTTCGCACGAATGAGATCTTTCACGCTGCTTTGGCGCGCAGGCTTCGGAAGTGCATGATGACATGGTGCGCGACTTCACGGGCGGAGCGGAAATCGCTGCTGAGGAGCACATCAGCCTGGCGGTAGAAAGATTGGCGGGTGGCGAGGAGGGTGCGGATTTTGCCCAGGGGATCCGGGTCGTTTAACAGCGGCCGATGCGATTGGTGTGAGACGCGCTTGAAGATCGTTTCCGGAGACGCCCACAAGCACACCGTGAGCGCGTGCTTCTTCAAACTGGCGAGGTTTTCCTGATTGGCGGCGAAGCCGCCGCCGGTGGAGATCACGACGCCGCTTTTGGTTTCGAGAGTGGCGGCGATTTCGCGCTCGTAGGCGCGGAAGCGGGGCTCGCCGTCCTGGGCGAAGATTTCGGTGATGCGTTTGCCAGCCATGCGCTCGATGAGTTCGTCGGTGTCGAGGAAGCTGAAATGTAGCGCTTGAGCGGTGAGATGCCCAACGGAGGTCTTGCCGGTGCCCATGAAGCCGATGAGGGCGATATTGCGGATGTCTCTCGTTGGGTTCATGTCACGGCATCTGGGCCGTGTGATTCTCGGCGTAAAAAAACGCAGCGGCCCATTGATTTACTTCAAAGATGGGGCAAGTGTTAGTCAACGGGAATCTATAAAGCGGGGAAGAAGGCAATCATCTGAACTTCTACTTTCCCTTCAGGCCCGCGCCTACCCTTTCGCGCCCTTTCTCTGAGATTCAGCAAAGCTTTTGTCGCGGCTGAAAAGCGTCCAGCGCTCCCATTGAGAAAGGGCCAAGCGGGTTCGAGATTGCATGGCATATGAAAAAGCATGTTAAGTTTGCTCAACTCGGGTTGCTGGCGGGGGCTGTTGGCGTGATTGCCACTGGCTGCGCGTCCAGCGGCGTTGCGCGTTACGACAGTGACAGCGCGTCGGGAACTGAAGTGGCTGTCCGCACGGACGCGACAGGCATCAACGCAGATGCGAATCTGGGGGATGCTGAGCGCCCACAAGCGGTGAGCACACTTTCGTTTGTCCCGATCACACAAGCCAAGCGCGTGGGCGCATGGCCTAATGAGTGGAACGTTCGCGCCAACGAGATTTACACTTTCGTGGTGCCAGCGAGCGACGTCCAGGTGTCCGCAAACCTGCCCGGCTACAGTGATGACCTGCGCAATGGCGCGGTGTTCTCCGAAGCTGCCGGCGGTGAAGGCGGCGCCTATCGTGTTGTTCGCCACAGCCCGAACCCGCGGTAAGCAAACGTTCGAGCCAGGTCGCTCGAATCACACATAAACCGCAGAAATCCACGTTCATCCATCCTGGATGGACGTGGTTTTTGCTTTTGCGGAGAAGCGAAGGCCTTGACCAAATCAGCAATGAGAGAACAAGTTTAAGGAATGCGGACAGCAAATGTTTCAGGCCGGGTGCCCCGCAAATATGAGAGGCTGATAGAAAAGCAGGCGCGGGCCGCTAAAACCAGCAAGAGCAATCTCGTCTCGCGTTACGTAATTGAGAAGTCCCTAGAAGGAGAATTCCCGGGAATCGGGTTCCGCGACTCTGCATCCGGGCGAGAAGCGTATGTGCTGGGGCATCGGGTTGCTGTTTGGGAAGTGGCGACAGTTGTCGCTGAGGCGAAGTCTGTGACCGCTGCCGCGGAGTATTTCCGCTGGCCCGCTGTGTTGGTGGAAAGAGCCATGGCATACGCGGCGGCTTTCCCGAAAGAGATCGAAGCGGCACGGGGCGGAGAACAGGATGCAATACCGGCTGCTGGCTGACGAGAATACGTCGCATGCGCTCATTTCAAGCTCCACCAAAATAGTCCGTGGGTTCCCGATCACGCACATTGCGGATTGGGAAGGTGGAGCATGGCTGGGACCTTCTGCGCGCGTGCGACGCTGCCGGTTTGGTGTTGGTGACTTTTGATCGACGGACGATCGCCCTTCATGCCGCACGCTTAACACAGCACGGTGAAGGGCATAGTGGCGTGATCGTATTCCGGGGTTTAGTGCGCCGTCTTGATTATGGCTATCAAGCCCGGCTCCTCACAGAATTCTGGCAGGAACGCGCGCGAACATGGGACTGGAAGAATCTGGTCCTTTATCTTCCTGCAACTTAACGCAAATCAGGGGGTCTGAGCCGCTGGAGTTGCCTCCTGCGAAGATGCAGGGGCGGCGAGGTCGATGGAGTCGATGCGGTAGCGCTTGCGGACGCTGTCCAACTCGAAATCGACTTCGTCACCAGGCTTCTTGTTGAGCAGGGCCTGGCTCAATGGAGTCAGGTAGCTCATGATGCCTTTCGCCTGGTCATAATCCCATGCGCCGAGGATGGCGTATTGCTCCGCCTGACCGCTGTTCAAATCAGTCAGTTTGACGCGTGTGCCGATGCTGACGACGTCTGTTTTAGCGCCGCTGAAGTCGGTGCCGCGGGCGCGAACCATCTGGGCTTCCAACTCGGATTTGCGGCGCATGAGGATTTTCTGCATTTCCTTTGCCGCTTTGTATTCGTGGTTTTCACGAAGGTCGCCGTAGCTGCGGGCAATGGCGATTTCTTTCGAGTTGGCGGGAATCTTCTTTTGGACGAGTTCCTGATACTCTTCGCGACGGCGCTCGAGGCTGTCCCATGAGACAACCAAGGTGGATTCCTGCTTGCCGCCGTCACCTGTGATCAGGGCTTGAACGGCAGGGTAGCTCTTGACGATGCGCGCGAGGAGCGAGCGCTTGTCCATGTCGTCAAAGGTGGGGGAGAGCTGGAGGGCGCGAGTCAAATCCTTGATGATTTCGAGATCCGCGGAGCCGATCAATTCGACCAGCAGTTGTTGATCATCAACGATATAGTCGCGGAGTTTGTTGGAGCGCTTCTCGGCAAATTGATCTCGCTCGATAGCGGTGAGCATCGCGCGGAAGACTTCGGGTCCGAGGATGTCGGCGAAAGCATCGGAGCGCTCTTTGGCAAGCCAGAGAAGCAGTTCGCTGCTGGCTTGATGCTGGCTGATGAGGCGGGCGAGGTGCTCTTTGAGCTGGGTGAGCTTGCCTTCCTGGATGAGGAGCAGAGCGGATTCACCAGCGAGCTTGGTGGAGACGCCGTTCATCCAACTGAGCAGTGTTTGATCCCAATTGGCGGGGAAAGCGTCCTTGAAAGATTGAAGCGCACGGCGTTGTTTGGCGCCGGAGATCTGCTCCAGAATTGTGCCGGGGCGCTCGTGCTGGGACCAGATGGCTTTTTCGGAGGCTTCGTTTGGATCGGCGCCGAGGCCGGCGGCCTGGCGAAGTTCGTCCCGCAGGAAAATGCCTTCCAAAGCGAGGGCGGGCTGTGTGCGCTGGTGGCTTTGGATGTCCGCGTTGAGCGCGGCGATCATTTCGCGCACGGTGGCCTCCTTGTTCGCAATGTCCGCGATGCTCTTGAGAGCTTCGCCTGCGGCAGCGATCTTGAGCTTCAAGCCCTTGGCGGCTTTAAAATCAGTGAGCAGGCGATCGCCAAGAGCGACTTCGTTCGCTTGGTAAACAACGGGATCGGATTTCTTGAGAGGGATTTGGAAGTGGCCGTCCTTCTTCATCTCCCGCTTGGCGGTGTCCCACCATTTTTTCCAATCATCCTTGATGACATCGGGAACGAGGATGTTCTGGATTTGGTCAGCCGTCGCTTGCCCGCCAAGGCTTTGGAGGGTCATTTTAATGACATCCAGATGGCGGAGGGCAGCCATTTCCTGCAGACCTTTGAGGTCGGCTGCTTTCCTGGCGAGGATATGGTCAGCAGGCAGCGGTTTCAGTGAGTCGGCGGCGAAACCGAGGTCCATGCTGTGCGCGGCCTTGCCGGGAAAATCGAGGGTGATGCGGGAAAAAGTGGCGTCAATGCTGGCGACTTTGCCGACGCCCCAGCTGCGATGATGAGCGTAACCGGCCTGGGAGAGTTGAACGAGCTGTTCGACCTGGTTTTTTGTGATTTTTCCGAGGGCAGCCAGCTTTTCAAACTCTTCTCTCATAGTACTTTAACTCCACCTTCCTAGTGAATCCGTGTATTATTAAGTCGTGGGGGGAGAAAAACCAAGAGAAATTGCCGCGCGCACATTGCTGGCACGGGCGAAAACGGGGGCATTTACCGAGTCGTTGCTGGATGAAGCGTTGGGAAAAAACCGCCTCGAAGCGAAGGACCGAGCGCTCCTCCGGCAACTTGTTTATGGGGTGGTGCGATGGGAGCGGACACTGGATTGGCTCGTCGGGCGCAAGACACAAAACCGACCGCAGAACGCGGCGCTTCAAACCCTTCTTCGGATGGGGTTGTTCCAGATCTTTTGGCTGGAGCGAATTCCAAACCACGCGGCGGTGCATGAGACAGTGGCCCTGGCAAAGAAGATGGGGTTCGCCAACCAGAGTGGATTCGTCAACGCGGTGCTGCGCGGGTACTTGCGCGAAGAAGAAGCCACGCGGCAGGCGCTGGCGGCGTTAAAATCCACCGAGGCGGCCTTGGGCTATTCGCACCCGGATTGGCTGGTGGCGCGTTGGGTCGAGAGATGGGGCGCAAGCACAACCCGGGACTTGTTGGATTGGAACAACACACCCGCGGAGGCGTTTGCGCGCGTGAATCGCTTGAAACTGTCGTCGGAGGAGTTGCAGAAGGTGTGGGAAAGTGAAGGCGTTCAAGCCGAGGCAGTGGCACATCCGTGGATTTCTCAAGCGCCGATGTTCCAACTGCAGAAATATTCGGCTTTGGATACCCTCGGGAGTTTCCAGCAAGGCCTGTTCTATGTGCAGGATCCCAGCACGGTTCTGGCGGTTGCCCAATTGAACCCGCGTCCAGGCGAGCGCGTGCTCGACCTTTGCGCCGCGCCCGGCGGCAAGACAACGCTCATTGCGCAAATGATGCAGGATAAAGGTGAAGTTTGGGCGCATGATTTGGAGCCGGCGCGTTTGGAGCTTGTGCGGGAGAACGCGATGCGCCTCGGGGTGAAGTCGATACGCTATGTAAAAGAGGCAGGGGAGTTTTTAACGGAAAGTTTTGACCGTGTGTTGGTGGATGCGCCTTGCTCGAACACGGGCGTGATGCGGCGCCGTGTTGATTTGCGCTGGCGAATTAAACCGGAAGAGGTCACTCGTTTGCGAAACACGCAGTTGGACCTGTTGAAGTTGGCGGCGCGGCGTGTGAAGCCGGGAGGAACGCTGGTGTACAGCACGTGCAGTTTGGAAGAGGAGGAGAATGGGTCGGTGGTTCGCGAATTCCTCGATAACCATCGTGAGTTCGTGCTGGAGCAGGAAACGCAATTGCATCCAGCAATTCACCAAACTGACGGAGCCTATGTCGCTGCGTTGCGGAATGCTGCAGCGCGGTAAAAAGAGGCGGAGTTTCTCCCGTGAGTAAGAGCGTATTAAATTGAGTTGGCGGCGGGCTTGCTGTGTCCAATTGGATGGATGAAGGTTTCCGCAGTGAACTTTTGCGCGATTCTGGCTTGTTGCTTTTGCCTGCTGCTCACCGCAAGCGCGGGGGCGGCTGAGAAGCGAATTCTTGTGATCGGGGACAGCATCGCGGCGGGTTACGGGCTGGATCCTTCGGAAGCTTTCCCCGCATTGCTGCAGGAGAAGATCGAGCAGTCGGGACTTAAGTGGAAGGTTCAAAACGCTGGGGTTTCGGGGGACACTTCCGCAGGCGGGGTGGGGCGGATCGATTGGCTGCTCAAGAACCCGGTGGACATATTGGTTTTGGAATTGGGCGGGAATGACGGGTTGCGCGGGGTTGATCCTGAGAGCACCAAGAAGAACCTTCAGGAAATTATCACACGCACAAAGGGAAAATATCCGCAGGCGAAAATTGTCATCGCGGGAATGCAGATGCCAGCGAACATGGGCGCGGAGTACACACGAAGATTCGCAGCGATATACGGAGAGCTGGCCAAGGAAAACAAAGCGGCGTTGGTTCCGTTCCTGCTGGAAGGCGTGGGTGGGATCGCTCGGTTAAACCAGCCGGACCGAATTCATCCGACAGCGGAGGGGCACCGGATTATCGCCGAAAACGTTTGGAAGACCTTGAAGCCGCTTCTCGCCGCACCAAGCCCCTCCTCGCAAGCGTCTGCCAGATAGGCATCGCCGGATAATTTCCGCGGCTGGGTCGGTTGCAAAGAGGGTCTCGCGTGGTAAGCTGCCCATCAGAGGAGGCGGGTTGCGGCTATGCGTGCGGGGACTGAGAGGAAGGTTAATGATTTGGCCATTCAAAGTGGCGCTCCACTCCGCAGGAATGAACCCGCAGTAACAGCTCGGATCGCTTCGCTGGAGAGAAGCTCCCAACGGACCGCCACGCTCCTCGTCTTCTAAGTTCGTTATGCCGAATCCTTACGTTTATCCACGCCCTGAATATCCACGCCCGGACCGGCAACGCGGGTCGGTTGAAGGCACGGACTGGCTGAATTTGAATGGGCCGTGGCAGTTTCGGTTTGATGGCGAGCGGCGTGGCATGGAAGAGCGCTGGTTCGAAGTGGACGAAGCGGTTACCTGGCGGGAGCAGATTATTGTTCCGTTCTGCTGGGAGTCATTGGCCGCGTGGGGGGAAGCGGATGCGGCCGGCAATGATAATTACTACTCGACGCGTGTTTTCCGAAATCCCCTGGAAGTCACGAGGGCGAATCACCGCTACGCCCCGCGATACGAGATTGGCTGGTATCGCCGGTGGGTGGAGGTGCCGGATGGCCCGTCATGGGATGGGAAGCGTGTAATCCTGACGATTGGAGCAGCGGATTTCTTTACGGATGCGTGGTGCAATGGCACGCCAGTGGGTCATCACGAAGGCGGGTATCTGCCGTTTGAATTCGACATTACAGACACGCTCACGCGTGGCGCGGACGGCAAGCGGCGGGGGTTGATTGTCATTCGGGTGGAAGATCCGATGGACAACAAGGAGCAGCCAGTTGGCAAGCAATGGCGCTGGTACACCACGGTGAGCGGGATTTGGCAGACGGTTTACATCGAGCCGCGGCACCAGAAGCACATTGATTGCTTTAAGATTGTCACAGACATCGACGCGGGCACTGTTCGATTTGAGGTGGATTGTGTTGATAGCCCGCAGGCGGAGCTGGAGGTCTGCATTTCGCCGCCGGAAGGAGAAATCAAGACAGTTCGCCTGAAGGTATCCAACAACCGCGCGGAGCAGTTGGTGGACCTCAAGCCAGTGTTTCTGTGGGATCCGAATGAGCCGAACCTGTACTGGGTAACCATGCGCCTGAAGGAGCAGGGGAGGACGCTGGACGAAGTGCGGACCTACTTCGGGATGCGGCGAATCGCCACTTCCCGCAGCGAAGATCCGAATGCGCCGGATGCGCTCTGCCTGAACAACGTGCCGCGTTACATGCGTGGCGCGTTGCACCAGTCATACTACCCGGAAGGGGTTTACACCGCGCGCGATGTCTCGACTATAAAGAACGACATCGCATACGCGAAGAAGGTTGGTTTCAACTTCCTCCGCATTCACATTAAAATCGATGATCCGCTGCTGCTGTATCATGCGGACAAAATGGGGATGCTGATCATGGCGGACTTCCCCAATTTCGGGGAGAACGGCGACACGCCTCTAGCTCGAAAGCGATATGAGGAGATGATGCGCGGAGCGATCAAGCGCGACTTCAACCACCCGTGCATTTTCGCGTGGTGCTGCTTCAACGAAACGTGGGGGTTTGGGGGGCAACTGGAGTTGGTCAAACACTTCTACCCCAGTGACGAGGAGCGCGGCCTTTCCAGCGAGCCGCCCGCAGGCGGATTTTCCGGACTGAACCCGCAAGCGGCTGAACGAACCACACAGCACGCCCACGACCAACTGCCGCACGCGCGAGATGAAGCAGAGGCAGCAACAACGAAGCTGAAGGTGGCAAACTCTAGCTCGCATGCCTGGGTGCAACGCATGTGGGTTTTGGCCAAGCAACTCGACCCGACGCGGCTGATCGAAGACATGAGCGTGGTGCATTGGGAGCACCTCGACTATTACGCGCACGGCGAGACGGATATTAACTCCTGGCACTTCTACATTCATGATTATTACAAGGCCAAGGAGCATATTGAGAAAGTGGTTGGGGCCACCTATTCAGGCTCGAACTTCAACTACGTGGAGGGGTTTCAGCAGAAGGGCCAGCCACTCATCAACAGTGAGTACGGCGGCATTGGCGCGCTGGACGGCGACCGCGATGTGAGCTGGAGCTTTAAGTTCCTGACGAATGAGCTGCGGCGGCATGGAAGCATCTCCGGCTACATTTACACCGAGCTGCATGACGTGGAGTGGGAGTACAACGGGTTCCTGAATTACGATCGGACACCGAAGGAGTTCGGGTACGATCCAGTGATTATCAACGAGAGCGACGTCATCCCGGTGAATTATGCGCCGGTCTCGAGACATGAGCCTGGCAGTCGGGTGAAAGTGGAGGTCTCATCCTCGCATTACACAACAAAACCGCACAAGGATGTGACTTTGATTTGGCGGTTGGATGGAATTGATTCACTCGGACGCATTCACCAGGATCTCGTGCGGGGGTCCGCGCCGATCGCGTTTCCACACCGGCGAGTGGCTCACGCCCACACGATCGAGCTGGAGCTGCCGCGTGAGATCATGCTCTGCACCCTTTCAATCGAAGCGTGCAAAGCGGAGCGGGGGAGCTGCGTGGCGCGCAACTATGTGCAGTTCTTCGTCACACCCGGCTACCCGCCGGAGAGGGAGGAGCGTGGGCCGAATCTGATCCTGAGAGCCAGACCCGGCAATTGGGTGGCCTCGCAGTGGAATCAATACGCCGGTGAACGGGACCGAGAGCGCGCGGAGGATAACTGCTACGGGTACAGCAACGGGTTCTTCGAATGGGCCTTCCCATTGGATGGGGTGGATCTAAGCAGAGCCCGGCGCATCCGTGTGTTGTGCGAAGCATCCTCGCGGCGTGTGGACACGCCGCAGACGGACGTGGACCATTTCCAAACACGCTTTCAGATGTTCCTGAATGGGCTGCGGGTCTATGAAGCGACGCTGCCGAACCATCCTCATGACGCCCGAGGAGCTTTGAGTTACCTGCGTGAAGGCAAAGGAGCTTATGGGTATCTGGCCCATGCGACCGCGGAAGGCTCTTTGCTGCAGCAAATTGCGCAGCATGCGGAGGGGAAGCTGACGCTCCGGTGCGCCGTTCCCCCGGACGCGCTGGCGCAAGGGGGCTTGACGATCTACGGTGCGGAGTGCGGACGCTATCCGGTGGGACCGACCATCGTTGTGGAGTGGTAGTTTAAGGGTTGATTCGCTAGGCCGGGCGCGAGCCTTTATATCCAATGGATAGGGGTGTGCGCCTAAAAGCCCATTGCCATCCATGTGACAATTCTGTTACGGTGAGAGCCTCAGCATGCAAACCGCTCCGCTTTCCCGCCGCGTTTCGCGGGGGTTCACCTTGATCGAACTCCTGGTGGTGATTGCCATCATCGCCATCCTCGCGGGCATGCTTCTGCCGGCGTTGTCACGCGCGAAGAATCAGTCGAAGAAAATCAAGTGCGTCAACAACACGAAACAGCTCGGGCTGATTTTCATCATGTACGCAAACGACAATGATGATCGCGCTGTGTTGAACGGCGGTGGCGTCCCTCCAAACCCCGCATGGGTTATGGGCAGTTATGAGGGGCAGCCAACGGACCGAACGAATCAAACGCTGCTGATTACCAGCAAGGAATCTCTTTTCTCCCCCTATTTAAAAACGGTCGGGATTTATAAGTGCCCCGCGGATAACGGTGAAGGCGTTAAAAACCCCGATGACAAACGCTGGGCTCCAATGCGTTTACGGAGTTACGGGATGAACTCCCACGTGGGTTGGTCGGAAGGGGTTTACAAGGAACAGCCGAACCCCCGTTTTCGGACATACAAGAAGATGGGTGACTTTGTTGCGCCGGGACCTTCTGAGACGTTCGTATTCATGGATATCCATGCGGAGAGCATTTGCCGGCCCTTCTTCGGGCTCCACATGGAAGGCACAGAGCGCTTCTACCACATCCCCCATTCAGCGCATAACCGGTCCGCGGGCGTGACCTTTGCGGATGGCCATGCTGAAGCGAAAAAGTGGATGGATCCACGCACGTATGCTCTCACTGTTCCGACGGATCATCATAGCGCGCATGCCCACGCTTCACCGGGCAATGTGGACGTTCGCTGGCTGCGCGAGCACGCTTCCGCGAAAAAGTAGTTTGGCGCACAGACGCCAATGTCGTAGAACGAGCGGCCATGTTGAATCGGCCGCTTACGCTTGGACACTCGCCTGATCCTGATGACGCCTTCATGTTCTATGCGTTGGCGAAGGATCTCATTCCGACGCAAGGGCTGAAGTTCGAGCATATCCTTCAAGACATCCAAACGCTGAATGAGCGGGCCCGCCGCAGTGAGCTGGATATCAGCGCCATCAGCATTCACGCCTACCCGTACGTAGCTGACCAATATGCCTTGCTGCCGAATGGCGCCAGCATGGGTGATGGCTATGGGCCGATGCTTGTGGGCAAACGGCCATTCACGAAAGAGGAGATCGCCAAAGCTAAAATCGCGGTGCCCGGATTGATGACGAGCGCGTTTCTGGCGCTTCAGCTTTGGCTCGGCAGGCCCGCGAGCGAGTTGGACATCATTGTGGTTCCGTTTGACCGAATCTTCGATCGAGTCATGGGCGATGAAGCAGCGGTTGGCCTCATCATTCATGAAGGCCAGCTCACATTTCAGAAACTCGGATTGCAATTGTCGGCGGACCTGGGCGCCTGGTGGAAGAGTGAAAACGATGGGCTTCCGTTGCCCCTTGGTGGAAACGTGATTCACAAGCGATTTGACCGAGAAGCGAGAAAGCAGATTTCAAAGATCCTTGGGGCAAGCATCCAGTACTCGCTCGATCATCGAAAGGAAGCGGTGCAGCACGCGCTGCAGTTTGCCCGCGACATGGAAAGCTCGCTGGCCGATCGGTTCATCGGCATGTATGTCAATGAATGGACCGTGGATTACGGCCCGAGAGGACGGGAGGCCATCACCCGTTTTCTGACGCGTGGGTATGAGGCGGGGCTTTTGCCAAGCCGGCCGCTGTTGGAGTTCGCGGCTTAGGCCGCGGGACACGGAAAAAGCTTCGTTTTTCGTTAACGCACTGGCTAAATAACTCCCCCTTAACGGGCGGCAATTACCGCCTGGAAAGTTTTCGCACATGGCCGAGATACCCAAGACCTACGAACCCGCCTCAGTGGAGCCGAAATGGCACGAGTACTGGCAGAGCCACAACTGCTTTGTGGCGGATGCCCAGTCCACGAAACCGCCCTATTCCATCGTAATTCCGCCGCCGAACGTCACAGGCATTCTGCACATGGGCCATGTGCTGAATAACACAATTCAGGACATTCTAGCGCGCCGGGCCCGAATGCTCGGCCACGAGGTGCTCTGGCTGCCGGGCACGGACCATGCGGGCATCGCCACGCAGGTGATGGTCGAAAAGAAGGTGAAGAAGGAGGAGGGGAAGACGCGCGCAGAGTTGGGGCGTGAGGAGTTCCTGAAGCGAGTGTGGGAATGGAAGGAGAAGCATGGCGGGATCATCATCGACCAGCTAAAGAAGCTGGGAGCCTCGTGCGACTGGTCACGGGAGCGATTCACGATGGACGCCGACTACTCGCGGGCCGTCGCTCAAACCTTTGTTGATCTATACAACAAGGGGCTGATCTATCGCGGGAATCGAATGGTCAATTGGTGCCCGGTGACCATGACCGCGCTTTCTGATGAGGAAGTGAACATGAAGCCGCAGAATGGCCTTCTGTATTACTTCAAAGTGGAAGTCGCCGAGGAACCTGGGGTGTTCCTGACAATCGCCACGACGCGGCCCGAAACCATCCCGGGGGACACCGCTGTGGCGGTGAATCCCAAGGACGAGCGTTACGCCAAATACATTGGCAAACATATCGTTCGCCCGCTTCCAGCGGAGTTGCCGCGGGAGAAGAAGCTCATTCCCATTATTGGCGATGAGCATGTGGATTTTGAATTCGGCACAGGTGTGTTGAAAGTCACGCCTGCGCACGACAAAGCCGACTTTGAAATCGGCCAGCGGCACAAGTTGCCGCTGATCGACATCATGAACCCGAACGCCACCTTGAACGCGGCGGCGGGAGCGGACTTGCAGGGTTTGGATCGTTTTAAAGCGCGCAAAGTTGCCGCGGAGAAACTGAAGGAGATGGGTGTGCTCGAGAAAGAAGAGCCGCACTCGAATAATGTCGGTTTCAGCGAACGCGCAGATGTTCCGATCGAGCCGCGGCTCTCGGAGCAATGGTTCCTGAAATACCCGAGCGTCAAACAGGCTCGCGAAGCGGCTGAAAATGGCGAGCTGAAGTTTTATCCTGAGCGGTGGGGCAAGGTTTATGACCACTGGATGGGCAACATTCAGGATTGGTGCATCAGCCGGCAGCTTTGGTGGGGCCACCGCATCCCCGTCTGGTATTGGAACGACGAAGTGAAGTGCCAGATCGATTCGCCCGGTGAAGGTTGGGTGCAGGATCCGGACGTGCTCGACACCTGGTTCTCCTCCTGGCTGTGGCCTTTCGCCACCATGGACGAAGCCACACGCGCAAAGTTTTACCCGACGTCAACGCTCGTGAGCGGGCCGGACATTTTGTTCTTCTGGGTCGCGCGCATGGTCATGGCTGGGTTCGAGTACATGGGCAAGAGCCCATTCGCGCATGTGTATCTCACAGGCATTGTGCGGGACAAAATCGGCCGCAAGATGTCGAAGACACTGGGCAATTCGCCGGACCCGCTCGACCTGATTGCGCGCTTTAGCGCGGACGCCCTGCGGTTTGGGATCATGCGCTCGGCGCCGCTGGGGCAGGATGTGCTCTTTGATGAGCAGCACGTGGAGCTGGGCCGCAACTTCTGCACGAAGCTCTGGAACGCATGCCGTTTTAGGCAGATGCAAGGGGGCGAGATTGAAGGCGAGATCCAGCCGTCACTGCTCAACAGCGATGACAAATGGATTTTGCTGCGTCTCGACACGGCGATCCGGGAAATCGATGAGGCCTTGCTGGAGTATCGCTTCAACGAGGCGACACAAACGCTCTACCGTTTCTTCTGGAACGAGTTCTGCGATTGGCATCTCGAGACCACGAAAGCAGTGCTGCAGACCGATAACGCGGCGCAGAAAGCAAACACTTTAGCAGTCATCGACTTCGTGCTCTCGAACACGATACGTTTGTTCCACCCGTTTCTTCCGTTCATCACAGAGGAGCTGTGGCATGGGCTCGGTTTGAACAAGGATCTGCCGGAGAAACAAGGCGGCACGACCATTATGTTCGCCAACTGGCCGAAGCCATTCGATGCTGATTTCAAAGCTCATTATGGGTTGGATCCAAGCGATGTTGCCTTCACAGAAGCAAAGCACGATCTGATCACCCAAGGGCGGAATCAGCGCCGCGAGGCGAACATTTCGACGGCGAAGAAGATCAAGTACGTGCTAAAGCCGAATGGCGATTTAAGCGAGTACGAGCAAGCGGTCATCCGGATCCTGCTCAACGCTGAAACCGTCGAAGTTAATTCGTCCTACGCAGCGCCTAAAGGCACCCCGGTCGCATTGACGAAACTCGGCGAGCTTTTCCTTCCTTTGGAAGGGCTGATTGATGTTGAGGCGGAGAGAGCGCGCTTGAGCAAAGAAATCGCGAAAGCCGCTGCCGAAGTGGAGAAGGTTCAACAGAAGCTAAGCAACCCGAGCTTTACGCAGAAGGTGCCAGCGACAGTTCTTGAGGAGCACCAGAAGCGCCTTGCGGATTGGGAGAGCAAACGGGCGCAATACCAGCGGCAGTTGGAGGCGTTGGGTTAGGGCTAATCTTTACGTAGGCGGTCGTTCACCGCAGCGATGACAGTTTCAAGCTGTGCGAGCGCCTCGTGTGTGCCCTTCAACTCGAGCAGCGGCCGCAAGTCCTCGCGGACTTGCGGAAGGTTAATTCGCCCGTGTTGACGAGTGAGCACACGCTCGACATCCAACCAATCCAAAGGCCGTCCTGCGAAGACTTTGTGAACAACAAGGTCCTCCGCAGAGCAGGTGAGCAGTATTTTACCCGGGATCCATGACCATGGGGTCGCCCGCGTGATGCACGCCTCCTCAAATGGCAACGCCCCCAAAGCGACATCCACTGGAACATTATCGCTTGTCTTCAACAGTAAAACGCGATTAACGAGTGCAAACGCTTTTGCGTCTAGTGTTCGGGGATGCAGGCGTCCAAGCAGAGCATCGATGAATGGCTCCTCCTGCCCAAATCCCGTGAGGAGGGTTAGGTCGACATCTTGGGTGAATCGCGGTTCCCCCCAGCGTTGAACAGCCAGGCCTCCGATAAAGCAGAAACGCCAGTTGTATTCCTCGCAGATCTGCTGCACGACCTCCGCTGCGTAAAGAATCTTCGGAAGAGCCGTCATTTGCGACTTTTGTGGAATAACGCCTGTTGCTCAACCAAGCCCGACCAGTTTGGGTTGTCACGCCAAGGGTCAATCGCGACGAGTGAAAAGATGATCTCTCTGGCACGCTCCTCTGTTAAAGCGGCCAGTTCCTGGGCTTTGACCCGTTCCACAGCGGCCCAGCGCGCCGCTTCCTGAGTTGCAAACTTCTTCTGTTCTTCAGATGACGGCATACATCACGCTACTAGAAAACGAGCGTAGTGTCAGCTCAGGCGTTTTCATCCGCCAAAGAAGTGCAAGACGACGCCTGGCTTGAGCTTTTGAGGGGCAATCCCAAGCGGGGCGTTCGTGATTCGGACAGTGGATTACAGCCTCTGATTATAATCCGGCTGTGGTTTGTGATGAGATTTACAGTTGCTTCATCGCCTCGTCCAACGCGCTGTAAAGGCGCTGCATCGATTCTTCGGTTTCATCGCCCATGTTTGAAAGGCGGAAGGTGGTGCCTTTGATTTTTCCGTAACCGCCGTCAATGAGGATGCCACGATCTTTCACAAGCTTCTGAAGCTTGGCTGCGTCCACGGTGCGGGAGCCTGGTTTGGCGCCATTGTTCACGCAGGTGAGCGTCACGGATTCGAAGCCCTGGTCGGGGAATAAGTTAAAGCCATGTTTTTGGGCCCATTGGCGGGTGAGTTGAGCGAGCTTCGCATGGCGGAGGTAACGGGCTTCCAAGCCTTCGGCGAAGATATCTTCCAGCTTGCTGGCTAGTGCATAGACGTGGCCGATGCTGGGCGTGCTCGGCGTCATGCTTTGCTCGGCATTCTTCTGGAACTCGATGAAATCGAAGTAATAGCCGCGGTCTTTGATGGTGGCGGCCTTTTGGAGGGCGGCGGGCGAGCAGGCGAACACCGATAACCCAGGAGGCAGCGCGAAAGCTTTCTGCGTTCCCGCCAGCAGCACGTCGATCTTGAGATCGTCGAATTGAATCTTCGTGGCCGAGAGGGAGCTGACGGCATCCACGATGAACATGACATCCGGATACTTGGCCTTGAGCTGGGCGATTTCGCTCAGTGGGCTCATGACGCCGGTGGACGTTTCATTGTGGATGAGGGTGACCGCATCGAACTCGCCAGTCTTAAGCTTCGCATCGATTTGCTCAGCGCGAATGGGCGAGCCCCACTCAACCTTCAGCCCTTCGGCCTGCTTGCCGCAGCGTTGCGAGACATCCAGCCACTTGTCGCTGAAGGCGCCGCACATGCAGTTGAGCACCTTTTTGGAGACGAGGTTGCGAATGGCGCCTTCCATGACGCCCCAGGCGGAGGAGGTGCTCAGGAACACGAGCTGGTTCGTGTAGAAGAGCTGTTGGAGCTGCGGCTGGATCTTAGCGTAAAGATCCTTAAAGCCCTGGCCGCGGTGCCCGATCATCGGAGAGGCGAAGGCCCGCATGGTTTTTTCGCTGACTTCGACAGGTCCCGGGATGTGGAGTTTTACGTGCGCCATAAAAGCTTGTGAAATTTTTCACAAAGTCCCGAGGCTGGCAAGCGCTTTGGGGCGAAAGATGCGGGTCACTCGCTGATATCCTCTGTGCCTTGCAGGTGAGCGCCGAGCTTGCTTTGCGCCGC
Organism: Candidatus Methylomirabilota bacterium; assembly: GCA_035627835.1. Taxonomy (GTDB): domain Bacteria; phylum Verrucomicrobiota; class Verrucomicrobiia; order Limisphaerales; family SXQI01; genus DASPKX01. The sequence continues at coordinate 47,204 of DASPKX010000064.1, forward strand.
CTGGAGTTGCTTCATGAACACGTAGCGATGTTCCGGCGTGATAAGGAGAGGGCGCTTCAAAGTTCCATGACGGTGCAGGATGAGTTGGCGATGCTTGGGCCGCCAGACGTTCGACCAATTTTCGACGAACCCGCGCTTGCGCTTGGACACGCGTTCAATGTCCGTTAATGGCACGCGCCGCAGGGTTATTCCAAGCACACTGATGCGCAATGTTCGCTCCCCCACGCGGTAACGGAGCTGCGACTTCAACCAGAGGGTCAGGAGGAGGGTTCCTCCGAGAATGACTATTCCTAAAAGAGCTGGATGCATGCGCCGCGCGGTCTCAGTGATTCTTTGGCTCGTGCAGAACCAGATCGATCACCACAGCGCACGCGAGAATGAGGATGTCGTCTTCACCGGGCGCAATATCGATTCCGTAAGTGTCGGTCCAGGAAATCCACTGCTTCGTCACGGTGGCGACGGTTTTCCCATGCATGGAGAACGTGTATTCGTGGTTAAGAAAGTCACCTTGGGCCTCCAGATCATCAGGTCCTGGGACATCCACAAAGAACCGGGCGCGGAGCAGCGTGAATAGCTTCTTTTTCACGACGGCGAGTGTTTGGTCGCCGCGCAGGATCTCGAAGGTTGGGCCCCAGGAGAGCAGGCGTTGGCGAATGAACAGAAGCTCAGCTCCATGATTATCCCGGAACGATAATTTCTGGCCGATGCTGAACGCGCGGCCATCCACGAAGTATTGCTGGTTCCCATGCTCGTCCAGAATTTGAAAGTCATTCCCAAGGGCGAGCCACTTTTCCTTCATGAGGTAACGCATCGGCTGAGGATGACTCTGGGCTGAAGAATTGTCAGCAGCTTCTAAAAGCCGCGTCAGGGTTTCAGTTCGTGAATCGTTGCGTAGAAGTCGTTCCTGAGGGTTTGCCCTTCGCGAGTGTCGAGGCTGTAACGGACGCGGAGTTGCATCGCGGGCCGAAGCGGTGTTTGCAAGTTCACGGTGCGGCCATCGGATTCGAGTTTTGCCGACGTGACTGGAATGTTGTCGCGCTTTTGTTGATCGGGATGTTCGACCGAGTAATCGGGCGAGCCATATTGCTGGCTCCATTTATAATTCCACTGCTCCAGGTCGTAGCTCCCGACGTCTTCCGCGGCTGCTTTATCCAACGGCTGGTTGAAGGTGAGTTGCAGGCCTTGAGCGCTGGTCTTGTAAGCGATTGGAAGGATGAGAGGAGCTGCGGTGCGGCGGACTCGTTGGAAAGAGCCATCGTGGACAGCGGCGGTTTGCCACCCGCGGAGGCCGCTGACGTAGAGATGACCATCGTGGGGGTTGAATCGGCCGCGCATGATTCCGGAAAGGAACCGCCCGGGGAGCGACACAACGCCAGCCTGTGCCGGGTTCGAAGCATCACGGAGCACGGACAAGAGTGAGCATCGTCCATAGGAAAGGTGAAGCATCTGTCCGGACAAAGGAGCCCACTTGTCCTGGGGAACCCAGACCTGTCCTCCAGCGGAATTATCCAGGGCGCGCGGCACCCAGAGCAAAGGGCGATCGTAATCTGTTGGGGGAGTCGCGCGGTGGTGCATAGGCATGAAGCCGTAAAAACCGCCCGGCTTAATTAAGTCGAGCCGAGTCTCGGGAACCCAATCGCCTTGTTGATCCGCAACGGTGATTTCGTCCTGCGGCCCTATGCCGAGGCCGTTTGGGTTTCGAAAGCCGGTTGCCAGCACATCAAGTTTAGAGCCATCGGCGGAGACGCGGATTAACGAGCCGCCGTGCGGGGTGTTCTCGGCGCATTTTGTGAAGTAGAAGTTTCCGCGTGAATCGGTTTCCAGGCTGGTGGCGTAGCTGTGCCCGCCGCCGGCGGAGATGGTGTCGTTGTTCAGGTTCTCGTGGTAGTCCGCCTCGTTGTCG
>DASPKX010000065.1:0-10928 GCA_035627835.1 Candidatus Methylomirabilota bacterium
GATCCAGACCGGGTTCGGAGGAATATGGCGAACGTCCCGATGCGTGTGCATCAGGACATCATCCTGACGGATCAGATGTTCATCCCGGCTAACGGTGACGTGCTTCTGCTGCCAGCCAAAACTCGTTACGAGCAGGACGACGGCGGGATCGAGACCACGACTGAGCGGCGCATCGCCTTTACACCAGAAATTCCAAGGCAGGTCGGTGAAGCGCGCGCAGAATGGAAGATCATGCTGGAACTCGCCCGGCGTGTTTACCCCGAACGCGCAAATCTCCTCGGCTGCGAGAATGGCTGGAAAGTTCGCGAAGAAATCGCCCGCGTCGTTCCCTTCTACGAAGGCTGCCAACATCTCCGTAAAACTGGCGATGCGGTGCAGTATGGCGGCAAGCATCTCTGCGCTGACGGCAAGTTTCAGACCCCCGATGGCAAAGCGCACTTTCGCGCGGTCCCGCTGCCAGACCTCTCGCGCGAAGCGGGTGAGTTCGAAGTGAGCACCCGACGCGGGAAGCAGTTCAATACACTGATCTACGCAGAGATCGACCCGCTGACCGGAGCGCCCCGAGACGCGGTTTTCATCAGCAGCTCGGATGCAACCAAGCTCAACCTGCGCCAAGGGGAACCGATCAAGCTCGTGAACAAACATGGCGAATACTACGGCTCGGTGTTCATTGCGGATATCGCTCCCGGCAATCTCCAGGTGCATTGGCCGGAAGGCAACGTGCTCATCCCGCACGGCTTGGTGGACAAAGGAGGCGGTGTGCCCGATTACAACGCGCGGGTGCGCATCGAGCGGGCGCCAGCTTGCGCGGCTGCATGAGCAGCGAGCAAAAAGCGGCTGTGGTTCAGCGCGAGGTCCGCACCTGGGAGCAGGGCGTCTGCCGAAATCCCCGGCAGGATTTCGTAACCCGTGAGGAGCCGCTGGAAATCCGGGTGCGCGGCCAAAGCGTGGCGATCACCATGCGGACTCCGGGCGATGATGACGAGCTGGCCGCAGGCTTTCTCTTCACCGAAGGCGTTGTCAAACACCGCTCGGATATCCGCGACATTGCCTATTGCACCACTGCGGAAACCGATGCGCGTGGAAATATTTTGAACGTTTTTCTTTCTACGGACGCGCAGTTCGACCCAGCGCGTCTTTCCCGCCATGTATTTGCGAATTCCAGTTGCGGAATATGCGGCAAAGCATCCCTTGAAGCTGTTCACCAACAGTTCCCCCGCATCCGCGGCACGGCCACGGTGACCCCCGCCATGCTCTGCAAGCTGCCCGGTGCGCTTCGGGATGCGCAGCAAAGCTTTGCGGAAACTGGCGGGTTGCACGGCGCAGGATTGTTCTCCCTCACGGGCGAACTGCTGATTGCGCGCGAGGATGTCGGTCGCCACAATGCCGTGGACAAGGTCATCGGCGCGGCCTTTCTGAAAAACCAATTGCCGCTCAGAGACGCGGTGATGTTGGTGAGCGGCAGAGTCTCCTTCGAAATCGCTCAGAAAACTCTGGCAGCCGGAATTCCTATCCTTGCGGCCGTTTCTGCTCCATCGAGCCTGGCAATTGAGTTGGCGGAAGAAAGCGGGCAGAGCCTGATCGGTTTTCTGCGGGGCGAGCGCTTCAATGTTTACACTCACCCTCAGCGGGTGGTCAGTGCGTCAGTTCCTTGACGATGAACGGCGCAAACTCTGAATGGTAGTGCGGTGGAATGCGCGCTTTGAACCGGGCGCAATCGCCTTCATACTCGCGCTCCACCACCTGGGCCACTTCATGCAACCGCGAGATTGCGGCGCTGTTCGAATGCGGAACGTTCAACTCCACGAACTCGCGTATTGGGCGCAGGGCCGCGCCTAGTTCAGCCAAAAGGTCCGCAATGCCTTGTCCCGTTTTAGCGGACACAGCCACGCTGCGCGGGAACTCGTGGAGGTACCGTCCAACAATCTCTGGGCTCTGCACCCGATCAACCTTATTAAAAACCATCAATGTGGGTTTCTGGTCCGCTTCGATTTCCTTCAGCACCTCATTCACTGCCTGAATCTGCTCTTCGGGATGGTCATTGCTGATGTCGACCACATGCACGAGGAGATCCGCCTGGGTGACTTCCTCCAGGGTTGCCTTGAACGCTTCGACCAATCCGTGCGGGAGCTTTCGAATGAATCCCACAGTGTCGGACAACAAAACATTTTGGTTAGTGGGCAGGCGAAGGCGACGCGTCGTTGGATCCAGCGTGGCGAACAGTTTGTTCTCCGCCAACACCTCCGCTCCCGTAAGTGAATTGAGCAACGTCGATTTGCCTGCGTTGGTGTAACCAACAATCGAGGCGAGCGGCCAAAGGCTCCGCTGGCGGCCCAGGCGTTGTGTTCCCCGTTGCCGGCTCACTACGGCCAACTCGGTCTTGATGCGATCAATCCGTTCCTGAACTTTGCGGCGGTCTGCTTCGAGCTGGGTTTCACCTTCACCACCGCGCATGCCGATGCCGCCCTTTTGACGCGACAAGTGCGTCCAATACCGCGTGAGTCGCGGCAGCAAATGCTCGAGCTGAGCCAGTTCCACCTGGAGTTTGCCTTCCTTAGTGCGGGCACGCTGCGCAAAGATGTCGAGAATCAAGGAAGTCCGGTCCAGAATCTTGCATTCAAAAATCTTCTCCAGGTTGCGGGCCTGCGCGCCCGTAAGCTCATCGTCGAAAATGATGGTGTCAACTTCCTGGGCTTTGCATTCCTTCGCCCATTCCTCCGCTTTGCCGGAGCCGATGAATGTGCCTGCCACAGGAGAATCGAGGCGTTGCACGCCGCGCCCAACAACAACGGCTCCCGCTGTCCGCGCCAGCTCTGCTAATTCATCCAGATGATCCTGCACAGCCCAATGCCCTGTGCCACGCATGTGCGCGGCGCCGTTGCCGTTGGAGCCGACACGCGGCTGCTTCACCTCCACACCCACCAGGAAAACCCGTTCGGTTTTCTTGTCCGCTGTTTCGACTAAAGATTTCAATTACAGAAAAAAAGGGCGCCAAACTCGATCTGCCTTTGAGGGCTGCTCCCTCGCATCTGGCCATCGGTGTGGGGCCCGTGAACATTATTTCTATTGTTTCGACCTTGGAATCTGCACCGCAAATATATCGCAGAAGGCGCGTAAATCAACCTTTCCAGAATCACCTCAAGCCTGCGCAAACTTCCGCAAATATTTCACCGCCACTTCAAAATCCTTCGGCCACGGCGCCTGTATCTCCACCCGCTCTTTCGTCGTCGGATGATCCACCGCCAGTCGCTCCGCATGCAGGGCGGTGCGCGCAATGAGCGGGCGCTCCTCCTCTGTATCCTTGCGGTGATACCGCCGTTTGATCTGCGACAGCAACAGCGGTGTTCCACCATATATCGTGTCGCTCGCAATCGGCAGCTTGCTCCATTTCAAGTGCACGCGAATTTGATGCGTTCTGCCGGTCTCCGGCAGGCACTTCACCAGGGCAAAGCCACGGAATCGCTCCACAGTTTCAAAGTGCGTGACCGACTTCTTTCCGCGGCGGGGCTCAACGTGCATTTGCCCGAGCTTCACCGGGTGTGGAGCGAGCTTCGCGGAAATCGTCCAGCGATCCTCGGGAGGGGCGCCAATGACGATCGCAACATAGGTCTTGTTCGGCAGATTCGAGCCAAACTGATTCGCAAGGTCCACCAGGGCCGGCTTGTTCTTTGCCAGAAGCATGATGCCGCTGGTCTCAAAATCCAGGCGGTGCGCGTTGAACAAGTAGGTGATCTGCCGCTCGCGTGCCCACTCCGCCCCACGCGCGATTTCGTGGTGCAGCAGCTTCATTAGGTTCGGGCGCTTCGGATTGTATCGATCCGGTGAAGCCAGCAACCCCGCGGGTTTGTCCACCGCGAGCAGCTCAGAGTCTTCGTAAAGAACGGGGATTTCCCAGCTCTCGCGAGTCTCTGGCCAGGCGAGCCTAATGGTCGGGTTCGAACCCATGCTTGTCCGGCCTACTGCCGGTCCTCGGGCAGCAGAATGTTCAACGTTTGCTTCGGCAACTGCGTCGCCTTGGCGAACACGCTCTCAATTTCCTCAGCCGTCATGCGGCCCAGCTCATTCAGGTCCGCGGCCGTAATTCCATCGAGCAACACTTCGCGCAAGGCGAGCTGAAGCGCAATGTTCGCCAGCACCACATCCACCGCTTTGGAGGTCTCCATGTTCATTTGGCGGCCGAAGGTGCTGGCTTGCTGGCGGATCAAATCGATCGAGTAGTTCGGCCGGGTCACTAATTCAGCCAACGCAAGCCGCAGTTGCTGCATGTCCGGCCCGCTTGGCAGCTTCGCGTCCGGAACCTCAATTCGCTCAATGATCATCTGCTGCATCTTCAGCAAGCTGATGTTCGTTTTGGGCACGGCGTAAATAAAGAACGGCAACGCCCCCACAGGCCAGGTGGTGTTCGAGGTGAACACCATGTGCGCGGCCAATTGCAGGTCCGGGTGCTGGCTCAGCTTTGGTAGCATCACTGTTCCCAGCAAAGTCAGTAGCAGCCGGTCGCGAGCTTTCTCGGGGGGAGTGTAAGCGAGGCAGAACGCGCGCACTTTGCTGTCCCAGGCCATAGCCAGATGCTCCGAAGTGTTTTCCCATTGAACAGGTATGGCCGGAGCCGCTGCTCCCGCAGGAATGGGGCTCAGAGTCTTCTTCGCCAGCGCCATCCCTTCCTCGACCGAAACACCGCCGACGATCAGGACGATGAGGTTCCTTGGATTGTAGAACTTTTTGTGGAACTCGCGCACATCCTCGACCTTCAGAGTCTCCAGGCCGCTGCGCACTCGCGCGGCTCGCGCCCGGTGTTGCCAACCCTGGTTCATGGCCATGAAAGCGTGCTTGAGCATCCCCGCTTGCGGGTTGCGCTCCACCACTTCCGCTTCCTGCTGGCATTTCGCCGCTTCCGCTTTAATCAGAGCGGCATCAAAGACAAGGTTCGTCAGGCGACCCGCTTCAATGGCCAGAATCTTCTCAAGATCCGCGCTGGGCGCGACGTAGTCGTAATGGGTGAAGGAGGGAAGCGTCTCCGCGTTCGCCATGCCAGTCGCATTCAGCTTCTGCATGACTTCCCCCACCCCATAGCCGGGAATTTTTCCCTGCGCGACGAGATGCTCCAGCAAGTGGGTCACCTGCGGCATGCCCGCAGGCTCATGCATGAACCCGACTTTGTACAAGGTCTCAACAGCGACCCGCTCCGCCCCTGGAACATGCACCACCCCGACAATGATGCCGTTGGGCAAAACTTCCCGCGCAAAGTTCCCGCCCACTGGAGCGCTTGCACGGGGCTCAGCGGACGCGGCGCTGGCTGTTGATTTGCTCTTCGGCGCAGCGGCCTGAATGGGAATGCTCAGAATAAACGCCAGAGCGGAAACGCACACACAACGGACCATGCGCGCTCTGTACTGGCGCGCGAAGCCGCATGCAATGAAAAAGGAGCCGGCTATTTGGCTGGTGGATTCGACAAATAGACTTTTACCACGCCGTCCGTGTCCGCAGCAGCGAAATCCGCCGATCCGTCCCGATTAAAATCACCCAACGTCAGCGAGCGGGTTTCGCCAGGCAGATTTATCCCGCTCTCCGTAAAACCAATCTCCCGGAACGACCCATCTCCACGCCCCTTTAACAACACCCCAGCGCCCGCGTCCAAGCGGATGTCCGCCGGATGCACTCCGCTGAAGTTTTGGCCAGCGACGAGATCGATGTGACGGTCGCCGTCGAAATCGGCAGCAACAACGGAGTTGAGCGATGAGGCCTGCGCCCCCTTCGGCAAAACGAGAGCCTCAAAGCGAGCGCCCTGATTGATCAGCACGAGCGAGGAAAGGGTGTTAATGCTCACGCTTTTAGTTTTGGTTGGCGGCAGGATGGCATCGACTGTGGCTTCCGCAAAACGCCCGTAGCTGGGGAAGGCGTCCAGCAGCGCAGGAAGTCCAGCGCTCAAAAACCCTAAGTCCCTAATCGGCCGCCAAACCCCACCGGTGTCGCGGCAGGCTTCGAGAGCCTCGACAATGCCATCGCCCTCCACATCCGCGAAGTAAGCGCGCAGCTCGCCGTCCAGAAAGGGTTTTAAATGGTGGTTCTCGCCTACATTCCCGAGCACAAGATCCGCGCGGCCATCTCCGTTCACATCCGTAACGAGCATCGTCTGCCACAACCCGCGCCAGGCATGAAGGCCAAGTTCCTCCGTTAGCTCCTCAAAGGCTCGATTCCGCCACGCGAATGCTCGCACTGAACCCCATTCGCAAGCGACGAGAAGCTCAGCTCGGTTATCCCCGTTCAAATCAGCCCACGCTGCCCCAACGCAAAGTCCCAGCTCCTTCAGTTGCCTGGATGCTTTCTCGGCCACCACGAACAGGCCGTCATCATTGAGCATGAGCATGGAAGGTGCAGGTTCAGGGTGCTTTCCCGGCGCTGCGCGCCCGCCCACAAACAGATCTTGGTCCCCATCCCCATCCGCATCCCCGAGTGCGAGCGCGCCGATAGTCGCAGTGAAGTTCGTAAGGACGTCAGCAACCCCGCCCCGAGGAACCTGGACCAGCCGAATCGCAGGCCCGCGGCTGGAAGCCTCAGCGTGATTCGAGAACGCCACCATCGCCATGGCTCCCTCGCCGCCATTCAAGGCGAGCATCGCAGCAACCCCTCGCGGGACAGCTTGCCCGATTGACCTTTGCTGAAACCCGTTCGTGCGCTGATTCTGCAGGAGGGTGAGGGGCTCCCCGCGTTTGCCTCCGACCAGCAGATCCACCCATCCATCCTGATCCACATCTAGCGAAACAATGGCAGGCCCTGGCTCGCTCAGGCTGCGCAGCGCGAGCGGTTGCCGTTCCCAATCATTATACGTGGCGGCCTTGTTTCTTTTGCCGAGTACAGGCATTTCGGTAAACCACGGTCGAGGCAGCGGCTCTGATCCCCGTTTTCCCGCTGCAAGCGGCTTCTGCAATTCATAGATCCGGTTTGGCTCAAGCTTCACTGACAGCATTGATCCATCAGGCCATTCGGCGCGCAGCGTTGCGCTCGCCGCGCTTCCCAAAGCAAACATGCAGGCCGGGTCGTCATGTGACAGGTAACGCCCGCCCGCATGACTCTCGTCGGATTGGAGTTCCACGGGGCCCCCCTCCACAGTGAACCGCACACCGATCCCGAAACGATTGCCCTCGGAGGCGCGCACCCGCACCAGCGCGCGCGCCGCCTGCGTCCTGTTCTCGTAAATGTGCGCCGGGGCATTCAGAGTCGTCACCACCGCATCCAGATCCCCATCGTTATCCAAATCCCCGCTCGCGATCCCGTGCGAGATAGCTGAGGTGTCGAAGCCCCAACTCCCTCCCACCTCCTCGAACGTGAGATTCCCTTTATTCCTGAATGCCACGTTCGGATAAATCAGCGGGTGATGTGACTGCGCCGCTGGGTTGTTGTTCGCGCGAGGTTTGGCTCCCTCCTTCGCCAGATCGATGTTCTGCACGTCGTTCCCGTGTCCGGTGGAGATAAGCAAGTCTTCATACCCATCCAAATCAACATCCATGAACACTGCTCCCCAAGACCATTCCGAAGCGTGAACCCCAGCCAAAACAGCGATCTCGGAATACCGCCCGCCGCCCCGGTTCCAAAAGAGCGTATTTTGACTCTGCTGGGGTCGGTCTCCCGTCTGGTAGGTGCCGGGCGGAGGCAATCTTCTGTCAGCCACCTGCACTTTGCGGCGGTTCAGCTTGCGGCTGAGCATATCCGCGACGAAGAAGTCATCCCTCCCATCCCGGTCGATGTCACTGAAATCCACTCCCATCGAGAACGCGCTCGTGTGCCGCAATGCCAGTGGCTCCACTGCCCGAAAGTTCCCTTTCCCGTCATTGATCCAGAATCGGTCTTCGGAATGGAAATCGTTGCAGACATAAAGGTCTGGGGCGCCGTCGCCATTCACATCGTGGAACATGGCCGAAAGACCCCAGTCATAGGGAGCGCTCTTCAGCGGCTCGCCTCCCGCATCCTTGAACCTGCCGTCCGTCCACGAAGCGGCGCTGAACTCCCCCTTCCCGTTGTTGATGTAGAGCGTGTCTGCCTCGCCGTGCTCCAGGATTCCCACTGCTGGATTCACGGTGAAGCGTCCGCGCAGATCTGGATCCGTCGTCGGCCTTCCATTAACAGAGACCACCTCCACCTTGCCCCCAACGCTGGAGAGACGGAACTTCGTCTCCGGATCGTCCCGCAATGTGTTGGAACGATAATTCACCACGTAAACGTCCAAATCATCGTCGCGATCAATGTCGGCAATCGCAAAAGAAACGCTCCCGGCGCGTGACCGCAAACCAGCTTTGTCTGTGGTTTCCGTGAACCGCCCTTGGCCGTCATTGATGAAGAGGCGTGTGCCTGCTTGAACTCCATTCACGAGCAGGTCGATGTCTCCGTCGTTATCCACATCCGCAAAGCCGGCGCCGGTGGAAAGCTGTTTGCCGCAGGAGACGCCCGCCTGCGCCGTCACTTCCTCGAACCGCCAGTTGCCAAGGTTGCGATAGAGCGCGTTCGGCCGCTCCAATGCGCACAAATACAGGTCGCACCAACCATCGCCATCGACATCCCCCAACGCCACCCCTGAGCCGTTCAGCAGAACCTGGTTGGTCAGAAACCGATCGGGGGCCAGGTGGTTCGTGAAGTTGATCCCCGTGTGGTCAGGAGTGAGCAACGCGAAGCCTGTTTTTCCTCCGCTCGCACGGCGCGCTTCTGCCCAACGATATCCCTCAGCGGTGTTCCACTTGAGAGTGTCAGCTGCTGCCAACTCCCCACCAACCCCAAGCAGCGCCAGCAAAGCGATTGTTCGGGCAAAGCGCATGGCGATGCGCTATCCCTGTAGCAATTTCATACAAACCACAACAGGAATCTTGCGCGATGACACTTGACCGCAATTAGCGCCAGACGCCTAATTCTCACGTGAAAGCCTGGGTGCTCTGCTTCTTAGCCGTTGTCGTCACTTTTCCCTCCTTGGGCCAAAGCCCCGCCCCCGTCCGCCCAACACCGGTCATCATTCCACTAGCCACCAACCTCCCGCCGCGCACTGAGCTGATGAGCCAATCCGCTCGCTGCCGTGACATCCTGCGAGCCAACATTTTTGATTTTTATATCAAATGCCTCGATCAAACGAACGGCGGGTATTTGGAGGCCATGCAAACGAACACCTTCATCGCCACCGGCGAAAAGTTCCTTACCTTGCAGGCGCGGCAACTTTGGTTCTTCAGCACAATTGTCAATGAAGGGCACGACACGAATGCCGCGATGCAAGCCGCTCGGCACGGTTACGTTTTCCTCACCCAACGCTTTCACGACGCGAAGAATGGCGGCTTCTACTCCAAGGTGAACGACCAGGGCTCACCAACCGATCCGCGCAAGCACGCTTACCTGAACGCCTTCGCCATCTACGGCCTCTCAGCCTATTACCGCGCGAGCAAAGACCGCACGGCCCTGCAAGCGGCTCAAGCTGCTTTCACGACCTTGGATCGGCGCGCTTACGACCCCGTGAACGGTGGCTACTACGAAATGTTCACGGAGGATTGGAAGCCCATCCTCGACCCGAAAGAGCCGGGCTACGTCGGGCGCAACGGCCACAAGACCTACAACACCCACCTGCACCTCATGGAAGCCTTTGCGGAACTTTACCGCATTTGGCCGGATGAAACCCTCCGCCGCCGTCTCACTGAGCTGGTCCACATCAACGCGAACACCGTTCGCTTTCCCGGCGCCGATTGCAATGTGGACGCTTTCTGGCCCAATTGGCGCTACGTCGAGGAGCCTCGCAATCTTCGCGCGAGCTACGGCCACGATATTGAATGCGCCTGGCTGGTAATCGACGCCGCGCGGACGCTGGGGATGTCTCCTTATCTGTTCCGCCCCTGGGCGGAGACTCTCTGCCGTTACAGCCTCGAATTCGGGTACGATAAAGAATACGGCGGTTTCTACAATGGCGGCCCCATTGGCAAAGCCGCCGATGACCTGAAGAAGACCTGGTGGGTGCAAGCCGAAGCCCTTCCGGCCATGCTGGAGATGTATCGCACCACCGGTGACATCCGTTATTACGAAGCTTTCAAGCAGACCCTGGATTTCGTCGAGGAGCACCAGATGGCTCCGCAAGGCAGTTGGTGGGCAGAACGTGAGCGCGACGGGACTGCGAGCCAGAACGCCAGCCGCACCAGCATGTGGCAAGGCGCTTACCATAGCGGCCGCGCCATGATGGTCTGCATTCGCTGGCTCGACGCCCTGGCCGCCCGTATGCCCCGCTAACCAATCGGCCCTCATGGTAGGCCCGGTCCCCGACCGGGCGTCCTGCTCCGCACCCGCCAACCCACACCCACCCACTGCGGTGCGCCGGATGCAATTCGCGTCGATCAACCCATTCACAAGCCGGGCGAGGCTCCCCCGAGCTAAGAAACTCAAAGCACACCGCAAAAACCCCCTTGACCCGGTGGTAATCTTAGATTACACACCGTCTATGCGCTACCCGCGCCATACAAACTAAAGCCATAACGTATACCGCGCGCCCGCTTCCACACCCAACGGCCTTGTGCCACAATCTCAACACCGTGAAATCCACCGCCCTCATCCCCATCCTGCTTTTGCTGCTCGTCGCGCCCTTGCGTGGCGCTGCCGCAGACGCGGAGCGGCATTTCACCGACATCGTCAAACCGCTCCTGGACTCGCGCTGCATTAGCTGCCACGGGCCAGACAAAGTCAAAGGCGCCCTCCGGCTCGATTCCCGCGAAGCCATTCTCAAAGGCGGCGACAATGGTCCGTCCATCGTTCCGGGCAAACCTTCCGAAAGCCTGTTACTCAAGGCGGTTATGCACACAGCGCCCGACTTGGAGATGCCCCCCAAGGAGAAGCTCACCCCCAAAGACATTGCCGCCTTTGAGAAGTGGATTCAGGACGGCGCGCCCTGGGTGCAAACCACAAACAAACCTTCC
>DASPKX010000066.1:0-8910 GCA_035627835.1 Candidatus Methylomirabilota bacterium
AGCGTCCAACCTCGCAGGGAAAGTTCCCCAGAAAATCGGCGTTCCGGGATCATGCGGTCCCTATGAGAGGAGCGGATGGCTTTCCTTCACGGGCCTGGCCATTGGAGGGGAAGAGCTGATACTTCTTCAAATTCAGATACACGCGATCGCCCGGGGACGGCTCCAGTTGCCGGCTATGATCACTTGGAACCTCAACTTCCAGCACGGATCGATCATCCGTTCTTTCCAATTCCAGGTAAACGATCGGGCCAGCAAGGTTAATCCGCTTCACAATCGCCTCCACGTGCGGAGCGCCATTAGGGATGGCGGTGACGGTGACGTCCTGCGGCCTGGCAAAGACGGTGACTTCAGACTCAGGACCGTGCCCTGCCTGGGTGCTTTCGAACATCGATCGGCCCAGGATCAAATGTCCATTGGCCACGTGCCCCTGCAGCGCCACAACTCTGCCGAGGAAGCTGAAAACAAAGGGATCGACCGGCAAGTCATAGACTTCATCAGGGGTTCCGACCTGCGCAATGGCGCCCTCATTCATCACGACGACTCGATCCGCGACTTCCAGAGCCTCGTCCTGATCGTGCGTGACGAAAATGCTCGTCACATGAATTTCGTCATGCAAGCGGCGAATCCATTTCCGCAATTCCTTTCGAACCTTGGCGTCCAAGGCTCCAAAGGGTTCATCCAGCAGGAGCACCTTGGGTTCAACTGCCAATGCGCGCGCCAGCGCGACCCGCTGCCGCTGCCCGCCGGAAAGCTGGTTGGGATAACGATGCTCCAGGTCTTCCAGTTGAATGAGCTTCAACAATTCACGCACTTTCTTGGTTATGGCCGCGTTGTCGGGCCTCGTTGACCGGGGCCTCACTCGAAGGCCAAAAGCGATGTTCTCGAAAACCGTCAGGTGCCGGAACAGCGCGTAATGCTGAAAAACGAAGCCAATGTCTCGAGCGCCCGCGGGCTGGAAGGTTACATCCTTGTCGTGCAAGTAAATGCCGCCAGCGCCTGGGTCGGGAAACTCCAAGCCGCCGATGATCCGCAGCAATGTTGTTTTGCCTGAGCCGGATGGCCCAAGGAGAGCCAGCAGTTCTCCTGGGTTGACCTTCAGGCTAACGTTGCGCAAGGCCGCAAAGTCACCGAAGCGTTTCGTGATGTTCTTAACTTCTACACTCATTGGATGCGTTACTTAGTGGCCGATCGAGCTTCTGTTTTCCATTCCACCCATGTCTTCAGGGCCAGCGTGACGAGCGCAAGCAATGCCAGCAAAGAGGCGACTGCGAAAGACGCGGTGAAGTTGTACTCGTTGTACAAGATCTCAATGTGCAGCGGCATGGTGTTTGTCTCTCCTCTGATATGACCGGAGACCACCGACACGGCGCCGAACTCTCCCATCGCGCGGGCGTTGCATAGGATAACACCGTACAACAGCCCCCATTTGATATTGGGGAGAGTCACCCGCCAGAATGTTTGCGAACCGCTTGCGCCAAGAATCACCGCTGCTTCCTCCTCCGACCTGCCTTGAGCCTGCATCAGTGGAATCAGCTCCCTGGCCACGAAAGGGAAAGTGACAAAAGTGGTGGCAAGGACGATGCCCGGAACGGCAAAAATGATTTTCACGTCCCTTTCCATTAAATAGGGCCCGAACCAACCCTGGGCGCCAAACAGCAGAACATAAATCAAGCCTGAAACAACCGGTGAGACGGAAAAAGGGAGGTCGATTAAGGTGATCAACAGGTTTTTCCCGCGGAAATTGAACTTGGCGATTGTCCAGGCAGCCACCACCCCGAAGATCACATTCAGCGGGACCGATATTGCCGCGGTGAGCAGCGTGAGCTTAATAGCGGAGATCGTGTCCGAGTCCTTGAAAGTGGCGAAATATTCCCCGAAACCCTTCTGCAATCCATAGAAGAACACCGTCAGCAACGGGAGCACGAGGAAAAAGCCGAGGAAGAGCAATGCCCCCGCGATGAGGAGGGAGCGCAGCCATGCGGGTTCCTGCAGCGCCTGATAACTGCGGGGGATATGCAGCTTAGGCGCTATTCTCGGCGATATTTCTTCAACGGCTGTCATGATTCGTTATAGCGGTGGCTCGACCACCATTGCAGAAAGTTGATGAGGAGAAGCAACGTGAAGGAGACCACCAGCATGCTGACCGCCAGAGCTGTCGCCCCATTGTAATCGTATTGCTCGAGCTTGGTGATGATCAGGAGAGGCGTGATTTCCGTCTTCATGGGCATGTTGCCTGATATGAACACGACCGAGCCGTATTCCCCAACAGCCCTCGCAAATGCGAGCGTGAACCCCGTGATGATCGGCGGCATCAGCATTGGCAAAATCACGCGTCGAAAAGTCTGCCAGCGTGTGGCGCCGAGGCTCGCCGCGGCCTCTTCCAGTTCTCGGTCCAGATCCTCAAGCACCGGCTGCACTGTTCGCACCACGAAGGGCAAACCGATAAAGGTAAGCGCCACCCAGACGCCAATCGGAGTGTAGGCGACTTTAATGCCTAAACCGCTCAGGGGCTTCCCGATCAGCCCGTTTGTGGAGTAGATCGTGGTGAGCGCAATGCCGGCCACGGCTGTTGGCAAGGCAAACGGCAGATCCACCAGCGCATCGACCATTCGTTTGCCGGGAAACTGATACCTTGTCAGCACCCATGCCACCAAAAGTCCAAAGAACATGTTCACCAACGCTGCGAGGAACGACGCTCCGAATGTGAGCTTGTAAGACGCGACCACACGCGGGTCGGTGATCGTCGCCCAAATCTCGGGCCAGGCAAGCTGGGCGGTTTTTAAGAAGGTCGCTGATAGCGGGATCAAAACGATCAACCCGAGGTACGCTAAAGTGAGCCCCATGGTGAGGCCAAAACCTGGAAGGACGCTTCTTCGAAATAACTTCATAAGTCACAGGTTGGCCGCGTACGCGATCAATTTCCGGTATTCAGCAAGAATCGTGTTCAGCGCGAGAATGAATGCTTGCTGCTGCTGAATTTGCGGCGCTTTCTGCGGGCTTTCTAAAATGATTTCAAACGGCCTGGGCCGGACGCCGGGTTGTGAACTCAAGACCCCTGCATAGCAATCCTTGATCAACCCATCCCTTGCTTGAAAACCATCTATCCATCCCCTGCGGTCGCGGGGAACAACCGCTTCCGCCGCGCGCAACGCGGGATTGAGCAGATGCTTCGTTAATGTCGCGCCTCGCACAAAACCATAAAAGCCCTCGCTCGTGTTATCCGTGTGCAGGCTGATGATTCCATGGAAACGACGCGCCTTGATCTCTTGTTCCAGGATTGCCACCTCGGCCTCCGCTGACCCTTTCCAGAATTCCCGGTTCAAATCTTTTCCGTTTCGTGAATGGCGCGTCCGATCCTCGAACCCAGTGGGATTGCACAAAGGATAGAAGAACAGGCAATACCCCCGCGCCAATTCGGGGCTGTTCTCCAAAATGTCGATAAACTGGAGCACTGCATGCACCCCTTCCGGCTCATCCCCATGGATCCCCGCGAAAATGCCCAAGGCAATGGGCTCGCCGCCGCCTTGAGGGCCGACGAACACGAGGCGTGGGATCTCGTACTTTTCTCCTGCCAGCAGAAATGAACCAGCAGATTGGGCGAGAAGATTGACGGAGTGCTTATGAACGGAGAAGTCGATGATTGGGAGCGGCCTGCGGTAATCAACGCCTTGTCTGTTCACGGTCCTCATTGCCTGCGTTTTCATGGTTTTGATTTTAGGAGGGCTCCCTTGAACAGCCGGAACAAAGGAGCCCTCCCGGAGGAACTTAGCAGGATGCTAAGGCTTATAGATTTGGTCGAAGATGCCGCCGTCGGCGAAATGCTCTTTTTGCGCTTTCTGCCACCCGCCGAAAGCTTCATCAATCGTCACTAATTCGACTTTGGCGAATGTGCCGGCGTACTTCTCCGCCGCTTCCTTCGAGCGCGGGCGATAAAAATGCTTTCCGGCAAGATCCTGCCCTTGCGGCGTGTAAAGGAACTTCAAATATTCCTCCGCAACTTTGCGAGTCCCGCGGCGATCCACCACTTTGTCCACGACGGTGACAGTTGGCTCCGCCAGGATGCTCAGGGAGGGCGTGACAATTTCATACCCCGTTCCGAACTCCTTTAGGGCCAGATACGCTTCGTTTTCCCACGCGATTAACACGTCGCCAATCTCGCGTTGAACGAAAGTGGTCGTCGAGCCGCGGGCGCCGGAATCGAGCACCGGAACGTTCTTGAACAGCTTGCCAACGAATTCCTGAGCCTTCTTTGCATCCCCGCCATTCTGCTTCAAAGACCACGCCCATGCCGCGAGGTAATTCCAACGCGCGCCTCCCGATGTCTTGGGGTTCGGTGTGATCACCGATACACCTGGCTTGGCAAGGTCACCCCAATCTTTAATCCCCTTCGGATTTCCTTTGCGCACCAGGAACACTATGGTTGAGGTGTACGGAGCGCTGTTGTCTGGCAAACGCTTCTGCCAGTCTTTTGGAATCAGTTTTGCCCGCTCATGCAGCGCATCCACGTCGTAGGCAAGGGCCAGGGTGACCACGTCCGCCTGCAGCCCGTCGATGACAGAGCGTGCCTGCTTGCCGGAGCCGCCATGGGATTGCTGAATCGTCACGGTGTCTCCCGATTTCTCCTTCCAGTACTGGGCAAAGGCGGCATTCACCTCCTGGTAAAGCTCACGAGTCGGATCGTAAGACACGTTCAGCAACTTCACATCCTTCCCCAGGAGGGTAGTTAAGCTGAGCGTTGCGGCAGCCAATATAGGTAATAGTTTCATGTCGTTCTTTCTCCTTTCTTAAAATGAAATTTGAGCGCGGGTGAGCAATACGTCCTCACCGTTGGCGACAAGCGCGTTTGCATTGCCACCGTCAAAGTCTGTGTGTTCGTAGTTGAGGTTCACCTTGAAGTTGCGGTTCAGATGCCAATTCAGCCCGAATGTGTAGGAGAGCGCTTCACGGGCGTTCGTGGCCGTGGACGCATAGGTGGGGAATGTGTCGTCGTCCAGGGTTAGCTGGCTGACTCGTGCTGCGATTTCCCACGCTCCCCAGCCGTCCCCGCCGAGGGTGAAAGGTTTTAATGGCGCCACTGCTTTGAACGAATTGTCCTCACCCGTCAGGAAGTAAGAGGCAGCCACTTGCCAGGCGCTGTGTTGCAGCCGGTCTGCGGCTGTTATCCCGCCACCCGTGCGGGAGACCTCGCTCGACGAGATGGCATACTCAGCTATCAGCCCGAGGGAGCGCCAAGACCAGTACGCTTGCGGGCTCAGCCGCCAAACAGTCCCATCCGTGGCAGTGACCGCGTTCGTCCCCGTGCCCGCGTAATAGGAGAAAAATGTCTGCTGCCCGGGTGTGACATAAGTGCGGGGCGCGCCAGCCTGGTTGCCGTATGTGCCCGCGACGCCGAGTCCCAGGCCCTGCAATGCAGCCACATCGCTGTTTTTAAATGGGTGCGCAAAGATTCGCGCAGCCACGTCTTTCTCGTCATCCGAGCGGTCAATGTCGCCGCTGCCGCCATCAGGAACACCATTGAACACGCCCAGCGCATAGCTCAGCGCACCGCTGCCCAAGTCACCGTGCAGTTGCACGCCAACATCCCTGTTCGGCAAGAGTTGTGTCGGATAAGCCCGCTCGACGAAAAGGAGGTTCGCCCCGGATTGCAGCCGCTCCAACCCAACTGGCTCTTTGAATTTTCCGGCCTGGATCTGAAATTGCGGCCACAACCGGGCGTTCACATACGCATCCTGCACGTAGGCGTTATTAGCGTTGTTTGCGGTGACGCCCGAACCAAGGTCGAGCATCAGCCGATAATCGAACTTGTCGTAAACAGTTCCCTCGAGAATCGGACGAACCCGGCGGAGGAGGAACGTGTCGTTGAAAGCGCTGCTTGTGCCTTCATCGTTCACATACCAGCGGCTATCCGCTTGCAGATACCCGCGAATTTTAAGAACAAAATTGGTGTCGGCGGAGCGTAGTTGAAACCCGCTCGCGCCAGCGGAGACGCTTACGGCAGTTTTTGCCTTCTCAGCGGCTGATTCCTCGGCGATCTCACCTTTGCGCGAGAGGACTTTTACTTGCTGCTCAAGCTCCTGAACGCGCTTCAGGAGTTCATCATTGCTTGGCGCCTGCTCGCTGAATGCAGCGGGCGAAGTCAGGGCTATTCCGATAGCTGACAACCCTACGTAGTGCGGAATTAACTTCATTTGTGTCTTTTGCCATAAGTCGAACCTCCGGTTGTCTGGTCAGTTCTCCAGGAATTGTGTTTTGCGAAGCGTCCAGTTTTCTGGTCCGCAAAGTGGTTACGGGATTTGCTGATCTACTCGCAATTTCTCCGTTTTTTCGATCTGAACGATCCGTCCTCCATGGACGACGATTTGCACCACGCCGAATTGCAATCCGGAGAGGGACTGCTTCACGATTTTGATCCAATCGGTGAATTCCGAATTTGGCTCCACAGGCGCTGGCGGATTCGTTGCTCTCACGGGACGCAAGTTAAGGGAATTGTCCATTAAGTCAATAGGAAATATGTTTATTTTCTTATTTTGTTTTATTGATCTCGTTTAAACCGCTCCTGCTGAATAGTTTACCGCCTTTTAGGAATCAGCTTCCTTTTGGCTTCTCCAGAAAGCCGATCCGAAGATGGGATAACAAAAAGCCCCGGAGCGGGTGAGCGCTCCGGGGCGTGCGAATGGTTAACGAGACCTTTTACTGCGCGGTTTGCACCAGGCGGAAGAAGGCCATTCTGCCGTCAGTGGCCACAGTGAAGGTGCCAGCGTTGGACGGGGCCCCGACGTTCTCCCAGGAACCGGAGTTGAGGCTCGCGCGGCGTTGCAACTGGTATGTCCCAGGGGTGCTAGCCGTGATGACAACATTCGCGCCGGAGAGCTGGACGCCAGCCCGGACCTGCGCTGGAGGCGTGGCGGAGGCTGGGATGCCAGCAGCGGTTGGAGCGCCGAGCGCGGCGATCTCCGAGGCGCGCATCGCGCCTTCGCGGAATTGGATGCTATTCACAAAGCCCGCAGCGGTTTCGCCATCTTCATCGGTGAAGAGCAGGGCGGTTGTGCCCAGCGAGAATCGCCCGTCCACGCCGCTGATCGCTTGGGTGCCGACGTGCGCACCGTCGATGTATTTCGCGAGGGTGCCTTTTGGCAGGTCGATCACGAAGGCAATGCGATGCCAGGTGTCCGCGCGAACTTGTCCCGGGTAATTCCCGCTGATGCCAATGCCGTTGCCGGTGTTCACGAATAAATCACCGTCATTGGCGTTCGATTCGCTGGTTTGGAACAGCCCGCGCCACTTGCCCGTGCTATCCGCGGGGAACATCACATCCATGATGAGCGTGTAAACATTGACGAAAGCCCCGCCGCCATTCGCAGCAGCGCCGTGCGGCATCACGTAACCTTGCTCAGCGGTTGCGGCTGGGAAGCCCATGACCTGCGCGGGCTGCCCACCGATTGTCATCGTGCTGAAGGTTGTGCCCGTTTGGGTGTCACCGCGGAAAGCGAGCGGCTGGCCAACCGTTGCGCTCAGGTTGCCGCTGTTGAAGTCCCACTGGCCCGTAACCTTCGTCACTGGCGCGGTGAATGTGCCTTGAGTGAGGTCTTTGCTCGCGGTGCCGGCGGCAAAGATCGATTGAACTTCCTGCACCGTCAGGACGCGGCGCCAAATGCCGAGATCGTCCAGGCGCAGGTCGGTGAAGACCGAGCCGTAATCGCCGGCGCCATCCTGGCCGATGTTTGTGTTGAAGCCTTCTGGTGTGTCCAGGTTGTTCTGCGACCCTGCGAGCGAAACGGTGCGCACCGCGACACCATCCACGAAGATCACAGCGTTGCCATCGCGGTCGAACGTCGCGACCACATGTTTCCATGTGCCATTGGTGAGCGTGTTTGGCACCGCATCGGAATCTTTGCGGCCACCGGGGGCTCCCGCGAGGTTCCAGGCGATGCGGCGGTTGCCCGCGGAGAACAGCACATAACCTGGGTTGCTGCCGGAATCCCAATCCTTGTTGCCAATGATTGATGGATCACCGTTCAAGCCATTCACCTGTGCCCAGAATGAAATGCTGAAATCAGTGGACGTTCCAAAGTTCAGATCTGTTGGCCGGCCCAGGGAGACGTAGTCTGTTCCGGTCGTGATGTGCAGCGCCTGCCCGATCTTGCCCGCAATGAATGCAGGCGAGCCAACAGCAGTCCCGTCATTGTTCTTGGCGCTGTCTTCGAGATTTTGGTCGAACTTCAAGTGCGCAACGAGGTCTGCAGTGATGGCTGAGGAGCGCAGCACGACATTGGCTGGATTGCTCTCCACGGTCCCCGCCGCATTGCCGACCACAACGGTGTAGGCGCCCCCTGCGTTCTCTTCCAGGTAATCAATGTTCAGCGTTGCGCCCGTCGCGCCGGCAATGTTTTGGCCGTTGCGCTTCCACTGGTAGGTGAAAGGCTCGCTGCCGGTTGCCGTCACGCTCATGCTCGCTGTCCCGCCCACGGAATAATGCCCGCCAATCGGGTGGGCGGTGATGGTTGGCAGCGATGCGCCTGCAGTGACAGCGATGTTATCCACCGCCCACCACCAGTCGTTGGCGCCATCCAACAGCGCAAAACGGAGCACCACATTTTGGGCGCCCGCAGGATTATTGAGCGGGAGGAGAATCGCTTCGTTTGGCATGTCCGTGTGGAAGGTTGGGCTTCCCTCGATTGAATCCCACTTCATCAACTGGACAGGGGGAGCCCCGTCGAACGAGGCAGTAACCACCGCTGTTTGGTTGTTAAGCGGCACCCCGTTGGCGTCCACTGGCCAGTTCGGAGCCCCATCATCGCGGCCTTCTGGGCGCCAGCTCGAAACGAATTTCAGGAATGCAGTGTTCGCAGCCACGCCTTGCAGGGAGATCGGAGGGGTGATCATAACGGAGTTAAACAAACCTGGGTCGTG
>DASPKX010000067.1:0-71972 GCA_035627835.1 Candidatus Methylomirabilota bacterium
CACGGTGCAGTTGCCGATCACTCGCTCGAGACTTCCAGGGCAGTTGCAGATGTCGGGCGCGCCAAAGGGATCGAGGCTGGTGTGGCCGAAGTGCCCCGCGCGACCGATGCGGCCGCAGAGCATGCGGCCATTGACGATGGCCGCCCCTCCGACGCCGGTGCCGAGGGTGAGCATAATGACGCTGTCGTAGCCTTTGGCGGCGCCAGCCCAGGATTCGCCTAACAGAGCTGCGTGTGCGTCGTTGCAGACCGGAACAGGCTTGGGAGGTTTTAAAAAATCGGTGAAGTCGAAGCCTTCAATGCCGTCCAACCGCCCAGGCATGTGAGCAATGGATCTGCCGTTTCGGCCCGCCAAACCGGGCGCAGAAAGCCCCACGCCAGCGGGCAAACCGAACTCTTTCACCCAGCGTTGATAAACCTCGCGAATTTTGACGGACCAGTCGAGGCGGGTGTCTGGATCGTGATCAGCCTGCCGCTGGGAAAGGACGTTGCCTCCCTCGGTGACCACCACGCTTTTGACGCTGGACCCGCCAAGATCAATGCCGAAGTAAACCCCGTTCGCATTCACGGAACGGGATGCTCGGGCAAAGGGGGCGGTTTGGGAAGTGGCGCCTGCACTGATTTTCGGCGCAGGCAGGGGTGGGTCAGAGAGGCTGGAAATTGTGCGGCTCTGGAACTTGCTTCCACCGGCTCTCAAGCCGCTCGATGCGCTCCGCCGTCGGGGGATGTGTGCTCAATAGACTCATGGCGCCGGCGGCGCCGATGGCCTGCCTTTTCTTCTCCTCCTCAAGCAAACGCTTGAAGAAAGAGGTCAGACCGCGTGGGTCGATGCGGGCGGCCAGTAAAAATTCCCAACCTTTGTCATCCGCCTCACGCTCGAAGTCGCGCGAGAACTTCTGCTGAAGCAGGGTCGAAGAGGAATCACTGATGAGCTTCACGATGCCTTCGGTGTCGCCGAGCAGGGCTTGGATGAGCAGGAACATCCCGGCAGACTCAACAATTTTGCGCATGCTGTGCCGCTCGGTGACATGGGCGATTTCATGCGCGAGCACGCCGGCGATTTCCTCCTTCGTCGAGGCGGCGTCCAGCAGGCCAGTGTGGATCACCACATGCCCGCCGGGGATGGCAAAAGCGTTGATGTTCGTGTCTTGCACGACGTAAAAGCGGAAGCTGTAGCCCTCAGCGCCGGCAGCTGGGATAAGACGGTTCGTGATGGTGGTGAGTTTGCTTAGGCGGTCAGCGTCGGTCACGAAAGGCTGGCGTGATTCCACGGAACGTATGACCTGATCCCCGAGCTTTTGCTCCCACTCGAGTGGAATCTTGTCCGTGGCCCAGCGCACGATGGCATCCTTCGAAAGGAAGAGCGCCACGATCAGCGCGAGGAAAAACAGAACGATTGCGCCGAAGAAGTAGGCGACCGCTGGGATGCGCTTCTGCCGCTTTAGGAAACGCTCTATATGTGGTTTGTGCTGAGGGCTGGCAAAAAATGGGTGGTCGAGAGCGCGCGGATCGGAAGTGTGGATGCTCACGCCCGGATGCGCCGGGTTCTCGAAATAAATTTGCGCGTCGTTGTGGCCGCCGAAGCGCAAGGCAACGCCTTCCAACGGCAGCTCGAGCGCTTGCCCGGTGTCCGCCTGGAAGCGGAGTGTTCTCTCGCTGAACAGGAGAGTTCCGGGTCGAAGTTGTCCTTCGATGAAGCAATTACCGCGCAAGGTGTCGCTCATGGCCGCTGGGTCTTTTCCTCCGGGCGAAGGTCTAAGCAAACCAACTTCTGCTTGTCACGCGCAAAAAGGAGACCACTCGCCAAGGCTGCGTGGGCCCGGGTGTCGAAGCCCAAAACTTGGCCCATGGCCATTGGGCTAAATCTATCCCCCGAACCCGCAGCGATGACTAACTCGCCTTTTTCGCTCAAGATGACGAGGTTCTCCGCGGCGCGAATGATCGTTCCTGAACCAAAACCGGCGGCTCGCCAGCGCTCCTTTCCCGTGGGCCATTCAACGCAGACAAGATCAGCGCCTTGCTCCTGGCGGCCATCAAACCCGAACAACAAATTGCCAATCACCACCGGCGTGGAATAATGACTCGAAAGCTGCTCATCCGCCGCCCAGACCTTCTCAAAATTTCCCCCGGTGTAGTTGAGCAACACCGCTCCAGCGCCGTAACTCGCGGTCAGGAAAATCTGGTTGCCCTTCACCAGCGGCGTGGCCGCGGAGACGGAGGCATTCATGCTGGGCCGAAACCTAAATTGGGCTTCCACCTTGCCGATGTCGGGCAGAAGAACCAAAAGGCGTTCCCGGGTCAGCGCGAGCAAACGATGTGCCCCGTTGAGTTTGGCAATCACCGGTGACGCGTAGCTGGCTTCGTCGTCGCCGGCCTTCCAGAGCGTCGCGCCATCCGCGACGTTTAGCGCAACAATGCTTGCGCCACTCTCACCGCCGACGGCGACGACCAATTTCTCGCCAATGACCAAGGGGGACGGGGCCCGTCCGAAAAAGCCTTTGCGAGAGCCGAATTTCTGCTTTACGTCCACCTGCCAGAGCTTTTTGCCGTCGGAGCTTTGCCATGCGGTGATCACACCGTCCGCGCCGTAGGTGAAGAGTTTCCCACCGGCAAGCACTGGGGTCGCCCTGGGGCCCTCGTCAAAGCCAAAGTCGTCGGTGTAAGTGGCGGGATAGCCGTTCTCCCAAATCTGTTTGCCGTTCTCGCGGGCAAATGCGGTGACGATTTCCTTCTCACTCTTGCGGTGGAAGAGAAAGACAGCATTGGAACTCACGACCGGACCCGCGAACCCCGCGCCCGCGGATGCAGACCAGAGTTGGACAGGGCCTTCCTTGGGGAAGTTCGTGGCGACTGAGCCAGCGGCAGCGCCGTCCCGGGCCGGGCCGAGGAACTGGGGCCAATCACCCAGAGCCACTCGTTCGCAGGCGAACAGGCAGAGGGCCGCGAACCAAAACCACCTTAGCTGTTTCATCTCTCCTATCCTCATCCGTGAGCCTCCCACTTGCGCTGACCTTTTTTTATGCTTTTATAGCAGACCTTTTGCAAACACGGATGAAATTGATGGCCCCGGAAATGTTCCCGTTGCGCCTGGCGATCTACGCGGGCAGCGTGGGCCTGGTTTTTGAAACTATTCTCGGAATGGTCAAAGCTCGGGGTTGGGAGTTTGTGGCCCTGGAGCATGGTTACATCGAGAGCTGCCAAACCACGCTGATTGCGCTGACCTCCGCGCTGCTGATCCACCTGGCGCGGGTGTCGAAAGCCCTGCGCCCGATCTTTGCTGTGCTAGCCTTTTTGTCGGCCGCAGCGGTCTTCCGCGAGTTCAACAACACTGAATGGTATCAGGCGATGCTGCCGCCGACGGTGAAATGCATCATTGGGGCAGCGCTTGTGGCGGGGCTGATCTACAGGGTGCGAGAGGGTTTTTTTGCCTCGCTGAATCGGTTCCTTCGGCAACCCGCGGCGTTTCTGTTCGTGTTTGGCTTTATGGTGGTCACGGTCTGGGCGCAAACCTTGGCGCGCAAAGAGCTGTTTCCGTTCCGCCAGGATCGATTGCTCGAGGAAGCCCTTGAGCTGGCCGGTTACACGCTGATTTTGTGCGGCA
Source organism: Candidatus Methylomirabilota bacterium (assembly GCA_035627835.1). Lineage (GTDB taxonomy): Bacteria > Verrucomicrobiota > Verrucomicrobiia > Limisphaerales > SXQI01 > DASPKX01. The sequence goes on from DASPKX010000067.1 coordinate 3,601, forward strand.
TCGTGGAAGCGCAGATAGCGCATTGGCTTGAGAGCAAGCGCTCGGCTCTCGCTGGTTATGGACGCAACACCCCTGAGCTGGCGTCAGCCCGGCAGGGGCCGGAACATTCCAGCGAGCGTGGCGAGACCTTAGCCGACAGCTCACGGTAAGCTCCAAGCGGGAAACATTCCGATTGTGTTTTGCCCGGACGCATCTGAAATTCAGTTCGCATGGCGACTGACCTGTTAGAGAGCCCCTCCTCGATTTACGAAATCCGCACCAAAGGGGCGGGCCCGGCGGGCTCTCTTCCGTTGACAGAAGAGATGCTCCTGGAACGCCCGAGCGGGGATCTGTTTGGTTGGACGCAGAACGCAGGGATGGGGTGGAACCCCGCTGAGCTTGGGCGGAAACAGTTCCTGATTCTCAGCACTCAAGGCGGATTGCGCGCACCGAATGGCGAGCCGATTGCCTTGGGGTATCACACAGGGCATTGGGAAATTGGTTTGCTGGTGCAAGCGGCCGCGCAGGAATTGCGCGCGCGCAAAACGATTCCTTTTGCGGCGTATGTGTCTGACCCGTGCGATGGCCGAACACAGGGCACAACCGGCATGTTCGACAGCCTTCCGTATCGCAATGACGCCGCCATAGTTTTTCGCCGTCTCATTCGCTCGCTCCCGACACGCTTCGGGGTGATGGGCGTTGCCACCTGCGACAAGGGAATGCCCGCAATGATGCTGGCGCTGGCAGGCATGAAGGATCTGCCAGGAATCATCGTGCCCGGAGGCGTGACCCTTCCGCCGACCAACGGTGAAGATGCCGGAAAGGTTCAAACGCTCGGCGCGCGTTTTTCGCATGGGATGGTGTCGCTGCAGGAAGCGGCGGACCTTGGTTGCCGGGCTTGCGGTTCGCCGGGCGGGGGCTGCCAATTCCTCGGCACAGCTGCCACATCCCAAGTCGTGGCAGAAGCCCTCGGCATGTGCCTGCCGCACTCAGCGTTGGCGCCGTCCGGTGAGCCGGTCTGGCTGGATCTCGCCGTGCGTTCCGCGCGGGCTCTCCTCAACCTCGAAGCCAAGAAACTGCCGCTTCGTGAGATCCTGACGCAAGACAGCATCCACAACGCCATGGCTGTTCACGCGGCCTTCGGCGGGTCGACCAACTTGCTGCTGCACATTCCGGCGATTGCGTTCGAAGCCGGTTTGCGCCGTCCGACAGTGGACGATTGGATTGCGGTGAATTGCCAGGTGCCTCGGCTGGTTGACGTTCTGCCGAACGGGCCGACGCATCACCCCACAGTGAGGGCTTATCTTGCGGGAGGTGTGCCAGAAGTGATGCTGCACCTGCGTGACCTGGGGATTCTGCGCGGGCACGCTCTGACCGCAGCGGGGATCACCTGGAACGAAGCGCTGGATTGGTGGGCGAAGTCCGAACGCAGGGCGAAGTTCCGCGCGTTGTTGAAGGAGCGCGATGGCGTGGATGCGGATAATGTGATCATGTCCCCAGAGCGTGCGCGGGCGAAAGGGCTGACCAGCACAGTGACTTTCCCTAAGGGCAACATTGCTCCGGAAGGCGCTGTTATCAAAAGCACGGCCATTGACCCAAGCGTGGTTGATGCGGATGGCGTTTACCGCAAAGAAGGCCCGGCGCGGGTTTTCACGAGCGAGCGTGAAGCCATGAAGGCGATCAAGCACGGGCGCATTCAAGCTGGCGACATCCTCGTCTTAATCGGCTGCGGCCCGATCGGGACGGGCATGGAGGAGACGTATCAACTTACCTCAGCGCTGAAGCATCTCCCCTTCGGCAAACATGTGGCGCTTGTTACAGACGCGCGCTTCTCAGGCGTCTCGACGGGGGCATGCATTGGCCATGTCGGGCCGGAAGCGCTCGCTGGAGGGCCGATTGGCAAACTGCGCGATGGGGACATCCTGCGGATTGCGATTGATCGGAATCAACTCGAAGGGTCGGTCAATTTTATTGGAGAAGGAGCCATTCGGTTTTCACCTGCGGAAGGCGCAGCGATCCTGGCAGCCCGGCCCATTCGCCCTGACTTGGCCGCAAATCCCGCCCTCCCCGAAGACACACGGTTGTGGGCTGCCCTTCAACGAGTCGGAGGGGGCGCCTGGGGCGGGTGCGTCTATGACGTGAACGCGATTATAAACGCCCTGGAGCACGGCACACGCGAAGTGGTTTCCGCTTAGGGGACCATTTAAATGCACAGGCCCTGCATCGAACAGCGATGCAGGGCCTGCGGTTTCCCTCAACCAACTAACCAAACAACCAAACTATGATCAGTTTGGTTTTTAGCAGGGCGCATGCCAGTGGCTTTGGAGACTCCTTCGAAGCCATAAGGGCCACGGCACCACCGCTTTGGTAAAACATTCGTCCCATCCGGAGCGTCCAATCCTCAACTGTGCATTTGTATAACCGCGAGAATTTCTCACCTTTGGAAGGAGCTTGCGCCCGCCGGGGAGCGATTGCGCTTCCACCCGCTCTCACGGCAGCGTTAATTTCACGCACCATGCGTGAGTTTTTAGCCAGCGCGCTCGCCCGGACGCTTCTCTTCCTAGGGCTTTTTGGAGCCGCCACTGCGGTTGCCGATCCAGGGAGTGACCTCGTATCGACGAACGCTGTGGCGGACGCCGAAAGCGCCTTGCGCAAGTTCGTCACCGCCCCCGGTTTGAAAGTGGAGCTGCACTCCAGCGAGCCGCTGCTGCAGAATCCGGTAAGTTTTCATTTTGACGAGCAGGGCCGCTGTTACGTCGTTGAAACCCACCGCCGCCGCACCTCCATTTTTGACATTCGTTCCTTCCCGGAATGGGTGGATGCCGACTTTGCCTTCCGCAGCGTTGCTGACCGTTATCGGTTTGTCACAAACACGCTTCACATCGGGCAGACCAATTACGACGGGAAACTCCGCGGGGATCACAACAAGGACGGGGTGAAAGACTGGCGTGATTTCGAAGTGGAATCCGAGCGTGTGCGAACATTGTTCGACACGAACAATGACGGCCGCGCGGATAGAGCCGTGACCCTTGCGGACGGATTTAACTCCGTTGTCTCTGGCGGAGCCGCAGGGGTTCTAGGCCATGGAAGCAACATCTGGTTCACCTGCATCCCCGATTTGTGGGTAATGACAGACCAAAACGGGGATGGCGTGGCGGATGAGCGGAAGCCCCTCTTAAGCGGGTTTGGGGTTCACATCGCTTTTCCCGGGCATGATTTGCATGGGTTGCGAATCGGGCCTGATGGCCGCCTCTACTTCAGCATTGGAGATCGCGGATTGAACATCCGCACACCTGAAGGCGAGCAGATCGTTTACCCGGATGCAGGGTGCATTATGCGCTGCAACCCAGACGGGACGGAGTTCGAGATCGTGGCCTTCGGCCTGCGCAATCCGCAGGAACTCGTCTTCGACAATTATGGCGACCTTTGGACGGGCGATAACAACGGTGATGGTGGTGACAAAGCCCGGTGGGTCTACGCTTTAGAGGGGAGCGATAGCGGCTGGATAATGGGATGGCAGCACTTGCCCCGGATGGGCGCATGGAATTCGGAGGCGCTCTGGGAACTCGCGCCCACGAATACCGCGTCGTACATCCTTCCTCCTGTTGCGCATATTGGCCGGGGGCCTGCGGGGATTTCTTACTACCCTGGCACCGGGCTGCCAGCGCGCTATGCCAATCACTTTTTCATGGCTGATTTTCCCGGCGGCATTCGGTCCTTCGAGGTGGTCCGAAAAAACGGGTTCTTTGAAATCACTGACCTGCATGATTTCCTTTGGGGGCTCTCCCCGGTGGATTGCGATTTTGGGCCGCACCGAGGCCTTTATGTCGCTGATTGGGTGCAAGGTTGGGAGAAGACCGGCAAGGGCCGCATTTTCCGGGTGTATGATCCAAACGCTGGCATTGACGCGGAGGAAGTGCGCCGCCTCCTCGCTCAAGGATTCAACAGCAAACCTACTCGCGAGCTGCCGATCTACCTGGCGCATCCAGATCAGCGGGTTCGGCTTGCCGCGCAATTCGCCCTCGTGGATCGCGGCAGCGCCGTCACCAACATTTTAGCTCAAGTGCTGAAGCGAGAACCCAGCGAGCTGCCACGCTTCCACTCGATCTGGGCTCTTGGGCAAATTGGGCGCAAAGATGCTGCGGCATTGGACTTGATCAACGTCTTCGCTAGCGATCTGAATTCCGAAATACGCGCGCAAGCTGTTCGGGCATTAGGGGAATTAGGACGCCGCACCACGTCGGGTTCCAGCGATATTCGCCAGCAGCTTGTGCTTGCCCTGCAAGACCCGGAGCCACGCGTGCGAATGTTCGCCATGCAAAGCCTGGGCCGGGTGGGAGCGAATGGCGCCAGTGAGGCAATCATCAGTTCGGTCGCTCGAAATGGCCACGAAAGCGTTTTGCTCAGGCATGCTGCCGCGCATGCGCTCGCGCGATTGAAAAATGTGGAAGCTCTTTCCCAAGCCGCCCAGGCGGAAAGCAAAGAAGTTCGGCTGGTCGCGCTGCTCGCGTTGCGAAGGTTGGAATGGCCTGAGATCGCGGTGTTTCTCCATGATGAAGACCCGCAGATTGTCCTTGAAGCTGCGCGTGCCATCCATGACCTCAACATCACCAACGCCCTCCCACAACTCGCATCACTGCTCGGCAGCAGCGACCTCCATGAATTCGCTGTGCGGCGAGCTGTGAATGCCAACTATCGTTTGGGCCGACTGGAACATGCGCTCGCGATTTCAGAATTCGCCTCGAACACAAACCGATCCCCTGCCCTGCGGGCGGAGGCCATTGAATTGCTGGCCCAATGGGAGAAGCCCGCGCCGCGCGATCAAATCGTTGGCTTGTGGCGGCCGCTTCCTTCCCGGGAGGGACGTCCCGCCACCATCGCCCTTCGGGATAAAGCAGCCCTTCTCTTGAACGAACCCGCGCCCGCCGTGCAGCTCGCCACGGTCAAGGCGACATCGTCGTTAAAGCTGGATTCTGCGACTCCCGCTCTTCGGGCTCTCGTCACGAATCGCGCTGCTTCGGATGCGCTTCGCGTGGAGTCCTTAAAGGCGCTCGCTGCATTGAAAGACAAAAATCTCAGTGAAACCGCGCGGGCGGTCGCGACCGATCCAAGCAATGTGGTCCGCGCGGAAGCCGCGAAATGGCAAGGCGACACTGCCGCCGCCGATCCGTTAATGCGGGCTGCAGCGGCTTTGCAGAAGGGAGGCCTGAGCGAGCAACAAGAGGCGCTTAAGACCCTTGCCGCGCTCGGGAAAGCGAGCGCCGACTCCCTCCTGCTTCCGTGGGTGGAAAAGCTTCTCGCCGGGGATGTCCGAGCGGAACTCCAGCTCGACGTGCTGGAGGCCGCACGCGCCCGCACGAATGCATCAAAACGCCTCGAACAAAAAGTCGCACAATACGATGCTAAGGCCGACAAGCGCGATGTTCTGGCCGGTTATCGCGAGACATTAGTGGGTGGAAACGCGGAGCAGGGGCGGAAGCTCTTTTTCGAGCGCGCTGATGCAGGTTGCTTGCGTTGCCACAAAGTTCAGGGCGAAGGGGGCGAAGTGGGTCCTGAACTCGCTGGCATCAGCGCGCGCATGAGCCGCGATGTGATTCTGGAGTCCATTCTCTTCCCGAACAATGCAATCGCGCCGGGGTTTGAGAGCGCCTTGATCAAGATGAAGAGCGGCCAGAGTTACGCCGGGATTGTGCAAGCCGAGAACGATTCAGAGATAACGCTCAATTCTCCTGAAGACGGTGTCATGAAGCTCAAGAAGGCCGAAGTGGAGTCGCGTGATAAAGGCCTCTCCGCCATGCCGGCGGAGCTAGCCACATTGTTTACGAAACGAGAGCTGCGCGATCTCCTGGAATACCTCGCTACGCTGAAGCCGTAACGCACGGAATGACTGAGCAGTTGACGCATCAGACACCCGGGCCAAATCAGCGCCGTTAGGCGCGGCATATGTGTAATACGACACCCAAAAAGGAACTAAAAACCCGTGGGAGCGCCAGCAAGAATTCAAAGCAATGAGTCGGAGCCACACCGAGATGCCGCTCCTACCGGAGCTTTCTCGTTATGGGGCCCAGGTACTACAAATATGCCGCCCCTCTGGGGCTTCGGCGGCGTCCTGGCGGTCTGTCGCGCAACGCTAGACGAGTGTCGCATGTCCACACCTGAGCCAAGCGCTCGGGAATGGCTGTGCGGGCGCTACCGTCATCCAGGGGCGGACGGCTTGCGGTTCTTAATCTGCGTTAATCTTGGAATGTCCTCTTCTTCCCCCTTACGCTGCTTTATCCAAAGCCTGCTTGCGGGCCAGCAATTCATTCGCGAGCACTTGATACGCCGACGCTCCCACGCTGTACTTATCGTAGTAAATAATCGGCTTGCCGAAGCTTGGCGCTTCCGCCAGGCGGGTGGTCCGAGGAATAACCGTGTCAAAAACGGCCTCACCGAAATGCTGCCGCACTTCACCGACCACTTGTTGTGACAAGCGCGTGCGGCCATCGAACATGGTCATCACCACCCCGAGCAAGGTGAGGTTCGGATTCAAGCCCGAGTCGCGAATCTGGCCGATAACGCGGTTGATGGAGCTGATCCCTTCCAGCGCGTAGTACTCGCATTGCAACGGCACAATTAAGTAATCCGCTGCCGTGAAAACATTCAATGTCAGGACGCCCAGGGCGGGAGGACAATCGATAACGATCACATCGAATTGGCCGCTCTCCTGCACCGGGTCCAACGCCAGCTTCAGGCGCTGCAAGTGATTCTCCACTCGTGACAGCTCCACTTCCGCGCCGCACATGTCCAATTCGCTGGGGACAATTGAGAGGCGCTCGTAAGCAGTTGGCTTGATTTTATCCCCCAACGTCGCTTCACCTAAAAGGGCGGCATATGCGCTCGCGCCCTCCGTCTTTTCCAGGCCGAGACCGCTGGTGGCGTTGGCTTGCGGATCCAAGTCGATGAGAAGCACGCGCTGCTCCAATTCTGCCAGGCAGGCAGCCAGGTTCACAGAGGTGGTTGTTTTCCCGACGCCACCCTTCTGATTGGCAACAGCTATCACTTTCGTCCGCACGAAGGAGGATGTACGACGCAGGATACCGAAGTTCAACTGAAATGAGCTGCCGGATGAACCCTCCTGTTTCTTCTTTCCTTCTTCGCGCTCTTCGTGTTCTTCGTGATTCATTAAATCTTCCAGCCCAGAGCGCGAGAAGCGGATCATCATCGCAGGCCCCACCGCCGTTGGAAAAAGCGCCCTCGCGCTGAAGTTGGCCGAACGCTTGGGAGGGGAAATCATCTCTGTCGATTCGATGCAGGTTTACCGCGGGCTGGACATAGGAACGGCAAAACCTTCAGCCGAGGAGCAAGCGCATGTGCCGCATCACTTGATTGACGTTGCCGAACCCCACGAGACCTTCGACGCCTCACGCTTCCTCAACCTCGCTTTGGCTGCAGAAGCTGACATTCTCAGGCGAGGCCGAGTTCCAATCTTCTGCGGAGGGACAGGGTTGTACTTTAAAGCTTTGCTGGAGGGTCTTGAGCCAGGCGTGGGGGCTGACCCGGTGTTTAGGGAGAGCCTTGAGGCCCTCGACAACCATCAACTCAGTGCGCGACTTCGCGAGTTGGATCCCGTGGCCTATGAAAGGATCGATCGCTCTAATCGCCGTCGGCTAGTGCGGGCGCTGGAGGTAATTCACCTGACGGGGCGGCCCTTCTCAGAGCAGCGCAGAGACTGGTCTGCAGAGCCGGAAGAGCAGCCGCTGGCGCTGAACCCATCTCACGTCGGCTTGGATCGGGAGCGCGACGACCTCTACACCCGCATCAACGAGCGAGTGGATGCGATGTTTGCACGAGGCTTGGTGGAGGAAACTCAACTCCTGATGGGTCGTGGGCTCTCACAAAATGCAACCGCGATGCAAGCCATTGGTTATCGGCAAGTGGTGGAGCACTTGGAAGGAAAGCGATCGCTCCATGAAACGGTTGAGGCGGTGAAGACCGCCACCAGACGCTTTGCGAAACGCCAGCTCACCTGGTTCCGCAATCAGATGAACCTCCGCTGGTTCCAGCTAACGGACGCAACGACCGGTCGCGAGGAGCGTGAGTCGCGGCCAGCTCGTCCATCGAAGGTTTCCTTGCAACAGCTCGTTAACGAGCTGACCGCCGATTGGTCACCGTTTTTGCCCGAGCAGAAGCGCAACCACGGGAATTAGAATTCCCATTCCAAGCGCAAGCCAGACAGGCCAGCTCCGGCGCAGCGACTTAAAAGCGAGAACCAGCCCGAGGACAATTGTGACCACCAAAGCGATCGACATGATGGCCACCAGCCATTGGAAAAGCTGCGGTGAATACGCCTCGACTTCCTTGCTGGGATAAACCGCATCCACGTGCACCGATGTGAGCTTTGAAAGGAGATCCTCCTGCTCGCCCAATGACTTGTTTCGATTCGCGGTAAAAGTTTGGTACCAGCCAGTCAGGACAAAGAAGAGCAAGAGCGGCGTGAAAAAGCAGCTCAGGTAAAGATGCCAAATGCGGATCTTGCGCATCTTATTGCGGGCCCGGAACGGGAATCAGGATCTTTTTACCGGCAAAAATGCGTTCCGGCTTCAGCCCTGGGTTAGCCTGCAGAACCTGTTGCACAGTTATGCGTTTCTTCCCGTTTTTCTTAAAGTCTTCATTGTAGGCGTTCACTATGTCCGAGAGCGTGTTCCCCGGCTCCACCACGTAGGTGTAGTACTCCTGATTTGGATCGACCGGCGGCGGGACTGGCTTCTTCTCCTCTTCCTGTTGCCGCCTTTGTGGCCGCGATTCCAAAGCGGCAAAGCTGTTCGCGGTTGTGTTCGCGAGCTTTTCCAGTTGCTCCAACACTAACTTCCGGTCCGACTCCCGCTTCGAATCAATCTCCTGCATTTTTTCCACGAGCTTGCGCAAGTCTTCGCGTGTGGCGTACTTAGTCTGCGCCTGGGTGTGCTGAAGATTCTCGTCACGCAGCCGGGCCACCTCGGAAGCCAGGTCGCTGGTGCGTTTTTGGAGCGCGCGATACGCGTCCTTCATATCCTCCAGCTCCGCGACCATACGCTTGTAGCGCTCTTCAAAATCGCGCCGTTCGGCCAGGGCGGCGGTGTCATCCGCCGCCATTGCGGCAAAGGAAAAGAGAAATAGGAAAACTGAGAGAACCAGACGTCTCATGCCTTCGACGATATATCGCGTCAACCCCAGTGCAAGAATGAACCTACCGCATCTTCGGAGGTTGGGTTGGCACGCGGTAAAAGAACCAAAACAACCCCGCGGCTTCCAAAATCGTTGCTCCAAAATACAAAAATCCTTTGCTCAACGGAAACAACGTCCCCACTCCGACTCCAACTCCGGTCAACAAAACCAGCCGACGGCGGACCTGCTGGGTCACACGCCAGGCGTCGGGATCAAAACCGTCTTCTTTGACATACTCAATAAGGCAGAAGATCCCCAGAAACGCCCCGACCAGGAGGGCGGAACCGGCTCCGACGGCTGAGAATATGGAATCGACGACGTCCATGCCAAATCACTGCCAAACACCAGAGGCGTTCCGAGCGAAATGAATGCCGGCAAAAACCTTCGGGTCAATCAGCGTCCCCGCTCGTATGCGTTCAAACAACCACTCATCCACTCTGGCGAAATCCACTTCGTGCACAGTGATGTTCTCGTGCGCATGCCCTCCTCCGGCGCCAGTTCGCGTCAAACCGGTGGCCACGAAAATGGTGATTAATTCAGAGGTGAGTCCCGCAGAAGAGGGGCCCGTCATGATCTCCCGAACGAGCGCTGGCTCGTAACCGGTCTCCTCTTCCAACTCGCGCGCGGCCGCTGTGGCCAACGACTCCTGTTCCGAGCCGGGCTCATCGCCCGCAATCCCGGCGGGGAGTTCGATGACATTCTTTCCGCAGGGGACGCGGAATTGTTCCGTGAGCAAGAGTTTGTTCCCAGCCGTTATACCCACCACTACCACTGCTCCGGTAGCGTCAACACGATCCGCGAACTCCCAACGGCCTCTCTTCCGGAGGGCCAGGTGCTTCCCACAATAAAGCGTAAAGATCTCTTCAGAGTTCATGCTTTATGAATAGGCTGACTTCGAAGGTCTGCGAATCAGCTGGCCAGCTTGAATTTCGGGCTCTGGGACATGAATTGGGCGGGATTTCGGAACACCATCTTTTCGATCAAGTCAGCTGTATGCCCCCGCCGCTTCATTTCCAACGCGGTCCGTGGCACCGCCAGCGGCACACTCACGCCCCAGTCGCAGGCGCTATTCATCCAAAGCCGCTCGTTGCCGTACACCTCAATCATATCAATCGCCCGCGCCGGGGTGCATTTCGATTCGGGATAGAGCGTCATCCCGGCCCAGAAGCCCTGGTCCAGCACCATCCCAATGGTGTGCTCCTCCACGTGATCGATAATGACTCGTTCCGGCTTCATCCGTTTGTCACCTTTTAGGGCGTCGATGATAAGGCGGGTTCCCTTCAGCTTGTCTTCAAGGTGAGGGGTGTGGATGAGGATCAACTGGTCTCGGCTGAGCGCCAGTTCGAGGTGTTCCTCGAAAATTTTCAGCTCGTTGCGGCTATTCTTGTTCAGCCCGATCTCGCCGATCCCAAGCACGCCCGTTTTATCCAGGAATTGCGGAATGATCTGAATCACCTCGCGGGCCAGCCCCATGTCTTCGGACTCCTTGGGGTTAATACAAAGCCATGAGAAATGCTGAAGCCCGAAGCGCGCCGCGCGTTTCGGCTCATGCTCTGTTAGCTGGCAGAAATAATCATAGAAGCCATCCACTGAACTGCGATCGAAGCCCGCCCAAAAGGCGGGTTCGCACACAGCCACGCATCCCGCGGTGGCCATGTCCTGGTAATCGTCCGTGGTCCGGCTGACCATGTGGCCGTGGGGTTCGATGTAGCGCATACTCAAGCAGCCTTTGATGGATACGCGCCCACAGCGCCCTTTGTCGTGGCAGTGGGGATCGGTTCGGTAGAAGGATCACTCAGGGCCAGAAGCACCCGCTTCGTTCGGTCAGCGCCAGGCTTGTCCAGCTCTCGCAATGCTTGTTGAAGGGCGGCGTGCCGGAAGTCCGCTTCGCCTGTGCTTCGCTCCACGCGATCCAGAAACGCCGCGAGATCGATCAACTTCGACCGCGCCTCCATAAAGTATAAATCCAGAGCCTGTTGCCGAGTCATAGCCGCGCTCCTCTCTCGAATTCGGGCGCAACCCACTTTACGCCCGCGCGGCGTGGACCGACAAGCAAAACGCTGCCTCTTGCGAAGCATCCATGGAGGAGGAAACATATCACGCATGCAGGGAGTTTTGAGGGTTGCCGTTTACGACACCAAGCCGTACGACCGCGAGTATCTGTCGCAAGCCGCAGGCACAAAGATACAGTGGGACTTCCACGAATTCCGCCTTGCTGCGGCCACGGCTTCTACGGCTGCCGGCGCAACGGCAGTCTGCGTCTTCGTGAATGACAAGGTGGACCGCGCCTGCCTTGAACGCCTCAAGGAGGCAGGGGTGAAACTCATCGCGCTTCGATGCGCTGGCTTTAACAACGTGGATCTGGCCGCAGCTAAAGAACTCGGTTTAAATGTCATTCGAGTACCGTCCTATTCCCCTCATGGCGTCGCGGAGCACGCGGTGGCCTTGCTCCTCTCCCTAAACCGAAAAATCCATCGCGCCTACAACCGAGTCCGCGAGCATAACTTCTCCCTCACCGGCCTTGTAGGTTTCGATGTTTACAAAAAAACGGTTGGCATAGTAGGCACCGGCAAGATCGGCAAGGTCGCCGCCCAGATTTTTAAAGGGTTTGAGGCAGACGTGCTCGCCTACGATCCACACCCGGACCAAGTCTGGGGCGCCGAACGCCAGATTCGCTACGTTGGCCTGAAGGAGCTTCTCGCCCAGAGCGACATCATCTCGCTTCATGTCCCGCTGACTTCTGACACGCACCACTTGATCCGCCATGAGACGGTGCCCCAACTCAAAAAGGGGGTCGTCATCATCAACACCGGCCGTGGCAAGCTCATCCAGACCAGCAGCCTGATCGAAGGCTTAAGCTCCGGCCACATTGGCGGCGTGGCCCTGGACGTTTACGAGGAGGAGGAAGGCATCTTCTTCGAAGACCATTCCGACGACATCCGCCGCGACGACCAACTCAGCCACCTGCTGAGCTTCCCTAACGTCCTCGTCACCTCGCACCAGGCCTTCCTCACCCGCGAGGCTTTAGGCGAGATCGCCCGGGTGACCGTTGAAAATCTCCTTAATGCCTCCGACTCCGTAGCCTACGCCGAAGGCACTCAACTGGCTTAAGTCCACAATGGCTTCGTTCATGGAATCCCCCATATGACCCTAGGGTTCCAGCGATGGTGCTTCGCCCGTAATGTGTGACGCGTGATCCCCAACAGCCCAGCCCAGCTGCCAACCATCCCTGCGACTTCGGTCGCTGCCGAGGGGGAATTGGAGCTGCACCTGCTGATCGACGGGATTCCTGACGGGGTCTCGGTGATCGACTCAGAATGGAAGCTGCGCTACATCAATGATGCATCACGCCAGCACCTCGCCACCCTCGGCATGAGCCCTCCCGACGTGTTGGGCCATGAGATTTGGTCCGCCATTCCGGGTATTGCAGGTTCCGTCGTTGAAAGGGAGTACCGCTGCGCGATGGAAACCCGCTCAACCAGGTGTTTCGAGCTGTATTACGCCCCTCTCGATAAATGGTTCGAGGTGCGTTGCTTCCCGAATAAGCGGAATCTTGTCACTTACTCACGCGACATCACTGCGCAGCGGTACCGGGAGCGCCTTGCGGAGTTGCGCCAAAAGCTCTCCAGCGTCCTTTCCCGACCCGCGCCGCTCAATGCTGCTCTGCAGGAGTTCTCACAAGTGCTGGTGGACGGATTAGAAGCAGCCTTCGCCCGCGTGTGGCTGCTCAACCCGGGCACGAACACTTTGGAGCTGGTAGCCAGCGCCGGGATCTACACACACCTGAATGGCCCCCACGGCCGCGTTCCCGTCGGCAAATTCAAAATCGGTCGAATCGCGGAGAGCGGTTTGCCGCATCTCAGCAATGATGTTCCACATGATCCGCATGTGAGCGACCAGGATTGGGCCCGGCGCGAAGGCATGGTGGCTTTTGCTGGTTACCCTTTGATAGTGGAGGGCCGGCTGCTTGGGGTCGTTGCAATGTTCTCCCGGCACAAACTTACTTCCGAAATCCTGAACGACCTCGCACCGCTCGCCTCCTCACTCGCGCAGTTTATCGAACGCCGCCAATACGAAACGACCTTGCTCGCACAGACGGAGGCCTTGAAACGGCTCAACCAAATCGCCACCACAATTGGCGCCCAATTGGATCTCGATCCTCTCCTCCAAACCGTCACGGACGAGGCGACCAAACTGGTAAAAGCACAATTTGGCGCTTTCTTTTACAACACCGTTAATCCCACGAGCGGCGAGGCTTATATGCTCTACACGCTTTCAGGCGCGCCTCGAGAGGCGTTCGCCCGTTTTGGGATGCCTCGGGCGACCCCAGTGTTCGCACCGACGTTTAAGGGCGAAGGGGTCATCCGACTGGACGATGTAACTAAGGATCCACGTTACGGCAAAATGGGCCCTCATCACGGCATGCCCAAAGGCCATTTGCCAGTGGTGAGCTATCTGGCGGCTCCAGTAATATCCCGCTCTGGCGAGGTGCTCGGCGGGCTTTTCTTCGGCCACTCTGAACCTGGCCGCTTCGCTCCAGAAACTGAAGGTTACATACAAACCATTGCCGCGCAGGCAGCCGTTGCTATTGACAATGCAGTTCTTTACGGCTCAGCGCAACGCGAGATCAGCAACCGCCGCAAGGCCGAAGAAGCTCTCCGCAGCAGTGAAGAGCGCTTTCGTCGGCTCTATGACTCTAATCTTGTGGGCGTTGCCTTCTTCAGCACGGATGGGTTTATCATCGACGCGAATGACGAATACCTGCGCATCGCCGGCTACACTCGCGCGGAATTTGAGCAACTTGGAAATATTGATTGGCGCGGCTTAACCCCGCCTGAATACACTCACCTTGATGACATTGCTCTTCAGCAGGTCATGGCGCACAAAGCGTCCCAGGTTTACGAGAAAGAGTACCTTCGCCGGGACGGTTCACGCATTCCAATCGTACTTGGTGTCGCCTTGTTGGAAGGCTCTCACGATCGTGGGGTGGCGTTCGTCCTCGACATCACGGAGCGAAAGCGCACCGAGCGCGAGCTAGCCGCCGCACAGGAGCGGCTGCGCCAGCATGCCGCCGTCCTGGAAGCGCGTGTTGCCGAGCGAACTGCCAAACTGCAAGCCTCTGTTCAGTCACTTGAGCGCTTCACCTATTCCATCGCTCACGACCTGCGCGCTCCGCTCCGCGGCATGGCAGGCTTGAGCTTTGCTTTAATGAAGGATTACAAAGCCGTTCTCGATCCTACCGCAGTGGACTACACCAACCGGATTATTCAATCCGCCAAGCGCATGGACTCGCTTATTCAGGATTTGCTTGGCTACGCTCGTCTGACCCAGGTCGAAGTGCCAGCTTCCGAACTCTCGCTCGATGAAGAAGTCGCAGCCGCCCTCGATCAACTCGAAAATGCGATCGCCTCCTCCCGCGCGACTGTTCATGTGAAAAGCCCCCTGGGCACCGTGTGGGCCAATGCAACTGTTCTCGAACAGGTGATTGCCAACCTCATTTCCAACGCTCTTAAATTCGTCGCTCCTGGAGTTGCCCCCATAGTGGAAATTTCGACTGAAGTTCAGCCGGACCAAGTTGTGCTTCACGTCAAAGACAATGGCATTGGGATCGCGGAGGAGCACTTCGAGCGCATTTTCAAAGTGTTCGAACGCCTGCATGACAATAAATCATACGCCGGAACCGGCATCGGCCTTGCAATCGTGCAGAAGGGAGTCGAACGTCTTGGCGGAGGTTTGGCCGTCAGCTCGAAAGTTGGCGTCGGCTCCACATTTTCAGTTAAATTACCCCGCACCGCGCCGGTCGAAATCTCCTAACTCTTTTTGCTCATGAAAACAGCTGGCTACCAGATTCTGCTCGCAGAAGACGACGAAATTGACGTGATGCTGCTCAAGAGGGCTTTCACTCAAGCCAATCGTTCAACTGGAGTCCACGCGCTCAGCAATGGCGCTGAAGTCATTTCCTATCTCGAAGGCGCTGGGCAATTCAGCGATCGGACTCAGTTTCCTTTGCCCCACCTGCTTCTTCTCGACCTCAAAATGCCGATCAAAAGCGGGTTTGAAGTTCTTCAGTGGATGAGAACTCAGGCTCACCTCAAACGCTTGCCAGTCATCGTCATGAGTTCCTCCCGCTTAACACGCGACATTGATCGAGCCTACGAGCTTGGCGCCAACACCTACTTCGTAAAATCCACTGAACCTGAACAGTTTGCAGAGGTCATTCGCCTCATCGAGCAATACTGGCGCGAGCATGCGGAGAAGCCCTCCCTCCCCAGCGAAGCGCCGCCCGGCCGCGGCCAGAGCCATTGAGCCATGGCAATCAAAACCCTTTGGACAGTGCTCGCGGCGGAGGATGAAGAAGTAGACCTCTTCCTGCTGAAACGAGCGTTTAAAGAGGCCGATCCCGCTCTGCGCCTCTACTCCGTCACCGATGGGGGCGAGGTGATCAATTACCTCTCTGGCGTGGGGGTCTATGCGGACCGAGCGCTGTTTCCGCTTCCGGAAATTCTCTTGCTCGATTTGAAAATGCCGCGCAAAAACGGCTTCGAAATACTTGAGTGGATCAAGGCACATGAGGGCTTCCGAAAGCTGCCCGTCGTCATCCTCACTTCATCCCATCTGCGCTCGGACGTGGACCGCGCCTATGCCGCTGGCGCTTGTGGGTATTTTGTGAAAGCCACTGACCCTCGCCAATTCGAACAACAAATCCGGGCCATTTACGATTATTGGTTCGCCGGCGCGGAACGACCGAAAGCCACGGCATAGCATAGCGCGGCCTCGTTACGCTCCTCATGTGGAAGGGCAGCGGAACGCCTAATCTCAGGGTTTCGACGGCTGGGTTGTACAGCCTGAGGCCTGATTGAGGGTGGGCCCTCTCAGGTTAGAGTTGCAACCTGCAAACATGAAGGTTCGTGCATTGTTGTCGGTGTTGGTCGCGGTTGCTCTCCTCCCAGCCTCGTTGTTTGCTCAACGGCAGGGTAACGCGACTTTGCGCATGCCCCTGGATCCCCCCTCACGTGAATTTATAGCGGAGAACGCGTTCCCGGGACTCTCTTTTCAGAACCCCGTGGCCATCACCTCCCCTGCCGGGGATCAACGCCTTTTTATTATTGAGCGGCCTGGGCGCATTTACGTCATTACTAATCTCTCTGCGCCCACCAAGACCCTGTTTCTCGACATAAGTCATCGAGTGGATTCGGATTACCAGGGGAACGGTTCCGAAGGGCTGACGAGCATCGCGTTCCATCCGAACTTCCGGTCGAATCGCCAGATTTTTCTCACCTACAGCGGACTCAATCGTTTGAGCGGGGAGGTTCATCGCTTTAATCGGCTCTCCAGGTTTGAGATTTCAACGAGCAACCCCAATGCAGCCTTGGCCGACTCTGAGGCTATCCTCTTTACCCAGGCGGACGAAGGTTACGGCCATAACGTGAACGAAGCGATCTTCGGCCCGGACGGGTACCTCTACGTCTCCGTTGGCGATGAAGGCGATGGTTTGGGCAAGGGCGATGAGTTCAATAATAGCCAGCGGATCGATAACGACTTTTACTCAGGCATTCTGCGGCTGGATGTTGACCAGAAACCGGACAGCCTTCTGCCAAACCCGCATCCGGGCAATCCACAGAATTATCGCATCCCGCGAGATAACCCATGGGTAGGCGTCACGTCCTTCCTGGGCCGCGCGATCGATCCTGCGAAGCTGCGGGCGGAGTTCTGGGCAATCGGCCTTCGCAACCCGTGGAAGATGTCTTTTGACCCCGCGACCGGAAATCTGCTTCTGGGCGAAGTGGGGCTTCATTCGGTGGAAGAAATTAATCTCATTGTCAAAGGGGGGAATTACGGCTGGGCCTACCGGCAAGGTGACCTGACGGGCCCGCTCGGCACCCCCCCTGCCGGAACCCAACTGAACCCGCCAGTGCACCAATACCCGTACGATTGGGTGAACGGCCAGTGCGTCATCGGCGGCATCACTTACCGGGGCACACGCATTCCTGAACTTCACGGAGCCTACATCTTTGCCGATTACGCGCTGGGAAATATCTGGGGGCTTTGGCTAGACGGCCAGCAAGCTCAACGAGTGGCAAAGCTCAACACCATCCCCTACCCTGGGATTTCCGGCTTTGGCGCAGATCCACGCAACGGCGATGTTCTCATCGCAGACCATGAGCGCGGACAGATCCTTAGAGTGAATCCGGGCAACGCACAGGGATCCGCTCTCCCGGCGACGCTCGCAGACACCGGCATCTTTCAAGACCTGAACAGCCTTACCCCACACGCGGGCATTTTGCCTTACGAGATCAACTCTCCGTTATGGTCGGACAACGCTCATAAGAAACGTTGGTTCAGCGTGCCGTCCGTGACCGACAAGATCACTTTCAGCAAGGATGGGAACTGGTCGTTTCCCCTCGGGACCGTTTGGGTGAAGCACTTCGATCTCGAAATGACGAAGGGAAATCCCGCGACCACTCGGCGGCTCGAGACGCGTGTGCTCGTCAAAGGCCGCTCGGGCTTTTATGGCGTTACTTACAAGTGGAACGGCGCCAATGCCGAACTGGTCGGCCCAGACGGCGCTGAGGAGACGTTCACGATCAAGGATGGCAACATTTCGCGCACGCAAAAGTGGCGCTACCCAAGCCGAGGGGAATGCCTGGCTTGCCATACAACGGCGTCGGGTGGCGCGATCGGCTTCAACACCGCACAACTAAACCGTGAGATTCAGCGGAGCAACAGGGCCGTCAGCCAACTCCATGACCTAAACGCCCTGGGTTACTTCCATGGGGACATGAGCCAGCAACTGCATGTCATGCCTGCGCTTGCCCCGCTTTCCGACACCACTCAAAGCCGAGAACGGCGGGCGCGTTCGTACCTGGCGGCGAATTGCGCGCAATGTCATCAGCCCAACGGCACTGCCCATGCGCAATGGGATGCGCGCGCGAGCACTCCGCTTTCTCAAGCTGGTCTGATCAATGGCTCGTTGCTGACACAAGGCGACAGCGCCCAAAACCGGGTGATCGTTCCCGGCTCTCCTGATCGCTCTATGCTTTTGAAACGCATGGCTACTTTGGGCGAAGGGCACATGCCGCCTCTCGGGACCAGCCTGGTCGATCAGGAGGCGGTGCAGCTCATTAGCCAATGGATCAGCCAGGATCTCGCGGGTTACCAGACGTTCTCTCAATGGCAACAGCAGCACTTTGGGTCAACAACCGCTCCGAATGCGCGCGCCGATGCGGACCCGGACAATGATGGCGCCAATAACGAGCTTGAGTATGTCGTGCGGACAAATCCCAAGGCTGCGGGCGACGCCTGGGGCGTGGCGCTGGATGCCGAGAACAATCAACTGCGCGTCCTACAACCGGCAAACAGGGCGATCGAAGCGCAAAGCGTGGATCGGCTTGGGCAGCATGGGTTGTGGGCGCCGATCAATGTTCCCGAGAACAAGCCCCACTACCCTGCGGCTGCCCGCGAGGTCACAATTCCGCTCCCCACCGATTCACAGTCGCGCTACTTCCGGGTAAGAATCCACGAGCCTTAAGGGGAGAACGTGGACGCGAACATACTAATTACCGGGACGAGTTCAGGCATTGGCCACGCGCTGGCGCGCGCTTACCTCGAAGAAGGCGCTCGCGTCTTCGGCATGAGCAGGCGTTCGCCGGACGATCTCCTGGCAGTTCCACACTATCGCCACGCATCTATCGACCTGGCTGACTTCGAGAGCACACGCACGGTGCTGCGCACACTGGTGAACGATGTTGAGGATCTCCACCTCGTCATCCTGAATGCGGCAGTGATTGGCCGCATCGCGGATATTGCGGAGACCAGTGTGCTCGAGATGAAACAGACGATGGAGATTAATGTCTGGTCCACGAAAGTGGTCCTGGATGAGCTATACAAGCTCGGGCGGAAGGTCCACCAAGTCGTGGCCATCTCATCTGGCGCGGCTGTCTCCGCGCAGCGCGGGTGGAACGCTTACTCGATTTCCAAGGCTGCTCTCAACATGCTGATCGGCCTCTACGCTGCGGAGCGGCCTGAGACCCACTTCTCCGCTATCGCTCCTGGGATCGTGGACACCCGCATGCAGGAGTATATCTCCAGCATGCCAGATGATCCGCGCTATGCCTCAGTCGCGATGCTGCGCAAAGCGAGGGGCACCCCAATGATGCCGCAGCCGGATGCCGTGGCGGAGCCGCTCATGCTGGCTTTCCAGAAGGCGCTTAAGGAGCCGTCCGGCACCTTTGCCGATTTCGGAACGCTGCTCCGGAAACGGTAACCGAATGGGCGCGCGTCGCCTGAGCGGATAAGACCTGCGCAACCTGAAGGTTGCGGCTACAAAAAAGGCAGGCCGAAGCCTGCCTTTGCAAATCCGTTGTGGCGGCAGCTTACAGCTTCTTCACGCGCACGTTCTTGTAACGAATCACGCTGCCTGGGTCATGCGCCTGGAAAGCGATGGTGCCCTGGTCGATTTTGCGGGTGAAGTCCTTGCCGGGCTCCTTGCCTGGGGGCTCCGTGTAATCCACCACGACCTTGTCGTTGACCTTCACAGTGATCTTGTTGCCCTTGACGATCACATGCTGCGTCCACCATTCGCCGTCCTTGGCGGCGGCTTCGCGGACGTTCACGACGTCATAAATGCTGCCGGTCTTTTTCCAATCGCCGCCGGTGTTGTTCACCTGGGTTTCAAAGCCATACTTGGGCCAGCCGGTTTCCTGATACTTGGTGTGAATGTAAATGCCGCCGTTGGACTTTGGCTCGGTCATGACATCGACCTTCAGCTCGAAATCTTTGAACGGCTGCTGGTCACCAACATAGAAGATGTGGCAGCGTTCGCCTTTGGCGACGATGGCGCCATCCACCAGCTTGAAGGAGTTTGTGTTTTCATTGGCGGTCTTCCAGCCGTTCAATGACTTGCCGTCAAAAAGGGTGATCCAACCCTCTTCGTTCTTATCGGCTGCGACAATGGCTGCTGCTGCAATGACTGAAGCAACAGCGCCGAGAAATAGACGTTTCATAAGCATGTAAGTGTTCCCAAGTAACGCAGACCGAACGCACTCCGTAAAGTCCGGTACGCGGGTTAGGCCGGTTCGCCCTTAACGCGGGCGATGTTCCAATCGGCAATCGCATACATCGCGAACGGCGAGAAGAAGATGCTGATATGGCTGTGGGTGAACGGCATCACCTGGCAGCCGTGCCACGCGGAAACCAGTCGTTTAACCGATCCGGGCGGCGCGAACAGATCGTAGGCGCAATCGGTCACCAGAATGTTCTCGCGAGCGACCTGAGGTGTATTCGCTCGCAAATCGAGGCTTTCCAATGGGATCGGATATTTCGCGAGCGATTGCCGCACGGGCTCGCAAAACTTAAGACCGGCGATGGCTTCTTCCATTTCGGCCACCGGAATCGCAAGCGTCAGCACGTCTGGGGCGTTTGGGCCGCACGCCACCAAGCCGCCCACCATTGAGCCGAGCGAGAAGCCCCATAGGGAGATGCGCTGGTAGCCGTTCGCGCGCGCCCAGCCAATTAAGGCCGCGAAATCGGCGATGCCTTGCCAGACAGCTTCCAGCATTGCGTTGAGGTCGCTGGTGATAAAGTTGCTGCGGGCGCCTTTGCCCTTTGGCCGGCGCTGCGCGTGGTACGGCAGCTCGATCATAGCGACATCGACGGCGGCAGCATTCATGTACTTGCCGAGAATTGGGAACAGCGACCAATAAGAGAGTTCGCCTCCGAGGCCATGTGCCAGGATCACCAGCGACTCTGAGCGGCCTCGGGTTTTGAACAGTTTCCCGTGAACGGTGTTGTTCACGGCCCAGGGTGATTGAATCGGCGACTCATACGTGAAGTCGCGCGCATTGCGGAAGAGCAGCTTCGCCGCTGGCCACGGGCGTTCGACGAAGGTGCGGGTCTGCAGCTCACAACTCAGCCGCGCGACATCGGCTTCGGGGTTGTCCGCGCGATGCACCACCATGCTCGCCAGGTGAATGACCACGCGATCCATCTTCTGGAACAGCCATTTGCGCATGTTACAGAAGCTCCTTTAGGCCATTGACCAGGCGGCGCACACCTTCATCGACAGTGGCGCCCTGCAGGGCGCCGTAACCGATGCGGAGCGCGCAGGCATCTGTGATCCCGAAGGCGTTGCCAGGGATGGTGGCGACACCATGCTGCTCAATCAATTCTCGCGCGAGCTGCATTGAACTCTTCTGCGTTTCACATTTCATCAGCACATAAAAGCCGCCCTGCGGCTTGACCCCTGGGAGGACACCCCGGCAGGCGGTGACTGCGTCCCAGACACGATCTCGAACGCGGCCCATCTCGCGAATGAGCGGTTCGCAATAGGAGCGGCCTGCTTTCAAGGCTCCCAGGGCGGCATATTGCGCAATGACGCTCGCACAGATGAGATTCGTGTCCTGCACCTTCTTCACTGCGGCGATGAGCTGCGGTGGAACCACCATGCAACCGATGCGCCAACTGGCAAAACCGTAGCTCTTCGACAACGAATAAAGCGCGATCGTTCGCTCGCCGCTCCCTTCAATGCTGCGCGCGGAGAAATGCTTCACGTTGTCGTGCACGAAGTATTCGTAAGCGTCGTCGCTGATGTGAAACAAACCGCGCTTGGCGCAAAGCTCGTTGACGGCTCGCAGCGAGGCCTCTGGGTAAACCGCGCCCGTAGGATTGTTCGGGGAGATCGTTACAATCGCCTTCGTTCGCGGCGTGATGCCTTTCTCGATTTGCTCGATGTTGAGTTGATAACCCGCCTCCGTTTCAACCAAGACCGCTTTGCAATTGGCCATGGTGATGGCCATCTCGTGATTGAAGTAACACGGGGTGGGCAGGATGACCTCATCGCCCGGGTCACAGATGGCAAGGAGGGCATTGAGGAAGCCCATATTGCTTCCGGCGGTCACGATCAACGATTCGCTCGGCGCATGAAATCCATTCTCCTCGGACAGCTTCTTCTGAAACGCATCGATGAGGGCCGGGAGCCCGGTGACTGGCTTGTATTTGTGGTTGTCCGGCGAGGTCCAGAATTCCTCGATTCCGGCGCGCACTTCCGGTGGCGGGCCATAATGGACGACGCCCTGGCCTAGCGAAATCACGCCGGGGTTGCGCGCGATCAGCTCCGCGATTACGGGGATCACTGGCGCCTGCACCGCAGCGAGGCGCGCAGACTCGCTCAAGGGTTGAGCAGCCATTTAATAGGCCGGAGGAACTTCGGCTTGAGCGGTCCAGAGGATGGAATTGATGATCATTTTCTGAACCTCTGGCTTTTGCCAATTGGCATGGAAATGACCGCCGGTGTAACCGACGCCGCGGCCACCGTTCTTGCGCTCAAGAGCCCAGCCGACCACTTGTGAGCGATCCTGGCGATCCTTGCTTAGGGAGAGAATCGGGCGCCAACCGGGGGCGGCTTCGGGGAAGCGGATATTGGAATAGTATTCCTCACGGAGCTTGAAATCGCGAACACCGGCGGCAGTGGGGTGGCTCGGAGTGAGTGAGAAAACTTCGAACTCTTTAGTCTCTATTTTCGAGAACCAGTGCCGCGGCGCAGGACCGCTCTGGTAATCGAAGTAGCCGCCGATCCATTCCAGGAACTTGTCGCCCGGTTTGCCATTGGGCACGAACACGGCGTAGTGAATCGCGACCAGGCCTGCGCCCTTCTCCATGATCTTTTCGAGTTGCGCCAAGCGATCGCCGACTAGCAACGGATGATCCTGGAGGTTGTGGTCTGAGCCGTCGCAATAGAGCACAACGGTGGCCGCATCGTTCAACGCCGCTGGATTGGCAGGCCAACCGTTGGTGTGAAGTTCAGTGGTGACGCCCTCAATCTTCATGGAGTCGATGCGTTCCTGGAGGAAACGCAGCCCTGCTTCGTAATCATGCTCGCCGGGGCCGTGGCTCTTCTTCCCTGCGATTAGCGCGATTTTGCGTGTGGGAATCACCGGCTCGCCCGGAGCGAGTGTGCGGGCTTCGACTTTCCGGATTTCTGATTCGCAACGGAAGCTGGCGATCCCAAGAGGCGCTGACAACTCGATCTCGCCGGGACGCATGCTGATCTTTCGTTCGGTCGTGATGACGTTGACGACACGATCATCATCAATCCAGCACTGGATCCGCCCTTCGCTAACACGCACGCGGAACTTGTGCCAAACGCCTTCCTTAAATTCGCGGAAGGTCGTTGTTTCGTTTTCCGACGCGTCGGCGCCATCGATGCTGGAAAGACCAACGAGGCTGCCACCCCAGCCCCCCTGGACGAAGGTCGCATGAGAGTCTTTCACCGGGAAAGTGATTGCGGCGAAGAAGTCCTGGCCTTGGACCTTCCGGGCCTCAACCACGATTTCGTAATTCACCTTAGGAAAGTTATTGGTGTAGGTGACGCCGGTAAGCGCGGTTCCTGGCTGCATGGAAATGGAACCGTCCTTGACCGCCACTTCGCCGCCTCCGGCGAAGTCCGTCACTTTCCAGCTGGCCAGGGATTGTCCGTCGAAAATGCGGGTGAAGTTGGTGGTGATGACAGGAGCCGCAGCTTCGGAGTTGTGCGATGCAGCGAGCAGCAACAAAGCGAAGAAAAGAAGCGGAAATCGGGCGAGGCGGTTCATGGGCCAACTCTGCCGAAGTCCACAATCCACCGTCAACCTTGGTCTGATTCCAACGGTGGACGGCGCGACAAACAAAGCACCATTGGATCGCGCCCCGCAGCCAGCAATTTCCTTGATGAAAGACGTAGAGCACGAAGCACACGAAGAGAGGAAAGGACGTAGGTCGCAAGCAGACCGAGGAGGAGCACCGCCTAGCGGAAATGATGGTAAAATTGGCAGCTTGTGCGCCTTCTACGAAGGCTGATTTCCAGGGACGGCTATCCCACAGGCTTCGCTGGCGCTTCGCCTGTGGGCTACTCTGTTCGGCTCCTGCCGGAGCCTAAAGGATGGGTTTGGTTTTGCGATGGGCGGAGGACGCCCGGTCGGGGATCGGCCTTACCACCCGCGCGCAATAGCAGCATGAGATCGCGGAACCAGGTTGTGGGATTGCGCTCGCTTTGAGAATCCGTTTTGGCAGCGTAGTTTGCCGCATGCCGCTGGGGCTCATTGAAGAATTGCGTGAACTTCTCCCGAACACTCTTCGTCGGGATCGGCTGCGCATTGAATCGCGGTTCTCACAGTTGATCAAAGGCGGAGCGCAGGCGGGACCGAACGCCATTGAGCGCCTGGTGCAGGAGGCGCGGCGTTCCGTTCAGCTTCGTCATCAACGCCATGAGCGTCTCCCGCAGGTGCGGTTCCCCGCAGATCTCCCGATCACGACGCGGAAGGATGACATTATCGCGGCAATCAAAGCGCATCAGGTGGTCGTGATCGCGGGGGAGACGGGCTCCGGGAAGACGACGCAGATTCCCAAGATGTGCCTGGAAGCGGGGTACGGCATTGAAGGGAAGATCGGCTGCACGCAGCCGCGGCGCGTCGCAGCGCTTTCAATCTCGCGGCGAATCGCGGAGGAATTGAATGTGCCGTGGGGGCGTGAGGTAGGATGCAAGGTTCGCTTCACAGACAAGTCGAGCCCCGAGACGTACATCAAGCTGATGACGGACGGCATCCTGCTTGCGGAAACACAAGGTGACCGCGAGTTGCAGGACTATGAGGTCATTGTCATCGATGAGGCGCACGAGCGCAGCTTGAACATCGACTTTCTGCTTGGGCACTTGAAGCAGTTGTTGCCGAAGCGGCCTGATCTCAAACTGATCATCACCAGCGCGACCATTGAGACGGAAGCATTCTCAGCGGCGTTTAACAACGCGCCGATCCTGGAAGTCTCCGGGCGAATGTTTCCCATTGAGATTCGTTACGAGGACTTCGATCACCTGGCGGAGGAGCGCGGAGATTGGAGCTACATCGACTCTGCGGTCGCAGCAGTGGATCACATCTATGGCGAGTCGAACGAAGGTGACGTTCTCATCTTCATGCCGACGGAGCGGGACATTCGCGAAACCCAGGATGTGCTCGCGGGGCGTTATCGCGGGTATGCGGATGTGGTGCCGCTCTTCGGACGATTAACCAATGAAGAGCAGGAGCGAGCATTCAAACCTTCATCGCTGCGGAAGCTGATCATCGCGACCAACATTGCGGAGACGAGTCTCACGATTCCTGGAATTCGGTACGTGGTGGACACCGGGCTCGCGCGGATGAGCCGATACAGCCCCCGAACCCGCACGAAGCGGCTGCCGGTGGAGGAGATTTCGCAGAGCAGCGCGCGACAACGGGCGGGCCGTTGCGGGCGTGTGGCCAATGGCGTGTGCATTCGGCTCTACAACGAGGAGGAGTTCGAGAAACGGCCGAAATATACGCAGCCGGAAATTCAACGCTCCAACCTGGCAGAAGTTATTCTGAGGTTAAAAGCATGGCAGCTCGGTGAAATTGAGAGCTTCCCGTTTCTGAACCCGCCGCATCCACAGGCGATTACTGCTGGATATGATCTTCTGCATGAACTCGGGGCAATTGATGAAAATAGGACACTGACTCCGCTTGGGCGCGAGCTGGCGCGGCTGCCGATCGACCCGAGCATGGGACGGATGGCCTTGCAGTCGGTTCGAGAAGGAGCGCTTGAGGCCACATTGATTATTGCCGCAGGGCTAAGCATTCAAGACCCGCGCGAGCGCCCGCTCGACCGCCAGGAAGCCGCAGACATGGCTCATCGGCAGTTCCTCGATCCTGATTCGGACTTCGTCGCGCTTCTAAATATTTGGAACACGTACCACGATAAGTGGGAGGAGTTGCGCACGCAGAACCAGCTCCGAAAGTTCTGCAAGTCGAATTTCCTTAGCTACGTGCGGATGCGGGAGTGGACGGATATTCACGCGCAGCTCAAGAGTTCGCTTGAAGATGTGGTGGATAGAGCCGCGCTTGGGCTTCAAGCGGAGGGAGATGAGACGACCAGAAGCACGGCAGGGGCTTCGGACTCGAGCAAGGAACGCAGCCTAAAGGCTGCGGCTACATTGACGGCTAAATCTGCGGCTACATCTATCGAAGCAGCACGGGACAGAGAGCATAAGCCGCCGGTGGCAAATTACGCAGCGATCCATCGCTCCATTCTTTCCGGGCTGCTGGGGCACATCGCGCTCCGTGAGGAACGGAACGTGTACAAAGCGGCGCGAAACCGTGAGGTCATGGTTTTTCCGGGGTCGTCGCTTTTCTCACGGGACGACAAGAAGAAGGGCGCGCGAGCGCTTAAGGATTTGGGCGAAGTTTCCAACGGCTCCAGCCAACCGGAGTGGATCATGGCTGGCGAGATTGTGGAAACCACGCGGCTTTACGCGCGCACTGTGGCAGGCGTGAATCCGGCCTGGGTGATTGAGTTGGGCAGCCACATTTGCGCTCGCTCCTACGGAGAACCGAAGTGGGATGCCCAGGCCGGGCGGGTCATTGGCCGGGAGCGGATAATGATCTTCGGGCTGACTTTGCAGGATAAGAACATCGACTTTGGAAAGGTTGATCCCGAGCGTGCGACTCGCATTTTCATTCATGCCTTGATCGAGGGAGAGGTCGAGACGCCGCACAAATTCGCGCGCGAGAACAACCTGCTTCGTGACAAGATCGAACTGGTGCGAACGCGTGATCCCCGCCAGGGGCTGCCTGACCCGAATGAGGCGCTCTACAAATTTTATAAGGCGCGGTTGCCTGCTGTTTCTTCGACGCACGATTTGAATGGGGTGATGCGCGAACGGCTGGGGAAGGATCCCAACTTCCTGCTGGCTACAGAAACGGACCTGACCGGTGGGGCAAATATTGGCTGGGACGAAGAGGCTTTTCCGCATCAAACGACCATTGCCGGGCACAAGGTTGAGCTGGAATACGCGCACGCCCCAGGAGAAGAGCACGATGGCGTTACGATCCAATTGCCGGTCACCCTCGCGGCGGATCTCAAGCCGGGAATGGTGGATTGGCTGATACCGGGGCTGAAGGAGGAGCAGGTTGAATTTTTGCTCAAGGAGCTGCCGAAAAGCTTGCGAGTTCCGCTGATGCCACTGCCACCGAAAGTTAAAGAGCTGGCGCGTGAGCTGAGCCTAAAGGATGACCTTGAAA
Source organism: Candidatus Methylomirabilota bacterium (assembly GCA_035627835.1). Classification (GTDB taxonomy): domain Bacteria; phylum Verrucomicrobiota; class Verrucomicrobiia; order Limisphaerales; family SXQI01; genus DASPKX01. The sequence goes on from DASPKX010000067.1 coordinate 30,825, forward strand.
GCTTTCGGTTGCTCGTGAACCGCAAGTATGGAGTGAGCATACCTGCTGGAATATGGAACCGGGAGATGCTGCCCAATCATCTTCGCCCACGAGTGGCTTTGATTGGCCCAAATGCAAAGCCAGTGGCCATCGACCGCAACGTGCAGAAGCTCACGGAGGCGTTGCAGAAGCAGAAGGTCAAGGGAGAGGAGCAGCTTTGGGTGCGCGCGTGCGAGGCGTTCGAGCGCGTGGACCTGACCTCCTGGAACTTCGGCGACCTTCCTGAGCGGATCGAGGCGGGAATGCTCGGGAACGCGCCGCTTTATGGGTACCCGGGTCTTGCGTCGGAGGAGGAGCATGTGCATTTGAAGCTCTTCCGCACGCGCGTCGAGGCAGAGGCGGCGACGCGCAAAGGTTGGCCCGCGCTTGGGCAGATCCCGCTGCAAAAGGAACTGGCCTGGCTGCACAAGGATCTGAAGGCACTCGATAAAATTAAACCGCTCTACGTTCCGCTCGGGCCTGGGGATGAGTTAACGGAGACCGCCTACGCCAATCTGCTCGCGCGTCTGTTCAAAGTTCCGGCAGATGTCTTGCCGCTTCGCAAAGCGGCGTTCGACGCCATGGTTCAAAAAGCGTCTGCGGACATTGGAATGGTGCTCCAGCCGTTTATTGGCTGGGTGAGCAGCATCCTGGAGATGCGGCAACAGATCTCAGTGCACAAGAAGCCTTATTCGACGATGCGGGCGGACCTGGACCAACTCGCGCCTGGAAAGTTCCTGGCGATTACGCCGTATGAACGGCTGCCGCACCTGCAGCGGTACCTTCGCGCAATGATGGTTCGCGCTGAAAGAGCGGCGCTGAATCCGGGGAAGGACGCGGAGAAGGCGCGGCAAATTGCGCCGTATGCGGCGGCCCTGGCGCAGATGAGAGCAAAACCGGGATCACCCCAGCGCAGCGACGCGATTGAGGAACTACGTTGGATGGTTGAGGAGTTCAAAGTGTCGCTGTTCGCGCAGGAACTTGGGACCGCGCAGCCGATTTCAGCGAAGCGGCTTGATGCGCAGTTGGAAAAAATCAAAGAGCTGTAGTTACGGGCTTTGGAGGTGGGCTTCCGTTTTGAAGCGCATGGCGACAAAGATGTAGATGATGGTAGCCACTGTCATGACACCCGCGAAGAACAGGTAATAACCGGGGCCCGACTCCATGACCTTGAAGGCGCCCATCAACGAATTCACAACGGCGGTGAAGACATTGCCGAGCGAAATTGCGGCGTAATTGAGAGCCATGAGAAGGGACTTGGCGCCTTTAGGAGCCTGGGTGTAGGCGAACTCAAGGCTAGTGATAGAAACCATCACCTCGCCCGCAGTGAGGAAGACGTAGGCCCAGATCTGCCAGATCATGTGCGGGGTTTGCCCCTCCACGATGAGCTTCTCGGCGTAGGCGGGGATGAGGAAGGAAATGATGGTTAAAACAAAGCCGATGCCGATCTTTCGGAGCGGGGTAAGCGGGTAAATTTTATCGATGGCGGGATAAATCACATACGAAAAGAGCGGGATGAACATCAGGATGAGAATGGGGTTTACGGTGTGGATTTGGGCTGGCTGCCATTCGAAACCAAGCCAGTTACGGTCCATGTGCCGGGCCTGCTGAATCCAGGCGGAGGAGGATTGATCGTAAAGTGACCAGAAAGCAGTCAGCAGGGCGAAAATAGAAACGAGCCGCCCAATGGACTTCAGGCCGGACAAGCTGAAGCTGTCGCGGACGAACTGCTTGCCGGCGGGTGGGATGTGGGCGAACCGATTGCGCCCCATCCAGAAGACAATCGTCGCGATCAGCATGGCGATTCCAGGGACGCCGAACGCCCAGTGTGGGCCATGGTGCTTCAAGAGCCATGGTGTGAGAAAACTGCCAAAGGCGGAGCCAAAGTTAATGGAGAAATAGAACCAGCCGAAGGCGCGCGGAAGCAGAGCCTGATTTGAGCTGCTGAACTGATCGCCAACATGGGCGGCAACACAGGCTTTGATTGCGCCGGCTCCAACGGCGATGAGGCTCAAGCCCACCAGGAGGCCCAGCCTCGTGGAATCAACGGCGAGGGCGAGGTGGCCAAAGCAGTAGAGAATGGAAAACCAAAGAATGGTTCGGTATTTGCCGAGAAGACTATCAGCAAGGATTCCACCAAGAATGGGAAAGAAGTAAACGGCGGAGACGAACCAATGAAACCATTCCCGAGCTTCGGTGTCGTTCATGGTGTCCAACTGGCCGGAGCGGGTGACCAGGTATTGAGTCATGAACACGACGAGGATGGTGCGGAAGCCGTAGAAGCTGAACCGCTCCGCAGCCTCGTTGCCGATGATGAACGGAACACCGGAAGGCATGCCGGTGGTTTGCTCAGGGGCAGTGCGATACGCTTGGCTCATCACGGAGAGAATTCAGCAGGTTGGTAAATCTGCCAAGATGCTTGACGGAAATTTGGTTCGTCCTGAGCTTCTTGCCGCTTAATGCAGCCAACCCCGAAGACGCTCAAACATCTGCCGAAAGGATTTACGATTATTTCCGGTGGCCAGACCGGCGCGGATCGTGCGGCGTTGGATTGGGCAATGGAGCACGGCATTCCAGTGAGCGGTTGGTGTCCTAAGTATCGCCTGGCTGAGGATGGTTGCGTGCCTGCGAAATATCCGCTTAAGGAAATGGACAGCCCGAGCTACTCAGAGCGGACTGAGCAAAATGTGCGCGACTCTGATGCGACTCTGCTGATTTCGCTGAGCCCCGAGCTGACTGGGGGCTCGAAGATGACACTCCAGTTCGCGAAGCAATGGAGCAAGCCGGTGTTGCACGTGAGCAAGGCGGATTTGTTCCCTGGGGTGTTGCTGCGTGAGTTCCTGCGAAGCAACAAGGCCCGGCGTTTGAACGTCGCCGGGCCTCGTGCATCCACCGAGCCGCAGGTGGCTCGGTTCGTTCAAGAGGTATTGGACGCGCTCTTGAACGCTGGCTTGTAGGGCCTATTTTTTTCGAACCCGGTAAAGGCGTCGTGAATGCTGGCCGGCGTTGCTATCTACAAAGCCCATAGATCCGCCCACCAGTGTGCCCTCCCCAACAGCCGACCAACCTTTGCCATCCGCAGAAGCTTCAACATCGATCGCGGCGCCTACCGGCCCGCTAATCTTGAAGGAGACGTTGCCGCTCGCGTAGGCGATTTCCGACAACTTGATTTCGTTGTTAATCGGCGTGGCCGCAGAGCCGAAGAACAGACCGTTCAGGAGAGCGTTGTTGCCAGCCGTTTTCGTGATGGTGATTTTTAGGTGCCCGCGCAGATCCCAGGTCAGGTACTTGCCGCCGGTAAAATCGCTCACGCTTCGAGTATCGAGCACCTCTTCAGTGACAAGGTCGGAGATGGTGACTGTCTGGGCGCGACCACCGTTGTCCCAGTCGAGGAAATACATGGAAACGCGGTGGGCGTTCTGATCGCTCAAGCGGAGTTCCAGTGTGAGCGTTGGGTTGGCATACCAGGTGCCCACGAAGCGTTTCGTGCTCGTGTCCGACTCGAACAATCCGCGTGGGTCAGTGGTGGTTGGTTCCCAAACAAACACGGTCTGTCCCGACACAGTCAGGTTGGCGTAGGATGGATATTCGGCTGTTGCGCCGGGAAGCACGTAACCGTCCGCGCCGAAGAGCGTGGTCCATGATCCTTTGAGCTGAGTGTCCACCCCGACATAAGTGGCCGCGCCTGGGTTAGTCGGAGTGGGCGGCGCTGGGGTGCGAATGTCAGCGGTGTTGGAGTAAGCGGATGGGCCAACGCCATTGGCCGCGCGAACTCTATAAGCGTAGGCCGTTGAAGCAGCGACGGCATTGTCTGTGTAGGACGTGGAGTTGGCGCCAAGCTCCGTGAGGACCGAGAAGGACCCGCCGCTGGTGGCGCGTTCCACAATGAATTTCGTTTCATCACCACTGTTGTCGCGCCAGGTCAGCGCAATTTGCCGGTGAGAGTTGGCGCGGGCGATGAGTTCCGAAGGCGGTGTAGGTGGAACGGGATCGGGCTCACGTTCCGTGGTGGCGTTGGCTTCAGCGGTGAAGGCGCTTTCGCCGCTGCCGTTCGCGGAGCGCACACGGTAGTAATACTTTGTGCCGCTGCGCAGGCCACTGTCGGTGAAGCTTGTTGCGTTCGCCGCGGCTGCGGTGAGGCGGGCAAAGGAGCCACCTTCCGTGCGGCGGTCGATCTGGAATTCCGTCTCGTTGTCGCTGTTGTCATTCCAACGGAGAACGATTTGGCTGCGGCCATTCGCCTGGGCTGAAAGATTGCTAGGGGCGCTTGGGGCTGTCGGTGTTGGGCCCCCGCCGCCACCTTGGGACTCGACACTGACGAAGACTCCCTGGCTGGGATTGTAGTATGTGCCGCTCCCGGAGGTTTCGAGTTTGATCGCCCGAACCATGTAAGTGAATCGGCCTTGCGGAGCGCCATCGGTGAAGCTCGTTCCCTGAACGGGTGAGGCCGTCACCTTGGTGAAGGCACCGGATTCCGAAGTGGAGCGATACACGTTGTATCCGACGATGTCGCTGTCGCTGGACCCACTCCATTGGAGCTTAACACCGCTGCTGGTGCCTTGCGCGCTAAGATTGCCAGCGGGAGCGACTGGATGCGCGCGCAGAGTCGGATCGCCGTGAAGGGCGATATGAATCTGGCGTTCGCCGCGGCTGATAACCGGATAAACTTCGCCGTCATGGTTTTGGGTGATTTTGATGCCATAACCAACGGTTTCACCCATCGCCATGTGATGGAAGAAATTGTGCGGGTAACCGGCGTAGGAGCTGGTGAGTGTGTAGGAGGTGGACCCCAGGACAGCGCGGAGAAAGTTGCTCTCATTATTCCAATCGCCGTAGTAGCTGCCGAGGAACATTGTGAAGACGACTTGGATGTCTTTTAGCGCAAAGTCGTCGGACTCTGCCACGCCGGAGGAGTAGTAATAGCTGCCACCGCCAGCGCCCCACGACATCAAATAACTGCCGGAAGTCACCGCGCTGAGCCATGTTCCGCCAGCTTCAGTGACCTGGCCTTGGCCAAGAAGGGCTGTCATGTTGCGCCACCCGCTGCCAACGATCGGATCCCCTCTTCGGAACCCGAAAAAGTCAGCAATGATGCCCCGGCGTTCCACGTTAAACAGTTTGTGGCGGAAGCGGTGGTCCTTGTTCAGGTATTGTCGGAGCAAATCCAACTCGGAACGGGAAGGGTTCTTGTTGGAGAAGCACGTCAGGTTGGAAAGATCGATGCGTCCAATCTCCAGTTCAATGTCACTGGGGATTTCGTTCTGGTCGAACTTGCCGTCTCCGGGAAGGTTGTGGTTGATCTCGCGCTCGGCGGTGGTGGTGCGAACGGAGTGATCGGTCCAAGTGCCGTTCATATCGCCGTAGAAGACGTCGGCTGGCCATGCGCCTTTATGGTTGTCGTGGTCGTCCGGCGCGACGTCACCGGAATACGGAACTGGAATCGCGCCGAAGAGGATCACGGTTCGGACGTTGCCTGGGTCGGCGTTGTACTCGCCGCGGATGACGTCTTTCACAGCTTGAACGCCGCTGGAGACAGAGATGTCGCGGCGGATTGGGATCCACCCGTCGCCGACGAGATCGCGAATGAGGCGGCTCAGCTCGGCTTCAAGCGATCCCGAGAAGCGGTTGTCCACGATGACGATGACTTTGCCGCGGTTCTCGATGGCGGGCACGTTGATGCCGGCGTAGGTGAAGCCATAACCAGTAAAGCCGAGGCTCGTGTTCTTCTTTACCTGGTACTCGAAAGCGGAGCCGACGCCGACGTTCGAATCGGTGAAACCGGTGGCGCTTCCGCCAACATCACCGATGTGGTTCCAGCTACGATCCGCCTTGTTCTTGCGATAAATGGAGTAACCGGTGGCGTCCGGGCGCTGTGGCCATTGAAGGTTGATTCGTGGAGGCGAGGTCTCAACGCTGGCGCTGAGTTCGACCGAGTAATCCCGAGGGACTGCTGCCTCAATGACAAGGCAGGACAACAGAGCGCAAGCCAGGGCAAGGGTGCGCGCTCTCCACCCAAAGTTCCGCGTCATATCCAATCCAGTGAGTCCAATCCGTTCCGCTCGAAAGGTTCCACACGCCCAGAGAATCTAAATGAGAGCGAGACGGCAGAATGGACTCAGGTTTTCTTTGATGGTGGGCTACAACTCAGCCTGCCAGAGGGGGAAGGAGGAGGTCCGACAGATTCCGATGGTTTTCGAAGATTCGGCTTCGCGATTCTCATCTGCGTTAATCTGCGAATTGTGGGGACCTCCTCCTGTCTTGTTCCTTAGGCAGATTCGGATTGTCAACGCATAGCCCTTACATACTCTGTGGCCATGGCTCGAAAAGAAGGCCGCGCCAAGCCTGAAGGCGGTCTGAACGATATCATCGGGATTATCTGGATCGCCCTGGCGTTCCTGTTTTTCCTCGCTTTATACAGCTACGATCCAGCTGATGGCGGCTATAACCGCGTCGGCGCCAGTGGCGAGCCTCGGAATTGGGCTGGATCCGTGGGCGTGTTCCTCGCTTACCGCTGCCTGCTGCTGCCTTTTGGCGCGGCCGCTTTCCTTGTGCCATTCGCCCTTCTCGCCTTGGGGCTGGGTTACCTCTTCGAATTTTTGTCGTTTCTAAAGCGCCGTTGGTTTTGGTTCATCAGCTTTATTCTTTCGTGCATCTGCCTGCTCCAGACCTGGAACCTGGCCTGGGGTTTCCTGGCTGACTGGCAAAAGAGCATCAATGCGCCTATAGGCGGGTTGATTGGATTGGCCCTGCATGGCTCCATTTTCAAGCACTTCGGAGCGGCGGGGGCGACCGTGGTGCTCTTGGCCATTTACGCTATCAGCTTGCTGTTCCTGACGAATTTCCAGTTGGGGGCGTGGTTGCGGCAGTATTGGGCGGAGCGCGCCGAGCGGAAGAAATCGATGGAAGCGAGCTTGTTCGCCGAGGAAAAGGCCTTGGCGAAGAAATCAAAGGAACTCGAGAAGGAATCGAAGAAGCTGGAAGCGGAAGCTCGGAAAGCCGCAAAGGCCAGCCCGTTCAGCGCGGATGAAGATGATGATGAAGGCTCGGAGAAAAGCACCCTGGGGGCGGACTTGCAGCCGGTGCCGGAGCCCACGGTGCGGGATTTAAGTGTGCCCCAAGCGCGCCCTGCGAAGGCCAAAGCGGCAGCGGCCCCAGAGTCCGAGCCGCCTGCGGACATTGAAGGTGAAGTCATCAGCGCCAAGGAAGTGGTGGCTGCCGCCTCGAGCGCGGATATCCTCGGGACGAAGAAAAACGGCGAGGAACCCCACGGGGCTGCCGCACAGCCTCCGCTCCCGCTCACTGGCAAGCCTAAGCCGAAGAAGGTGAAGCCGATCACAGTGGCTTCGGGGCCGCGCATCGGGAATTACCAACTCCCATCGGCAAACTTCCTCAACATGCCGGACCCAACTGTGCGCTCGACGGAGTCGAAAGAGGATCTGGTCGCGAACGCCCGGCTGATGCAGAAGACTTTGGCGGAGTTCGATATCGAAGTCTCGCTTGGTGACATCACCAAAGGGCCGACGATCACGCGATATGAGTTGCATCCGGTTCCGGGTGTGCGGCTGGAGAAGATCACCGCCCTGACAAATAACATTGCCGCTGCCTTGAAAGCGGAGCGAATCAACGTTCTGGCGCCCATCCCGGGGAAAAGCTCCGTCGGCGTCGAAGTTCCGAACGCGGTCAAAACAAAGGTTATCATGCGCGACCTGCTCGAAAGCGAGGAGTGGGTGAACACCAAAGCGCGGATTCCATTAGCCCTGGGCAAGGATGTCTATGGCAACGCCATTATCGCGGACCTGGCAGAGATGCCGCACTTGCTGATCGCAGGCAGCACGGGGTCCGGGAAGTCGGTTTGCATCAACTCGATCATCGCCTCCCTGCTCTATCGCTTTGCGCCGGACGAACTGCGGTTTGTCATGATCGACCCTAAAGTGGTCGAGTTGCAGCAATACAACGCGCTTCCGCACCTGGTTGTCCCCGTCGTGACCGACCCGAAGAAGGTGATTCTCGCCTTGAGATGGGTGGTTAACGAGATGGAGAAGCGGTACCAAATCTTTGCGAAGGTCGGGGTGCGCAACATCAAGTCATTCAACGAGCGCCCGAAGAAAGAGCCAGAACCGCAGCCGCAGTTGCCGTTGGAACCCAAGAAGGACGCAAAGAATGGCGAGGCGCCGTCTTCGGATGGATTCGCCGTGGAACTGGACGAGGAAATTGTGGTGCCGCGGGAGGACGACATCGTCATTCCGGAAAGGCTCAGCTACATCGTTGTTATTATCGATGAGTTGGCGGATTTGATGCTGGTTGCCCCAGCGGATGTCGAAATGGCGATCGCGCGCATCACTCAAATGGCGCGTGCGGCCGGGATTCATTGCATCGTGGCAACTCAGCGCCCGAGCGTGGATGTCATCACCGGGGTCATCAAAGCAAACATCCCGGCGCGTATCGCGTTCCAAGTCGCGGCGAAGGTCGATTCCCGCACGATTCTAGATGCCATGGGAGCCGATAAGCTTCTTGGCAAAGGCGATATGCTTTACCTCCCGCCAGGCACCGCAAAGCTCACACGCGCCCAGGGTGTGCTGGTGACCGATCAGGAGATTCAAAGCGTCGTGGACTTCATCGCGAAGCAAGGGAAACCAAGCTATGAGGTTGAAATCCATGAGCAACTCTCAAAGGGCGGCAGCTCGAGTTTTGGCAGCGATGAAGAGAGCGACTGCGATGAGGATGAGAGCCTGATCGAGCAATGCATCGAGGTGATTCGCAGCGAGCAGAAGGCCAGTGTCTCGCTGATGCAGCGACGCTTGCGGCTTGGTTACACGAGGGCGGCGCGCATTATGGATGAGCTGGAGCGCCGAGGCATCGTGGGGCCGAGCAAGGGGGCTGAACCGCGCGACATTCTGATCGATTTGGACGCGGGCGAGCCGGAGAAGGCCGCGCCTTAAGCGAGTTGATGTTGCTAAAAATGGAGGGTGTGGCAGGCTTACCACGTTGTTGCCATGGATAAACCCAAGATCATTGCCTATCTGAAACCGAGCTGCGGCTGGAGTAACGGCGTTCGCGCTGTGCTGCGGAAGTACGATCTTCCTTACGAAGACCGTGACATCATCAATGATCCGAACCAACGCCAGGAGATGATCGAGAAAAGCGGGCAGATGCTCAGCCCGTGCGTTGAAGTGAACGGCAAGATGCTGCCCGACATCAGCGGGGATGAATTGGAGCAGTATTTGGTGGGCGCTAATTTGGTCCAGCTAAACAACCGTCCAGCAGACGCTCCGACGAATGCTCCTTGCGCCCATGAAGCTCCAGCCACGAGCTGGATGACCTTCAAGCGGTAGAGCTTACTCGCGGCCCTTTTCCCGCAAGCGCTCGTGTAGTTTGCGGGTTTGCATTTTGGTCTTTCGCTTCTGTTCCAGCGAAGCGCGTTGATCAGTTTTGCGGGCAAAAAGCGCTATTTCCTCCTGCAGTTTGAGATAACTGCCGAAGCGCCTCTCTGTTAAGGCTCCGCTCTGCAGCGCTTCACGAACGGCGCAGCCAGGCTCTGTTTTGTGCTGGCAGTTGGTGAATTTACACTTTGCTATCAGCTCCTCCACGTCCGTGAAGGTCTCCTGCAAGCCCGTTTGGCCCTCCCACAACTGAAGCTCACGCAAGCCTGGAGTGTCGATGATTAATGCCCGGCTTGGGAGAAAAACCAACTCCCGACGGGTGGTCGTATGCCGGCCCTTCTGGTCTTTTTCGCGCACCGGGAGGACGTCGAGGATCTCGTCCTTGTAGAGGGCGTTGATCAGCGTCGATTTACCCACGCCGGAAGGGCCGATTAAGGCGCAAGTATGGCCTTTCTTGATCCAGGGTTTCAGTTGGCGCAGGCCTTTATTCTCCAGCCCACTCAAGGCGACCACGGGCGCGCCAGCGGCTATGCCCTCGACTTGAGCGACGGCTGCATCCACACCTTCGGCAAGATCGGTCTTGGTGAGGAGGACGACCGGCTGGGCTCCACCTTCCCATACGCAGGTTAAGTAGCGCTCGATGCGGCGAAGGTTCAGGTCACCAGCTATAGAAGCGGCCACAAAAACTGTGTCCACATTCGCGGCCAGCGTTTGCTCCTCAGTCACACCGCGAGCGGAGCCACGGGAAAGCTTCGTTCGGCGTGGCAACAAAGCTTGAATGATCACTTTCTCCTCGCGCGGGAGGCGCTCGACTAAAACCCAATCCCCGGTGACGGGATAGTCAGTGCCTTCGTGGCGGAAGCGGCCGGGAACAGTGGCTGGCCACTCCCCCTCCTCATCCCAAACGAACACGACCCCCCGATTCACGACTGCCACCCTGGCGGGCCGCAGGCCGGGCACGTTTACTTTTGCCGCCGCTTGAATGAAGAACTCTGACCAGCCCAGCTCTGCTAATTCCATAGCTCAGTGGGCGAAAGCGGGAATGTTCATGCCGACGCGATGGTTGGGATTACTTGCGCGCAACCCATTCAAGGGCGTTCCCCACGAGCTTTCGAAAGTTCGGGTTCTCGAAAGCCTCGGGACCATGGCCGAGCTGCAGATAAACAACGCGCGATTTGCCTTCAGTGCGGGCCCAGGCAAGCGGTTTTCCGCTTTTGGGATGCGTTGTCGTGATCAGCGGAATGGAATCTTTGCCGGTGCGGTAACCCCAGTAGATTTCATCGAAAATGGTGAAATCAGACACTCCCTTCGTGACGGGATGGTCTTTGGCGACGATCTGCACGGGAATGGTGACGTCATGCTCCCAGCCGAGTTTCTCGGTGACTTTGCCCCTTTGATCCTGCGGCTCCGGATAAGTGCCGCCAATAATACGCTCGAACTCCGGCCAGCTCTGATAGTTAACAATCGCGTGATGCATGACGAGCAAACCGATGCCTCGGTCCATGAGGCCTTTGAAGCGTGATTTCTGCTGCTCAGTGATTTCCTGGACCATGTCGTAGAGCACAACGGCGTCGTAAGTGTAAAGGTCATCGCGCTCGTAGGCGGTGGAGGAACCCTTCCCGTGCTCGGCGTGGATGAAAGTGATGTTGGTGTTGTCCTTGAAAATCTGAAAGAAGGGCGTGGCTTCGAAGCCGTGCCCACCGGTTACGATAAGGGTCTTCAGCGGTCGATCAGCAGCGTGGCTGAGAGCGGCGCAAAGAGCCAGGGCGAGTATTGCGAGCAAGCGCATGCGCTGAAGTGTACGTGAGTTGGCCGCGATTGAGAAGCGCGCGACAAAAGGGAGTGAAGAACTCGATTGTAATGGCGCGGGTTTATGGAAATGTCCGCTTTAAGCCTCCTTACGCCCTCTGTCACATTCAGTTACACGGTGGGGAGGTTCCCTGATGGAGGGTCGGGGGTTGCCCACCTTGCATTTTACGTTCCCGCGCACCACTCTACTTCCCTCAAGGAATATCTTAGCTGTCCGACGCCAATATGATTGCCAAAGCGCAAATGGAGGAGGTCTCTCCCGCCCGCCCTTCAGATTCGAATGTTATTAAAGTCCTTCTAGTGGATGATGATCAGGACGCGTTTTTGCTGACGCGCCATCATCTCTCAAAAATCCAAAGCGCTGGGCCCAAGCTTCAGCTGGACTGGTCCGCGACCTACGAGAGCGGCCTGGAGGAGATCAAGAAGCGGGAGCATAATGTGTATCTGCTGGATTATCGCCTGGGAGCCCGCAACGGCCTGGAGCTGTTGAAGGAGGCGCTCGCGTTTGGCGTGGCTGAACCGATAATCATGCTCACGGCGGAAAACCCGTTGGTGGATGCGGAAGCGATGCAGCTTGGCGCAGCGGACTTCTTAAATAAAGACCGGTTGGACCCAACCATCCTTGAGCGTTCCATTCGTTATTCGATCAAGCATTTCGCCACGCTTAACACGTTGAAGGAACGCGAGGCCCAGCTCGCTGGCTTCATGCAAAACGTGCCTTGCGCTGTTTCGATGAAAGATCTGGAAGGGCGTTACCTTTATGTGAACGAGGCTTGGGGGCGCATGTTCCAGAAGCCGATTGAGGATTGGCCAGGGCGGACTGATGAGGAGTTGTTCCCGAAAGGAATTGCGCTGCGGTTTCGCAAAGGGGATGCCAATGCTTTAAACCAACGCCGCGCAATCGAGTCCACTGAGACTTTGAACAGGCCGCAAGGGGAGCTGAGCTACTGGTTGCTGACCCGTTTCCCAATTCTTAACGAAAATGGGGAGCCGATCATGCTCGGCGGCGCAGCCATCGACATTACCAACAACAAAAGGCTCGAGCGCGAGGTGCAGGAAGTCTCGGAACAAGAGAAGCGGCGCATCGGCCAGGATTTGCACGATGGCCTGGGCCAGTACCTGACGGGCATCGCCTGCATGGTGAAAGTTCTGGAGCAAAAGCTCGGAGCTAAGGAAGTGCCCGAGGCAAACGACGCCAAGAAGATCACCAACATGGTGAACGAAACGATTCAGCAGGCGCGTGAGCTGGCGCGGGGGTTGTGCCCGGTGGAACTAGAGAGGAACGGGCTTCATGCGGCTTTGCAGGAGTTGGCCAATCGGGTGGAAAAGCTGTTCCACGTAAAATGCGTTTTCAAGTCACCACAGGTGGTCTCGGTATATGACAACGCGATGGCTGTACACCTTTATCGCATCGCGCAGGAGGGTGTGAACAACGCGATGAAGCATGGATCGGCTCAAACGATCTCCATTGGTTTGTCGAACCCGAACGGACAGATCCTGCTGACGGTGAAGGACGATGGGTGCGGTGTTCCGAAAGATTTTGATGCGGCCAAAGGAATGGGACTGAGGGTGATGAATTACCGGGCGGGGATGATTGGCGCGTCGGTGACTGTCGAGAATTCCCCGGAAGGCGGCTGCATGGTGAAGTGCGTGGTGCCCTACCCTGCGGGCGCAAACATCGCGAAGAAGAAAAAGCCGAAGGCACAGGGATCTCGGGCGCCGAAAGCTGAGGCTGTCGAAGTCTGAGGCCAGGCGCCATTCGGCCCTTGTCAAAGCCTGCGGTGACGCGGGCTTTTTTGTTGCCGCGAAACGTCAGTTTTGCGAGCGGTGGGACGTTCGTGCGACAAAATGCTTTGCCGGTGAGACAGGGAGCTGAAGACGTGGCAGGTTTGCGGGCTGCCCACCAAGGAGGAGGGCCTTTTCTCTGTATGAAACCTAAGAAGCTCGCATGCATATCTCAAGTGGCGGCGTTCGCCGCAGTGGCCGCAGCGTTAACAACGCACGCCCAATTCAGTCCCATCACGCTTACCCCCGAAAGCTACACACACGATATCGTGGTGGAGCGGGCGGTGCTCCAACCGTTCACGCCCTCTACAACGGCGTCCATGGACGGTGGAACAAATAACACCGGCGCGACCTGGTACGAAGTTGGTTACAATTTGGATGCCCCGGAAACCGGGTTGCCCAGCGCTGGCGCAACTTTCACCGCAGCGGATTTGGCGGACCATAGCTTCCAGATGCCTGGAAGCTACAGCGCGAACAATGCGATTTACCTCAACAGCGGTGTGACTAACGGGACGCTAACTTTAACCACCCCTCGAGCCGCTTCGAGTCTCTCGTTCCTAACCGCGTCAGGCAATGGCCCGATCACTGTCGGTTACACGTTGCGCTTCGCCAATGGGACGACCGAGACAGGGACGTTTGTCTCCCCGGATTGGTTCGGCAACACACCCATTGCCCACACTGCGGCAGGGCGAGTGAATGCGCAGACCGGCGGCTTCGACAGCGTCAGTTCGGAAAACCCACGCTTATATGCAGTAGATGTGGCTGTGGCGAACAGCTCAACGGCTATCAACTCGATCGAACTCACATGGAATTCAGGCACGGGCCGCGCGGCAGTGTTCGGCGTGAGTGGTTCGAGCGGAGCGGAATTCACCCCGATTGCAGTCACCGGGTTCACATACGACATGGTGATCGAATCGGCGGCCAGCCGCCCGGCGCCGCTCACAGCAACCACAGCCACTGTGGATCGCGGCTCAGGCAACACAGAAGCGACGCTCTATGAGCAAGGCTACAATCGCCTTGCCCCAACGAGCGGTCTTCCTGCAGCGAATTCTTTGGTGACAAACAATGCGGCGCAGGATCACGTCTACCGCCTGGCTTCCAGCTACACAGCTGCCAACGCTGCTTTGATTGATTCTGTGGACACCGCTGCCACCCTGGTGTTCGCCACGCCCAGCACACGCTCGGCGTTGTCGTTCCTCGGAATGGCAGGTTCCGGCTCTGTGACGGTTGATTATATAATCACGCACAGCGACGGGACCACTCAGCCCGGGCAATTCGTCGTGCCGGATTGGTTCAACGTCACCCCGTACGCTTTCTCCGCGCGCGGCCGCGTGAATGTAAACTCCGGCGGCGTGGACTCGGTTAACACCGAAAACCCTCGCTTCTACTCTATCGACGTGTCGGTTGCTAACACGACCAGCCCGATTGCCAGCGTCTCTCTGAATTACTCCTCTGGCAACGGTCACGCCGTGATCGTGGCGTTGAGCGGAACGGCGGGAGCTGTTCGCCCGATCTTCGAAGGGCAACCTGCTTCTGTGAACACTTACGTGGGCCAGAGTGCCCAACTCACGGCGACAGTGTCCGGCACCGCCCCCATCACTTTCCAGTGGCAGCGCGAAAACAATGGAACCTTCGCCAATGTGGCGAACAGCGGAACTGTGACTGGAGCAAACGGGGCAACATTGAGCTTCAGCTCAACGGCTCTCTCGCAGGCGGGCAACTATCAACTGGTTGCGATGAACCAGGCAGGGTCATCCACGAGCATCGTGGTTCGTTTGAACATCCTGTCCTCCACACCGGACATCACTCAAGTGGGCGATGTGACGACCGGCTTCGGCGGAACTTCACCAGCGAATGAGCCGGTGGAAAATGCTATCGATGGCACAACCACCAAGTACCTGAACTTTGGCACAGACGGCAACACCGCTGCTCCCTTCGTCGGGCCTGTTGGATTGGTCATCACCCCTGCGCAAGGAGCCACCGTGGTGACAGGAATCCGGCTGTTCACCGCGAACGACGCTCCCGACCGTGATCCCGCAGACTTCATTCTGGAAGGCTCAAATGACGGGGAGACCTTTACTCGCATCGCCGGGGGCGCGCTTTCCCTGCCCACAACCCGCAATGTCGCCGGTTTGGAAATCGATCCGCTGGTCCATGCGAATCAGGAAGTGAACTTCGCCAACAACGCCGCGTACACAACGTACCGCGTGACATTCACGAATGTGCGCAACAATGCAGCCGCCAACAGCATGCAGATCGGTGAAGTGCAGTTGCTCGGCGTGGCGGGTGTGCCTCGTCCGCGAGCAGACATCGCGTTCAATAATGCCAATAACACGGTGACGATCACTTGGGGCGGCCCTGGCCGTCTGCAAACGACCACCAGCCTCGCAAATCCACAGTGGACTGACGTGACCGGCGCCAGCCCGGTGACGCAACCGGCCACTGATCGGATGCGCTTCTTCCGCGTGGTGGAATAAAGGTGCATCTTAGCAACTAATCGCAGAGGCCGGGCTCGAAGGAGTCCGGCCTTTTTTATTTAGGACGTGCGGGACGAAGGGAACATGAGATTGGGCGGCAGCTTGCGCTTGGGTTGGGCCGGGCCATAATGAGCAATATGATTTTACGGGGGGACGAGCTGGAGACGCTGGTCGGTTTAAGGGAACGGGAACCGCATCGCTTGCTCGGGATGCATCCCATGGCGAATGGCAAAGGGGTCGTCGTTCGCGCGTTCATTCCTGATGCCGCCCGCGTTGAAGTCATCCCGGTTCTGGAGAAAAATCAGCCGACTTTCGAACTAAAACGGATCCACGATTCGGGCTTCTTTGAAGGGGTGGCCGAGAAGGCATCGCGCGTTTACGCGTACGATCTTCGGATCACGAACAATCATGGTGTCACCCGGCAGAATCGTGATCCGTACTCATTCCTGCCGACGCTCGGGGAAACGGATGTTTATCTCTTCGGCCAGGGAAATGAGCTGAAGATTTATGAAAAGCTCGGCGCCCAGCTCCGCACTATCGACGGCGTGGCCGGAACGAGCTTCGCAGTCTGGGCCCCGAATGCCCAACGCGTCAGCGTCATTGGCAACTTTAATTATTGGGACGGGCGGTATAACCCCATGCGCATGGTGGGCGGCTCTGGAATTTGGGAGCTGTTCATCCCGGGCATTGGCGAGGGAGCGCTCTACAAATTCGAGATCCTGGATGCGCACGGCAATTTAACCGTCAAAACCGACCCATACGGATTCTTCTACGAACTGCCGCCGAAGCAGGCATCGATCGTTTGGAACACGAAGAAGTTTCAATGGTCGGACGAGCAGTGGATCGCGCAACGCCGGGAAACGAACACGCTTCGCGCGCCAATGTCGATCTACGAAGTTCACATTGGATCGTGGAGGAAGAAGTCGGCGTTTGAATCTTTTGGCTATCGCGAGCTGGCGGGGCCGCTCGTGGACTATGTGCGGCAAATGGGGTTCACACATGTGGAATTCCTGCCGGTGGCGGAGCATGCGTTTTATCCTTCCTGGGGTTACCAGGTGACCGGCTTTTACGCGCCGAGTTCTCGCTACGGAACGCCGGAAGATTTCCAGTATCTCGTCAACGCCCTGCACGAGGCGGGCATTGGCATCATCGTGGACTGGGTGCCGGCGCATTTTCCGCGAGATGAATGGGCATTGGCGCGCTTCGATGGGACAGCTCTCTACGAGCACGAGGATCCGCGGAAAGGCGCGCATCAGGATTGGGGCACGCTGATTTTCAACTACTCGCGCCACGAAGTGCGAAACTTCCTGCTCGCGAACGCTCTCTTCTGGTGCGAGCGCTATCACATCGACGGCCTGCGCGTGGACGCTGTGGCGTCGATGCTCTACCTGGATTACTCGCGCAAAGAGGGCGAGTGGATTCCCAATCAGTTTGGCGGGCGCGAGAATCTCGAGGCAGTGGAGTTCCTTCGCTCGTTCAACCACTTTGTGCACACCGAGTTCCCCGGCGTGGCCACCGTTGCTGAAGAATCAACGGCCTGGCCGCTGGTGACGCGGCCTCCGTACCTGGGCGGATTAGGCTTCTCGCTGAAATGGAACATGGGTTGGATGCACGACACTTTGAACTATTTTAAGCGGGACGCGGTCTATCGTAAGTACCATCAGAACGATCTGACCTTCGCGATGCTTTACCATCACAACGAGAATTTTGTGCTTCCCCTTTCGCATGACGAAGTGGTGCATGGCAAAGGCTCGTTGCTGGGGCGCATGCCTGGGGATGATTGGCAGCGGCATGCAAACCTGCGCGCGTTGCTCGCTTATCAATGGCTGTTCCCGGGCAAGAAACTGCTCTTCATGGGCTGCGAGATTGGCCAGCCCGAGGAATGGAACGCTAACGGGAGTCTCAATTGGGGCCTGCTCGATCACGGCCCGTTCCATCGCGGTGTGCAGCGCACGGTTGAAGGCTTAAACAGGCTTTACCGCGAAAACCCGGCTTTGTGGGAAACGGATTACGACACCCACGGTTTTTATTGGGTGGACTGTACCGACGTGGAGAGCAGCGTGTTGTCGTTCGTGCGGCAGAACAACGATTTCACAAACGTGCTGCTGGTGGTGATGAACCTCACGCCTGTGCTGCGCACAGGTTATCGCATTGGCCTGCCTAAGCCGGGCTTCTGGCGAGAGGTGTTCAACACGGACGCGGAGATCTATGGCGGGAGCAACCAGGGGAATATGGGTGGGCTGCACGCCGAAGGGGTTCCGCAACATGGGCATCAGCAATCCGCCGCCTTCACCTTGCCGCCCAATGCGGTGGCAGTGTTCCGTTGGGAGCACACACAATAGAGATCACTTATCATGCGCAAAATCCTGAGCGGCCCTCCCACTCCCGAAGAGTTTCAGAAGCAATTGGCGGACTTCATGCGGCAACACTTCCCGCATGTGAGCGCGCAGTTCACCGCAAAGACTTCAACGGCTCCAGAGGCGCCGAAGCCGCCCCCGGACGAAGAGGAGAAGGATGTCTACGCCTTCGATAAAAAGCCGCGGGAAGTGAAGGATTACCTCGATCGCTTTGTCATCAAACAGGATGAAGCGAAAAAGGCCTTGGCGGTCGCCATCTGCGATCATTATCACCAGGTGCGGCTCTCACGCGAAGGGAAGCAGCAGTCCAATTACACCAAACAAAACATCATCCTGGTTGGCCCCACTGGCGTCGGAAAGACCTACTTGATCCGGAGCGTGGCCGATTTGATCGGAGTGCCTTTTGTAAAAGGTGACGCCACCAAGTTTTCGGAGACGGGCTACGTCGGTGGAGACGTGGAGGATCTCGTTCGCGATCTGGTGCGGCGCGCCAATGGAGATGTCGAGCGCGCTCAGTACGGCATTATCTACATCGACGAGATCGACAAGATCGCGTCAGCCGCCACGAACATGCGCGATGTGAGCGGGCGCGGAGTGCAGACGAACCTCCTCAAGCTGATGGAGGAGACAGATGTCCCTGCGCGTTCTCAGCAGGATATGGCCGGGCAGATTCAAGCCATACTCGACATGCAGGCGCGCGGCCGAAAAGGGCCGAACGTCATCAACACCAAGCACATTCTGTTCATCGTCAGCGGGGCCTTCCCGGGCTTGGAGAAGATTGTCGGTAAGCGCACACGGCAGGCTGCGATCGGCTTTAGCGGCGCCCGCGAGCAGAACGCTTTGGCAGGGGAGACGATGAAGGAGGTGCAGACGCAGGACTTCATCGACTTTGGCTTTGAGCCGGAGTTCATCGGGCGCTTGCCCGTGCGGGTGATCTGCCAACCGTTGAACGTCGATGACCTCCACCAAATCCTTAAGACCTCCGAGGGGAGCATCATTCGCCAATACGAGCAAAGCTTCCGCGCGTACGGGATTGAAGCAGAATTTCAGGATGAGGCGCTCCGCCGCATAGCGGAACTTGCAACCAAAGAAAACACCGGCGCTCGCGGGTTAATGACAGTGTGCGAGCGGATATTGAGGGATTTTAAATATGAGCTGCCTTCGACGAACATTCGCAGGCTTGTTGTTGATGCCGCGCTAATCGACAACCCACGCGCAGCGCTGGAGCGCTTGCTCGATCAGGAGCGGGAGATGATGGCGCATAGCGCGCGCAAATTCGTGGACGAGTTCGCCGAAGACTTTAGCAAAACGCACGGGTTGAAACTGAAGTTTACTGATAGCGCTTCGAACAAGCTCGTGAAACAAGCGCTCGCCGAGAATGTCTCGATCCGCGCCTTCTGCGAGAACCGGTTTAAAGATTACCAGTTCGGCCTCAAATTGATTTCCCAGAACACACAGCAGACCGAATTCCTCCTGGACGTAGAAGCTATCGAGGATCCCGACAAAACCCTAAGCGACTGGGTTGTTGCGAGCTACCGCCAGCAGGTTCAGAAACCTGAAAGTCCGAGCACGACGGCCTAAGGCTTGGCTTTGATCGTCGCGAGGCGCGGCGCCATTTGGGCTGGAAGATCGTCCTGATACATGTAGCTGATTCGCGCCAAATCCCAGCTGTGGAGGAAATACATATCCTGAAATTTAATCCAGCGCGCCGACCCGTCCACAAACACTTGGTTGCCGCCCTGCGGCACACTGTTGGCGCCACGATGCGGAGGCATATCCTTGTAAGCTGAGTCGCGCGTGACCCCGCGAACTCCACCCCAAGCCCCATCGATCTTCATCACTGCATCCGCAGCAAGAGTCCAGGTTGGGCGCGCTGTGCTTAGCTTAACGGGGCTGTGGGACTTGAACGTTCCGAGCGGGTTGATCCAGTTCGTTATGCCACCGAAATATTGGTAGCCAACAATCCATTGACCAAAGTCGGCCTCAAATGTTGGGAACGTGGGCCGGCCGGGACAGGTCCAGATGTTCGGGCCATTTGTGTTGAGCGTGAGCCCCACGGTTGCGGCGGCGGTTCTTTCCGGCGGATTGAGCGCAATCTGCACCGCGTTGGCCCGGGCTTCAACGACGCGCTCGTTATTATCAAGCGCGTAGATGTTCATCCCGATGGCGATCTGGCGAAGGTTGTTGAGGCACTTCACTCGTTTGCCCTTCTCTTTAGCCTTGGAGAGGGCTGGCAAAAGCATGCCCGCGAGAATGGCAATGATCGCAATGACGACGAGCAACTCGATCAGCGTGAATCCGCGCTGCGCTATGGATTGGCGTCGTTGCATTTTGATCGAGTGTCAGCCCGGCCGGAGTGCGCTCCGGCCGGGCGATGAATCATCATTAAGGAGCAACGGTCACTCTGTAGAAGCCCATGCGGCCGCCAGCATTGGCGTCCGTGAAGCTCGCGGTGGCGCCGTTTGCCGTGACGGTCGCGCCGACCTGAGTCCACTGCGGGTTCTGCAGGGTCGTGGCTTTCATCACGTTGTAACGGGCGCCGTTCTGGGCGGCCCAGCTCAACGTGAAGGATGCGCCTCCAGCAGGAGCGCTGAAGGAGGTGATGCGAATCGTCGTGGGTTGAGCCACCGGAACAAACGTGCCTGCGGCCAACGGGACGCTGCTCGCAAAAGCGTTGTTGCTGCTCATGAAGAAGTCGTCGAAGACGATGGCATTCACGCTTTGACTCGCGGCGTTAGCCACGACCACAAGGTGCGTGAGGTTCGTGCCGGCAGCGCCGAGGTCTGGTGAGCCCGCGGGGTTGCGATCCGCGATGTACTGGTCGAACATCAGCGTTCTCGCAGCCTGGCCTTCTTCAGCCATATAGACTGTGTATTTGTCGCCCGCTTCGAGCGTGTCGTTCTGGATGTCGATCCAGAAGTTGTAAACCTTGCCTGCGGTTAGCTGCACCGGCCCGAGGTCGTAAACTCCACCAACGCCATTGCGCGCTTGCACCCAGACAGCTTCCTCGTCCTGCAGACGCTCGAAGCGGATGTAAGGCCCAACATCCTGCGCGAAGTCACCCGTGCCGCGAATCGGCCGTTCAGTGAGGCCGACATTCACGCCAATGGGCGTGACATCATTCGTCGCAATGTGCGTGCGGAAGAAGAGCGTCGAGCGTCGGCCTTCAATCAGCTCCTGGGAATTCAGTTGGAGCGCGGTCAGGTCACCACCGCCGCCGTCAAAACCGAAGACGTTATTCGGGCCAAGGTCGCGGATGTTGCCGGCGCCTTCCGGGTTTTTCCAATAGCCGTTTCCCAAGACCGGGCCAGCGTTGTATGCTTCGAAGTTCTCCAAAACACGCCAGCCTTGCGCAAGGCCATCCACCGCCTGGATGTTGATGGTTGCGTTCGTGGATTGTTGGCCGCGAGTAATGGTCAGCGTGTAGGCCCCGCTCTGGGTGACAGGAACCGTAATGCTGCCGATGCCCACAGTCGTGCGAGAGGTCACGTCACCAATGCCTTGGTTTATGGACACTGAAGCATCCTTGGTCACATCCCAACGAAGCGTCACAGTGTCGCCCTTGGCAACCACAGGGTAGTCAGCGCGGAAGCTGCGGACCTCCATTGGGAGTGGCTGAGCAGTCACTGATGGGACGCCTTCCAGCATCACTTTATTAATTTCTGAGACTGTGAGGGCGCGTTTCCAGAGAGCCACTTCGTCGATCAAGCCGGTCACCCAGTGCGATGGAGAGGCCCGGAAGATCGCGCCAATTGACGTATTGTTAGCGGGGAAAACGCCCGCTTGCTTGTTGGGAATGGCGATTTGGTCGCGGACGCCATCGATGTAGATCGCGCGCTGCCCGGCATCCTGCACAAAGACGATGTGATGCCAGGCGCCATCGAGAGGCTCCAGAGTGGTGTCCACATGGTCGAAGGTGGTCCATCCAGAGCGGCGGATATAAACATCGACCTGGCCGCTATCGCTGGTGTTATCCGTGCCCAGGTTGAAAAGGGGATCCGTGGAGGTTGTGCTGGCTTCCGAGAAGAGGCGCAGATCAGTTTGGCCGGGCCCCATCACATTCGCCCAAAAGGAGATGGTGAAGGAATCGTGCTTGTTGATCGGCAAAAAGTCGTTGGTGCCGTGAACGCGCGTGATCATGGTTTTCTTCGCGTTCGAGAGCTGGAACGTGTTGCCGTTTTTGCCGGGAACCAGATCGGCAGCGGTGAGGTTGTGCAGATCCATGTCGTAACCGCGAAACTTGTCCGGGGTCTTGGTGCCTTGCACTTCTTCGAACGGGTAGTAGGCGACGAGGTCATTGGTGAGGTTAGGCCCCGGCTCCGCGCCCACCGTCACCTGCACGGGATTGCTGGTGACGGAACTCACCGCGTTTTGCGCCACAACCGTGTAAGCGCCGGAGTCGCTGAATTGAACATTGCTGATGATTAATTGAGCGCTGGTGGCATCGGGAATCGGGGTTCCATTTTTGCGCCATTGGTAACTGATGGGGCGGCTGCCGGTGGCGCTCGCGGTTAGCGTGAGTGTCTTGCCAACCCAAAGCTCCGTGGGCGCCACTGGCTGCTGGCTGAAGGATGGAGCTGTTGGCGCGACGGGTGTGGTGATCCCGGTCGTGACCAAGGTTTGAACTTCCTCAGCGCTCAGGGCGCGATCCCAAATGGCGACGTCATCCATAGCGCCAGCGAAGAATGCGCCCGGGGCGGCGCGAAGGATCGCGCCGATCGACGTTGTGTCGATCTGGGTGGTGCGGCGTCCGTAGGTGTAGCTGGAATCCAGTTGCCCATCCACATAGAGGTTCGCCACACCATTGCTGTCGGTCCAAGCCACATGGTGCCAAGTGTCGTCCAGCGCGGTCTTCAAACCGTGCGCGTGATTGATGGCCGTGCCGCCGTCACGGATAAAGATATCCACCGTGCCATCAGTTCCGGCGTTGTGCGTGCCAAGATTGAAGAGCGGGTCATTATTCAACGTGGAACTTTCGGAGAACATCCGGCGGTCATTCTGGCCTGTGCCCATTCCTTTGACCCAGAACGCGACCGTGAACTGAGGTGAATGCGTTGCTGGGAGGCCGCGGTCCACGGTTAAATCGGAGGTGTGGAATGCATATTGGTCCGTCCCGTTGAAAAGGAGCGCTTTGCCACGCTTGCCTTCCACATGGGAAGAGGCATCAAATATGTTTACGAGCGTGAAGTTATTTCCGCTCACCAGGTCCGGAGTGGAACTGAAATCAGCGGCTACGGTGTCGAGCGGCCAATAGGAAATGAGGCCTTGCCGCAGGTCGGCGGCTGTGGCGGCGAAGGATAGAGCGGAAGCTCCCGTCACGGCGCTAATGAGTCTTAGAAAGTTCTTCATTGGTTGTTCCAGGTTGCAGGTTGAGGCACTCCCGCATGACCGGAGCAAACCAACACGGAGCTGGCTTGAGCAGCGTTCAGGACGAGTGGTGCGATGGAAGTAAACCTGAAACAGCAGCGGGGCGTCAACCCGAGCCGCGCAAATTTCTCCAAGGAATCGCCTGCTCAGGAATATAGAAGCTATGCCAGGATGCCTTTGACCACGTTGCCCGCCACGTCGGTCAGTCGAAAATCGCGACCCTGGTAACGGTAGGTGAGCCGCTTGTGATCAATCCCGCAGAGATGAAGCATGGTTGCGTGGAGGTCGTGAACGTGGACCTTTTGGTCATCGTCGATATAGCGGTAGCCGAGTTCATCCGTTGAACCCCAGGTCACGCCGGGTTTGATGCCCCCGCCCGCCATCCATAGGGAGAACGCGAGAATGTGATGATCCCGGCCCGACCCTTGCCCCATGGGTGTGCGCCCGAACTCGCCGCCCCAGATCACGAGAGTGTCCTCGAGCATCCCGCGCTGCTTCAGATCTTTGATCAAGCCTGAGGAGGCTTGGTCCACGTCCTTCGCCGCATCCGGCATGCCGCGCTCGATATCGCCATGATGATCCCAGGCGCGATGGTAAAGCTGGATGAACCGCACACCGCGCTCAGCCAGCCTGCGGGCGAGCAAACAATTCGAGGCAAAGCTTCCATCGCCCGGTTCTTTCACTCCATAAAGCTCCAGCATCTCTTTGGGCTCCTTCGAGAAGTCGGTGAGGTCTGGAACGGAGCTTTGCATCTGGAACGCCATTTCGTACTGCGCGATGCGCGTCTGGATCTCTGGGTCGAAGCGTTCTTCCGCCAACATTCCGTTCAGGCGCTTCACTTCCTCCACCAACTGCCGCTGTGTGCTTTGGCAGACACCCTCAGGATTGCCGACGTAATGGACAGCATCGCCCTTTGCCTGGAACTGAATGCCTTGAAACTTGCTGGGAAGAAAACCGCTGGACCATTGCCGCGCGGAGACCGGCTGCGCGCCCGCTTTGCCTTGGGAGGTCAGCACCACAAAACCGGGCAGGTTATCTGTTTCGGCGCCGAGCCCGTAGAGGAGCCATGAACCCATGCTTGGCCGGCCTTTGATGATTGAGCCGGTATTCATAAACGCATGCGCGGGATCGTGATTAATCTGCTCCGTGTGCATGGAGCGGATGATGCAGATATCATCGGCAATGCTGCTGATGCCGGGAAAAATAGTGGAGATTTCCTGTCCGGATTGGCCGCACTTCTTGAACTCGCAGAATGGCCCCCGCGCGATCAGCTTGGTGTTTTGCAACTGCGCCGTTTGCTGCCCTCTGGTGAACGATTCTGGGAAGGGCTGCCCATGCAGTTCCTTCAGCTTCGGCTTGTAGTCGAATGTTTCCAAGTGCGATGGCCCCCCAGCCATGCAGAGGTGGATCACCCGTTTGGCTTTGATCGGGAAGTGTGACGGTTGGATCACTCCACGCCAGCGGCCTTCGCTGGCGAGCGCCTTTGGATTGAGCAAGGAAGCGAGGGCCATCCCGCCGAGCCCGTAGGCAGCCTGGCTGAGGAAGGTCCGCCGATTGATTCCGAGCGCGAACCGGGTTTGGTCAAAGGGGCGATTCATAGCTCAATAAATGGTTATAGTTTCGTGCAGGTTCAGGATCGCGCGGCAAACCTGGGTCCAGGCCGCGAGTTCGACTTTGTCCAGGCGTTCGGGCGTTGGAGCGATGCCCACCTTGGTGAGTTGCTCCGCTTCCTGGGGCGAACTTCCGTAATGCTCGCGTTGCTGGGCGAGGAATTTCAAAAGTGAGCCCGCTTCGTTGGCTTGCGGCGGGCGGCCAAGCGCGCGTAGGTAAGCGGCTTGCAGGCGGCGCTTGTCGTCTGCGGCGCTTTCCATCGTTTGCTGCGCGAACACGCGAGCTGCTTCGGCAAAGGTGGGATCGTTCAACAAAGTGAGCGCTTGCTGCGGCGTGTTCGACACCACGCGGAAAGCGGTGCATTCCTCCCGCGAGGGGGCGTCGAAGTTCGCGAGCATCGGCTGCAGGAATGTCCGCTGCCAATGGGCGTAAATGCCACGACGATACTGGCGAGCATCCCTGCTCGGGTGGTAATCGCGGTCGGGGAACTGCAGGTTCACGTAATAACCCGGTGGCTGGTACGGGTGCGCGCTTGGCCCGCCGATTTCGCGATCGATCAAGCGGGCGATTGATAAAGCATTATCTCGCACGAACTCAGCTTCCAGTCGGCGCGGGTTTTGTGAGGCGAGAAGTCGGTTGTTGGGGTCAATTTCCTGAAGCTCTTTGCGCAGGTTTGAGGATTGCCGATAAGTCGCTGAAGTCACCATTAACTGGACCATGTGCTTCACATCCCAACCGCTTTCCATGAACTCAACGGCGAGCCAGTCCAGCAGCTCGGGATGGGAAGGCGCTTCACCTTGCCAGCCAAGATCATCAACGGTGACGCTCAATCCTGCGCCGAAGAATTGCTTCCAGAGCCGATTGACCATCGTCCGAGCGGTGAGCGGGTTTTCGGGCGAAACGATCCACTTTGCCAAATCCAGCCGGTTCAACCGATTCGGGGTCGCTCCTGTGAGTTGCGGCAGAAAGCCTGGCGTCGCTGGTTGCACGACCTCTCCACTCTCGTCCTGCCAGTTGCCCCGGGGCAGCACCCGCGTGACGAGCGGCTCCTGCGCTTCAGTGATCATCGTCCACGCCAGGCCATTGCGGCATTCAAGGATTTCTCGGCGAAGCTTTTTGTACTCGGCGAATGCTGTCTCATGCGCTCCGGTGCTCGCCAAATGCAAAGCCGCGATTTGCCGTTCAGGGGCATCACTCGCCTTCAGAAGGTTCGTGATAGCTGCCTGTTGCGCTTCTGGATCCCAGGGCTTTTCAAAGGCAAACGGGGAGGCGGAAACACGCAGCCGCGCGGCGCTGCCAGGGTTTATCGTCACGGTGAGCGCGTCGCCTTCGCGAACCTCCAGCGGCTTTTCAATCAGCCAAACCGCAGTGTGTGGCTGCTCAAGCTTGTTCGGATCAACTCGCCAGGCATCACGCACGTCGAGGATTTCATGGCCGTTCGAGTAACGAGGCTCGCTGAAGTTCGCCTGGGCGTCATGAAACGAAATCTTCTCCGACTTGCCATCGCGCGTTAGAGAGGCCGTAAGATTGATAGTCGCGCTGGAGCCTTGGCGCAAAATTTTGCCGCCCGCGCCTTGGTCCGGCAGAAGCTCTAGTTTGATGGCTGCGAGTGTTCCATTCTGCAGTGAAAACTGAACTTCAACCATTTCTGAGCTGTTACCTGTCAGAATGATAGAGTTATCGCTCTCCACTCTGGCTTCCGTTGCTTTCGGCTGATCAGCTTTCTTCGCTTTGATGCTGACTTTCGGGGAGGGAACAAACCAACCGTTTCGATTGGCCTTCAGGAATGCTTTGCTGGTTTCCAACCATGAAGTGAAGTGAAGCTGAACGGGCCCGCTTCGAAGGGCATTCTCAGCCAATGCGGCCAGCTCCGCGCGAAGTTGTTGCTCCCGGCGTTTCAAGTAAGGGCTCTGGACCTGAATCTCCGGCGGGAAAGGATGATCGTTGCTCCACCCTTTAAGGTCGGGATTTGGTGTGTAGCTGTAATCACTGTAAACGCCCCACTGTTTGATGTCCGCGAAGAACGCTTCCATCGCGTAAAAATCTTTCGTGGAAAACGGATCGAACTTGTGGTCATGGCATTCGGCGCAACCCAGCGTTGCGCCTAGCCACGCGGTTGAAACCGTGCGCACACGGTCGGCCGCGTATTTGGCCAGGTATTCTTTGGGCTGCGCGCCGCCCTCCCGGGTCATCATGTTCAACCGATTGAACCCGGTGGCAACCAACTGCTCCGTTGTTGGGGATGGAAGAAGATCCCCTGCGATCTGCTCAATGGTAAATTGGTCGAAGGGTTTGTTTGAATTGAACGCGTTGATGACGTAATCGCGGTAAGGGAATATGCGTTGGTTCTGGTCCCCGTGATAACCCACGGTGTCCGAGAATCGAACGACATCGAGCCATGGCGCAGCCATCCGCTCACCGTAATGCGGGGATTTCAAGAGCCGCTCCACTTCCTTCTCTACGGCTTTATTGTCCTTGTTCGCCAGGAAGCGCGACATTTCCTCTGGTGTCGGCGGCAATCCGGTGAGATCGAGGCTCAACCGCCGCAGCAATGTCCGTTTGTCTGCTTCCGGTGAAGGCGCAATGTTTGCGCCTTCGAGTTTTGCGAGGATGAAAGCGTCGATGGGGTTGCGGGCCCAGGAACGGGCGCGCACTTCAGGCGCCTTGACGCGCGTTGGCTTGATGTAAGCCCAATGCGGCTCGTATGCCGCGCCCTGCGCAACCCATTGCTTGAGCAACTCTTTCTGCTCTGCGGTCAGTTGCTTGTGAGAATCGGCCGGTGGCATCTGGTCGTCCGGATCCGTGGTGAATATGCGTTTAACCAATTCGCTCTTCTCAGGATTCCCAGGAACAATCGCTTCCTTGCCAAGAGCCTGGGCTCTGTCGTCCAGGCGCAATTTGCCTTTGCGTGTGCCCTTATCCGGGCCATGGCAAGCGAAGCAGTTGTCGGACAGAATAGGGCGAATGTCCCGATTGAACTGTATCTCAGCCGCTGCGGCGCTTAACCCGGTCAGGAAGATTGCGAGCAGCGTCCGCGCGGCCGCACGTTGTTTGTTGTGTAGGATCATCGCAAATGACACCGAAACTCGGGCGCAGAGTCGCGCTCAGCTTCTGGATTCGGAAAAGTATTATAATCCAAAATTGCTGCGTTCCAAGCGTTCTTGCCTACGCAATCATGACGTGGAGAATCTCCTCTGCTTCCGCCCCATAGGTCGCGCGGGCGATCTCTTCCCCATGCGGGTCAACCGCCATCGACGATCCAATGCACACCCGGCCCTGCCATGGACCCGCCGTGATCGGCCCGACGTTGCTGGCTGCAACGATGGAAAGCTGATACTCCTGAGCGACCGGGATGTAATTATCCAGCCAGAGTTGCCCATAAGGTTCCCGCCGGTGCGCGTCTCTGGCGGTGACTGCCCAACTGCATGGCGAAAGAATAACCTTTGCGCCCATCGCGCCCAAGGCCCGCGAAATTGGCCGGCCTTCCGCGAACGCATCGGCGCATATCATCAGGCCGATGCGGCCAAACTCCGTTTCGCACACCTGAATGCGGTCTCCGCGAGCGTAAAGCCCGGCAGCGATGTCGAGTTCGTTAATTTTGCGATGGTGCAGCAGCAGGGAGCCTTGAGGCGAAAACAAGGCGGCGGCATTGAATATGCGATCGCCCGCGCGCTCAACGATGCCCGCGCAAAGATAAATCCGCTGTTCGACAGCCCACTGGCTTAACAGTTTGGCCACTCGGCCATTCGGCACACTGTCGGCAAGATCCCGCGCGGAGGGGTCTGTCCAGCCAAGGTGGAACGCCTCGGGAAGAAGGGCGAGGTTCGCTCCGGATTTGGCCGCGTCGGCGACGAGAGACTTCGCCCTCGCCATGTTGGCGCTCTCATCGCCAGGCGCCACGCGCATTTGAAGCACAGCCACCTTCATGCTTAAGGAGAAAGTGCGGGGGCAACAGGCATGGCTCTCTTGTGAACCAGTTTAGAACGCGCGGCAAGCTCCACCTGCCAGGGGCCCGGCTCTGTTCTAACTCGAGTGCCTCAGCCCCCACGCCAACCTTTGCCTATACGCGCTTCGGGAGCCGGCCCGATTCCAGCCGACCATCTACCCGCCTAAAACGGAGCCTATGCCGCACGGATTTGTCGGCGATTTGCAGATGGACGACGCACTGCCGTTCCATCAGCGTGAGTGGCGGGTGAAGCGGATCGCCTGGGGGTTCTTTGGCCTTTTGCTCCTCGTCTCCCTGGCAGGCTTCCTTGGTTCAGGCCCCTTCTCTGACGCGACCGTTCAACAGGACGGTCTCACCGTGCGCTACGAGCGTTATCTGCGAGCACGCCGAGAAAGCGAACTGGAGATCACATTACGCACCGCAGAAACAGGAACCGTGAGGCTGCTGGTGGATCAAAGCCTCGCTGAGCGCGCGAACATTAAGTCGATTGTTCCCGCACCGAAGAGCGTGACGGCAAACAACGGGCAGTTGGAGCACGAGTTCCAGAGCAACGCGAAGGAAACCACCATAAAGATCGAGTTTGAGCCGAGGAAAATGGGTCAACTAAAGGTGGGCCTGGCAAGCCCCGGGTCCGGAAAGGTGCAGCTTCAAATGTGGGTTCATCCGTGAGGAGAATATGGAATCTGTAATTCGCGGGCTGGTGGTTTACGCATTTCTGCTGCTGGTCTTTCGGCTGTCCGGTAAGCGCACGCTTTCACAAAGCACGAACTTCGATCTGGTTCTCCTGCTGATCATCAGTGAAACGACGCAGCAAGCGATGGTCGATAGCGATCACTCCGTGACAAATGCCTTTCTGCTCATCGTCACGCTGGTGATGACGACCGTGCTCTTATCGGTTCTAAAGCAGAAGTTCCCCGCGATGGAGCGTGTGCTCGATGGTCGCCCGCTTTTGCTGATGGAGAACGGGGATCAACGGCGCACCTCAATGGAAAAGGCTCGCATTGACGAGGAGGACATACTTGAGGCGGCGCGAAAGAACCATGGCCTCGAGCGCCTCGACCAAATTAAATACGCAGTTCTGGAGCGAAACGGCGACATCTCGATTGTTCCAAAAGAGCGGTAATCCGCTTGCACGAGGAAGCTTCTCCCGGGCGAATGATTGACCCATTCAGCGGAATCGGTTATTCACCGGATAACCCCATACAGCTCTATGCTCAACCCCAAGCGTCACTTCAGCAATCGGCCCGGCACAGCGGCTTTCACGCTAATCGAACTTCTGGTGGTCATTGCAATCATTGCCATCCTCGCGGGCATGCTGCTGCCGGCATTGTCGAATGCGAAGGCAAAGGCCCATCGCACCTTGTGCGTCAGCAACCAGAAGCAATGGGGCATCGCCCTGGCGATGTATGCGGGTGATTGTGACAACTACTTCCCGGACAATTCAAAGGGCGCGGACCTCAGCTGGATCACGCCGACGATGAGCAACTTCTGGAACAATTACCTGGTGCGGAACAATCGCCAAACGAAGAAGCAGCGGGCCACCACCGATCTCATGTATTGCCCAACGGATTTGTGGCACCGGCAAGTGGAAGCTGATTCCATCACCACTGACGCAGCCAACCAATTAATCGGGTATTTCTATTTGCCTGGGCGTAAGGATGACACAAGCTCCGAAGCGAGCGCGATTAGAGCGACTGCCCAGGGAACTGCGCCATGGATTTTCCGGCAGAAATACAACACCAAGTTCTCCCAGGCGCCAATTATGATCGATCGCATGCAGGGGCAAGGCCCGAAGGCGACGAACATCTATGATTCACGCTTGCGCTGGGCTACCGCCTACAACGGCAAGCAAGTGCCTTCAGCAAACCATCGCGGCCCGAAGGGAGCGCCCACAGGCGGTAATTTCTTATTCGAGGATGGCCATGCGGAGTGGATTTCCGGGAAGAAAGTTGACCTCGGCTCCTATATCGGAGATTGGGTCTGCTTCTACAAAATTCCCGTCCCGGAGCAGAACTGACCACTAATCGACTGCCGCCTCCACCCTTTCACGGTTGGCTGCGGACATTTCTCGAAGCGCTTCCACCGTCATCGCCAACTCGAGATCGTCGTGGGTGATGCCGGAAGGATTTCGCGTCTGGAGTGAAACAATGGCGCGATCACCCGACCGCCGCACCTCGCCCTGCACCCAATGCCGCTGAAGCAGCTCACGGACACACGCTGAAAAGGCGGAAGCCTTTGCGGCGCTCATGAAGGTATATTCCTTCTCCAGCACATACGGGGATCGAACCAACCAGTTGGCCTGGGTGGCTAGCTGCTCGATGCCAGAGGCGTCGGTGTGGGTAATCGCTGCGGCCATGCTCCTGCTCCGTGCAGCAACTTACCGTTTGCCGGACCGATGGATATGCGGAGGAAGCTTCCTTCTAGGCTCAGGAATTTGCTGAACCAAATGCGTGCTAACGCGCAGCCGCCGCTGGGGCGTTGGTCAGCCCAGCGCCTGCGTTTGCCGGGACAGGAGCCGCCGCTGGCGGCGCGTTGGTGGCGGGCGGCAGATTCAATCGTTGGCGAAGCTGCGCGAGCAGGACGGGGTTCAATCCATATTCCGGGTTGAGCATACGCTCCAGAACCTGGTCGCGAATCTTCGGGAGAGGGTCCATGGCGACACGTTTCTGGCTGGTTCCCACGAGCTGCGAGGTGTATCGCGTCCAAAGTTTTCTCGCGAGGTTTTCGTAGCCAAGCATGGTTTCGTCCTGGCCCATGGCGAATTCCATGATGGAGGTTTCGAGCAAGCCTTCGAGGACGCTCTTCACACGGTTCGGATCGGTTTCGCCAATGTCCTCGTTAATGCGGGAGAACGCGTAGGTGTCCAAATCCATTTTCACCTCCGCCATTTGGGGATACTGCTGTTTCACGTAGGCGAACCACTCTTCCGCGGCTTTCAGACGGTTGTGCGTGTAGAAAAAGTAAACAGCGGTCTTCAGGAAGTTGCGATGGCTCGTGCGGATCGTTTCGGCGCGTTCCGGCTCTTTCGCCATCATATCCAAATAGGATTCGTTAACCTTGCGCACGATCTCGAGGTTCGGCCCGTAGGTGAAGTCCTTGGACTGAGGGCTGGGGAACACCAGGCGTCCGCGGTGGAACGCCAGCTGCATCGACTGAAATATTGTGCGGCGGAGCTGCATGATGTCCTCGCGCTTTAACCGATTTTGCTCCGTTTTCCTCAACCCGTAATACCCCCAGTAAATGGCATGCGTTTCCGGAAGGCGCCATTCAAGTGGCCCATATTCCGCATCCACCTCCTGCATGACGGCCGCGTCCATCTTGAACTTCTCTTTCAAGAGCCGGGCGGCTTCTTTCTGCTCCTGCGTCTGCGGATTTAGGAGAGCTTGATAATTTGGCCGGCCATCCGCGCCGACGATTGGCCAGAACTCTTCCGCCCAATAGCGCTTGTATTCGTTATGCGCGTCGTCGAGGTAATGCCCAAGCTTGTGCTGAAAGTGCCATGCGAGTTCCCGATACATCAAGGGTTCGCCCGGATTGTAACGGAGCCCGTCGTCGCGCAGCAGCTCGATGCCGCGCTTCACCCACGTCCAGCGTTCCCTCGGATCGGTGAACTTGATCGAGATGTTGTAAGACATGTTCCACGCCTGGTGGACCCAGACGCTGGTGAAGGTCGGCTGGAGCTTGGTGATCCAGTCGGAGAGCTGGAACATCTCGAAGTATTTCCCATCCTCCTGGAGTTCCGTCATGCGGATCCAGAGGGCGTTGGCAATGAGGCCGCGGAAACCGCCCAGCGCCACGGTGGTGAAGGCCAATACCGGCGGCGCGTTTTCCAGGACGGTCGTCCGGGTTAATTCCAGAGCTTCTCGATCCTGATTGAGCTTTCGCTGCGCAAAGCCGGAGATGATCACTAGGGTGATGGCAATCGCTGCCATCAGCGGCTTGAACATCTTGTCTTGAAACGTGCGGCGCATGTTAGTGGCCGGTCTGGGCAGTGGCTAATTCGCGCCTGCTGAAAATCGCCATTCCAATGGCCGCAAGCAGCCCGCAGGTGAGCACGATCATTTGCAGAATCGCCCGGCCCAGCTCATCCCAATCAATGCTGCGCCCCGAGCTGAGTTTGTCGATGGGTGAAAATTCTCTGGCGAGGTTCAGGATGAAGAGCATGCCTTTCGCAACCGGCACCGCGACGCGATCCAGAAACACAGGATTGTCGGTAAGACCCGTTTCGTGATTGACGCCCATGATGCCTCCCTCTTCCACGATCTGTTCCAGGGTGCCGCTGGAGAGCGCGAAGGTCAGCACGGCGATGGAGCAGAACGCAGCGACAGGGAAGGCCAGGAAAGTTGAAGCAGCAAGGCCCACTGCAGCCAGCACCGCCAGCCAGCAGAAGATGATGACGATGCCGCGCGCGAAGTTCAGGCCGAAACCGCCCTTTCGATAAAGAACCTCCAAACCATCCTCGAGCGGAACGAGCAACGCAATCTCGTTGGGATTGCTTAAAGTGACTGGCAGCATCCCGTCCGGTGTCAGCAACTTCGCTGGCACTGTAAATTCCTGGAATGAATCCGCCGGGAGCATGAGATCTAGGCGTTGCGAGCGCCCAGGGGCGCCAACCTCCCAAACAGTCCCATATTTGGCGCCCTCACGCGGATCAGCCACGTTAAACTTCACGCGCAACGTGAGTTCCTGGTTCGCGGCCAACTCACGGTCGCGGCCGAACGGCACTTCCCAGCGGCGTTGATAGCCGGGGGGCACGACCTGCAGCTCAGACTTCACCCGCGCTTCCACCATTTGGCGAACGAGGCGCAGATCTGTCGCGTCGTCGGGCGGGCGGTTTTTGATCATTTCGCGGAAGATGCGGTCAACATCCTGCTGGATCTCCGCTTCGTCGTAAGGTTCCTGAGCCGATCCGCGAGCCACGAGCACTTGCTTTTGCAAGACCTCCCGCTGCTTGGGATCGAGCTTTCCGGCGCGGAATTGCATCAGGGCATAAATGGCGATCCCACACACCGTTAGCAGCGCGGCGTTTAATGCCAGGATCCCAAGCCATTTACCGAGCCAGATTTTCCAACGCGGAATGGGCTTCACCGCGACCATTTGCATCTGCGCTTCTTCCATGTCGCGCGCGAGCGTCCCGCAAGCAAGCCAGAGGTTTGCGAAACCCAACAGGGCGGTGATCAGCGAAAGGGTGTATGTGAGAATGATCTGGGTAAACCCTTGCGCGGTGCCGTCATCCTGGATGATCAGCGGCAGCACCACCACGCCAGCGACCAATGTGAGCGTGAGCAGCAGCACGAGACGGTAGCGAAGCGCGGCCTTCAGCGTGAGCCAAACGATTGCCAGCAAAGGTTGCATGAGCGCCGAAAGTTACTCAGGGCGGTTCAACAACGAGGAAAGCTTCTCGTTGGCCTTTTTGATTTCGTCCTCGGACTGGGCTTTCTCCACCTTTGGAGTGTGAACGGGCGCTGGATCCACGGCCGTGAGCGCTTCCAGTTTCTTCACATCAGCCTGCGGCTTATCCTCAGCCGCGACAGTAGGAGCGGCAGCAGCGGTCGGCAGCGTCAGACGGTCCAGCAGTTTCTCCGAACGATCATCATTGGTGGCGGCAGCGGCATCTCCACGCAGATAGGCTGCAACGCGGTGGCCAGAGGTCGCGCCAGATGTCTCCTGCTCGGAGCGCGCGCGGTTCACAACGCCCAGGAAGTAGCTCTCAAGATTCTGCGTAGGGTTATCAATGCGGATAGCATCCGAAGAAATATCCCGGCGGATGACCTCCAGCACTTTCTCCATCGTCGGGCGAGGCAGAATCGGGGTCGTGATCCGAACCGCGTCAGGGGTGGCCAGCAGCTCTTTGAGCGTGCCCATCGCTTGGATCTTGCCGCCGTAATAAATGACGACGCGGTCGCAAACATCTTCAACGTCCGACAACAGATGGCTGCTAAGAATGACAGTCTTCCCGCGACGAGCGAGGGCCAGGATTAGGTCTTTGACTTCGCGGCAGCCGATCGGGTCCAGGCCTGCGGTTGGTTCATCGAGGATGACCAACTCAGGATCGTTGATCAGCGCCTGCGCAAGGCCAATGCGGCGCTGCATGCCTTTCGAAAACTCACCCACCTGCCGACGGCGCGCTTTGCTTAAGCCGACCATTTCGAGCAATTGCTCGGCCCGGTCGCGGCGGTCCTTCGTGTCGAGTGAGAAGAGGTTGCCGAAGAATTGCAGTGTTTCGTCAGAATCGAGGTATTTGTAGAGATACGATTCTTCAGGCAGGTACCCGATGCGCGACTTTGTGGGAACGTGGCGCGGAGAATGCCCAAAGATCTCGATATGCCCCTTGGTCGGGTAAAGAAGCCCGAGGAGCATCTTCACCGTGGTCGATTTCCCGGAGCCGTTTGGACCGAGCAGGCCGAAGACCTCTCCACGCTTTACGTGGAAATCAACATTGTCCACCGCCTTGGCTTTAGGACGGCCCCAAAAATCTTTAAAGACTTTCGAGAGCCCACGCACGACCACGACATTCTCGCGGTTGTCAGCGCCTTGAGCGGCGCGCGTGTCGAGCGGTGATGATTCGAGAGCTGGCATGGCAATATCGCGTTACGCGTGCGCGAGGCGTGGAGCTGGAGCAGCAGGAGCTGCGGCTTTCTCCTCGGCGGCGCCAAGAAACGGCTCGAGTTCCTCACCCTGGCGAACCAGGCGGGCGCTGTTAAACACAACGATCAGTGAACCGGCGTTGTGCATGATCGCGGCCACGATTGGGTTAACGTAACCGAAGGCCGCTAGCGCCAAACCGCCGATAATGAAGAACACCCCAAACAGGAAGTTCTGGTTAATCACCGCGCGGGTGCTGCGGGAGAGCTTCACGAAGAAAGGCAACCGGCGAAGGTCATTGTTCATCAGCGCGATAGTGGCGCTATGAATCGCGACTTCACTGCCCGCCGCGCCCATGGCGATGCCCATGTCACCCGCAGCAAGGGCGGGAGCGTCGTTAACACCATCGCCGACAACTGCCACGCGATAACCGCGCGCCTTCATCTTGCGCACGAATTCAACCTTGTTCTGCGGCAAGCATTCCGCAACGACTTCGCTGCAGCCGATTTCCCGCGCCACGCGCGTCGCGACGGGTTGGCGGTCGCCTGTCACCATGGCGATGCGGCGCACGCCCACTTCGGGCAGCGCGGCCAAAGATTCTTTGGCTTCAGCGCGGGTCTTGTCGCGCAAGCCGATCCAGCCGAGGAACTGCCCATTCCGAGCAACGTAAAGAAGGCTGTAGCCCTCGACTTCGTTCAGATCGACAGCTTCGTGGAAGTTGCCTTGCACAGCATTGTCCTTGAGCCATTGCTCGCGACCAACGAGGACAGCGGAGCCATCCACAGAGGCTTTCACACCGCGTCCGGCCGTTTCCACGAAATTAGCTGGCTCTGGCAGCGGAACACCTGCTTCGCTCGCCAGTTCTTGCAGAGCCTTCGCTGTGGGATGGTTGCTGTACTTTTCAGCGCTCGCCGCAACGCGAAGCAGCTCCGCAGGCGCGACCCCTTTGGCTGGAGCCAAGCGGGAAACAGCGAGTTTGCCGGTGGTTAAGGTTCCGGTTTTATCAAACACGAAAGCGTTAATCCGTGCGGCCAATTCGATGTCGCCGACGTTCTTAATCAAAATGCCGAGACGCGCAGCGGACGAAAGCGCAGCGACCATCGCGGTTGGTGTCGCCAGGATAAATGCGCAAGGGCAAGCGACGACCAGAACAGCGATCACGCGGTCCAGGCGCTGGGCAGGCTCCAGCGAAGGAGTGAATGCCCAAACCAGAGCGCCAATGACCAACACCAGCGGTGTGTAATAGACCATGTATTGGTCCACGATGCGCATGATGGGGAGCTTGGTCTTTTCAGCGGCTAGAATCAGCTCACGGACGCGCCCGAGCGTGGTGTCTGACCCAGCGCGGGTGACGCGAATTTCAAGCACCCCCGTAAGATTCTGTGTGCCCGCAAAAACATCGTCCCCGGACTTCTTATCGACAGGCAAGGATTCCCCAGTGATGTTGGCTTGGTTGAAGGAGCCTTGGCCGCTCACGATAACACCATCCGCAGCGACGTTGTCGCCGGGCCGAATACGGATCACGTCGCCAATCGCCAAATCTTTGGCAGCGACTTCCTCTTCGCGGTCGCCACGAATGCGGCGGGCTTTGGTGGGGGTCAGTTTGATGAGCGATTCAATGGAAGCGCGCGCCCCAGCGGCGGTGCGGGTTTCGATGATCTCACCCATCAACATGAAGAACGCGACCAACCCGGCTGTCTTGTAATCCCCGGAAGCGAAAGCCGCCAAGACAGCGATTCCGACCAGCTCGTTGATGCTTAGGATGCCTTTGCGAATGTCTTTCAGCGAGAGCCAGACGATCGGGTAGCCCAGGATGATGGCCCCGATCATGGCGCTGAAGCTTGAAATCATCGTGGAAGGCTCAAGCAGCCAATCGACGATGTACGCATTCACGATGAACAGAATGCCGACCAGCGTCTGGGTAAGGCGCACCGGCGTGTGCTCATGGTCGTGCCCGCAACTGGCGCAATTATCATGCGAGTGGTCATGATCATGCGCGTGCGGCTTTTCCTGGCGGCTTAAAAGTGATGTGACTTGCATGGCTCTCCTTGGTCAGACCGGGTTAACGGTTGCCCTGCTGTTCAGGGTTCTCGGGCTGCGCGGCGGGGGTAAGGTCGCGGCCGATGTTCAACCGCAGCTCCCGTTTCCCATCTCCCCGCGTGGGGAGAAAGGTCTTCTCATCGACGTTGGTCAAAATGTTCTGCAAACGCTCGGTTTGCAAGCGGGCCATAAACAACCGCTGGTTTTGCCGGTAATAGGGCAATTGGTTCTTGAACGCTTCGGCGTCAGCGTTGATCTCCGCGATCATCCGGGTGCGATCTTCACGGCCTTTGTTCAAGACAGCGTCCGCTTCACCGCCCGCAGCAGTGATGACGCGATTGCTGTACGCCTGCGCGTCGCTGATGGCTTTGCGGCGGTCCAGTTCGGCGCGCAACACTTCTTCAAAAGCGCCGGCGATGTAGCGTGGGGGGATCGCGCGAACGTCTGCCTGGTCAATGGCCACGCCAAGGCCGTGCGCGTCAATCAGCTCACGAACGCGCGCCAGCACGCGCTCACGAAAACCAAGCACATCCAGCCGCACAGCCTGGTCAGCGGTGTGCCGCGCGGAGGCATAAGCGATCGCGTTGTTCAGCGTGTTCTGCAACACGGCGCGGGTGTTCACGAAATTCAAAGCGTAGGCGAGCGGATCCGTGATGCGATAGGTCAACGTTGCGCGCACATGGATGATGTTTGCGTCCGCCGTCAAAGTGTAGCCATCCGCCGCCGGATTCAGTGAGGGCATCGGGTCAGGCAGTTGGTTGGCCGCTTCCTGCTCGGGGGTGACTGCAAACCACCCTGCCGTTGACGTCACGGTCTGCGCCTCGCCGATTGGGATGCGCACGACTTCATCGATCGGGCTGGGGAACGACCAATGCGCTCCAGGGCCTTTGAGCTGATCCGCCCCATTGCCAACGGGACGTCCGAAACGCAAAATGATGGCCCGCTCGTTGCCAGGAACCGTAAAGAAGCCAGACCCAAGGAAAACGAGCACCAACACCACCATCAGCGCTTTGACGATGAAGAAGCTGCTCTTCAGCGCGTCCGTGAGGGCGCGGGAGCCGCTATCTTCCAAATCGGCCTCGGGCGTGATGACGGGCTCAGGGCCACCGCCGGTTTGCTTGGCGGCAATGCGCTCTTCCAACACGGCGTTCAGCCCTTTGTCGGAATGCGAGTGGCCGTGATCATGATGGTGATGATCATGATCGTGACCATGGTCGTGGTCGTGCGGGTGATCGTGCTTGCTCATGCCGTCAACGACTCGGGTTATGGGTTCGAGGAAACTGCAGGCGCGCGTTGGGCCTGGGACGGCTGCGCGTTGCTTGCTGGGCGATTCGTTTGAAGCGTCGTCAACAGATCAAACGGCGGCATGCGGTCATCGAGGATTAAAGTTGTCCGGTCCTTCATGCTTGTTTCCAGAGCGCGAAGCTTGAGAAGGAATTCCGCGAGTTCAGGGGCCTCTGCAAACACAGCCAACGCTTTGGAGGCTTCGGCATCAGCCTGGCTGCGCAACTCTGTGGCCTGAGCTTCAGCGCGCACGACCAACTCATTGCGCTCGCGATCAGCGGCGCTGCGAATTTTGCGAGCTTCAGCGTCGCCCTGGGCGCGCAGACGCTCCACTTCCCGCTGGCGCTCAGCGCTCATCCGGTCGAACACTTTCTGCGTCACACTCTCAGGGAGACCCAGGCGCTTGATGCCAACGAAGCGCACTTCGATGCCGTAGTTCTGCAACGCTTGGGGCGCGATCAGCTTGTGCATCTCGGCCTGGATGTCATCAAACTTCAGGTCCTGCTGATTGAAGGAGACGAAATGCGAGAATGGATGCTGGCCGATAACGGCATTTTTGGCGCTGCGAACCAACCCTTGCATGGCGCTCTGAGCCACTTCGGGGCGCGCTGCCGGGAACCGATCCATGAACTGCTGCGGGTTGGCGATGGTCCAGCCGACATAGAGGCTCATGAGCAACGGGAAGTTATCCTTCGTCATCGTCTCCTCGAACTTGTCTTCAAAGTTCTGCACGCGCTTGTCGAACTTAACCACCTTCTGAATTGGGCGCGGCCACTTGAAATGCAGGCCGGGCGAGTTGGTGATGAACCGGGTCGGCTTGTCGAAGGTGCTGATGACCGCCACCTGCGTTTGCCGCACCTGGAAGGTGAACAGCAGCAGGAAGAAGATGATCAGGAGGAGGATCCCGACGATAATGCTGATGGAGTTGCGTTTCATGGGTGGCTGAAATTATTTGGCTGGAGTCAGGCGGGATTCATCAAACAAGCCGCCTTTGATTTTCTCGCTAAGATCGAACTGGATAACATCGGAGCTATTCGTGCTCACGATCACGTACTTGCGGGAGTTGGTTAACCCCGTGCTCAGCGCTTGAAGGTAAGCGCGTTGGGTGAAGACGTCCGGAGAAGTGCGATAAGCCCCGACCTGATTGCGGAAGCGCGCAGCTCGGGCGACAGCGTCCACAACCTTGCTTTCGCGCTCCATTTGCGCCTGCGCAATTTTTTCAGTTGCCTCAGCGCTGGCCAACGCCACGCGGCGCGCCGCATAGCCTTCGGCCGTGCGAATCTTTGCTTCGTTTTCCTGTTGAGTTGCGACGACGGTCTCGAAAGCCGGGGCCACCTTCACTGGGGGATGAATATCCTCCAGCCCGACCATCAGAATCTTCACGCCGAGCTGCCGTTCATCCGCGGCTTTCTGGATGCGCTCGCGGAGGTCGTTGGCGGCTTTGGCGCGGCCCGTTGACATGATGTCGAACAGGTCCACGCTCACGAGATACTTCACCACTTCGCGTGTTCCCACGCGCTCGAGAAGATCACCGGCGTTCACATGGTTGTAGGCCCAGGCGTAAATGTCCGAAATTTGATACTGCACTGGAATGCTTACGCTGAGCAGGTCCACCGGCACCCCTTGCTCGTTGGTGGAGCTTTGGGAGCCCATCTGATCACGGCTGGCAACCAGCATGTTGAACTCATCCTGATAATGCCCCACCGTCCACACAATGGTGTCGCCATGCGCATCACCGTGAGCCTTCTTCTTGGCTGTGGGCGCATGGCCATGGCCATCATCCGCAGCCGCTTCTTCCTCGTGCTCCTCTTCATCGCCAACGCCCACAGTGAAGCTTTGGATCTCATCGGTCCGGTACCGATAAGCAATGTCCACCGGCCAGGGCATTTTGAAGTGCAAACCGGGGCCCAAAGGCTCCTTGGAAGTCAGGGGGCGCCCGAATCGTTCCATCAAAGCTTTTTCCCCGGGCGCGACGAAAATGACGCAAGTGGAAAGAGCAAGCGCGACAAACTGCAGCAGCAAAAGCCAGGCAAACGCCCGTTCCAGAAAGCGATAGAACCAGGTCTCAGAAACCTTAAAGCCGAACTGGTAATCGAGAGCCTGGGCCGCTGTGGTGATAAGCCCCTCTGGCTGGCCGAGCAGGCCAATGACGCGGCTCTCGTAAACAACCCGAGGAGGAATGCCGCGCACGCGCGGGCGGTACATCTCCAAAATCAGATTCACCAGCGTCTCAATGGCGATCAATCCAATCAGGATGACCAAGGCCCGCGCCACCCAGACATCGACTTTTGGATAGCCCATCTGCACTCCTGCCAGGGCCGCAGCGAGAATGAACGAGATGTAAGCGCAAAGGGTTAGGTAACTCGCGCTCGGCCGGAGCAAACGCTCCTTCTGCAAGCGGGCAATCCCGCCGCTATAGCGTCCAAGCAGGAACAGGATTAAGCCGGAAACTGCGAACAGCGACATGGCCACTGCGGGGTGGCGCAGCG
>DASPKX010000068.1:0-18606 GCA_035627835.1 Candidatus Methylomirabilota bacterium
TCATCGCGTGGTATAGCGGCAGCCCTTACGAGCGCTTCGCGTTCATCAACCGCGCCGTTGGCCCATACGCCTGGGGTTACTGGATCATGATTGGCTGCAACGTCGTCGTGCCGCAGCTATTCTGGTTCAAGAGCATGCGTCGGAACATTCTCGTCGTGTTCATCGCCTCAATTCTGGTCAACATCGGGATGTGGTTTGAACGCTTTGTAATTGTGGTCATCTCGCTGCACCGGGATTATCTCCCATCCAGCTGGGCCTATTACGCTCCGACCAAGATCGACTTGCTCACTTACCTGGGAACATTCGGTTTGTTCTTCACAATGTTCCTGTTGTTCCTGCGCTTCCTGCCAATGATCGCGATTTCGGAAGTGAAAGCGATCACACCACAGGCTGACCCGCACCACCCTGCGGGCGGCGCTAAGGGAGGACACCACTAATGGCTGACGCTCCTCGCACATTTGCAATGATGGCGGAGTTCGACACTCCCGCTGACTGCATGCACGCGGCTGAAGCCGTGCGCGACGCTGGTTACCGACGCTGGGACGTGTTCACACCGTTCCCTGTCCATGGAATGGACCAAGCGATGGGGATGAAGAACTCCAAAGTTGGCTGGTTCTCCTTCGTGGGCGGCGTGACTGGATACACAGCGGGCATGCTGATGATCTGGTGGATGAACGCGTACGATTACCCGATCCTCATCGGCGGAAAACCGATGTTCAGCCCGTTCGGCGCTTTCCCGCCGAGCTATGAGCTGACCATTCTCCTCGGCGCGTTCGGCGCAATCGGCGGGATGCTCCTGCTGAATGGCCTGCCCAAGTGGCACAACCCGTTGCTGGCCCACCCGCGTTTCGCGCTGGCAAGCCATGACAAATATTTTGTGGTGATCGAAACAGGCGATCCGCGCTACTCCCCAACGGAGACTCGCAAGCTCTTGGAGAATGCGGGCAGCAAACGGATCGAAATGGTGGAGGACACTGAATAATGCGCTACTTCCTCCTTAGCTTTGCATTGCTCGTCGCGTTGGTGATCAGCCTGGCTGGTTTCCGAGGCAGCGTCGGCCGGAAGCCGCCTTTGGACGTGTTTCCGGACATGGATCGGCAGTGGAAGATCCGTCCGCAATCACCAGACACATTCTTTGCGAACGGGACCGGCTCACAATTGCCTGTGCAAGGCACGGTGGCGCGCGGTGAACAGTTCGAGATCAGCCCGGCCACAACTGGTTTAGTCACTGGCACAACGAACTTCGTTGAGAGCATGCCGATGGAAATCACCGCTGAATTGGTTCAGCGCGGTCGCCAGCGGTACTCAATCAGCTGCGCTCCTTGCCATGGCCCGACCGGTGACGGCAATGGGATCACACGCAAATACGGCATGAACGTGGTGGCCAACTTGCACGATCGCCGGATCGTTTCCATGCCTGACGGGGAGCTGTTCCATGTGATCACGCATGGCCGGAACTTGATGGGGCCGTACGGGCCGGTGGTGCCGGTGGACGAACGCTGGGCAACCATTGCTTACCTGCGCGCGCTGCAACTCGCGCGCCTTGGCACGTTGGAAGAAATTCCTCAACAGGCGCGCGCCGCGATTGCGCAATAACGATATGGCTGCTCATTCCACAACCGCTGCTCCGGTCGAACGATTGGACTTAACAAAGTTCAAGGCGCTGCCATTGGTTTTCATTGCTCTGGGCGCGCTCGGGGCGATTGCCGGGTTCTTTGTGAACCAGAAGCAATTCGCATTTTCCTGGCTGCTCTCGTTCATGTTCTTCCTCAGCATCATGGCTGGAGGCTGGTTCCTGACGATGGTGCATCACCTCTTTGATGCGGGTTGGTCCGTGCCATTCCGCCGCATTAACGAGCACCTGGCCTGCCTGGCTCCGGTA
This sequence comes from Candidatus Methylomirabilota bacterium, assembly GCA_035627835.1. Classification (GTDB taxonomy): domain Bacteria; phylum Verrucomicrobiota; class Verrucomicrobiia; order Limisphaerales; family SXQI01; genus DASPKX01. The sequence goes on from DASPKX010000068.1 coordinate 1,883, forward strand.
ATGGCGTTGCTGTTCATTCCAATCGCGCTGCTGGCAAGGCGTTATCTGTACGACTGGATGGATAACGATCCGCATGCAGACCATGCGCTGGGAGCGAAACAGCCATTGTTCACGGCTGCTGGTTTCTACGGGGTGGCGGTATTGAACTTCGTTCTTTGGACGTTTTTTAGCTGGCGCTTGCGCTACTGGTCATTGCAGCAGGATCGCACGGGCGATGCGTTGCCGACCAAGAAAATGCGCGTGCTGGCTTGCCTGGGCATCATCACATTCGCCCTGACCGTCACCCTGGCAGCGATCATGTGGATGAAGGCTCTGCAACATCAGTGGTTCTCCACGATGTATGGTGTTTATTATTTCGCAGGCAGCGTCTGGACGACACTCGCGACTGTTTATGCGATCGCAATGATCCTTCGCCGGACAGGCCACCTAACCGCCGTTCTGAAGGACAAGCAGTTCTACTTCCTGGGCTCGCTCTTCTTCGCCTTCACGGTGTTCTACGCCTACATCCATTTCTCGCAGTATTTCATTATCTGGAACGCGAACATGCCTGAAGAAACCTTTTGGTATGTTCTGCGCGAGCAAGGCACCTGGAGGCAGATCTCCATGATCATCATTTTCGGCCATTTCTTTGTGCCGTTCCTGAGCTTGCTGCGCATTGACGCGAAGCTGACCCCCTGGCTGATGACGTTCTTCTTCTTCTGGGCCTGGTTGATGCACTTCATCGACATCTCGTTCAACGTGATGCCGGTCCTGCATCCTGAAGGGTTCATGCTGCACTGGATCGATATCTCCTGCTGGTTGTTCATGCTTGGCGTGCTCACGATGGTTTTCCTGAAGTACTTCAACGCGCACCCGCCATTCCCGCAGCGCGACCCGCGCATGGCTGAAGGTCTGGATATCATCCAGGCTGGCTACGAGCGTGAAGACCAGACGCTCGGCACGCAAAAGAAAGGAGCGCACTAAAATGGCGACGACTTACGAACGCCCCGGCTCATTCCGGATTTTCATCTACGCGCTGTGCATCATCGCGTCGTTCTTCATCTTTGTGTTCCTCACCCGCGCGATGTTCGCCGGCAACCCGCCGAAGCGTATCAACCAGGGTGGACGTGAAGATCGCATCCGCGCGTTACAAGAATTGAAAGCGGCGAACACCACTGAACTGAACAACTTTGGTGTCATCGACAAAAACAAAGGCGTTTACCGTTTGTCCGTTGATCGCGCAATGGAGCTGGTGGCCCAGGCTAAGAACCCGGCGACAATCCGCGCCGAGTTAACGAAGCGGGCTGAGAAGGCGTCAGCCCCGGCCCCAGCTCCCAACTACGAATAATTCCATGGCGCTCACCACTGAAACACCTGCCCGCTATTCGCTCGAGGGGGCGCTGCCCGCCCTCACGGTGGAGCAGTCCGCCCGTGTGCCGTTGCTGTTGCTGGTTGCCTCGGCCCTGAAATGGTTCGCGATTAGCGCGCTGTTCGGGACTTTAGCCTTCGCCTCGCTGCACGCCCCAGGCATGGGCAAATTGCCTTTCCTGACCTATGGCCGTGTTCAGCCCGTGTTTGTGGACGCGCTGGTTTACGGATTCCTTACGAACGCAGCGATCGCCGCTGGTTTATACCTGATTTGCCGACTGGGCCGGAACACACTCGCGCTGCCGTCTTTGGTGACCGTGGCTACCTTGTTCTACAACATCGCGCTCACGGTGGCGCTCGTTCTGATCCTGGCAGGATATAACTCGAGCCAGCAGTTGTTTGAGTTTCCTAAAGGGCCGGCCATTGCGATGTTCATTTCGTTCCTGCCCTTTGCGTTGAGCGCGTTCCTGACGAACGCCCGTCGCACGGTGGCAGAGATGTATCCGACGCAATGGTTCGTCCTGGCTGGTTTCATCTGCTTCCCTTGGCTGCTTTCGACCGCGATTTGGATGATTCATCTGAACAATGTGACTCCGATGGTTCATCCGTCCGTGCATCAATGGTACGCGAACGGTGTCGTCGCGCTTTGGCTGGTTCCCGTTGCACTTGGCGCGATCTATTACTTCACTCCGAAGTTGAGCGGACGGACACTGCATAGCTCTGGCCTGGCTGCATTCGGCTTTTGGACATACATCTTCTTTGCTGGTTTCGGTGGGTTCCAATTTACAAGTGTGCTTCCGCGCTGGTATCCGGCCGTGAGCGCAGCGGTGGCGGTGCTTCTCCTAATCCCCGCGGCGAGCAATTTCCTCAACTGGCAGCGAACCATCACAGGCCTGAAGAATAGGCCGGAAGGGCAGACCTGGCATTTGATCCGCGTAAGCTCGGTTCTCTATGTGATTGCCACTGTGCTCGCGGCGCTGACTGCGGCTGGTAACACGGCGAACTTTTTTGCGTTCACGTTTGTTGTCCCCGGTTTGTTCTTCTTGACGACGCTCGGAGTGGTGGGCTTTGCGTTGCTCGCAACGATTTACTACATGGTCCCGCGCCTGACTGGTTGTGATTGGGGCAAATCCATTGTGCTGCAGAGGAGGCTGACGATTTTCGGCTCGATGCTTTTGATTCTGGCGCTCCTGATCGGGGGGCTAAGGCATGCGGGAGGGTTAAACGATCCGGGCAAGGATTTCATGAGTGTGCTCCGAAGCACGTTCCCATTTGTGGGCATGGGCACAGTCGCAATGTTGGTTCTGTTGGTTTCTCAACTCGCTGGCATCGGCGCGCTGATGCGGAACTTCTACGGCTGCTGCTGCGGGTCGGCAAATGATCGCACCCGCACCGCTGGGAGGACCCACTAATGAGCAATACCCCCCTGATTTTCCTTGGTGTTCTGGCAGCATTCCTCTGGTCCTGGGTGACCATGGTTTATGCTCCTTACCGCGATTTCAGCAAGATTCAGCCCGCAGTTTACCCACAAACGGGCGAGGTGTTCCCGAACAAGCGCCCGGGCTATGCATCCCAAGGCCGCGAGATTTACCAGGAAGAAGGCTGCGCCACCTGCCACACGCTGCAGAATCGTTCCCCGCAAATCGCGAATGATTCCAAGCGCGGCTGGGGCAATCGCCATACGGTGATCCAGGATTTCGCTTTTGACCCACAGCCTCCCATCGGCTCAGTGCGCATTGGCCCGGACCTCGCAAACATCGGCGTGCGCCGGACCGATCGCCAGTGGCACCTGCTGCATCTTTACAATCCCAAGTTGACGGTCGAAAATTCCACGATGCCGCAGTATCCTTATTTGTTTGAGACACGGCAGATTCGCGGTGGTGGTTCGACCAACGCCCTTAAGTTGACGGGCAGCCTTGCCCCGGCGGCGGGGCACGAGGTTGTGCCAACCCAGCGGGCTCAACTCCTCGTGAGTTACCTGCTCAGCCTGAAGGCGAACGCACCCATTTACGAAGCGCCACCGGCTCCGGAGAAGAAGGCGGGCAACGCCACGAACAACCCTGCGGCCACGAATGCGGCGGGAACCAATGCCGGCGCAGCCACCAATCAGAACGCGCAATGAAGCACGACAAGAGACAGAATTCAGGCCCCGCTTCCCAGCCGGTTCATGGTGATGACACCGAGCCGACAGCGGCCCCATCGCACATGCCGATTTGGCTGTTCTTCGGCCTTTGCGTGCTCTTGTTCTGGGCAGGTGTTTACCTCAACGACAACGCTGGCGGCTTCAACGCGCAGGTCTATCCCCCTTACCAAAGTTTTGCCCAGGTGAAGAATTCCCAACCGGGCGGCGAGGCCGAATTGATGGGACGCGAAGTCTTTGCCCGCACCTGCTCCCTGTGCCACCAGCCGCACGGCAACGGAACCCCAGGGTTGTTCCCGCCCTTGGCTGGGTCCGAGTGGGTCACTGGAGATCCAGGGCGTTTGGTTCGCATTATCCTGAATGGCGTCACCGGGCCAATTATGGTCAAAGGTGTTCAATGGGAAGCATCCATGACCGCTCTTGGCGGCACGTTGAACGACAAAGAAGTGGCGGCTGTGGCCACGTTCGTGCGCAAGCAATGGGGGAACAGTGCTCCTGAAGTGCCGGAAGATCTCGTAAAAGCAATCCGCGCAGAGGTCGGCGATAAGCCTGATCAGTGGACCGCCGCGGAGCTGCTGAAGTTCGAGACGAAGTAATTGTTCCAGACGCCCCGGTTCGCGCGGAGAGCCCGATCTTCATGGCCACTTGCGGGCTCTCGCGATGAAGGAGACGCGCTTGATCTCCAGCCACCGGATGCACCAGGTCCTCCGAGCGCCGTAAGGCGCGTCATCTTTGTCGTACCGTCGCGCGACCCAAAACAGCTCCGTATGGAGCGGCATCAAAGCGCCGACTTCCGCTCACCACCTCGACCACCTGATTGAGCCGACGCGGCCTGCGCGGTATCTTCACTTCCATGGAGGTGTTGGAACTGAAGCCGCCGTTGCCGCCGATGGAGGCTTTGTCCGTGGATGAGCTGCCAGAGGGCCCTGAGTGGCAGTACGAGCCAAAATGGGATGGTTTTCGATGTCTGGTCTTCCGGGATGGCGACGAGGTTCAACTGCAATCCAAGTCAGGCCAGCCTCTCGCGCGTTACTTTCCTGAAGTGGTGGAAGCGGTCCGAGCGCTTAAGCCGAAGCAATTCGTTCTCGATTCTGAGTTAGTGATTCCTGAGGGCCAGGGCCTTTCATTCGACAAGCTGCTCCTCCGCCTGCATCCAGCCGAAAGCCGAGTTAAGAAACTGGCTGCTGCGGATCCTGCGCTCGTGATTGTTTTTGACCTGCTCGCCGACGCAAAAGGAAAGTCCCTTCTCCGAACGGCTCTGAAAGAACGTCGTGCAGCATTGGAGGACTTCGCAAAACACTTTGAAGGCCATGATCGGTTGCGCCTTTCACCAGCGACCACTGACATTAAAACAGCGCGGAAATGGTTGGCGGCCGCAGGTGAAAGCCTCGACGGGATCATGGCCAAGCGGCTCGACTTCGACTATCGCTCCGGTGATCGCACCGGGATGGTGAAGCACAAGACTTACCGCAGCGCCGATTGCGTGGTGGGCGGATTCCGATATGCCGCGAAGAAAAAGGTCGTCGGCTCGTTGTTGCTGGGCTTGTTTGCTGACGACGGATTGTTGCACCACGTAGGCTTTTGCTCAGGGATTAAGGCCGCTGAGAAAGCAGCGCTCACAAAGCAGTTGGAGGGACTGGTGAAGCCGCCGGGATTTACGGGAAAAGCTCCAGGCGGCCCAAGTCGTTGGGCGCCTGAACGGGACACCGAGTGGCAACCGTTAGCCCACAAGCTGGTGGTGGAGGTAACCTACGACCATTTCAGCGGCGGCCGTTTTCGGCATGGGACAGGATTCATGCGTTGGCGCCCCGATAAGGCGCCGGAACAATGCACTTACGACCAGGTGCTCAAGAACAAGAGCGGCGCGCTGAAGCTGTTGAAATGAAAAAGCGCGGTGAGCCCAACCCAAAGAAGCTCACCGCGCCCGCAGTGTCAGACGGAGGAAGCGCCTAAAATTGTTTGGCGATGTTCGCGGTGACGATGAAGTCAGCGAAAGCCGCGTCGCCATGGCGGTAAACGCCGCTCGTGGCGGTGAAACGCTCATCCGCCACGCTGCGTTCGCGATTGCGGTAAACAGCCACCGGCGTCGTCACACCGAAGGTCCAACCATTCTTCATCACGCTCAAGCCAGGCTCAATTGAGATCGCATAGCCAGGGCGGCGGAAGCCGTCACTGTCACCGAGCGCATCGCGCACGGGCACACCTTCAATGCGGCCGCCAAGGCTCAGGGCGACACCCCATGGCTCCCAGAGAATGTAGCTCAAGCCCGCGCGCCCCAGGTATTGGTCTGGAATGCTCATGGTTTGCTCGAACGGATTCCCGCGCGCGCGGCCGGTGCGTGTTGGAGTCCCATTGTCGTTCTCTGGATTGAACAAGTAGGAGCCCTGCACATAAGCGCTGAGCTTCGGCATAATTGAGTAGAAGCCAAACAATTCGGTCGTGAAACCCCAGCCACCGTCGCCAGGTTGGATTGATTGATCAACGTAACCGATCACAGGGCCGTTCGTGGTGTAGAAGGTGTCGGTTGCGCGATAATCGCCGGTAGGGAATTTAGGTCCGATGCCGACGGAGAGGTTGCCCTTCGGGTTCTTGGCTGGATCGATGATCCATGCATAAACGCCGGCGCGCACATCGCCCAGCCCGCCTGCGGAGCTGCCGTGGCGCGTGGCATTGTCGTGCTCGTACCATGAAGTGCGATAGGAATGCACGAATGGCAATGTCAGCCCGACGTTGAAACGTTCGGTGATCGCGTAAAGGGCGGAAAGGTCGAAGAAGTGCGAGTCGTTGATGACTTCATTGCCGATCTGAAAACGGGTTTTGTTCTCCTGGTCGCCGACAAAATGGCGGTCCGAGTGCAGCCAGCGATAGCTGAGGCTTGCCTGCCAGTCGCCCGCCTGGAGGTAACCGCTGCCATGCTCACCGCCGATGTGTGGCCCGCCCAGGCAAGCGCCGCCGCGCACGGCCACGCAGCCTTGGGCCTGGGATTCGGATGCAAAGAAGGCGCTGCCAGCCAGAACAGCGGCTGCCGCAAAGAGAGGGATGGATATGGTTTTCATTTGGGTGATGCTGTGGGTAGGTGAAAATTGCTTAAGGGTGAACCAAATAGGGGCGAAATGCTGGTATTTGGGGGCTGAACGCTAAAGAACGGCAGGGTAAAGGAAACCCTGAAGCCTCGCCTATGGGAGTAGCGCCCCGAGAGCAGGCGCACCCCTGATTGTTGCTCGTGTCACCGGCCATAGACTCGGGGATGTTCAGAAACCCCCTGAACCACCTAAGCGCATGAGCAAGACATTCCTGAACCAGGAAGTGACCGAGCGATTCTCTCCTGAGCAGATCCAGAACCGCAAATGGGCCTATAGCAATGGCGGGCCGTTGCATATTCCTGCACACGCACCCAAGACTCTTACCGAAGCCATTCTACGCACCGCCCGCGAGTATCCAACCCACGGTGTTCGCTACGTCCAAGCGGATGGATCTGAGGATTTTCAGCCATATCCACAGCTTCTGGGTGAAGCGCGGCAGGTGTTGAGCGGCCTTCGGGCAAAAGGGTTGAAGCCGGGCGATCGAGTGATCCTCCAATGCGAGCGCCTGCGGGATCATTTTACGGCATTCTGGGCATGCGTGCTTTGCGGGGTTACTCCTGTCACTGTCGCCATAGCCCCATCGTACGAGGAGAAGAATGGTGTCGTAAACAAGCTCTACAACATTTGGAAGCTGTTGGAGGAGCCGCCAATTATCACCAACGCGCATTTAGAAAGCGCGCTCTCGCGCCTGCCTCAGGTGGCGGGGATGACAAGCCTTAGGTTGCTGAAGGTGGAGGAGCTGCGGCAAAACGAACCTGCTGAGGAGATTTACGACGCGAAGCCCAGCGACTTAGTTTTCTTCCAGCTCACGTCCGGAAGCACCGGGGTGCCGAAATGCATTCAGGAGATCCATAGCGCGATCATTGCGCACATCCATGGCTCGCAGCAGTTCTGTGGATACAGTCCCGACGACATGGTCATGAGCTGGCTGCCCGTTGATCATGTGGTGCCAATTCTCACGATGCACCTCAAGGATGTGTATCTCGGTTGCAACGAAATCCAGTGCAAGAGCGACTACATTCTCGCAGACGCTCGCCGGTGGCTCGACTTGATGGACAATTACCGCGTCACGCACACGTGGTCGCCGAACTTTGCATTCAAGCTGGTGGCCGATCGCTTGAAGCAAGACGGCGGGAGGGGTTGGGATCTCTCCTGCGTGAAGTTTCTCATGAACGCCGGCGAGCAAGTGACATTGCCGGTCGTCACCGATTTTCTGAAGGAGACAGCGAAGTTCGGCATACGCGAGGAAGCCATGCAGCCGGCGTTCGGCATGGCGGAGGTCTGCACCTGCATGACCTACACCAACGATTACTCGCCGAAGACCGCCGCGCTCCGCTTCAAGAAAGCAACGCTGACCGGGCTGCTTGAGCCCGCGCCGGAGAATGATCCAGCCTCTGTCACTTTCATCGACTTGGGGCCGCCAGTGCCCGGCATCGAAATCCGCATTACTGACAACGAGAACAAGCTGGTGCCCGAAGGGGTCATCGGAAGGTTCCAGATTCGCGGCGCGAGCGTGACTCCGGGTTATTTAAAGAATCCCGAGGCCAATGCTGCCGCCTTTGTGGGCGACGGCTGGTTTAACACCGGCGACATCGGTTTCATTCTCAATGGCCGCCTTACGCTCACCGGGCGCGAGAAGGAGATGATCATTGTTCGCGGCGCCAATTTCTACTGCTACGAAATCGAGGATGTCGTTAACAGCGTCGAAGGAGTCGAGCCGACATTCACGGCCTCGTGCGCTGTCTCCGACGCGAGCACTGGCAGCGAGGGGTTGGCGATTTTCTTCGTGCCGAAAGCGCATCCTGCGGACATGACCATTGCGAATGATGACCCCGCTTGGCCGCAAGTCGTGCAGCTCGTGCGGAGCATAAAAACAAAAGTCGCTGCGAATCTCGGCATCAGCCCCTTGGTGGTGTTGCCGCTGACCAAGAAGACGTTCCCCAAAACCACCAGTGGGAAGATCCAACGCACGCACCTGAAAAAAGGCTTTGAAGCCGGTGAGTTTGCGGCCTTGCAGCAGGCTCTCGCGGCAAAGACCGGCGTCACAAAAAAGGCCGCAGGAGACGAGCGCGAGCGCAAGCTGTTGTTGGCCTGGCAAAACGTCCTTGGCACTGCAGAACTCGGGGTTGAGGATAACTTTTTCGAGATCGGGGGCGATTCATTGCGGGCGATGCAAATCCTCGCGCGCGTCCGGGAAAGTTTCGGTGTCGAGCTGCCGCTCAGCTCCTTGTTTGGGCCAGGGGCAACGATCGCGGGCATGTCCAGATTGATCGAAACGGAGGCTAAGAAGGGCTCTCGCAGCAACGGCATTCCGAAAGCTCCCGCAGGCGCAACAATTCCCCTCACCGCCGCGCAAGAACGCATTTGGCTCCTTGAGCAGATGGAAAGCGGGCCTGCTGTCTATAATGTTGGCTTGCTGCTGCGTATCACCGGTGACGTGAACGTGGCAGCGGTGCGGAAGTCGCTTGAGCTTCTCACAACGCGGCATGCCGTGCTGCGCACCAGCTACCACTGGACCGGCAAGGCTGTGGAGCAACTCGTCGCTGAACAGATCGAGCTGCCCTTCAGCGTCGAAGAGGCTCATGGAGCTTCTGAAGCCGCGATGATCACCAAAGCGCGGGTGGAAGCGCTGGAGCGATTCGACCTTGCTCAGGCGCCGCTTTGGCGCGCCAAGCTGCACAGAGTCGACGCCCGGTCTTGCTACCTGGCCTTCACGTTCCATCAAACAATCACGGATGTTTGGTCCCTGCAGAATTTCGTTCGCGAGCTTGGGCAAGCGTATGAGGCCGCAACTGCGGGACGCGCGCCGGAGTTCGCACCGCTCCCGATTCAGTTTAGCGACTTTGCTTTCTGGCTGCGGCTGCAAGCGAGCGGCGCCCACGCCGCTGAGGGGCTGCAATACTGGAAAACGCAGTTGGCGAATCCGCCTCGGATCTTTGAAGCGCTCGCGCCAGACAACACGCGCCAAAGCAAGGCCACGCACACAGCCGCGCTTATCGCCGAACCGGTGGAAAAAGAGATTGCTGCGAAGGTGCGGGCAGTCGCGCGCAAAAACGGCGCAACCTACTTTATGGCTGTGCTCGCCGCATACGAAGCGTTCCTGCACAAGAAAACAGGGGTGCGCGATGTGTTGCTTGGGTCCGCTCTGGCTGGACGCTCGCGTGTCGAAACGGAGAAGCTGCTTGGGTTCCTGGTGAACACCGTGGTCTTCCGCAGCAAAGCGGCTGAAGGCACGACGTACAACGACCTCATCGCCCAGGCGCGCGAGCAAGCCTTGGGAGCGCATGCGAATCAGGAGGTGCCTTTCGAGAAGCTGCTGGATGAGCTTAAGCCGGAGCGGCAGCCAAACCGGCCCCCACTCTTCCAGGCATGGTTAAGCGCGTGGGAGCCATTGCCAGAAGTGGAAGCGGGCAACCTGCGGATCGAAGCGGCCCACCTCTGGACATCGGGCGCCCAGCACGATATCAGCGTGTTCGTGAAGGACTGCGAGCAGAACCCGACATTGTTCTGGGAATACAATCCTGACCTCTACAACGAGAGCACGATTCGCGCCTTCATCAGTGAGTTCAACACACATCTGCGGAAGCTGTGCGACAACCCGGAAGCGCCTTTGGACCTGCCAAAAGCAGCAGCCTCGTCCACGCCCGAAGCCAGCTCAATCGGCCAATTCCGCCGCAAGCGGGTGGCGGTGGCTGCATGATCCTAGGATCGAAACTCAAGCAAGAACGTCAACTAACCACGAAGCGCACGAAGAACACGAAGGAACGAAGAAGAAAGTTAGAGCAGTATAGAGCATCAATTGGCGGGGTCGGAATGCGGTCGTGATTCCAATGTGATCCCTGCAGAGAGAGTGGAAGCAGGCCTGCCGCTAAGTCTTTCCTAATTCCCCCTTCGTGCTCTTCGTGTCCTTCGTGGTTTGTAAATGCTTTCATAACCATGCTCGAGGCTCTCCAAAGCAAAATCTACGGCTCTGGCCTCTGGCACCGAGTCTTCAAGACGAACGCCGAGGCCGATCATTGGGTGGAGGCGATCGACCGGATTGTCGCCTGGTATAACGGGGAGGAGCATTACCATTTCCCGCCGCCGGCCGAGGAGCTGAAGGAGAAGCGGTTCGACGAGAAGAAGAACGCGCTGCTAACCTGGATCCGGGTGGAGTTGCAGCACGCCACTTACCTCCAGGATCTGCAGCTTCGGGCGGATTCATTCGTGGGGATGCGCGTGGCCGATATAGGCTCAGGCCCAATGCCAACGCTGCTGGTGTTCAAGGATTGTGAACGGCATTGCATTGACCACTTGCTGGCCGCCTACAAGTGGCATGGATTCCCCCTGGACGAGTTCAATGACTCGATCCACTGGATCGACGCGAAAACGGAAGCCCTTCCCACGCCTGACGGTTTCTTCGATGTCATTATTTCCAGGGACGCTTTGGACCACGTTGACGATTTCGCGCAAACAGCCAGAGAGATTCATCGCGCCTTAAAACCAGGAGGGTGGCTCCACTTCTCGATCAACTACCATCACGCAACCTCTTCGGAGCCACAGGAGTTGGACGATCACCGTGTCCTCGCGGCGTTCAGCGGGCACAACCTGCGGAAGCTAAAAGAACTTCCCGGAGCGTGGGGTTTTAAGACCGGCAAAACGGTCATCTGGACGAATGTCCCGGAAGACCGGCTGGCCCCGATTTAGCGGCCCTCCGGGCAACTTTCGCGTCCATTTCTTGTGGTTGACACCCCCGAAGCGCGTACATAGCTTTACACGCTGCTTTTCGGGCGGGATTTGCCTCCCGAAGGCGTGTTTATTGAGGATTTTGTGAACGTTACCATCGAGAATCTTGCCCCTTGTCGGAAGCTGGTGAAAGTGACTCTGGACCCTGAAACGGTGCAGAAGAAATTCGACGAGACCATTGGGATGTTTCAGCGCACCCAAAAGCTGCCAGGCTTTCGCCCTGGAAAAGCTCCACGACATCTGATCGAGAAGGTCTTCCAGAAAGATATCGAAGGCGAAGTGAAGAGCCGCTTGATCTCGGACAACTTCGACAAGGCAGTTAAGGAGCACAAGATCACCCCGGTGCGCATGCCTGAAGTGGAGGAGATTCAGTTCGGCCGCACAGAAGGACTGCAGTTCGCCGCCACGGTGGAGACGGAGCCTGAATTCGAGGTTCCGGACTACAAAGGGCTGCCCGCGAAGAAAGAGAAGCGCACCGTCAGCGATGACGATGTGGAAAAAGCTCTCCAACGCTTGCGCGAAGGGCAGGCGAACTTTGAGCCGGTCGCCCGTGAGGCTCAGACCGGTGACGTCGTGGTCGTGAACTATTCCGGCACCACCGACGGCAAGCCGCTCACCGACATCGCTCCCGTGGCCAAAGGCCTTACCGAAAAGAAAGGTTCCTGGCTTAAGGTGGGCGATGGCTCCTTCATTCCTGGCTTTACCGAGCAGCTCGTTGGCGCTCGTGCGGGCGACAAGCGCACGGTGAACGTCGATTTCCCTGCTGACTTCGTCATTAAGGAACTTGAGGGCAAGAAGGGCGTGTACGAAGTGGAAGTGGTTGAAGTTCGCGCCGCGAACCTCCCGGAGATCAACGACGAATTCGCGAAGAAATTCGAGTTGGCCAATGTGGATGACCTCCGCAAGAACGTGCGCCAAACTCTGGAGCAGGAGTTGGAAACCACAACGCGCCGCAGCATTCGTGAACAGTTGCTCACCGGCTTGCTGAACAAGGTGAGCTGCGAGCTGCCTGAGTCCGTTTACAACGATGAAATCCGCAGTGTTATTTACGAAGTCGTCACGGACAATCAGCGCAAAGGGTTGAGCCACCAGGATATCGACGCGCACAAAGATCAGATTTACGAGAACGCCAAGGGCACCGCTCGCGACCGCCTGAAAATGGCTTACCTCGTCAGCCGCATTGCCGAAAAGGAAGGGATCAAAGTGACGAACGAGGACATGACTCGTTACATCATTTACCAGGCGCAGACGAACAACATGGACCCGCAGCAACTTGCTGCGAAGTGGAAGAAAGAAAACCGCTTCGGCAACATCGCGAACTACCTGCTGCACCAGAAGACAGTCGAGTTCATCGAAAAGAACGCGAACATCGAAGAAGTCGAGCCGCAAGCCGCCCAGGCCTAAGTTAATCGCTTTCACAAAGGCGCGTTCTCACAAGGAACGCGCCTTTTCTTTTGCAATGCCACCTGTTACACCGCTTGGATGAATTCACGTTTGGCTGGGTTGTTGGCCCTCGGCTTGTGCATCTGGTCCGCGCAAGCGGCGGATAAAGCTTTCCACCTTAAGGAGGGCGATCGTGTGGTTTTCTACGGCGATAGCATCACCGATCAGCGGCTGTACACGACCTTCACCGAAACATATGCCGTGACTCGTTTCCCGAAGATGAACGTCACCTTCGTGCATTCAGGATGGGGCGGTGACCGGGTCAGCGGCGGCGGCGGCGGCAAGATTGAGACCCGCCTGGAGCGCGATGTCTTCGCCTACAAGCCCACGGTCATGACGATCATGCTGGGCATGAACGACGCGTCGTATCGTCCGTTCGACCAGGGGATCTTCGCCACTTACACGAACGGCTACACCAAGATCATTGAGAGCGCGAAGAGCGCTTTCCCGAACCTTCGCATCACGGTAATCCAGCCATCACCGTTTGATGATGTGACTCGCCCGCCCAACTTCGAGGGAGGCTACAACGCCGTGCTGCTTCGTTACGGTCAATTCGTCAAAGAACTCGCAGAACAGAAGAACCTGACGTTTGCCGACCTGAACACCGGCGTGGTTGAGGCGACGAAGAAAGCGGACGCGGTGGATCATGAGAATGCCGTTAAGCTTAACCAGGATCGTGTTCACCCTGGCCCTGGCGGGCAATTGCTGATGGCGGCGGAATTGTTGAAGGCCTGGAACGCGCCGGCCCTCGTAAGCCATGTGGAGATTAACGCCTCCACCAAGAAGGCGAACGGGCAGCGCACCACCGTCACGATGACCGATGGTGACGGTGTGCTGAATTGGACGCAGATGGATGAGGCCCTGCCCATGCATGTGGATCTTAAAGACCCGGTGGTTGCCTTAGCCATAAAATCTTCCGACTTCATGGAAGCTTTGAACCAACAAACGCTGAAGATCACGGATCTCCCTGCTGGCAATTATAGCCTCAGCATCGGCAATGAGAGTGTGGGAGAATTCACCGCTGAGGCGCTGGCAAAGGGAATCAATCTGGCTGCCCTGAACACGCCAATGACGGCACAGGCCGCGCAGGTCCACCGCTATACTTTGCAGCATAATGAAATTCACTTCCACCGCTGGCGCAATGTGCAATTGAAGGTCAGCTCAGACTTGCCGACCCTCGAGCCCGCGTTGAAAGCGCTGGATGCTCTGGAGGAAGACATCGTGAAACTGCAACGCCGCACAGCCCAACCCAACAAGCGCGAATACAAGCTCCAGAAAGCGGAGCAGAACATTTAACCGGCCACGGCCTGAAAGGGGTCAGCCCAACGCGGAGCGGATGCGCTGCGCGAGGTCGGTGTCGCTTTCCCGCGCTCCCCGAAAGAGGAACACATTTCCTGCCAGGAAACGGTCACGCCAGGGTGTGGCGATGCCGTGGAAATCCTCAAGCACGGCGGAGCTGAATTTGTAGTCGTGCGAATCGCGGCCTTTGAGGAAAACCAGGCGACGCCCCGCATCCAGGATCGGCTTCGGATCGGAGCCGCTCTTGAGGTAGGCGAGCGCTTTGCGTGCAGCCAGCAGTTTGTCTGACGAGAGAGTCGTGAAGATTTCCTCAATCCCATTCCGGCCTGAAGCTTCGAGGTGGCCGGGCTCAAATTCGTCAATCTCAACTTTCTCGCCCGCAGCAGTGCGGCTGCGATACAACGGGATGAAGGCCGCGTTCTGGAGCACGATCAGCTTCCGAGTTTCTTCATCACGGCAGTGATCAAACATGTAGCGCAGCGCGTTCGTGAACGTGACGGCGTGAAGCGAGCTGATGCCAGGCGCGCGCATCACCAGTTCCGCCGCGGCTGTGAAGAACGCATCGTACAGGCTGTTCACCGCAGCGCCTTTGTTGAGCAACTCGACTGCTTTGGCGCTCGCGTCATTAGCGGACCGTTGGCGCAACGCGTGCAGCATCTGCCGTGTGGCGTCTGAGTCGGCTTTGCCGTCGAGCCATCCGGCGCGAATCTCCTTCAAGCGCTCAAGGTTTCGGCGATAAGGACGATCCGCAGGAAGGTCCGCCTTGGAGGGGTTCTGCTTCTCCCCCACGCGATCCAATTGAGCGTAAACTAAAGAGCGAAGGACAGGTTCGGCGTGGCGCCAGCCAATCACGTCCAGAGTCCGATAGCTGTTCGCGAGGTAAATGGCCTTGTGCCCCAATTCGCGGAAGTCGCGCATGCCATAACGGCAGAGCGTGTCAAAGATGTCGTGAGCGCCAGCCGTGCGCGCGTACCCTGCAATGGCCGAATCCGCAGCGCTTTCATCCCATTGGTCCATAGCCGCGATCAAAGCGGCCTTCGCACGGTGGCTTGCGGGCACTGCGGACTCATCAACTGGAGCGAGCGTCCAGTTGCCTTCACGCACGTCTGCGGCTTGCGAGGATTTGAACTGATCCACAGCCCAGAGGATGGGCAGCCAGCGATCCTGCTCTGGCGAAGCGATGCTGGCGAGATGCGCGCTATTGATGACGAGCACCGCATGAAACTTGAACCCGATAGGCCGCGGTTGAATGTTCCGCACCCCCGCGAGCAGCAACGCAGAGAGAATCTCCTGGTAGCTCGTCCCGCTTTTTATCCGCGCGACGATTTGTTCCACTGCGCGTTCCCGCGGCGTTTCCTCGAGCAGCCGCACCAGCGGCTCCACTTCGGGCGCAAAGAGCAGCGGCTTGGCTTGCACGTCGGCAGCAGTGACGCGTGGCAGCGCGCTAAGAAATCCAAACGGGGCCGAAGCGAGCCAACCCGCAGCGGCAGCGCTCGCGCTGATAAATCTTCGTCGAGGCAGGCTCATGGGATGAGTGCAGTATCGAGCCTTTGAAATGATTGTAAAGCCGGCCAACATACAGGCCCCGCGCTTGGCTCCTTGTTTCCGCCTCGGAACTCTTCCTTCCTATCTTCGTGGCCTCGGTGATCTTCGTGGTTTCTCACCGTCCGCCCCGTTTGACGGAGTTCTCCCGCAAGGCCATGGTTATAGCCGCATGAAGACCGGGAGGTTCTTTCTTGGGCTGCTTACGATTTTGAGCGGCATGGCCTTTGACCGCGCGCCTGTGGGGACGTCGAATTTTCCAGCCACCACTCCGGAGGTGCGGTTCACAACCACTTCAGCTTTTCCGGGACTAACCTTTGCCGCGCCCGTCGCGCTCGTGACTCCGCCCGGCGAGACCAACCGCTTGTTTGTTGTGGAGAAAGGCGGACGCATCATGGTGATCACCAACCTTGCCCAGCCGACGAAAACCACGTTCCTGAACATCGCGCCGGACACATACACTCAGAGCGAAGGCGGAACCCTAGGCCTGGCCTTTCATCCGGGTTACGCGACCAACGGTTACTTCTACCTCTTCTACACCGCCAACAAACCCGCGCTCGAGGATCGCCTTTCCCGGTTCAAGGTTTCTGAAACGAACCCTAACCTCGCCGACCGTGCGAGCGAAGTTATCTTGTTCTCGCAGCCAGACCAGGCAGGCAATCACAATGGCGGCGACATTCACTTCGGCCCGGACGGGTATCTCTATGTGAGCCTTGGTGACGAGGGTGGCGGAAACGACCAATACAACAACAGCCAGCTCATCGACAAAGATCTCTTCGCGGGCATTCTGCGGATCGATGTGGATCGGCGTGAGGGAAACCTGGATCCAAACCCTCATCCCGCAATCCCGCAGCCATTCCAATACGCAATTCCTGCAGATAATCCTTTCGTGGGGGTCTCGACGTTCAACGGACGCGCGGTCAACCCTGCCAATGTTCGCACAGAGTTTTGGGCAGTGGGCCTGCGGAACCCATGGAGAATGGCGTTTGATGGTTCCACCCTCTACGCGGGTGATGTTGGCCAGAATGCGTTGGAGGAGGTCGATGTCATCGTGAAGGGCGGGAACTACGGCTGGGCATATCGCGAGGGAACCCGCAACGGACCCAAGGCAGCCCCCGCTGGCTTCACGAGCATTCCGCCCATCG
>DASPKX010000069.1:0-75844 GCA_035627835.1 Candidatus Methylomirabilota bacterium
AGCAACTCCTCGCGCTTAGCACGGGGCAAACAAAGCCGGCCACGACGATCCGTTTTGACAAGAGGGAGATGAGGCTCGGGCATTGGCCGATCATGCCATCTGCCAGGAGCCGAGCTAGAGGCGCCAGCGGTGACGCTTACCTTAAACAAGCAGCCGCAGGAAAAGCAGATCGAGCAGCCAAACTCCTCGACGCTCTTTACTCAGCTGGGTACCAAGCCTTGCAGCGGCAGCAAGGTGTCGAGGGGATTTTCGTGTCTGATTGCGGGATTTTGTTCGTTCGCCGCGAGGGTAATTTAATCCCTGAGAGGGCAGCGTTTTCTGCACTGTGTGACGTGCTCTTTCGCGTTCATTACAACTGTATGCGACAGGGCGTTCAGATCGCCACGTCCCTTGCCTTCGGCCCCTTCTCGTACCGTGAGAAAATCGAGTTTCCGGGCGTAGAGAAGAACGCCCTCATGGGAGGAGCCTACATTGCTGCGTACCTTGACCAAGCGACGGGAAAGCCGAAACTCTACCCACCAGAATGTCGTGTCCTGAAAGACCGACTGCCTGAGACTGTTGCGACCATGTGTGCGACCAAGACGACGACAATCGGGTCGCGTCTGAACATTTAACATATGAATGGTCATGGCGTTTATGGGTGGAATATGGCCATGGTATCACGTCATGAATCTGAGGCATGCTGAGCGAAGCCTCACCGGCACGGAGCGCCAATGTGTGCTCAGCAAACGACTGTCAATAGTTCAGATGCGACCCCGTGGCCGTCCCGAACCCCGTGGCCGTCCCGATGCGACCCCGTGGCCGTCCCGCCCGTGGCCGTCCAACCAGCAAGGCCGAAGGCTGTGTTCCCATTCGCGCCAGGGGCATAGACCCGCCGACGAACAGTTACATGGTGGCTGAATGGTTTCATGCGGCTGAGAAGAGAAAGGGGGTTGTCCGCAGATTTCGGCGATTTTCGCAGATTGCCTGAAGAGCATGTCCCGCAGAGCCGCAGATGGGCAGGCGATCTAACCACGAAGGGGAGAAAGAGGGTGGAGGACCGAATGGGGTCCAGCCAGACATGCAGCGGTGGCAAGGGTCCAGTCTTCACCTTTCAGAGCTGAGCTTAGAGGCAGGGGTCCGACACAGGATGTCCGCCCCCCCTCGGCATCGAGAGTTTCGCCGGATAGCCGCTGACGGATTGTAGCCGGTAAACAGAGGCAAGGGAGGCGAACGGGAGGCAAGGGAGAGTAGGAACTGTCCGCCACGATACAGCGCACAGAACCCACGAAAAAGGTATCGGCTGATTTCGCAGATTTTTCGTAGATAGATTTTAACCGAAGAGCGCAGCGGGAGTCCGACAGGCGGTGTTCCCATGCATCGGGATGTCGCGTTCGCTCCGCAGATGGGAAACCAGACGACAACCGCTTCCTGGCTCGGCTGGAGCCTCGCCCCACCCTGTCAATGTTAGAGGAGGTTTTTGGGATTGAGTCCGTGAAGGTCTTTTGGGACGAAGAGACCGTCTTTGCGGAGCAACTCGCCGTCGAACCAGACTTCTCCCCCGCCCCACTCCGGCCGCTGGATGAGGACCATGTCCCAATGCACTGCGGAGCGGTTGCCGTTATCGGCGATCTCGTAGGCCTGCCCAGGGGTGAAGTGCAGAGAACCGGCGATCTTCTCATCAAAGAGAATGTCGCACATTGGATTTTGGATATGCGGGTTGAACCCAAGCGCGAATTCGCCGACATAACGCGCTCCAGCATCAGTGTCGAGAATCTCGTTCAGCTTAGCGTTGTTGTTCGATGCGGCCCCAACGACTTTGCCGTTCTTGAATTCGAGGCGCACGTTGTCGAAACGCGTTCCGGCGTAAATGGTCGGGGTGTTGAATTGGATCGTTCCGTTGACGGATGTCTTAACCGGGCAGGAGAAAACTTCGCCATCTGGAATGTTCAACCGGCCATTACAGGACTTTGCGCCTATGCCTTTGATGCTGAAGGTGAGGTCGGTTCCCGGGCCTTTGATGTGCACACGGTCGGCGGTTTTCATCCGCTTTTCCAATGGAATCATCGCCTTGGCCATGCGGCTGTAATCCATGGTGCAGACGTCAAAGTAGAAATTCTCGAACGCCTCAGTGCTCATGTTGGCAGCCTGGGCCATGCTGGGCGAAGGCCAGCGGAGCACCACCCAGCGCGTTTTGTTGACGCGATAATTGAGCACCGGGCGCAACGTGCGGGTGTAAAGCGACGTGAGCTTGCCGGCCACATCCGAATTTTCATTTGCATTGGCGCTGCCACGGATGGCGATGTAGGCCTGCATTCGCTTCATGCGGAACATCTCGATGTCGCGCACCAATTCCGCATGCTCCTCCGTTGTGCCGCGCAGAACCTCGCGGGTGATGCGCGTGTGGCGCGTTTCGACGAGTGGGATCGCGCCAACGGCGCGCGCGGCGCGCATGAGTTCCACTGTGAACTCGTCGGGCACATCGATCATGTCGAGGAGAACCCGATCACCCTTTTTCAGTTGTGTGGAGTACCCGATGAGGAGGTTCGCCAACTTGGTGTAACGGGGATCGGTCATAATAGGTTGCGAATGAGCTACACCAGAGCGGGTGCAGCGTCAAACTCCGCCGTTTGCCATGAGCGCTTAACGGCGCGCCAGCAAGGCCATAATGGCCTTTTGCACGTGCAAGCGGTTCTCCGCTTCGTCGAAGATGGTCTGCGCGTTCTTTTCGAATGTGTCTTCCGTGATCTCTTTGCCGCGATAGGCGGGAAGGCAATGCATCACGAGGGCGTTCGGCTTGGCAGCCTTGAGGACAGTTTCGTTAATTTGGAAGCCGCTTAACAATTGAAGTCTTTGCGCGGCTTCCGCTTCCTTGCCCATCGACACCCAGACATCTGTGTAAAGGAGATCAGCTCCTGCTGCGGCTTCATTCAAGGAGTCGGTGCAGCTCACCGAACCGCCAGCGCGCGACAAGATTGCAGGCGCAGGTTGAAACTCCTTTGGCGCCGCGATGCGGAGGGTGAAGCCGAGTTTCTTAGCGGCAAAAATCCAGGAGATGGGAACGTTGCAGGCACCATCGCCGACAAAGGTCACAGTCTTGCCTGAAATGGAGCCGCGCTTCTCCTGATAGGTGAAGATGTCGGTGAGGATCTGGCAGGGATGCTCGTCATCCGTGAGCGCGTTGATCGTGGGAATGCCGGAGTACTCCGCAAAATCGACGACGTCCTGCTGGGCAAATGTGCGAATGATTGCGCCATGGACCATCCGGCCAAGAACGCGCGCGGTGTCTTTGATAGGCTCCCCGCGGCCGAGTTGAATATCATTGGCGCTGAGGAACAGCGGCTGGCCACCCAACTCCCGAACCCCAACTTCGAAAGAAACGCGGGTGCGCGTGGATGATTTCGAGAACATCAGCGCCCAGCTTTGGCCGCGCAACGGTTGCTCGGTGTGCTGCCCGCGTTCCCGCTTCAACTTTGCCGTCAGCGCGAAGATTTCTTCGATTTCCGCCGTGGAAAGCTGCTCGATGCTGAGGAGATGTTTCATTGTTGGGAGAGGCTTTGGGCAACGGAGCGGATCAGGCGCAGGCCTTCGTCAGCTTCGGATTCGCTTAAGTTGAGGGGTGGCAGGAGGCGGATAATATTTGCGCCAGACGGCACGGCCATCACGCCGGCGTCATGAAGTTTGTTGATAAACTGGATGGACGCCGTTTTCTCGGAGCCGCTGAAAGCCTGGATGTTATCGGCCAATTCGATGCCGATCATCATTCCGTAGCCGCGCACTGTTTTGAGCACAGTTGGAAACTCGCCGCAGAGCGCCAGCAGTTTCGACTTCATCCACTCACCCAATTGGCGAGCGCGGTCGGCGAGATTGTCGCGCTCAATCACTTCCAGGACGCGCAGGGCGACCGCCGCCCCGAGAGGATTGCCGCCGAAGGTCGTTCCGTGCGTGCCTGCGCTGAGCAGGTTTGAGTAAGGTTCGCGCACCCAGAACGCGCCGATCGGAAATCCTCCGCCCAAAGATTTGGCGAGGCTCACAGCATCGGGCATGAACCCAGCCGCACCTGCTTCACTCTCCAGGATCCGCTGGTAGCTGGCGAACTTGCCTGTGCGGAAAATCCCGCCCTGCACTTCATCCAGCAGAAGGAGCAGCTTGTGGTCATCGCATAATTGCCGCAACCCCAGCAGATAATCCACCGTTGCCGGAGTGATCCCTGTTTCGCCCTGGATCGGCTCAATCAGGATGGCCACCGTTGCGGGGCTGAGCGCGTTCCTGGCTGCTTCAAGGTCGTTGAACGGGATATGGCGGAAGCCGCTCACCATTGGCTCGAAGCCTTTTTTGACCTTCTCCTGGCCAGTCGCGGAGATGCCCGCAAGGGTGCGGCCATGGAAAGAGTTCAGCGCGGTCAGGATTTCGAAGCGGCCCTCCGCGTTGCCGAATTTGCGCGCGACCTTGTACAAGCCTTCATTGGCTTCCGCGCCGCTGTTGCAAAAGAAAACTTTGCCCGGCCCAAGATTCTTAACCAGCTTCTCGGCCAAGCGGGCCTGTGGCTCAGTGTAGTAAAGATTGGAGACGTGCAGCAACCGCTGGGATTGCTCCACGAGCGCGCGGGTGATTTCTGGATTTGCATGCCCGAGCGAGCAGACCGCAATTCCTCCTGCTAAATCCAAATACTGGCGCCCGCCCATGTCCCAAACCCGGGCTCCAGCGCCATGGCTCAACGCAAGGTCAAAACGGCCGTACGATGGAATGACGTTTTGCGCGTAGAGCTGGTGAATTGCTTGCGTGTCATTGCGCACAATCGGGACTGGTGACGTGGCCTCTTTCATTCCACCACCTCCGTTCCCACTCCGGCATCGGTGAAAATTTCCAGCAGAACCGCATGGGCGACGCGCCCGTCAACAAATGACACCTTTTCGACGCCGGCTTTTAGCGCGGCGAGCGCGCTATCGACCTTCGGAATCATCCCTTTGTCGATGACCCCAGCAGCCTTGAGGGCTGGAACTTCGGAAGCGTGCAGCCTTGGGATCACGGTGGAGGGATCTTTTGGATCGCGTAGCAATCCTGGCACATCGCTCATGAAAACGAGACGTTTGGCCTTGAGAGCAATGGCAACCTGGGCGGCTGCCACATCCGCGTTGCAGTTATAGACCTGCCCTGCTGCGTCGCGCGCTGTCGGGCTAATTACCGGAGTGACGCTCCGCCAGATGCAGTCGCGCAACGGTTGGGTGTTCACCTCGGTGACCTCTCCCACAAAACCGGCGTCCAACCGCTCTCCCGCGGGGCCTTGCACGAACAACTTCTCGCACCGGAAAATATCGGAGCCGGCAAAACCGCGTGCTTTGCCCGCGAGCGAGTTGATTGTGGCAACCACCTCAGGGTTGATCTGCCGCGAAAGCACCTCCTCCACTACATTCACTGTGGCAGCGTCTGTCACCCGCATTCCCTGGATGAACTGCGCTTTAAGTCCAGCGGCATCCATGGCCCGTGTGATGGCTTTGCCTCCGCCATGCACCACCACTGGATTGATCCCAACCGCCTCGAGGAAAACGATGTCGCGGGCCACGCCGTTGCGGACGGCGGGATCGGGCGAGTCCATGAAACTGCCGCCGTATTTGACGACGAATGTTTCGCTGCGGAATCGCTGAATGTACGGAAGAGCCTCCAGCAGCGTCCTGGCTTTATCAATGAGTGGCTGCATGCATTAGCCTCCGAGCGTGGTGGGATCGCTCACGTCGCCTTTATTGAACTCCACATATTCCTCAGTGAGATCGGACGTGTAGACGACGCTCTCGCCCTTCCCAATGTTGAGGAAGATGTGGAGGTCGAATTCCCTGGCGGCAACAATCTGGCAGAGCGTCTTGAACGGCACACTCGTCGGCGCGCCTTTGCGCAAGGCATAGGTGAGCTTCTTGCCTCCCGGTGCGCTGTAAGCGACATCGATCTTTTCCTCAACGACCTTCGCTGCGGAATACCCGAGCGCGCCAAGAATCCGGCCCCAATTAGGATCGCCACCGAACCAGCTTGTCTTCACCAACTCACTGTTCGCCACGGCGCGCGCCGCAGCTTCCGCGTCCTCGTAATTGCGAGCGCCGTTCACACGAACCGTTACGAACCGCGTGACGCCTTCGCCATCGCGAACAATCATCTTGGCGAGTTCCAGGGCCACATGGTTGAGGGCCGCCTGAAAAGTTTTAAGGGCGTCGCGGGACCGGAGCGAAATTGGAGCATTTCCGGCGAGGCCATTTGCGAGAACGATCACAGTGTCGTTGGTGCTCATGTCACCGTCCACCGTGATGCGATTAAAGCTTTGGGCGACGGCTGCTTCGAGCGAACGCTTCAAAGCAACCGGTTCCACCGCGGCATCTGTCGTGATGAAGCCAAGCATCGTGGCGTGCAGCGCGGCTGCTGGGCGCGCGCCAGTGGCGCTCATCCCGGGCTGGATCATTCCCGCGCCTTTGCACGCGCCTCCAATGCGAATGGTCTTCCCGCCGATCTTAAGCTGAACGGCGATCTCCTTGGGACGAGTGTCGCTCGTCATAATCGCTTCGGCTAGCTGCGCGGCGTGTTCGCGGGAAGAGCCTAGCAAATGGGCTGCGGCCAGAATGCCTTTCTTAACATTTGGCATCGGCATGGGAACACCGATGCGACCGGTGGAGCAAACCAGGAAATCCTTCGCATTCAGCCCCAACGCCTTCGCGGCAACAGCTGTCATCAACCCGGCATCAGCCAACCCGCGCTTGCCGGTGCACGCATTCGCATTCCCGGAGTTAACCACCACGGCCTGCGCGTAGTCCTGCTTGGCGCGTTCGAGACTTACCTTGACCGGAGCGGCGCAAACCTGGCTCGTTGTAAACATTCCTGCCACAGCGGCTGGACGCTCGGAGACGAGCAGCGCGAGGTCACGCTTGGGCCCTTTGTTGGACCCTTTGCCGGTGCCCAATCGTTTGATGTCGCAAAAGACGCCCGCTGCTTTGAAGCCTTGCGGAGCTGTGACCGACCCTTCAATAACCCTGAACTCTGGCATGTTTAATAAAGCCCGGTGGTTTCGGGCAAATTGGACATGATGTTGAAGCACTGGATGGCCTGGCCGCTTGTGCCTTTGACGATGTTGTCCTCAGCGCTCATGAGGATCACCCGCTTCGTCCGCGGGTCCACGCGCCAGGCAATCTCGATGAAATTTGTCCCCACCACGTTCTTGGTGTCGGGCAAAGCTTTGCCTTCAACCATACGGACGAAAGGCTCCGCCGCGTATGCGTGCTGGTAGGCTTTAGCGATGCGGGCGCTGGATTCCGCAACATCGGATCCTTTAGGCAGGTTGGCGTAAACAGTCGTGAGAATGCCGCGGTTCACCGGCACCAAGTGGGGCGTGAATTGAATCGTGACCGTTTCGCCTGCGGCGGCGGTCATCTCCTGCTCAAGCTCGGAGAGATGGCGGTGCTTGGGAACGCCATACGGGCGAAGGCTCTCGTTGCACTCTGCGAAGAGATAATCCTGCTCGACCTTGCGCCCAGCGCCGGTAACGCCGCTCATCGAATCGGCAATGATGCTCGTGGTGTCGATTAACTTCGCGGCCAGGAGCGGTAAAGTCGGAAGCAGAATGCTTGTTGGATAGCACCCAGGGCAGGCAATGAGAGAACCGCTTCGAATCGAATCGCGGTAAACCTCGGGCAGGCCGTAAACAGCGGTTTTTAAGAGGTCCGGAGCGGGATGATCGTGCGTGTAGAATTCTTTGTAAACGTCAGCGCTACGGAGGCGGAAGTCAGCGCTGAGGTCGATGACTTTGCAACCGAGCTGCAGCAGAGGGACGGCGTACTCAGCAGCAACGCCATGTGGCAGTGCTAAGAAAACAACCTGCGCATCGCGGGCGATTAATTCCGCGTTCGGCTCATTGAAGCGAAGCATCTTCGCCTTGGGGAAATGGCTGAACTTGGGGAAAACCTGGGCGAGCGTTTGCCCGGCATACTGGCGCGAGGTGACACCGACCAAATCCGCCTGGGGATGCCCAAGCAGCAGCCGCACCAACTCCTCCCCGGCGTAACCGGAGGCTCCCACCACCGCAACTGGAATCGAATTCTGCATGGTCCTTTATGCTCCTCGCTAGGTTTGCCTTGCCACGGTTGTCTGAAGGCAAAAAGCAAAAACCCCGCCGGTGTGTAACGGGCGGGGCTTGTTGAAAGTGTCGGATTAACGTTTGCTGAACTGGAAGCGTTTCCGAGCCCCGGGTTGCCCGTACTTTTTACGTTCTTTCATACGGGGGTCACGAGTGAGGTAACCTTCGGCCTTGAGAGGCGCGCGGAGGTTAACGTCAAACTCAAGCAAAGCGCGAGCGATGCCATGGCGAACTGCGCCCGCTTGGCCAGTAGGGCCGCCGCCAGCGACGTTGGCGCGAACATCGAACTTGTTCACGGTGTCGGTCGCCTGGAAAGGCTGGTTGACCAACAAACGTTGGGAGTCCACCGGGAAATAGCTTTCCATCGGACGCCCGTTGATGAGGATTTTGCCAGTGCCTGGAGCGAGGCGGATGCGCGCGGTGGAGGTCTTGCGGCGGCCTGTTCCGAGGAACTCAGTGGTTTCTGCCATAGGAATAGAAATTAAGCTTGGACAGCAGCGGTGGTGGCGGGCTGTTGAGCCTGGTGAGGATGCGCGGCGCCCTTATAAACTTTGAGCTTGGTCAGCATCTGGCGGCCAAGGCGATTCTTGGGAATCATGCCTTTAACAGCATGCATGATCAGGCGCTCTGGGTGAGCGGCGCGAACTTCGGCGACGGAGCGGTAGCGTTCGCCACCCTTCCAGCCGGAGTAGCTCATGAAATACTTGTCGGTTTCCTTCTTGCCTGTGAGGCGGACCTTTTCCGCGTTCACGATGACAACAAAATCACCTGCGTCCCAGTGAGGAGTAAAAATCGGCTTGTTCTTACCGCGCAGAATGTTTGCAACCTGCACAGCCAGGCGCCCGAGAACCGCGCCATCGGCATCAATCACATGCCACTTGCGCTGCGCCAAATAATCTTTCGGCAAATACGTTTTCATTGAAACCGTCAAATAAAGAGCGGTGAACGTAACAAACAAGTTTCTGAAGTCAATCCCATTTCAAAGGAAAATTCGCAGCCTGAGTTTGAGGCTGTTGAAACCTGTGGAGCAACGGTCCGCTGGCCCGTTGCGGGGCCGAAATATGGCACAAGCACCCGCACAATCAACAACTTGCTGCAAAAATCTTCAGGGGTTCGGCTCGAAATCATTTTTGCCCCGCAAGAAAGGATAGCAGGTTGCGAAAGTCGCTGACAGTCATCGACTCTTCCAAGCCATCGGGCATTAAAGAGCGCGGGAGAACCCCGTAGCTGTCGATCACTTCGCCTTTAAAGGTTTGAAAGTCACCCGAACGGGTGATCAGCTCGAGGGCGCCGCCAGCTTTGTGGTCGAGTTGGAGCCCCTCATGCGTGTCGCCATCCTTGGTTTTGATGAACCAGGCCTGATACTGCGGGGGGAACTGCTCCGAAGGGCGCAGGATAGAACGAGCGATCTGCGCGCGGTCCACGGACTGGCCGATGTTGCTGAGGTCAGGCCCCAGGCGCCCGCCGCGTCCCTCAACCGTATGACATTGAGCGCAGCCGGTCGCAGGAGAGAAGAACACCCGCTCGCCCGCTTCCGGGTTGCCGCCCTGCCCTGCAATATCCAACCATTGCTCCAGCGCCTTCGGGCGGGGCAGCGGATCTGGGGCTGAAGTTCCAAGAGCGAATTCCAATTGCTCACGAAGCTCGTGGTTGCTTCCAGAAGTGCGGATCTTGCGCAGTTCGGCAGAAAAAGCGTTCCGAACGGTTTCATCGTTGCTGTGGAAGCGAAGCAGCCGAGCAGCTTCGATCTGCACCTCCGCGCCTGCGTCGTTCAACAAGGAAAGGAAAGGCTGACAATCGCCCAAACCCCCGGTGGATAAGGCAAGCAAGGCTTCGCACCTCGCTTTTGAGCCGGCGAACGGGGAAAGGGCAAGGCTTTTGAGAGCGCTGGCTGATTCAGGCGTGCCAAGCACACCGAGTGTTCGGATTGCTTCTTTTTGCAGAGTCCAATCAGAGGCGCCGGCCAACCTGTTAATGGTGTCAAGCGCGCCCTTCAGCTCCTGCGCGTCCATGCGCCTCAAAGCGAGCGCTCGTACAGCCGGGGAGCGCTGTTCGTCCATGAACAAGCGCTTTACCAGACCTGGAGGAAGCCTGCGCTCCAACTGCGCTGCTTTATCCTTTGCGCCGCTGCGGTAAGCCTGGAGGTAATCCGGTTGCAGGCACTCCACCGCTGCTAAATAGGTCTCAAAGAGCTGAGGCGTCACGTCTGGACCGGCAATCGCCAAGTCGAGCTGGTCCTTGAAACTTTCCAAACCCGCTTCCCCAATCCATATAAGCGCGAGGGTGCGGACAGGAACGGATGGATCGCGAAGGGCCTGATGGATCTCCTCTTCCGGTGTGTAACCGGCACGGCGGAGCGCCAACAGGCTTCCAAGGCGCACCGAGGAATCTGAGTCGCGAGCCGAATGAAGCAACTCGGAATAGAACACGGTGTTCGTGAGCCCCACAATGGCGGCGTGGCGCACAAAAGGGTCTCGGCTCTTCAATGCCTCCTTCAGGGTGGTGAATTGCCTCTTGTGCGCAGAAGCAGCGAGTTGGTCAAACTCCTTCGAGGCCGGGTTGCCAACCGTGGCAGCAAATGGGGGGCGTGGCTTGTTGGTTGTTCCGCCTGAGCGCGCGGCGAGCTTCCAGATGCGTCCGCGTCCGTGGTTGGGGTAATCCACTTGCACCCAGTCTGTGATGAAGAGGGCTCCTTTGCTGTCAGCTTCCAGCGCCACGGGGCGAAAGTCTTGCCCCCCCTCAACCAGAGAACGATGTGTGGCGCTGACGGAAGCGCCTCGGGGAGTAAGTTTGTGGGCGGTGATTTTGTTTTCGTTCCAGACCGTCACAAGGACAGTGTCTTGGTATCCAACGGGAAAAGCGGCTTGCGCGGCGTCGATTAATCCCGAGGGGGCTTCGCCCGTGCCATCAACCATGGGGAGTGTGCCAGGCAAGTCCCCATCCCAGCCTTGGAACGGATGATTGCCGCTGCCCCCGTAAATGGATCGGTAGCCATAATCCCCTCCCCTGACGATGTGCAGCAGACGGTTCGGGCCGCGCGCGTCCGGATCATTGTCCACGGCGAGAAGCCGGCCATGGCTGTCGAACTTCAGATCGAAAGCATTCCAAAACCCGGTGGCAAACTCCTCGAGTTTTGAGCCATCCGGCCGGCAACGAACTATGTTGCCGCCGTCGCCATATCCGCTGACGCTCGATACATCGTGGCCAAGCAAGGTGTAACGAGCGCTCCCGTTATTGCCGCGTGAGAGATATAACCAACCATCCGGCCCGAAGGTGATCCCGAGCAACGCGCTATGCGAGTAGGTGTTGGAGGTTTTCAACTCCAGCAGGCGGGTGTGCGAATCACTTTTACCGTCAGCGTCAGTATCTCGGAGAGCCCAAACCTCGCGAGCGCAAACAATGTGCAACACGCCGTCCGGGGAGAACGCGAGATTCATCGCATCCGTGAATCCTTCGGCGAAGATGCTGATTCGGTCCGCTTTTCCGTCTGAATCGGTGTCTTCCAGAACCTTGATGCGATCACTTTTGGGCCCTTTGTAGTCGCGCGGCGGCATGTGCGTGTGGGACTCGATCACATAAACGCGGTCCTTGGAATCGATGGCAACGCCTATTGGAGTCACGATCTCGGGGTCCGAAGCAAACAAACTCAGCTCCAGGCGAGGGTCATGCACGCGCGGCAAAGGCGCCGCCAACAAATCTATGAAGAACGCCAGAACGAGGCCCGGCAACAGCGCAACGGCCTTAAGCCTCATATTTCTTAAACATCGCGTGCCCGCTTTGCAGATTCGCCAGCACCGGCTCCTTCGGGATGTTATGCGCCAACTCCAACAACAGGTACCCCGAGTAACCATGCTTCATCAACTCATCCAAAAAAGGCTCGAACTTCACCACACCTGTTCCGTATGGGACCGCTTCATGGCCGCCACCCACAGTTCGGTTATCCTTAAGATCCACGTGCAGCGTGCGGGAATGGAAACGCTTCACCACCTCCATCAAATCCACGCCCGCCCCCACAAAATGCGCGGTGTCGAGGCAGAGGCCCACATTTGGCGAATCGATCTTGCTGAAGATTTCGTCATAATCACCAATATTCTCCAACACGTTGCTGGCGTGGTTCTCGACGAGGACGAGCATTCCCATCTCCTCAGCGGCCGGTGCGAGTTCTTTTAGTGTGCCAATCACCGCCTCCAGGCCGCCATTTGTGCCTCGCTTCGATCCTGTGAACTTCACACGGCGCGCGCCCAGCCTCTTCGCTGCTTCCATGCACCAGAGCTTGTGAGCCACATCCGGAGCTTTGCCGTCACCAAAGGCGCTCGCCTGGACGCAGATTGGGCGAATCCCCTGCTCCGCTGATCGCTGGCGAATCCGCTCGATTCCGTCCAGCGTCAGGTTGCGCGGATACCAGGTGTTAAACTCCACGTTTTTTATTCCAAGCTGCGGGAGCATCCGAAAGCTCGGCTCGAAATTTTTGTCTCCGAAGCCATCCATTGTAATGGTGGCGATCGCCACTTTGACACCCACTATTTCCTGGAGGTTTTTTGGTGTCCGAGCGGACGCTCCTCGTGCAGTGGTCGCGCCGAGGAGAGCTGCCCCAGCAGCAGCGGTGTGCGACAGGAAATCTCGTCGAGTCATACTTCAAGTCGGGTCGTGCAATTAAGCACAATTTGGAAGGCCTTCCGCAACCACTTCCGTGTGCGGGAGCATGGCCAGCTTCACCTCGCCAACCTGCGTGTGCGAACGGGCCCACGCCGGGGGATCACTCCCCCGGCTCAGCCTATTTTCTTAAGGCTTTACCAACCGGAAGAATGCCTTGCTGCCCTGTGCTGGAACAGTGATGACACGGCTCGTTCCGCTGAGGGCCGGAGAGGCAGTGACGTCACTCCACCCCCCTGACAACTGACTCGTCATTTGCAGCTTGTAGCCTTCCGCCGCCGCAGGCCAAGCGATCTGAATCTGGTCCCCTTGCCGGGTTGCGCTCAGGCGAACCAGTGAAGGGTCAATGCCTGCGGGCGTGGTCCCGAAGTCGCGGAAGACGGCTGTCGCGGTCCGGTTGTCGCCATTGTTTTGAGGCGTCGCGCCAAGGCCCACATGCAGCGTTGGCGCCAGTCCGGGATTCACTGTCGTTTGCGCAAACTGAGTCCATGCCGAGCCATTCTCCGAACGATACGCTGTGAAAACATCGCCGGAGGCGCCACGCTGGCGGGCCAACCGAATCCAGGCATTTGGATAAGGCACCTCACGGCTGGTGTTGCTCCCCGGCCAGAGCGTGGTCGTTCCCGCCGCTTCGTTTCGAATCAAGGCCTGGTAATCATTGTCACCAATCCCAGTGCTCACCCCATCCTGCGTCGGCCCTCGCGGGGTGACCACCGCGGCGATCATCCGCGAGCCCGCGTCAAGGGTCTCACGCGCAATGATGCCAGCTTTGCTCAAGCGGTTAACCGCTTCCAGGGAAGCCATGCGCACACGCAGGTCGAAGTCTCCAGTGACTTGCGTCGGAAGGAAGAAGAAGCTGTCAGCGCTCGCCCCGATCTCCGCCCCGTTCGCCTCCACATCGAAACTTCCATTGCCATACGCCACGGCTGCCCCAGGCGCGATGACATCGCCAATGTCCGTGGGGGTGACATTCACTTTCGCGCCGGTGATCTGGGTGTTCGCCGCCACCGCATTGTTCAACTGATCCTTCACATTCGACACTGTCACAGGGAACGAATTGCCAACTGGAGCAGAGAGCGTCAGGATCATACTCGAATTATCCGAACCCAGCCGCGCCTCGGTGGGAATCGTGCCGCCAACCCGATAGTTCGACGCTTCTGTCGCCGTCCCCTGGTCGAGCGGCTCGTTGAATAACAGCCCGATGGTTAGCCCATCGAGCGTTCCAGCCGAACGAAGCATTGGGCCAGTGACATCACTGGTGGTGGTGAAGCTCCATTCTTCGGAAAATGATTGTGAGCCTGTGCTTTGGAATGTCACTCGGATCTTCTGTTGTGCTCCCGGCTGCAGCGCGGGGGTTGCAGTAATCCGCGCCCCGTCGGCAACAGCCTGGATGTTCGCCGAACTGGTGATCTCCGCGCCGTTCAGGAAAACTTTAATGCTCCCGACCGAAACTGAGGAGCCGCGGTTTGCAATCTCGATGGCCAGTCCCGCGCTCACTGGGACATTCACCGCATTCGGCGCAGGCTGGGCTGCTTTGACATACGGCCCCAGTTGTTGCGCCACCGGGACGAACAAAATGAAGTTC
The DNA here is from genome assembly GCA_035627835.1 of Candidatus Methylomirabilota bacterium. Classification (GTDB taxonomy): domain Bacteria; phylum Verrucomicrobiota; class Verrucomicrobiia; order Limisphaerales; family SXQI01; genus DASPKX01. Next base: position 14,328 of record DASPKX010000069.1, read on the forward strand.
GGATGCAAACCGTTATTGGCGGTGACTGCGGTGAGCCGAAGCGTCTTCACTCCGGACAAGGAGATAGGCGCTGGCGCGCCCAGGGCATCGGTCAATGGCACGAAACGATATTTGCCGCCCGTTGGCGCCACCCGGAAGGAGCCGAGCACATTGGCTGACTGGTTGGGCTGGGTGCGATCGCCCGTCACCTCCGCAAGCGTTAGCTCGTTGGTGGCGCTGGCTGTGGTGCGCAAATACACCTGGTAGGCGCCAGCGGGAAAAGTGCGGGTGTAATTCACCCAATCACCAGCGGCTACAAACGAGAGATGGTAGTCGAGCACACGACCCGCGCCGCCCGCGGCCGCCACATACTTCTGGCGGGTTTCATCCGTGGCCGGCTGTGTGCCCACAACATCCGCACTCCGGTAGCGGTGATTCCCGGCGGGATCGGCCGCAGCCGTGCTGTCGTGAAAATCGACCTCCGCGGTTCCGATCTGCTCATAATACCCCGACCCGCTGCCCACGATGTTGCCGCTCAGATCTTCACCGGACGGGGGCGGGTTTTCAATAAATTGGCCGCTGCCGAAATTAAAATCTTCCGCTTCAATGTGGAACGCGCTCGCGGCAAACGTGTCGAAGCCGAATGCCTGGACTGTTTCGCGGCCGAGATTGTCTTTAACGCTGATCACCCCGCTGTAAGCCATGTTGGCCTGAAGCCCGGAAAGGCTGGCGGCGCGCGCGGTCGCGCTGCCACTGATGGCCAACTGGCTGGAAACATCCTGCCCGTTCAGCGTCACTTTAATGTCGTCGGCAGAGATGCTGTTTGGAGCCGCCGTCGTCGCGGTGAAGGTGAAGCCCGCATTTGCGTTCACAAAGAGCGATTGATCGGCCGGGGCCAAGCCCGTTATCTGGGGCGGCAAGTCCGCCAGGCTGGAGCGGGTCCAGTTAATCGCCGCATCCAGGAGCTTCACGCCCGATTCATTCAGGAGCGGCAGGATTGCGCCATGCGTGAAGATGAAACTGCGTTTGGCCGGGGCGACCAGGCCGGCCATTTGGGCTCCTTTTTCGTAACCGAAAAGGGCCGCCCGCGTGGCCGGCTGGTTGGCGGGGGGATCACCCGCCAGCGTGGCGACCACCACGGCGGAAGCCGCTGGGTTGCCCCACCCGGTTTGGGCGGCGCCCTCCACGATTGCGATTTCGCCCGCCGGCAATCCTCCAGCCAGCGGGTGATCCGCGCGCACTATGTTCAGCGCGCTCGTGGCGCCGCCGCCCAGCCCGAACCCCGTCGCCGTGTTCTCCGCCCCCGCCACCATCAACATGTCGTCGAGGATAAACGGCTCGATGACCACGACACCCACTTCCACATTCCGGAACTTGGTGTTCACCGCGCCCGACGAAACGGACTCGGAAATCACTACCAATTGTTTTCCGGCAGCATCGGCCGCGGAGCTTGAGGCCGCGGCAATTGCCTGCACATTGAACCCCGCTGCGACCAGGCGCTCTTGCAGGATGGCGTCGGAGGCGTTGAGTGGGACGCCCGAGACCACGAGCAGCGCGTCAGCGGCGAACCCCTTCCCCGCGGACAGCGCGAGCGCGAGCAGCATCAGCAATTTCAGGCGTGTGAACAGCGCCAACAAGCCAGTAGGGCAGGCTGCGGGCGCAACAGGACAGTGGTTCCGGTGATGTGGTTTCATGTGAGCGCCACATCTTTAACCAGCGCGCCACTGGCGCGTCATCCTGTCCAATGGCGTGAGGCCGCGCCCATACTTTGGTATAGGAGCGTCCCTCTACACCGCCGAATCGAGTGAGACAATCCCGCGGCGCAGCGCCATGGTGACTGCGTTCGTGCGGTCGTGAACCCCAAGCTTTTCGAGGACGTGCCCCACATGAAGTTTCACCGTGACCTCGCTGATGGCGAGGCTGGAGGCGATTTCTTTGTTGCTCTGGCCGGCCACGATCAGGCGCAGGACTTCCAACTCTCGCTGCGTGAGGTTTGGCCGTGTCACCTGCATCGCGATGCGGCTCGCGATCTCCGGTGTCAGGTAGCTTCCCCCGGCGGCAACAGTGCGAATGGCCTGCAGCAAACCGTCGCGGCCAATCGTTTTCGGGATGTACCCTTTGGCTCCGGCTTGCAGCGCCCGCAGAATTTCATCATCGCCCTGGTAGGTCGAGAGTATCAGGACTCGTGACTCGGGATCGATATGGCCCAGTTCAGCCGCGAGCTTGCCGCCGTCCCCGTCCGGCAGGCGCATGTCGGAGAGCACGAGGTTTGGCCGGCATTGCTGATAAATGTCCACGGCCTGTCGCACGGTTCCAGCCTCCCCTGCGACACTGAAATCGCCCTCCAGATGGAGCGAGGCAATCAAGCCGACGCGCACCACGAAATGATCATCAACAACGAGAATCTTTATTTTGCTCCGTGCGCTCATGGTGACACCTGCTCCAGGGGTTTGGATGGGTTGATGCGGTGGGCTTGTAGAGGGACATCCAACTGAACGCAAGCGCCGCCAGCCGGCAAATTGGAGCATAGCAGCCGAGCGCCCATCAATGCGGCCCGTTCCTGCATGCCTGCCAGGCCATAGTGCCCTTCCGCAGCCGAAGGCTTGCGCTCAGGGAAGCCACGCCCGTCATCTTCCACCCTGAGGCGGAGTTGGCTGGGGGTATACGCCAGGGTGAGACAGATGGCCGATGGTTTGCCGTGGCGAAGCGCGTTGGTGAGAGCCTCCTGCGCGACCCTGAAGATATGGTTCTCCAAATCTCGCGAGAGTTTGCGTTCATCACCATCCAGGTGAATGGATATGCGCGGCTTGCCGTCAGGAGCCAATTCCGTCGCCAGCCTTTGCAAAGCTTCGCTGAGGGTGAGCCCTTCGCGCTCCGGGGAGCGAAGATCCATAACCGAGCGCTGCGCTTCGTCCATGCTATGCTGGATCATCCTGGAAGCGCTATCCAACCATTTGCGCGCGGCCTCCGGGCCGTCGGACAAGGTGGCCTTTGCCAGGTCGAGCTGGAGGGAAACACCGACGAGGCCTTGCTCCAGCGTGTCGTGAAGCTCGCGCGCAATGCGCTGCCTTTCAGCAAGCACCATGTCGTATTGCCTCCTCACCCGGCGCAGACGCAGCCGATGGGCTGTGAGAGCCGCGAGGCCGAGCAGGGCGATAACGGACCCGAGGAAAAACTTCGACTCGTAAAAATGCGGAGCCTGCGAAAACCCGAGGGTTGCCGGCTTGGGATTCCAAAGCCCATCTTCATTGCAAGCGGTCACCTCAAAGCGGTACTCGCCCGCAGGAAGGTTAAGGTATTGAGCCGTGCGCATGGCGCCGACGCTTTCCGTCCATCCTTCGTTCAGACCAACGAGCCGATAGCGGAATCGGACACGCGAGGGCACACGATACGAAAGCGCAGTGAAATCGACGCGCACCTGCTGGGCGCGAGGTGGAAAAGCATTAGCTTGGCTCGGCTCAAAGGACTCGCCGTCCAGGTGGACTTCTTCGATGCGCACCGGAGGGATCACGGTGTTTGTGCGGAGCTGGTTTGGATCAACAACGGCAACACCTTTGATGGTGGCAAACCAGAGCCGCCCATCCCTCGTGCGAATGCCTGCGGGAAAACCAACGCGCTCGCCCTGGCTGCTTTTCATGCCATCGAACGTGCTGTAATGGCGGCACTCCAGCGAAGCCGCCTCCCCTCGATCCAATTTCTCGAAGCTCGCCTTGGACACTTTGAAGAGGCCCTTGCTGCAGCTCATCCAGAGGTTCTCGTGATCATCCTCGAGAATGGCGAAAATCTCGTCATTGAAGAGGCCCTCCCGCGAAGTGTACCGCTGCACAACGCCGTTGTGCAGGCGCGTTACGCCGTGACCGCGTGAGCCGACCCAAATCACCCCTTGGGCGTCGGAATGCAAAGCGAGGATGTCGCTGATGCGTTCCCCTCCAGCATCGAAAACTTCGTGGAAACGCGGCCCCTCCTCGCGCCACAAGCCATCCCCTGCCGCCCACAGCCGGCCCTGCTGGTCTTCGTGCAGGCAAGTGATTGAGGAGGCGCGCAGCCCTTCCTTCTCGGAAAAGCGCTCGAACCTGCCATCACGGTAACGGCTAAGAGCGCCATGGGCAGCCAGCCATAAATCTCCGTTGCGCCGGGCTAAAGCGGCGTGAACATCCGCCGCAGGAAGCCCGGGTTGCGCCCGAAACACCGTTGTTTCACGCGCCGTGTGGCGAAGCAGTATGTCAAAGGTAGTCCCGATCCAGATTGCGCCATCGGGCGTTTGCGCGAGGGCTCCGCCATAATCGGATGGGAAGCCCTTGGCCCGGGTGAAGGTTTCCACCGCGCCCTGGCTCCAGCGGTTCAACCCGCCGCTATCGGTGCCAATCCAAACCGCCCCCGCATCGTCTTCCAGAAGTGAAATGGCGAAGTTGCTGCTTAGGCCTTCGGAGACGCTCAGCGGCTCGACAACCCCTTCCATCAAACGGTTGACGCCGCCCCCGCGGGTGGCAATCCAGAGGGAGCCTTCCATGTCTTCGGCGAGGCGGTAAACGAAGTTATCCGAGAGGCCCTCAGCGGTGGTGAGTTTTTCGAATCGGCCATCGCGGTGGCGGGCGAGCCCACCCCAGGTGGCTATCCAAAAGCTGCCATCCCGGTCGGTGAGGAATTGGCGGATGTGGCTGCTGGGAAGCCCATCCGCTTCCGTGAACTTCTCCAGCTTGGAGTTGTGGAATCGAAAAAGGCCCTCAATCGTTCCGATCCAGCAAGCGCCCTCGGGGGAGGTGTGAATGGCGCGAACCCATTGCATGGGCGTCCCCCCGGTCAGATCGGCTTTGCGCAGCGCGCCATTCGCCAATTCGTAAACCCCATCATCACACGCGCAGAGCAATCGGCCATTGGGATCTTCGTAAATATGGTAGGTGTTGCTGGTGGGGACTTTGGGAATCAGGGTGAATCGGCCGTTGTGGAAGCGAAAAACTCCCGCGTATGCCGCCACCCAAACATTCCCTGCGCGGTCCTCGAAAATCGCCCGTGCGTTCGAACTGGTGAAGCCGCGCTCCGGCCCAAAACGCTCGAACTTGCCATCCCGGTAACGGACCACCCCGCCCCGGTCCAGGCCTGCCCAAAGACTGCCATCGCGGCTTTCGCACAGTGAGCGAACGTACGCGCCGCCCTCGAATGCGGGAACATTCCTGGGGTCGAAGCTGGTGAACTTCACTCCATCAAACCGCGCCAAACCATATTGAGTGCCGAACCATAGATAGCCATCGCGCGTCTGGAGAATGGCTTCAACGGAGTTCTGCGGGAGCCCATCACGATCTTGCCAACTATCCTGGATGAACTGGGTGAGCGCTTTGCGCGGGCTGAGCGCAACGGTCTCGAGAAGAGCGGCGCGGCTGAGAAACAGGATCGTAACGAGGCCAAGCAGCCTCTTAGCAAGAAAGTGCGCTTTGACGAGATGAAGCAGGTCGCTCATGTCATGTCATAAATGCCGGCTCTCGCTATAGTGGCGGTTGGGATTGCCGATTCTTCCGCTGCGGCAAGCGCCCGATCAAGCCCAGAAATCGAATGGCGAACGAACTCATGCAAGGGGCGCAGACCACTGCTGATGCGCTTCATCGCCCCTTTCCCTTCTTGGACGCTCTGGCGCGCCGCAGCTGCCTCTTCCCAACCCGCGCCACCCAAGGCACCGTTTCCCCGTGAAACGACTCTGCGTCTTCTGCGGCTCCAATCCTGGCTTTAATCCCGCATATCGTGAGGCAGCCACCGCTCTCGGCTCCCTCCTCGCTGAGCGGCATATCGAACTCGTATTCGGCGGCGGCCACATCGGCCTGATGGGCGCCGTCGCGGATGCCGTCCTACGCGCAGGCGGTCACGTCATCGGGGTGATCCCGCATGCTCTTGTGGCGCGTGAACTGGCTCACACTGGCATCCAGGATCTGCGCGCGGTGAACTCAATGCACGAGCGCAAAGCCTTGATGGCCGAGCTTTCCGATGGCTTTATTGCCCTTCCTGGCGGCTACGGAACATTTGAAGAATTCTTTGAAATCATCACGTGGGGCCAATTGGGCATCCACCACAAACCGTGCGGCCTTTTGAATATCCAAGGTTATTACACTCCCCTGCTCCAATTAGTTGAGATGGGCGTGAAAGAAGGCTTCATCCCCGAAAGCCATCGGGAACTGGTGCTCGTGGAAAGTACCCCGACAGGTCTTCTCGAAAAGATGCAAGGCTACCACTCGCCCGCCACCGCGAAATGGATGGGCCTGTCGCAAACCTGAGCCCGGAGTAAAGAAAACGCCCGCTCCAGTGAAGGAGCGGGCGTTGTGCAACTTAACCTATGCAGTGAATTATGGCCTGCGGAGGCGGAAGAACCGCATGCGGCCTTCCAGAGGAACTGTCGCGCCGGTGGCAGTCGCGCCACTGACAGCAGTCCAGTTCGCGCCAGATCCCAGCGTCGTTGCGCTTTCCAGCACAAAGCCGGTGGAAGCAGGGAAGCTCAGGACCAGGTTGTTCCCGCTGATGCTCGCCGTAATCTTCGGCGCCGCAACAGGCAGGTTGTTCGGCCCCGCCGCAAACGACGCGGCCGCTTGCGAAGGAGTCATAGCGCCTGAGTAGAGACGGAACTCATTGAACTTGCCGCTCCAGTAAGCATCGGCAACGAACTGGGATCGGCCCAGCCAGTTGTTAACGTCTTCTCCAGCTAAATCAGAGAGAGGACGTGAGGCAGCGCCTTGGCTCACAGGGACACCGTTGAAGAACAAACGCGAGGTGTTGCCGCTGTTGCTCCAGCTAATCGCGACATGCGTTTCTTCGTTGGCCGGCAGCCAGGCTGGTGGCTGTGGATCCAAAGTTTGAATAACTCCAGTGTCAGGGAAGTTAGCTTCAAAGCGTGGGAAACCATCACCCATGCGCGGCGTGAGGAAGATATAGTCCACACCGTTGCCTGATGCGTCCTCACCTTGATCGCTGACGCCGAAGTCCATGATGCGAGTCCAGATGGCGGCGCTTTGATGCGTGATCCACATTTCAATGGTGCCATCCTGACCAAGGCCGCTCAGGATGCCGTTCGGGAGATCTGCATAACCATCAGCCCCGTCGAGCACCAGTTGCCCTTCGGAAACCGATGCGCCACCGACCAGCGCTCCATCTTTGCCGCCGATCGAATCACGAGCCACGCCACCTTCGTTGAAGCTGTAGCGGTGCTTTAATGTGACCGTTGGGCTAGAGACGTTGAGCGTGGCTGGGGAACTGGTGACAGTCACTGGAGCCCCGTTGACAGTGTTTGAAACACGAGCCGTGAAGACCGCACCATTGTCAGCGGCTGTCACGTTATCCACCACGAGTGTTGGCGAGGTTGCCCCCGCGATGACAGTCCCATTCCGAAGCCATTGAATTGAGACGGGCGAAGATCCCTGCACTCGCACTGTAAACGTCGCACGACTCGTTTCAGGAATCGTCAGGCTTTGCGGCTGTGAAATCACCACCACAGCCGAATCGGCGTTATTGAGTTGGTTAGGACCTGCGCCAGCGCTGCCCAGAGCTTGTCCAGCTGTCAGCGCATAGTCATAAATGCGCACCTCGTCATATTCGATTTGGGCGTTCTGATCGCCTGTCCAATTGGAGCGGCCAAGCCACACGTTCACATCATTGATGTCGCTCATTTTGTCGTCCGTCGTCATGGTGCTGACTTGAACGCCATTTTCATACGCAATGATGCGTCCGGTTGCCTCATCCCATGTGACGACGACATGCGTGTCCTGGTTGAAGGTGGCTGTTGGGTTGTCGATGGTGACGATGCCACCACCAGCTGGATCTTCGTTGCGCAGCTCTAAACGGCGTTGCCCCACATTGTTGTCGACTTGCGTGGTGTACGCGAAGTAATCGCGGCCTTCACCACCGCCCCCCGGACCGAGCACTTCCTCAGTGCCTTCAGCGGTGCCGCTGGACCCAATGTCGAAAATGCGTCCCCAGGTTCTGCCGCCAGTGATCTTAATGAAGGCCTCAAACGAGAAGCCGCCTGAACCACTGTTGGCAACACCGTTTGATGAAAGCAATCCATTTGGCAGATCCCCGTAAGCAGCCTCCCCCGATGGGCCGCCTGGAAGCACCAAACGTGTTCCGGTGAATGTCGCTCCCGCCCCAAGCACGGTCCCATGTGCGGTTTGCGCGCTGTCCATAAATTGCCTGTCAGTCGCATCACCCGCCGCTTCGTTGAAGGAGTAGCGATGCACTGGAGCTTTCGTCAATCGTGCTGGCGCCACTGGCTCTGGCGGTGGTGGCTGCGTCGGATCTATGAACGCCGCCTTCTCAGCATTGTAATTCGCGGCAATTTGCGCGGGCGTCAACACTCCGTCATGCACACGCACGCGCCCGATCGCGCCAGTGAATCTCAAGCCACCCGTAACTGTGGTTCCGTCCGGCTCCGTCTGCGCGCCCAGCAAAATAGTGGTGTCTGGATGCGTGAAAATTGCGCCTTCACCCAGATATTCCCCGTTCACCAAAGCGCCATCGGAATAAACACGGGTGGTTGTCCCATCATAGGTGTAAACCAAATGGTGCCAGCGATTGATGGCAGGACCGCCGCCCGTATTGTTCCAGCCGATGTCTCGATTGCCCCAATGCCCAACAGCGCCCCAACGGAAATCAGAGCCGTAATTGAAGGACATATTGGAGCCATCAGGCGAGCCACCGCGCTTGCCCCATGAAACCATTGTTTCCTCACCATCGTATGGCAGTTGGTTTAATGCCCAAACTTCGATGGAACGCGTTGGGTTTTCACCGGTCAGCCCCTCGGGAGCAAGGATTGGCGAGCCGCCCACAGCGCTCATATGCTGCAGGAAGTCGTTGCCGTCGAAGCGCATGGCTTTTGTTCCACCGATCGTCGTAACAACAGGGGCATTCGTTGGATCGGCAGTGGCTGCAAACACGCCGCCGAGCGTCCCAGCGTTTGCAAGGCTTGTCACTGGCCCGTCAGGAAGAGCGGTTGCGTCAACGTTCACGAAGAGTGTGCCCGCGCTTTGGATCTGCGCTTGCAACTCTGTCACGACGCCTGCTGCCATCAATGCGGCCGTCAGAGCTGGCAACGCCAGACTCCGAGACCGATGGGGAGGATTTCGTCTCATTGGTTTATTTATGGGTTGTGGACTCTGCAATCCCGCGCCGCGCGTCGCCAAATGACAACAGGTCGCCATTTAGCGAAGCGCTTAACCTAAATCAACGCGGGTTTTGCCGAGAGTAGTCAGAACTTGCCACACCAGCCAGAAGATATTGCGCACGGAACTTGCACTTTTCCGCACAGCAAAACCTCGCCTCCCCCCCCCGCTCTATGGCCTGCCACCTTCTGGACGGAGCGAACAAATCTCCCCTTTCCTTGACGGGTGGAACAGCGCTTGCTTAACTCGCGCGCAAGCAGGGATTTCTTACTTTTGTTCCTGCTGGTTGAGACTAAATGCCCACGTACCAATACGCCTGTTCGAAATGTGACCATGAATTTGACCTCTTCCAGTCCATGACGGAAGAGGCCCTGAAGGTTTGTCCCAAAGAGAAATGCCCCTGCAAACCATGGGGCAAGGGGAAGGTGAAGCGGGTCATCGGCGCTGGCGCTGGACTCATTTTTAAGGGCAGCGGCTTTTACATCACTGATTACCGCAGCGAGAGTTATAAAGAGGCCGCAAAGAAGGACGCCTCCGCCGCCACCTCCTCCAGTTCCGAGAAGTCTTCCAGTTCATCGGACAGCTCGAAGCCTGCCGCAACCCCGAAAACCGAAGCAAAGAAGGAGAAGAAACCCTCCTCAAGTTAAATTATGGCAAAGAAAGCCGGCCGAGTGTCCAGAGGCGGTGGGAAGCGCAGGTGGCTTGCCCTCCTTCTCATTCTCGTCGGCATCCTCGCTGCCGCAGGGGCATATCTTTTCTTCCAGGTCACAGCCGACGTTGAGACCCGCCTTCTGGATCCTGGCGACGGGTTGGACCTGGCCGAAGCCAATCGCAAGCTCAAGGTTCTGGACGATGCCACTAAACGCCAGGCGAAAGGCTTCATTCGGTTGAGCGAGCCGGAGATCAATGCGCACCTCGCGCACGTTTATAAAGGCGCGACCAACAAGCTTCCCGGGGGCCTCGCCCATCAGAGGACTGCCATCAACCTTGGCCCGGATCACATCACCCTCTTCAGTTGGGTTGGCAAGGACATACCGCTCATGCCGGTGAAAGTCGCGTGGCAGCGCACCTTTGAGCTAAAGAAAACAGGCGCGCTTCAACAGTTTCGCCTCACCTCGATGAAGCTCGGCAACCTGGCCATCCCACCCGAGGAATGGGACCGCGTCTATAGCCTTCTTGGGGCCGTGGACTCCGTTTACACCAATGAATTGGGCCGCTTGGCCAAGCTTCCAGCGCTCGAATTGCGCAGCGTTGCAGGAGGACGCGGTTTTGAAGCCCGGCTCTACAATTACGACCCAACCCTGAGCAGCGTCATTCCCGGAATGCCACCGGTCACCAACGTGAACGGCTCGCTGCCCCGCAGGCGATGATCGCTTTACCTCCGTTGTTCGCCGCGTGCCTGGCGCTGGCGTGTCTGCTGCTCCCCCCAACTCTCGCAGCCACGCCAAGAGGTCCAGGCCTTCGCGCCGCCCCTTTCTCCGTCAGCAGCTCCGGCCAATTCCGTGTTCGCCTCCAACAACAGGAGGAGATTCGCGAACCCATGCGCGATGGCGAGGTCTACCTGGAGGTGTCCTTCGTCGCTGTTTCCGCTGAGCGCGTTAAAAAAGCCCTCCTGCGCGAACTCAAGCTCGCTGATCAATTCCAAGGCAAAATTCATCTGGCGATCTCCCCGGCCCGCTCCAGCCACGAGATCATACCCGTGGTTGCCTCACTCCAGCGAGATGGCTGGCAATACGCCGTTGAACTCCCCCAGCGGATTGGCGAGATAGCTTTCGTTCGCGCCATCACACATGCTTTGCTTCTGGAGATTGCGAACCGCCACTCACAAACGCGCTCCGCTGAAATCCCCCTCTGGCTTGGCGAAGGCCTTGCCCAGAAGCTCCTCTACGAAGTGGGTGGCGGATTTCTAATGAAGCCGGAAACCTACGTGGACCAAACGAAGATCCGCTTCGATCCGGGATTCTTTTTCCGTGAACTCAAGCCCGGCCTGAAACTCATGAACTTCAGCGAGCTGAGTTCCACCTCGGCCACCCAGTTGACTAATGAAGCGGTCCAAAGGTTTATCGCCACGACTGTCGTTTTCGTCAGCGAACTCCTGGAGATCCAAAATGGCGCTGAGCGCCTCGTCACCACGCTTCAAAACCTGCCGCATCGCTGGAATTGGCAAACCGCATTTCTCGAGGGTTTCCATCCCCACTTCAGGACGCTGCTGGACGTGGAGAAATGGTGGTCTGTCTCCCTCACGGATTTAGCCAGCCATCAAACTCGCCTGGCCACCGCGAGCGAAAGTGTTCTTGACCCGCTCGAAGCACTGCTCACCGCCACCTTGCAGCAACGCTCCACTACCAACGCCCTTCCTGACGAACGCACCGTGACACTGCAGGAGTTCATTCGGGAGACGGAGTTTAGCGCGCAACGCGAAGTTCTCCGTCAGAAGATTGCCCAGCTCGTGGCTCTTCAGTTCCGCAGCCGCGCCGAGGTGATGAACCTTAGCGATCGCTACCGAGCGGCGCTGGAGGCGTATTTTGAAGCGCGCGACACGACGCAGCCAGTGGGGTCATTGCGGCTTCCGGCTCCCGCTCAAGGGCGCGCCGCGGTTGAAAAAGTCCTGCGCGAGCTGGATGCGCTCGATGGGGATCGCAAAAAGCTTCGGCAACAATTTGCCGACATTTCCTCGCCGAATATCGACCCGCGCGTCCGCGACCCCCGCCGCCAACGCTGAGAGACGCACAATGCGGGCACGCCATAGCGGCAGCCGAGCACGCCAGATTTGGTGATCAGGGGGAAGGAATTGCCAAGGCTTGCCGACGGCGCACGCCCTCCGTAACCTCTCAGCATCCCATGAACACCACCCTTGCCGCGTTCCTCGCGCTCGCCCTCACCGCCGCCTCGGCTCTAGCGGCTGATACCGCCGCTGTGAGCGGCTCTTCAACAAATGACTGGGTCCAGCTCTTCGACGGCAAGACCCTGAACGGTTGGCATGTTAGCGCCAAGACAGGCCACAGCCGCGCGAGCAAGAACACCACTGGGGGCAAGTGGGTTGTGCAGGAGGGCGCCATCACTGGCACCCAGGACATTCCGGGCAACGGTGGGATTCTGCTCACCGACGAAAAGTATTCGGACTTCGAGCTGATCGTTGAAATGAACAATGATTACGGGCCGGACAGCGGCATCTTCCTGCGCAGCGATGAGGAAGGCACTGCTTACCAGGCCCTCGTCGATTATCATCAAGGCGGCGCGCTTATGGGCTTCTACGGCGAAGGCAAACTCGGCGCAAAACCGAGCACTCGCAGCTTCGTTTTCGGCAGCGCTCCCGAGATCATTACCCCGAACGACCGCAGCGCGGTCAAACTCCCCGTCCTGCCCGAGTCCTGGAAGTTCTTCTGGCGGCATGGTCAATGGAACGAGTTCCGTGTGCGCATCGAGAACAATCCGCCGACCATCACCACCTGGCTTAATGGCGTGAAGTGGGACGAATGGAGTGAGCCGACCAAGCGCCATCCGGACGCAGGCTCGATTGCGCTACAGGTCCATGGCGGCGGCGATTGGACCAAGAGCTTCGTGCGTTACCGCAACATCAAGATCCGCAAGCTCAAGTGAGGTGGCTCGCCTCACTTCGGCTCAATCGTTTCCGCCAGCGGTTGAGCCTCCAGAACGTCCAGCCGAAGAACAGCGCGCCGCAGGCGTTGACGCCGACCGTGTAGCCGAGCTTGTACGGAATGCCGTTGTTCTTTTCGGCGTAGATCGGAATGTCCCGCCCGAACATCAGGCCTGGCATCGCGCCCGGCATCAAGGCGCCGTGCAGCATTCCGGTGCCGAACCCAGCCAGCCCGCCTCGCTGCGCCAGCCAAGTGTTTGAGCGGTTCAGGATGAACGTCACCGCGATCGCAAAGATAGCCACCATGAACACACGGAAGGCGCCGCGGAGAATTTTAACAGCCCAGGTCGAGCCCGCAGGTTCGCTCATAGCCGCGCAGTGTTGGCGTAAGCTGGGGCTTTGGCTTGCTTCGCCGCCACTCCCCGGCGCGTTCCACGCCACCACGCAAACCAGCGGATAGTGTCGCGAACAGGGCTGATCTTGCTCTGCTCGTTCGAGTAGATCACTTGCACCGGAACGAAGCTCACGGGGAGCCCAGCTCGAACCCATTCCACCAGCATCTCGGATTCGTAATCGAAGCCCGTGGCGCTTAGTTCGAAGCCACTCCATGCGCCAAGGTGAACCAAACGAAAGCCGCACTGGGTGTCCGGCAGTTCAACGCCGGTGAGCGCAGAGATGCGGGCGCTCATCCACCAGTTCACGAACCGTCGCAACCAAGGCATCCCCTTCGGATTCGCCATGCGGTTGCCGATATGCAGGGCTGGCGTGGCGCGGCGCTGGGCGAGGAACTTGCTGATGTCTGCCGGGGCATGCTGGCCATCGCCATCCATGCAGAGCGCCCAGGTGCATCCGACTTCCCTGGCGTGGGTAAGCCCGGCTTTTAAGGCTGCGCCTTTGCCTTTGGACTCGGGATGCCTGAGAACGACAGCGCCGCATCTAGCAGCGCGGGCGCTGGTGTCATCACTCGAACCGTCATCAATGACCACGACGGTTTCGACGTGCTCCATCGCCGCGCGCACCAGCTTGGTGATTGCGGCCGATTCGTTTCGGCAGGGAATCACGATGGCGGTGCGTTCAGCGACTCGCATGCTCAAACTGTACCTTCTCGGCTCGGGCCTCCAAGGCTAAAAAACATTCAGCCCGACAGCTCCAGAGGAACTGCCGGGCTGATAAGTGTTTTCCTGGGTTAACCCTGGCGCTCGTGGCGAGCGAGGTTTTCCCATTTTTCAAACCAGTCGGAGTTCCGCCAATCGTTTGTCTGAATCGCGTCGTTCATGGCAATATACTGCCACTGACCTTCGCGGGGCGCGACGCGTGTTGCGGCCTGCGATTCCTTCCTGCTCGAGCCGCAGAAGAAGTCCAATAGGCGAATAGACCGTCCCCTAAGCGGTTCTCAGGGTTAGGGAATTCAGCGAATTAAACCTGGAACCAGCTCTTATCAAATTCCAAGCGGCCGCCTTTGCGGATGGCTTCGTTGGTCTTGATTGCGATCACTGCTGAGGTGTAGCCCGCTTCCCACCCGGCGCTCGGCTGCTTCTTCTCGTTGATGTTCGCCACGAACTCTTCGAGCGCGTAGAACAAGGGAGTGTCGCTGTCAGAAGCGCCTTCAGCGGGTTTCTTGCCCTGCGCAAGGAGCTTCGTGGCGTTGGCGACCAGGGCGATGCCCGTTTCTTTGAAGAATTCTTCTTTGCGAGCGTAGACTTCCCAGCCGAGGAGTGGAGAATCGACTTCCTTGAACATCCAGGCGCGCTGGTCGCGGAGCATGAGGGCACTCTCGGTGCCGTAGAAGACGTCGTAGCTGCCTTCGAAGGAGTTGCCCAACGTGGCGGTGTAAACGAACCGTTGCTTGCGGGGAAACTCGATTACGGCCTGGATCGTGTCGGGCACATCGCGGCCATCGCTCCATTCGATGATGCCGCCGAAGCCGGTGGCGGCGATGGGGAGGCTGTTGAAATACCAGGAGGCGACATCCACCTGGTGCACGCCGACTTCCCCGATGAGGCCAGTGGAAAGCTCGCTGTCCAAGCGCCAGTTGAGTTCCTTCTCGCGATCTGCGTTGGGTGAAGCGCGGCGCCAGCTTTGGCGTTTGTGATATTGGCCGCGACCGAACAGGCCTTTGCCCATAGCGCCGGAACGGACGAAGTTCAGCACGTGATGGTGCTGCGGATTGGCCCGATATTGCAGGCCGACCTGGAATATCTGGGCGCTCGCATTTTTCGCAGCCTGCGCAATCGCCTTGGCGTCTTCAACGCTGTGGGCCATGGGAGCTTCGCAATAGACATGCTTCCCCGCCTGGAGAGCTTCGATGACGATCTGCTTGTGCTGATGCGTTGGGGTGGCAACAACGACGGCCTGCACGTTTTTGTTGTCGAGCAGCTCCTTGTAGTTCTCGTGCTTGGAGGCTTTTGCCGCTGCATCGCCAGCACGACGGAGTGAGGCGGCGTAAGTTTCGGCAACTGCAACAACAGGAGCGTTGGGCAACCGCGCGAGGGTTGCGAGGATGTCCTTTCCCTGAGCGCCAAGCCCGATGACGCCGAAGTTCACCGGAGGGCCGGCCTGCTTCTCCTTAAAGTTAGGATCGGCCTTCGGCACCGGGAGCGTCTTCTGCTCGTCTGCAGATTGGGCGGTGATCTCCACGCCGCCCATCATCATCATCATGGAAGCGAAGGAGCTTCCCTTAATGAAGTCCCGGCGGTTGAACGAGTAGTCAGGCTTGGATTTTTTCATGCGACAGTCAGCGATCGGGCAAAAGTTGCCTTAATATGTAGCGCCAGTAACGGCTCGTCACAACTCGCTTACTTGAGGGCCTTGACGCGGATGTTGCGGAAAGCCACGGCGCCATGGTCGCCCTGGAGGAACACTGGGCCTGGCTGGTCCAGGTTGTCGTCCAACTGGCTTCCAGTGGCTTTGGTGACTTCGACATTGTCATGAACCTTCACGCCGTTCAGATAAACGGTGATGCGGTTGCCCTGGATGGTGGCTTCGACTTCCTGCCATTCACCGGGACGGCGGGAGGCGAACATGGAAACGGGCTTGGTGTTATAGATGGCGCCGTTGCCGCCCATGCCGGGCTTGTTGCCTTCAAAGTCGTCGAGGATTTGGATCTCGTAGCGGCCACGAAGATAGAACCCGCTGTTGCTGCCCTTGGGGACTTGATACTCGTAGCGCACGGTAAAGTCGCGGAACTTTTCTTCACTAATGAGGTCTGTGCCGTGGACATCTTTGCTGGCGGTGTTCACGAGCATGCCGTTTTGCACGCTCCAGCTCTTGGCGCCGTTCGGGTTGCGGAGCTTCCAGCCTGAAAGGTCCTTCCCGTTGAACAAAGCTTTGAACCCTTGTTTGCGCTCTTCATCGCTGATCTTGTAGGAGTAATCCTGCGGCTCGGAATCGCCCTTCTCCAGGCCGAGAGCCCAGCGGATGCCGCCGAGGATGTGGTCCTGGTATTTGTCGCTGGTCCAGACATCTTCACGATGGCCGAGCGAGGTGTAGAAGACTTTTCCTTTGCCCACAGTCTTGCACCAGGCGATCGGATAATCGCCGGGGGCCTTGGTGTTTGGATGCTTGTCCAAGTTCAACAGGCGATGCACGCCGTTGGATTGGAAGCTCTTCATCAAATAGATCTCATCGAAAACGGTGTAGCTCGTGCCGAGCGGCTTGGTGGATGGGTGGTTCGGGGAGTGGTTGAGGCACTCGACCCCGGCTTGCTCGTGGTGGACCAGGAATTCGCCACCGAGCATGTCGATGAAGGGGCGGAAGCCATGGAAGGTGTCGCTGGCAGAGTGCATGCCAACGAAGCCTTTGCCGGACTTCACCCAATCGATGAACGCTTGCGGATCGGGCACAGCGAGGTCGCCGGTAGTGTTCGCGAAAATGATGGCGTCGTAGTTCTTGAGCGCTTCCTTGCTCATCTTTTCGCGGACGTCCGTGTCGTCTTTGCCGTCCTTGCCGCCGCGCGCGTAGTCAACAGTGAAATCACCCGTGCGCTTGGCGAGGCCATCAAGGACCGCTTCGGCAATAGGGATGGAGCTGTGGCGAAAGCCTTTGGTGGCGGTGACGACGAGCACACGCTTGGCTTCAGCAGCGTGCAAGGCAGCCGCAAGCAGCAAGGCGCTGGCTGCCAACATTGTGCGACGGAACAGGCGAACGGTTTGGTTCATAAAAATCTACACTCCTAAACTGGTTTTCAGCGCGGTGGCGCTGCCATCTGGGACCCCGCTTGTTTACCCTGATCCAATTCAGGGTCAAGGTTGTTTGCTTGGGGCGCGGGTCGATTGGCTTCTGTCTTTGACGCCAGCAGATCCCGCATCTTCAAAATGACTTCTCTGCCCTAGAAGCGTTTTGGACTGGCGCTCACTCCCCCCCATAAAAATGACTATGTTTTTGCCCTTTGAGTGTGTTTTGCGGGGGTTTTAGTGTGTTTTTGAGTGGGTTTTTTGTGTGTCAGGGACTGTGTTTTGGACGTTGCCGCCCTGCATGCTTCATACCCGCAGCAACGATAAACGGGTGCAGACCGAGTCTCCGACTGAGACGGAGAGTAAGTCGTCTGCCTGATCACTGCCCACCTAGATGTTTGTGGCACCAGCCTCGGCGCGAATCAATATGGACTTGTAACGTAACTTGCCAAGCGCGTCAACCGTTTTTTACAACGGTTACAAGGGCAGCGGGTGAACAGCAGAACGCAGGGCTCTCAGAAAAGTTCGCAGAGAGGCCAAGGGGGAGCGGTGTTTCGCAGGATAGATGACGCAGACAAGAGGCTCGTGGGTTTGCGAGAGATTCTGCAGTTCTTTACCATAGCGGAATGAAAACGAGCGTTTCCGTGCTGGTCATCGCGGCGCTCTTTGTCGCCCTGCTCCTTAGTTGGGAACTCTTGGATTTTTGGCGCTCGAAAACGGAAAGCTGCGACAGGATAAATACTTCCGCAGTAGAGGGGAGTCTCGTTGTTTCGCTAAGGGCTCTTGAACTCTTGCGCAGCAATGAAGTCGCTGCAGCGTATTTGCGATTGCAGAACCACGCTTACGCTTGTGGGACCATGCTTTTGCAATCCGAGGAAGCACAGGCCGATCCGGGCATTCGCAGCTTGGCCGAGGAGCTTTATGCACTTCGGAACACCAACGGCACACACACGTCAACCATGGTTGAGAGGCGTTTTCAGGAGCTGTTAGAGAAATAGCGCAGGATCGAGGCAGAACAGATGGCCGGGTGAACGCGGCGCGACTTACCGCAAATCAAAGGCCAACCACCCAAAAGCAAAGGCCAACCACCCAAAAGCAAAGTAGGCGATGAGTCACCACACATCATGAATGCGCGATTGGAAGAACTTATTGAAGGCAGCGAACGTCTCACCTCGGTGTTCGGCGCTTGGCCAACATTCCACGATGCAGAAGTTGTGGAGCTGTATTTTGAGCGCGGGGAAGTCAACGAAGCGAGGAACGTCTTTGAGTTGCCGCGGCTGCTCGTCAAAGTTTTGCTGTTCGATGAGTATATGGGCCGGTTGCCGTTCGAGCATCAAAGTATCGCGACGATCCTATTCAATGAGATTGAAGGGTTCTCAATGAAGGACTTTAATTATCAAAACGCAATCTACGGCTTGGACATTGAACCTTTTGAACGGGAGCCCACGCGTTTCAAGGTCTGTTTTGATGGGGCCTTCGGAATGAGCGCAGAGTTCAGATCCTCGGGCATTAAGGTGTTGAGCGTCATCGCATCGCAGCGAGGGGTCAGACCTGAGCTGGGTTTTGCGGAAAGTGACATGAAGGCCAGGTAGGCAACGATCCAGAACAGGGATGCAAACGGTCGTGCACTGCTTAAGGTCACGTTAGTAAGGGGGATGTTGTTGAGAACTGATCCAAGATCGAGTGGCTTCACTGCGTTGTGGGTTTTGTGCGCCTCCATACGGAGGCTGGCATATGTGAGGATGTTTAACCCACGGGCTGCGCTGGCGCTTGCCCATGGGCTAGTCTGTTTGGCCACATCCGTGGCCAGCAAATATATGAGGGGATGGCGCCGTATTCAGCCTAACGGGAAGGACTCAACCTGAAGGTTGAGGCTACAAGGAGGAAGCTTGCCGTCGGGTTGAAAGATTTCTGACTTGTAGAAGCCGTCCCACTCACCTCCGCACCGAGCGTGCGGGGATGACGAATAATATAGCCCAACGGCTTGCGCTGCTCTGTGGGGGCCGCCAAGGCTCAGGAAGACGCAGCGGCCGCGAGGTCGGAACTGGCAAGTGCGCCTGAGCATTGCGATTTACTGAGCGCCTGGCCTTTTGGCGGGCGGTTTGTATTCGGCGTGCCAGGAGAGTTGCCAAAGCTTTTCCAAGGGGACGGTCTCGCTGTGGCCGTCGTAGAAGCCGATGTTAATCCCGCCGGGCAAAGTCTCCTTGATCGCAGCCGCTGGTGGGGGCGAGGACGGAGCGCGTCCGTGCCGCGGAATGGCGAAGATTTCCATGCCGCGCGGATAGAAGTGCTCCGGTGGGCGGCCGCGATTTGCATCGTGCGGCCGCAGAAGATTGGTGGAGGGAAGATCGATCGCATGCGGCGTGGCGGCGAGGTCGGTGGCATCACCGAGCAGCGGGGTGCGGGCGGGTTCGATAACACGAGTTTCGCTTGTGAAAAGATCTTTGGCGCGCAAAGGGGTCTTGCCGAGCTTGTAGAGAGAAGCTTCCAGGAAATGGAAGTTCACCCCAAAGCTTGCGTGATTGGTGGCGCGAAACTCGTAGCGATTCTGTGGGTCGGCGCCAAGGCCTCCATACCAATTGGCTCCCCAAGCGCCCAGGGTGCTCGCATTTAGGTGATCTTCGCGGATGGGAGCCGTGGGGCAAATCCAGGCCCCGTTAGTTTTCTGCATTTCACCAAGCCACCACTCGAAGATCTCGGGCTCAGCCAGGTTAGGGGCATCCTGAGCAGCGAGAAGAAAGCTAAGGGTGATCTGGCGGGATTGTCCGAGGCAGCGGGCGGTCTGGGCTTTGCGTTTGGCACGGGAGAGGGTTGGCAGCAGGAGTGAGGCGAGTATGGCGACGATGGCAATAACGACGAGCAGCTCAATAAGGGTGAAGGCCCCGCGCCTTCGCAGCAATGCCCGCGCATGGGATTGCGCCATCAGAGACATTGAAGATTAATATCAGTATTAAGGGCCGGACGGCAATTGGAATCGGGACGCTGCGCTTGCCGGCGCCACGTGTTATTGCCCCAAATGCTCGAAGAACGGGCTGCTTCGCTGCCACAGCCGCACCGTGCGTCCCCTGTTTTTTCGCGAATCATCTGCGGGCCTGCCCAATGTCCAGCTTCCAGAGCCCATTCTCCTTGGCTTAAGCATGTGCGTGTTCCGCTCCTGACATCGCCATATCGCTGCACATAAGCGATGGCGCGGGTTTGTCGTAGAAGCCGTCTCAGAAATACCCAAGCAGCGTCTTGCGGGTTTTCTGGCCGGATGCTTCGTTGCTCCTGAGTCGCACATCCATGCGGATATGCTCCTTCGCCGCGCCTCGCCTCCAGCCAAAATCGCTCGCAATCCACTTGCTGGTTATTCATGAGACGGCTTCTAGTGAAGGCACGGCACGAGTGACTGGAGTGCGGAAGGAATGATAGAATAAGCTAACAAAATCAAAGATGGCGGCGTACAACCTACTCATGAAAGCCTTCCGACGCATCA
This sequence comes from Candidatus Methylomirabilota bacterium, assembly GCA_035627835.1. Taxonomy (GTDB): domain Bacteria; phylum Verrucomicrobiota; class Verrucomicrobiia; order Limisphaerales; family SXQI01; genus DASPKX01. Next base: position 34,686 of record DASPKX010000069.1, read on the forward strand.
TCCTTGCTTCCGCCGCGGCCGCTTGCATTGGACACGCCTGCGGACAACTCCTCCCTCCGGAAGGTGACGGCGCCGCCGGAGGAGCGAAGGCAGTAGAACTGCCAATGCTTCAAGGCGCGTGGCAAGGGTTCCGAGAGGAGAATGTGTTCAGCGATCAACCGCCCGAGAAGGTCACGATCACGATCACTGGTTCCGCCTTGCGCTTCCATCGCGAGACAAACTTTTGGTTTGAGACAACCTTCACCCTGCCAGCGGGAACAAATCCGCAACAATTGCACGCCACGATCAAGGCCGCGCCAGCCCCACAGGCGGACAGTGTTGGCCAAGTCGTCGGCGCAATCATCAAGGTCGAACATGACACGCTAACAATTGCGGATTACCCGATAAATGAACCCGCGCCTAAAACTTTTGCAGAGGCGAAGGGGCGTTATGTGCTCAAGAAAGTTCAACCTCCCGCTAAGACAAGCGAATCCAAGGTTCCTGAAAAGAGTGCGACGCAGAAAATCACCCCGCTAGGCTGAATATGACTCGGTGACGTTGCTGTGGTGAGTCAATGCGCAGCGGCGCTGCGGTGGCCGCAGAACTCGACTGCCATTTCCTCAAACAATGCTTGGAGATCTTCCAGGCGCGCCGGTTTCTCGAGCACTTTGTTGGCGCCGACTTTTTTCGCGGCCTCGAACTGGGCCGGGTTGGCCGAGCCGGTCAGGATAATCACCGGCAGATCGCACAATGGCGGCTCCTGGGCGCGAATCCACTCGACGAGGTCGGTCCCTGTTTCACCGTCCATGAGCAAGTCGGTGAGGATCACGTTGGGCATGGGATAAGTGGCACGATCGGCGTACATCCCTGCGCCGAGGAGGTACGCGCGGGCTTCGCTGCCATTACGGCAAACTGCGGAGAGTCCGCATAAGCCCCGCGTGAGAAGAGCGCGCCGGATGAGCAAGGCGTCATTGGCGTTGTTCTCCACCACCAGGAACCTCGAATGGTCATTGGTCTGTTCCAATGGTTTTAATCAACCTCAAGGCGGCCAAGGCATCAATTGGCGCGCCCCCGAGTTTGCTTGTGATTCACGCCTGAAGGAACCAAGGGGGTAACTTCCCGATAGCGGCCCCTTTCGGGTGGAGGGGTTTTCCGCCTGATGGGAGGTGGAGGAAGATTAGGGGCGCGAACGGAACGCGTCCGCATCTGCCTTGGCTGAGACTTCAGCGGAGAGGTTTAAGAGAATGGACGCCGAGGGATGTTCGGGATTGAATGCCGCACACAAATGGTTTGCAGGGTCGCGACACTCGAGGACTTGCCCGCGATCCGGGAGCTGATCCCGGTTTCGGTGCGCGGGTTGAGCAGGGATTTGTACACCACGGAACAGATCGAGAGCGCGCTTGTCCATGTGTTCGGGCCGGACACGCAATTGATCGTGGATGGGACGTATTTCGTTGTGGAACACGACGGGAAGTTGATCGGCTGCGGAGGGTGGAGCCGGCGAGCGGCGATTTTCGGCGGGGATCAGATGAAAGGAGCGGTCGACCCTTTGTTGGATCCACTGCGCGACCCCGCGCGGGTGCGGGCGTTTTTTGTGCATCCAGAATGGGCGCGGCGTGGAATTGGAACGCTGCTGCTGAAGGCGAGCGCTGAGGGGGCGGAGCGAGGGGGATTCTCCACGTTCGAATTGGTCGGGACGTTGCCCGGAGAACGGTTGTATCGGCAGCACGGTTTTGAGTTGGTGGAGCGAATCCAGCATCCTTTGGAACCGGGATTGAGCATCGAGTGGGTTCGAATGCGCGCGCCGGTAAAAGTGGTGTTGGAGTCACTGGCAGCACGATGAATGCGGTCGAGCTTCATGCGGTTGCCAAGTCGTTCCGCGCGGGAAAGCAGGAGGTGCGCGCGGTTACAGGTGTGTCGTTGACCGTGGTTCGGGGCGAGTATTTTGTGTTGGTCGGGCCGTCCGGCTCGGGCAAGACGACGCTGCTGCGGCTGATAGCTGGCCTTGAGGAGGTCTCGGCGGGAACGATCAACTTCCCTGCCCTCGCGAGTCGCGCCACCCAGGGTGAAATGGTGGCGATGGTGTTTCAGTCACCGGCGTTGTTCCCCCACTTGAACGTGGCGCAGAACATTGGCTTTAGCCTCATGCTGGTAAAGAAGCCGAAGTCGGAAGTGGACGCCACAAGCCGCAGAATCGCCGAGCAGCTCGGATTGGCCGGTTTGCTGCAGCGCATGCCTTCCGAGCTTTCGGGGGGTGAGCAGCAGCGTGTGGCGCTGGGTCGGGCCTTGGCGCAAGACGCAGCGATCGTGCTGCTGGATGAGCCGTTGTCCAACCTCGATTTGGGAAGCCGAACACGGATTCGGCGGGAGTTGAAGCAGGCGCAAAGGCGAACAGGGAAAACATTCATCCATGTTACCCATGACCAGGGGGAGGCCATGGCCTTGGCCGACCGCATGGCCGTGTTGAAGAATGGCGAGCTTCAGCAACTGGGCAAGCCGATGGAGGTTTATCAGGAGCCGAAGAACCTCTTCGTGGCACGGTTTATTGGGCAGCCAGAAATGAACATTCTTCCTGCGGAGTTGTTGGCCGAAGTGGGACTGCCGCCCGGCGCAAAAGGCATGGTCGCGGGGTTTCGGCCCGAGGCTACAAAGTTCGTTCATAGCGATGCGGCGGGAACACGTTGGCGGATTACCGCAGTCGAGGCGTTCGGGTGGGAACAACATGTCTGGGCGAGCAATGGTGAGTTTGAAGTCGCCGCGCGAGCGCCCGCCAAAGCGCCGTTCGAATGCGGGGATGCTGTGCGGGTTGAAGCGGCGAAAACGCTAATGTTCGATGCGGTGACAGGCGTCCGCGCCCGTTGAGCGGGCTTGGTATGCCAGAGGCGAGCGCTACAGTTTTTCTATGGATCGAGCGATTGTATTCAAGAGTCTGGACCCGGCGGCAGCGGAGTTGGTGTGCTCCCGGCTGCGGGCGGCTGGTTTTCACGCAGAGGTCGAGCATGAGCTTTCGGCCACTACAGCCACGGGCTGGACATTAGGCGCGGGCGGGATTCGCGTGGCGGTGCCAGCGGGGGAAGCAGTGGACGCAAAGGCGTTGCTGGACGCTGAAAACTCACAAGCTTAACCATGCCCGCGCCATCTCCTCTGAAACGGCTGCAGAAACAACTCCGGCCCGGCGAACTCGTTTTCGATGAACCGACGCTAAAGGCGCATGCGGGCGACAAATGGTTCGCGGCGGCGATGCCGGAAGCGGTCGCGTTTCCAACGGACACCGCAGCGGTGTCGAAAGTTCTAGCCTTTGCGTCGAGGCACAAAATCCCAGTCACCGCCCGAGGCGCTGGGTATGGGTATGTTGGCGGATGCGTTCCGAGCAAGGGTGGGATCGCCCTTTCGTTAATGCGCATGAACCGCATCCTCGAGATCAATCCGGATGATTTCGTGGCTGTAGTGCAGCCGGGCGTTCTTACCGAGCACCTGCAGAAGGAGGTGGAGAAAGTGCGTCGGTTTTATCCGCCGGATCCAGCCAGCCGCGCCGATTGCAGCATCGGGGGGAATATCGCGACGAACGCGGGGGGGCCGAGGTGCCTCAAGTACGGCGTCACCCGCGAATATGTGCTGGGGCTGGAGGTTGTATTAGCCGACGGAACGATTGCGCGTGTCGGCGGGCGGACGCACAAGAACAAGACGGGGTTCGACCTGGCGAAGCTCTTCGTGGGGTCCGAGGGAATGCTGGGAGTCGTCACAGAAGCGACCTTGAAGCTCCTTCCCCTGCCCCCTTTTCGTGCCTGCCTGGCGGTGGGATATCGCTCGATGAAAGAGGCCAATGCGGCCATTCGCGGCATTTTCAACAGCGGCTTGCTCCCCTGCGCTTTGGAGCTGGCCGACGATTTTACTTTAAGTGCGGCGCGCAAACGCACCAGGAGCCCACTGCTGGAAGGCTGCCGCGCCCACATGATAATCGAGCTGGATGGCCAGGAGAAATCGGTCCGGTCAGAGATGAAGGTCTTGGAAGCAGCCGTAGGCACACCGATCACGGTGGCGCGCGCCTTTGGACCCGAAGCGTGCGAGAAGATTTGGCAGATTCGGCGTGAGTTTTCGTATTCCCTGCGCGACACCGGCCTGACAAAGCTAAACGAGGATATCGTGGTGCCGCGCGGCCGCTTGGAAGAGTTGTTCGGGTTCGCAGGCGAATTGCAAGCGAAGCACGGGTTGCAGGTGGCGTGCTTCGGACATGCGGGCGATGGGAACATCCACGTGAATGTGATGGTCGATTTAACCAAGCCCGGTGCACAGAAGAAATCGGAAGCGGCCCTGGATGATTTGTTTAAAAAGATCGTGGCTTTGGGTGGGGCGATCACGGGGGAGCATGGGATTGGCCTGGCCAAGAAGACCTGGTGGCCGTTGGCCGTTTCGAAAGAGGTGCGCGGGTTGCATCACAGGGTTAAGTCCGCGTTGGATCCGGACGGCATCCTGAATCCTGGGAAGTTCTTAGGTTAGAGGGGATTAAAATCCGCCACTATGGCATGCATTTGTCGCCTTGATTGGCGATGGGGCGGACGCATACTGCGGGCGTGGCCGAAAACGCGAAAGAGCATCACCTACGAGTCGCCCTCGGGTCTGGGGAAAGTTTGGAAAAAGGGCTGAAGGACCGCGCATCAGTGATTATTGGGCGCGACGCCTCGTGTGACATCATCATCCACGACGCCAAAGCTTCCCGCAAACATTGCCGCTTAAGCCGGAATGGAGCGGAGTATCTGCTCGAGGACCTTGGCTCACGCAATGGCACCCTGGTGAATGGGGTGAAGATCAGCGGGCCGATGACTCTGCAGCACAAGCAGACGTTTCAGATTGGCGACACCATGTTCTTCATCGGGCAGTGAGGGCCGCGGACGTGGCAAGACGAACACAGAGGGCGCAGAGGTAGGAACAGAGGACGCAGAGGGACAAGCAGTAAGAAGCAAGACAGGGGCAAAGCTCACATCTTTAAAGCACAACACCACGGTTGAAGCCGTGGTGTTGTCGTTTACAGATTAATAACCAAAGCGCCTCAGATTGGCGCGGGGGCTGGGCTGCCGAGGCCGGGCAGGATTGGCGGCGTCGCCGTCTCTGGGCGGTCCGGAGCAATCGTCACGGCAGGCACGTTTGGCGGCGGGCCTTGCGGCTCGCGGGGCGGGTTCGGCGGCGTGAACTTGCCAGTGCGCACGATCTCTTCAACTTGTGATCCGTCCAAGGTCTCGTATTCGAGCAAGGCCTGGGCGAGCAACTCCAGCTTGTCGCGGTGCTCGTCGATGATGGTTTTGGCGCGGGTGTAAGCCTCGTCGATGATGCGCTTCACTTCTTCGTCGATCTCCTTGGCCACAGCTTCGCTGTAGTCCTTGGAGCGCATCATTTCGCGACCGAGGAAAACGTATTCATTGTTCTCGCCGTACTGAACCATGCCGAGCTTATCGCTCATGCCCCAGTAGCAAACCATCGCGCGAGCCATTTGAGTGGCTTGTTGGATGTCGCCCGATGCGCCAGTGGAAATATCGCCGGAGACGATTTCCTCCGCGATGCGGCCGGCCATTGTGACAGCGATGGAATCAAGCATCTCCTTGCGGCGGCGGTTGAGGATGTCCTGCTTGGGCAGATACATTGTGGCGCCGAGAGCTTGCCCGCGAGGGATAATAGTCACCTTGTGGAGCGGATGCGTGTGCTGCAGCAGCACATTGACGATGGCATGGCCTGCTTCATGCCAGGCGGTGTATTTCTTATCCTCGTCCGTCATGGCGAGGCTGCGGCGCTCGCGGCCCCAGCGAACTTTGTCGCGGGCTTCCTCGAGTTCAGGCAGGCCGACGGCTTTCTTGCCAGTGCGAGCAGCGAGCAAAGCTGCTTCGTTGAGCAGGTTGGCCAACTCCGCCCCGGAGAAACCGGGAGTTCCGCGGGCGATGACACCGAGGTCAACCCCCGGCTCGAGCTTAATGTTCTTGGCGTGGACTTTAAGAATCGCTTCGCGGCCACGAACATCGGGGAGGCTAACGGTGATCTGCCGATCAAAGCGGCCGGGGCGGAGCAGAGCGGGATCCAACACATCAGGGCGGTTGGTGGCCGCGATGATAATGATCCCTTCCTGGGTATCGAAGCCATCCATCTCGACGAGCAGTGCGTTCAAGGTCTGCTCGCGCTCATCGTTGCCGCCGCCGAGACCGTGGCCACGGCTGCGGCCCACTGCGTCAATTTCGTCGATGAAAATGAGGCAAGGAGTGTTCTTGCGAGCTTGCTCGAACATGTCGCGAACACGGCTTGCGCCGACGCCGACGAACATTTCGACGAAGTCCGAGCCGCTGATGCTGAAGAACGAAGCGTCCGCCTCGCCAGCGATGGCTTTGGCCAGAAGAGTCTTGCCAGTGCCGGGAGCGCCGACCATCAGGATGCCCTTGGGAATGCGTCCGCCGAGCTTCTGGAACTTCTTCGGATCCTTGAGGAATTCGACCAACTCAGAGACTTCCTCTTTGGCTTCTTCAATGCCAGCAACGTCCTTAAACGTGGTGCGATTCTTCTCCTTGCTCAGCATGCGGGCTTTGCTCTTGCCGAAGCTGAGCGCGCCTTTGCCAGCCATCTTGATCTGGCGGATGAAGAAGAAATAGACGAGCAGGATGAGCAGCAGGAACGGCAGCACCGTCACGAACATGTTCAGCCAAAAAGTGTTCGGCTCAACGGTGTCGAACTTGCCTGAGTTCAGAAGCTTTGCTTCAAGATCACGGTCGAGGCGAGTCTTGGTGCGGAATGGTTGCTCGGTCGCAGCGCCCTCCTTCTTGTAGCGGCCAGTGATCTCGTTCAGGGCGGGAGAGGCTGGGTTGTAATGGATGACGCCAGCGACGATCTCGTTGTTATCGACCATCCGAATGAGTTCGGTGCGGGTGACAACAGGATACTTTGCCTCCCCCTGCTTCTTGAGCATGAGGACTAGAGGAATAGCGCCAATGATGAAGAGCCAGATCAGCCAATTGCGAGGCGGAACCTTCACTTCACCATTCTTCTTGTCGCCGTTACGCGACTGCTTCGGATCTTCAGACATTTTGCAGGAGTAAAATGGGCTTAAATTAGCGCCACGAGGCATGTTACGCAACCAAAGCGCCCTCAGTCAAACCCGGTGATTTGGCAGAAAACCAAGCCTTGCAGCGACGCACAATGAATCTGACAGCAGCGCGCCGCCAATGTTCAGGCGGTTGGAAGCCGCTTCCATTGCCAGAGAAGCAATTGGGAGGTGGCGGGAGTCACCTTCGCAAAGTCAGCGATACGCAACCCTTCCACCCAAAGGATTCGCCCATCGGCAGCCTCGGCCAGAACGCGCTTGCGGCGTTGGGCGGCAGGGACTTTGGCATTTGTGAAAAGATCCTGAAGCTTGGCGGCTTTCGGCAAACCAATGGGTTGGAAGCGGTCCCCGGGCTGCCAATGACGAAGGCGGAAGCGGGCGCCGACAGCCGCAGCGTCAAACACCTCGGTGTCCGGAGTGCGCGGGCGATAGGCGTTGCCGGGGATGGTCACCCAAGACACATCCAACGAGGCAAATTGTGTCTCTCCGGGCTCTGAGACCTCGATCTCAAGCGAATCGGCAGCCACTACCAGTGGGGCGTCCTCAATGAGCTGCAACGCGCCGGAAAGATCGCGGCGAACACTCAACCGAGCAGCAACGGTAATTTTCCGTGGCGGCGATGCCCGAAGAGCCTCGACCAGCTCAAAGTCGGGAGTGAGGCTTAAATCGAGGAGTTGCTCGACGATGACGCGGCGCTGCAAGGCGAGGTGGAGCTTCTGAAAGTCTGCGGGCTTTGTGAGCCATACGCGCGCTTGCTGACCGAGGTAATCCCCTTCCGCGCTGAGCAGGTCCATGACGCGCAGCAGCGGGGCACGAATGTCACGCGCGGTTAAACGTCCAAGCAAAGGCAGCAGCTGGTGGCGAACACGATTGCGCTCGTAATCCATCGTTGCATTGGAAGCGTCCTCACGGAAAGGGAGCTTGCGGGCGGCAGCGAAGGATTCGAGTTCAGCGCGGCTGATATCGAGAAAAGGCCGGATGTAATGGAGATCGGATTTCGCCTCAGACTGAGCTTTCCAGAGCATGCCGCGAAGGCCCTCGCTCCCCGCGCCGCGCAAAAGGCGCAGGAAGAACAGCTCGATTTGATCGTCCGCGTGGTGCGCAAGGAGAATGGAATTGGACCGACAATCTGCGGCAACCGTGGCCAGGAACTCACGGCGCAATTCGCGGGCGGCCATTTCGATGGAGATGCCGCTGGCGCCAGCGTGAGCTTTGACGTCCCCGGAGCCAATGGTGGCTTTGCAGCCGAGCAGAGCGGCTTGCTTTTCCACAAAGCGGGCGTCGGCACTACTCGCTTTCCCACGGAGCCGGTGATCGAAGTGAGCAACGTGAATGGACCAGCCGAACTCCGGTTGAAGATCGAAGAGGATGCGGAGCAAAGCCATCGAGTCGAGCCCTCCGGAAACCGCGACTACAATGCGCTCCCCTTTGGCCAGGAGGTTCCGTTCGATGATGTTCGCGCGAACCTTGGCAAGGATGGGATCCTGCGGCGGAGATGAGGGCTTACGTGGCATGAGCGCGGTTAAACGATTTCAACGGGGCAGTTGGGGATCGATTCGAGAAATGCCTTGCCATAAGCCTTGGTGAGGACGCGATTGTCAAGAATGGCAACGATCCCGCTATCGGACTTTGTGCGGATTAATCGGCCGACGCCCTGGCGAAATTTGAGGATCGCTTCGGGCAGGGAGAACTCCCGGAACGAATTGCCACCACGGGCTTCGATTTGCTCCACGCGAGCTTCAATCAAAGGATGATCCGGAACGGCGAAGGGAAGCCGTGTAATGATGACGTTGGAAAGGGCTTCGCCAGGCACATCAACGCCTTGCCAGAAACTCTCAGCGCCAAAAAGCACCGAATGCACATCGTCTTTAAACTTTTCGAGCATGATGCTGCGGGGAGTGCCGGTGCCTTGAACGAAGCAGTTAATCCCAAGCTCGTTGAAGGTGGGCTCCATATCCTGGGCGACCTGGTGCATCAACTTCATGTTCGTGAAGAGCACGAACGCTTTGCCATGCGTTTTCCGGATGAAATGCTCGATCCAGTGCAGAATAGCGCGATTGTATTCGGGCTCGCGTGGGTCGGGCATCTTTGCGGTTACAAACACTTTCATCTGCCGCTCGTAGTCGAACGGCGAACCCACCTGAAGTTTTGTTGAACGCTCACCGCCGACGCGGCGGGCGAAATAGTCCAGGCCAGCATCCGACTTTGGTCCCGGGCGGACAGGAGCGGTGCGGGAGACTGGTTGCGCAGTGACGCCAGCGGCAATGGAGAGAGTGGCGCTCGTCATAATGACGGAGGATCGGCTGCCGAAAAGCCGGCGGCGAAGATACTCAGCAACGTCGATGGGAGCAGCGTTAAGCGTGAAGATGGTTTGCTGCTTCCCTGCCCTATCGACCCAATAAACAAACCCCGGGGCATCGTGGCGAAGGAAGAAACTAACGGAATCGCGGAGTTCGAGAATGCGGGTATTCGCCTCCATCAACTCGGTGGCGCTTTCCTTGTTCTCCGCTTGCTTGATAAGATCGGAGATCGCTTCACGCAGCGATGTGAGCGGCTGGTGGAGCGAGTCTTTGACGATGTCCGGCTTGCGGATGCGAAGTTCGTTCCATGACGAGTAAGCCTGGCCGCCGCGCTTGCGCTCAGCCGCAGCCTGCCGCTCCACGATGTCGTCGCAAGCGGCCTCCAGTTGGTTAAAGAACACCTGCGCCTGATCGAGGCATTCCTCAACGAGACTGGCGACCTTAGTGTGGGCCATGGAGCCCAGTAGACCTTTGCGTGTTTGCGGGTTGTAGAGGCGGTGAAGCGCGAAGCGCGCCTGGGAATTCGAAACGGCGATGCCGATGTGCTTTGAGGCGACGGCCTCGACGGTGTGTGCTTCGTCAAAGATGACGAAGTCATTTTTGAAAAGGATGCCGTCACCGGCAGTCTCTTCATCCATCGTGCCGAGTTGGGTGAAAAAGAGAGTGTGATTTAGAACAAGAACATCGGCCACGAGAATTCGAGCGCGCGCTTGCTGATAAAAACAGGGGCCGAATTGTTTGCCGAACTCGGAGGCGGGGCCGCAAAGCTTGGGGCTGCAGAGGCCACGCTCAGAGCAGACCTCCGCCCAAACGCGGTGATTAGGCTCGGTGTCGAAATCCGAGAGGCTCCCGTCCTTTGTTTCTTTCGACCATTCGAAGATGCGGCGAAGCTCCGCCTCTTCAGGGGAGGTGAAAAGCTGGGGCGCCTGCCCCATCGCTTTGTGAAGCCGGCGTGTGCAAAGATAGTTCCGTCGGCCCTTCAGCATGGTGTAACGGAACCCGACCGGGAGCGCTTTCTCCAGCATCGGCAGATCTTTATCAATAAGCTGCTCCTGCAGGTTGATCGTGTGAGTGGAGACGACCGCTTTTTTCTTCCGGCTAACGGCGTAGAGGATTGAAGGGATGAGATAGCCGAGGCTCTTGCCGACGCCGGTGCCGGCTTCGACGATCAGGTGGCTGCCGCTCTCAAGGGCTGTGGCGACGGCGCGACCCATCTGCTGCTGTTGGGGCCGATACTCGAAATTGCTGGAGCGCGAGAGGATCCCCGTTTCCGAGAAAATCCTCTCCACCTCCGGGACCACGCTTGGTGTGCCGGAGCTTTCTGCAATTTCATCCATCATGATCGAACCGCGCGGGCAGAGCGCGCCGCATGCGCTAGGTGGTCGTGCGAGGGCGGCGGACGACCACATCCTGCTGAGAGCGGTTCTTTACAATCATATGCGATGGAAGGATGCCGCGCCAGAAAACGCCGGGGTAAATGATGGAGCCTTTGCCAATGATCGAACCAGGATTCACAACAGCGTTGCAGCCAATATCGGTTTCGTCGCCGACCAACGCTCCGAATTTACGAAGGCCGGTGTCCGTGGGAGTGCCCTCGACATCGATCCAGATATTTTCGGGCATGAGCTTGATGTTGGAAATGGTGGCGCCGGCGCCAAGATGGGCTTTGTAGCCGAGGATCGAGTCGCCAACGTAGCTGAAATGAGGCACCTGGACGTTGTTGAACAAGAAGGCGTTCTTCAGCTCGCAAGAGTTACCGACGACACAGTTGTCGCCGATGATGACATCCTCACGAATGTAGGCGCCATGGCGGATTTGGCAGTTCTTCCCGATAATCGCGGGGCCTTTGATCATAGCGCCCGGCTCCACGACGGTTCCCTCGCCGATGGAAACATCGGGCCCAACGAAAGGCTGGCCCTGGAGAGTGGCGGCGTTGCCCGGTTTCCTGTTCGATTTGATGTACTCTTTAATTCTCTTGAGAGCCTCCCATGCGAACTTGCATTCGTCGAAAATGCGGGCGTGCTCGGTTTGCTGGAGATTGAAGAGATCTTCAGGCTTGAACATGAAAGCTAGATACAGAGCTGGGCGCGTGGGCGCACGTCAAAAGTTGCGCCATGAGAGATGCTGGATGGACCGGTGAAGAAGCGCTTAAATGGCGGAGTGAACCCGTTGGATGCGAGACGCCGATGGTTCGGGAGCTTTTTCCTGATCGCGGCGATTGGATTAACGATTTGGGGGCAGACGCTCCTGCGGGATTATCTTTTGAAGCGCCCTGCCCTCTTCGTCGTATATTGGCTGGCAGTCTTCGGCTGCGTGTCTTTAGCGATGCTCCTGGCACTGCTGGATATCTTCGCCACGCGCAGAAGGACGCGCGAGGAGCAACGGCGGATCCTGGAGGATTCGTTTAGCGAGAACCCGCCCAAAAACGCGGACGATTAATCGAAAGCGACCGTTCGGGTGGGGGCGTCCTGGCTGCTGACTTCAACTCCCACATGCGTGGCGCCGATCTGGTCGAGGCGGGCGCGGACGGCCCGATGAGCCAGGTCAGGTTTATTGCAATCGCGGCTCAGATGCCCAAGGAAGACCTGCGAAAGCTCGGAAGTGACGACCTCCGCCGCAACATTGGCAGCAGCGTCGTTGCAGAGGTGGCCATGACGGCTAAGGATTCGTTGCTTCACGCTCCAGGGACGTTTTACGTCATCCTGGAGGAGCTTCATGTCGTGATTGGTTTCCAGGACGAGAACATTGGCCTGGCGCACACGCTCGATCACGAGCTTGGTGGCATGGCCCAGGTCAGTGAGAAAACCGATCTTCTTGGTCACGGTCCGGAGAAGAAAGCCAACGGGATCGTAAGCGTCATGGGGAACGCTGAAGGTGTCCACGACAACGTCTCCAACCTCGAAAGATGCTCCAGTGGAAAAGATGCGGAAATCAAAAGCGGCCTGAAACTGGCGCTCGATAGCTTCCTTGGTGAGGCGATTGCAGTAAAGCGGCACGCGCAGCTTCGCGCAGAGCGCGCCGAGACCCTGGATATGGTCGCTATGCTCGTGAGTGACCAGGATGCCCGTGAGGGTTTCCGGAGTGCGGCCGAGTGTGGCAAGGCGTTGGCGGATTTGGCGGCCGCTAAAGCCAGCATCGATCAGAATGCGAGCCTGGTCGGTTTCCAAATAGGCACAATTGCCACTGGAACCGCTGCCGAGAATCGTAAACTGCACTGCCACGGTGCCACGCTAGGGAACCGCTGAGTTGGGAGCAATACTTTCCACGCGCCCGGACAAATTATTTGCGGCGCTTCTGGGATGGCTCAGGGGAAGTAACATCGTGCTGGCCAAAGGTGGGGCAGTCATTGGCCAATTCGCAGGAGGGACAGTCAGGCTTGCGAGCGAAGCAGCGGCGGCGGCCGTGCCAAATTATCCAGTGGCTGAAGATGGCCCATTGGTCGCGTGGAACGACCTTCATCAATGCTTCCTCAATCTTCTCCGGTTTCTCTTCGCGAGTGAGGCCGAGACGTTGGGAGAGACGAGCGACATGGGTGTCCACCACGACCCCTTCGTTCATGCTGAACGCGTTGCCGAGAACGACATTGGCGGTCTTGCGCCCGACACCTGGCAGCTCACGGAGGGCTTCCATGGAGTTCGGAACCTGGCCGCCGTATTTTTCCACAAGGATTTGACAGGCTTTCTGAACGGCTTTCGCTTTGTTGCGGAAAAGGCCGATGCGTTTCAGATCGCTCTCCAGCTCAGGGAGTGGAGTGTTCGCAAAGTCAGCAGCTGAACGGTATTTGCGAAACAGATCAGCGGTCACGATGTTTACCTGTTTATCTGTGCTTTGGGCCGAGAGAATGGTCGCGATGAGAAGCTCAAGCGGGTTGGTGTAATTCAACTCACAATGAGCATCGGGGTACGTTTCAGCGAGCAGGCGGAGCAACCGCGAGCAGTCCCCTGAGCGCGTTGAAGCTGGCGATTTGCCGGGAGCGATTTTCAAGCGGGCAGAATCTTGCCTCCTGCCGCGCGCGGGTCAATCAGCACTTAAACCAGATCGTGCGCTTCCACAACCGTTGGCTCGACCAAGGGGGTGCCATCGGCAGCTTCGGGATAATCGAATACTTTGCCTTCGAAGTTCCGGAAGACCACCCGATCCGCGCTCCTGCTTAGGACATACTCGGGGTTAATAGGCACTTTGCCGCCGCCGCCGGGAGCATCGATCACATACTGCGGCACGGCATAGCCGGTGGTGTGGCCGCGCAGGCCTTCCATGATTTCCAAGCCTTTGCGAACGCTGGCGCGAAGGTGTGCGGAGCCGGAGATCAGATCACATTGATAGAGGTAATACGGCTTCACACGGCACATGAGGAGCTTTTGGACCAACGCCTTCATGGTGGTGAGATTGTCGTTCACATTGCGCAACAGAACGGATTGATTGCCAAGCGGAATGCCGGCATCGGCCAAACGGGCAAGCCCTTCGCGGACCTCACTGGTGAGTTCACGCGGGTGGTTCGCATGAATGCTGATGAAAAGCGGGTGATACTTCTTCAGTATTCCACACAACTCGGGAGTGATCCGTTGCGGCAGGAAAAGAGGGATGCGGCTGCCGATGCGCAGGAACTCGACATGCGGTATCGCGCGCAACTGGCCGAGGAGATAATCGAGCTTGTCGTCCGAAAGGAGAAGCGCGTCACCACCGCTCAGAAGAACGTCGCGAACGGTGGGTGTCTTGCGAATGTAATCGATCTGCCGCTCGAAATCGGGATGGAAATCGTAGCCCGTGGCATTGCTGACGAGGCGTGACCGGGTGCAATACCGGCAATAGGCCGCGCAACGATCGGTGACCAGAAAGAGAACGCGATCGGGATATCGATGCACCAGGCCGGGAACCGGGGAGTGAGCATCCTCTCCGCAAGGATCCTTCATTTCCCAAGGAGCGGTGCGGGTTTCGTCGATGCGCGGGATAACCTGGCGGCGAATGGGGCAATTCTCGTCGTCTTGATCGATCAGGTTAAAAAAATAGGGCGGGATAGCCATGGCCAGGCGCGTGTTGGCCAGGAGCGCGCCGGTGCGTTCATCCTTGGTGAGGTTCGGAAGAACCTTTTCGAGCTGCTGGAGATTGGTGATGCGGTTCTTAAGCTGCCAGCGCCAATCGTTCCATTGAGAATCAGGCACATGTGCCCATGGACCACGCCCGGCGCTCTTGAACTCCTTGAGAGAAGCCAGAACCGAATCAGAAGGGGGCTCCTCGGGGCTCCCCAACGACAACTCGTTCATTACGGGGGAACTATATTTTCAGCGCCCCCCCTGTCAAGTTGACGGCCACCCTGCTCGTGTCATAGGGAGGTTAATCCTTGAAGATGGAATGATACCATTTCTTCGGAGCTGCGGAGGCATTCTGGAGACCTGCCTTTTTGCGGATACTTTCAAGTTCCCAGCCTGTGAGGGCGGCGAGCGTTTGGGCTTCCTTCTCCTGGCGCGCAGCTAACGCGGTCCGGTACGTGGCGACTTCAGGGCAGGATCCCTCCCCTTTCCATGAATGCCGCAGAATATAGCGGCCCTGGAAGTTCTCGCGGTTGCTCGTTTCCTGGAAGACGAGATCTTCAGGAAACTTCTCCCCATCGTAGCGGACATGAAGGCGAGTGATGTAAACAATTTGGGGCTGCGCGACGCCGGCGCGTTGCTCAGTTTTGACCCGCGGCAACCAGAACGCACCCAGGCGGCGTAGCTGGTCGTTGGAGAGCGGGTCGGCGGCACACGGATCACACCAGCCCATGTCCCAGGCGTATTCGAGAAACACCGCGCGCATGTCTTCCTTTTTCACCTGTTGGTCGAACATGGCTTTATAGAACTCCTTGAACTCGTTCTTCACGTAAACGGGGAGTTCGGCATCGGTCTGCAATTTGACAGTGCGATAATTCACCGTCTCCACGCGGCCGCGCTCTGAGAGCGCATAGATGAATAATTCCTGCGGGCCGTTGGCGTTCACCGTTCCGAGGCGAATCGGCAGCATGAACTTGGGGCTTTCATAAGCAACCTGCAGCGGGCGCAAGAACTGAAAGCCGAGGCGCGCTTGCTCCTTCAGGTTCACCTTGGCCACAAAGAACCGCATGTTCTGTTTGATGTAGCTTTCGAGGACGCGCGCAGCGCCTGCTGGGAGCTTGTAACCGTTGCTTTGGAGATAAGTGGCCAACCCGCTACTCTCCTTTGCGGAGAGCAGTTGGATGTCGTACTCGCCGACGGTGTATTGAGCTTCAACCTGAACGCCGAGGGCAGCGGCTAATTCACGCTTCTCGTCGCGAGCGGCGGCTGCGGGGCGGGAGGCGCGCTCGAGGAGCAACCGGGTGGCGCAAGGATCTTCGTCGAAGTACTCCACCAAGCGCGGAGCGGTGTAGGCGTCCAAATGCTCCACGAGCCACTTGTCTGTGACGTTAATCTGGTCCCTCTCAAGAAAGGTCGGCACTGGAATGACCATGGCAAACTCAGTGGGGTCACCCTGGTAGTCGTTGACCATGGTGAGCACGGTTTTGTCCTCCTTGCGCGCGATGACAACTTGAGAGGCTTTGTTGAAAAGCTTGGCATCGGCCTTCGCGACATAGAATCCGCAGAATGCGTGCGCTGCAGGCATTGTGAGAGCAGCCGCGCAAAGGGCCGCGGTGAGAACGGTGAGAATTCGGCACATAAGATCGTTATTTGAAGACATTGTCGTACCACTTCGCCGTGCGAGGCGGGGTGAGGCCCATTTGTTTGCGGATGTTGGCGATATCCCAGCCCGTGAGCGAAGCGAGTGTTGCGGCCTCCTGCTCCTGTCGGGCTGCGACAGATTTTGAATACTGCTCCAGTTCAGGGCAGTTGCCTGTCCCCTTCCATGGATGCTGCAGGATGTAGCGGCCCTGGAAATTGCTGCGGTCGCCTGTCTCCTGAAAAACCAGATCCTCAGGAAAATGCTCGGCGTCATAGCGAACGTGCAGTCGAGTGACGAAGACGTTTTCCGGTGAAGGCCCGCGACCGCGCTCAGCCTTGGCAGCAGGTTCCAGCCAAAACACACCGAGCTTGCGAAGTTCCTCGCGTGAAAGCGGATCGGCAGCGCAGGGATCGCACCAACCCATGTCCCAGGCGTATTCAAGAAAGACAACGCGCATATCCTCCTTCTTCACCTGTTGGTCGAACATGGCTTTGTAAAAGCTCGCGAAATCCTTCTTCACATAAACGGGAAGATTCAGGTCGCTCGGAATCCGGACCGTGCGATAGTTCACGCATTCGACGCGGCCTTTGCGTGTGAGCGCGTAAACGTAAAGGTCCTGCGGGCCATTGGCGTTCACGGTGCCGAGGCGTATCGGGAGCATGAACTTGGGGCTTTCGTAAGCGACTTGAATGGGGCGCAGTGTCGTGAAGCCGAGCTTTGCCTGCTCCGCAAGGTTCACCTTGGCCACGAAGAAGCGCATCTTTTGCTTGATGTAGGTTTCGAGGACACGCGCGGCGCCCGGAGGTGTTTTGTATCCGTTGGTTGTGAGCCAGCGTTCCAATCCCCCGCTCTCCGCCGCCGAGAGGATGGATATGTCGTACTCGCCGACGGTGTAGGAAGCCTCGACGCTGACGCCGAAGGAATCACGTCTCTGCTCGGCCTTCGCGGCTGGTTGCGCGGCCATGCTGTACAACCGGCGATACACCTCTTCCGCACAGGGGTCGCGGTCAAAATACTCCACCAAGCGAGGAGCGGAATAGGCATCGAGATGCTGCACCGGAGCGGTGTCGCCAATGTGGATTTGATCCTTCTCCAGGAAAGTTGGAACCGGCACTACCAGTGCGAATTCCTTTGGGTCACCTTGGTAATCGCTGACCATGGTGAGCACGGTTTTATCGCCGTCGCGGACGAGAACGACCTGAGATGCTTTGTTAAAGAGCTTTGCGTCGGCCTTTGCGACATAGAAGCCGCAGAAAGCATGGGCGGGCGGAGCTAACAAGAGGAGCGCGATGAGAGCGCTAAGCGCGAGCAGGTTCATAAATGGGGTTTTGTGGAATGGTGTTCGATTGAGATGAGTGAGCGCGTGGAGCGGCCCAGCTATAGCGCGCGCCGGGGAAGAGAAAGTTCAGGAGGGGCGTGGCAAGTGAGCAGAACGCGAGGCTCCAGAGGAGACCATTTTGACGGAACAGCTTGAACTGCACGTAAGCGCCGCCCAGAGCGACAAGAAAGGCAAAGATAATTCGACCGGGGCGTGACTCCGGAGTCGTTTTGGGGTCCGAGATCATAAAGAAAGCGAACAGGAGCAGCGCGCCGTTTTGAATGCGGTGAAAAGGAATGGCCAATGGCTCGTTCAACCACGCGGAGCGGGCAAATAGAATGCCGCAGTGGAAGATGAGGAAAGCAACTGTGACGTCCGCGCGCGCCGCTCTCGTAACCACGAGCGAACCGAGGCAGAGCATTAGGAACGCGAAGAATGCAAAATTGCCCCACTGCCCCGGAGAGACCCACGCTTTGTCACTCGCCACGATAAGGAGAGCCACGATCGCAATGTTCGTGGGGTTGAATAGGTGCCCGCCTTTCAAGCGAATGAAGAACTTCGTTCCAATGGCCAGAGCAGCGGCAGCGGGGACGAGCCAGAGATGATTCGTTCGTAGGAGCAGGCACAGGGATAAGCCCGAAATCATCGCGCTTTTAAATTCCACTCGCGCGAGGTGAACGGCTCTAGAGCAGAGAAACTGGAAGATGAGCGTTGATGCCAGGGTGACTCCGATCTGTGCAATGGAGACCTGGAAATCCAACTGGAAGAGGCCGTAAAGAAGAAGCAGCGAGAGAGCTGCAATCTGATAGTCGCGCGGGTCGGAACCCAGGGAGCCACTCTGCCTCAACCATGCTGTGCGCATGGAGGATTAGACGGGAGGTTTCGAAGCGTACTCCCCAAAAAGAATCTGACGCGGACCACAAGGCCGCAAAGGGCCAAAGCGATCAGGAAGCTGAGCGGTTGTTGGGCGCCGGCCGGAACGAATGGTTAGGGAAGTAACGCGCAAACAACGATTTCAGCTCCGCAAGCGTGAATGGCTTGCGAAGAAAATTTTCTCCGGCTCGCAAGTGGAGCCGCTCTTCGATGTCGATCGGGACGGAGCCGCTCATGAAGGCCATGGAGATCTTCAGATTATGCTCCTGCACGAACTCGTGGATCACTTCGCCCGTGCCGCCGGGGAGAAGAATGTCGGTGAAGATCATGTCAAAAGGCATCTGTTGAATCAGCTCTATGGCCTCGGCGGCGGAGGCAGCCACCTCGGTCGCAAAACCAAGATGCCTCAGGAGCAAAGCCACGGTGGTCCTGACATCCACCTCATCATCAACCACCAACACCCGCAAGTTCAGATCCCCTTTTTCCATTGAAAAGACGCAAACGGATAAAGTATCGGGGCTTATAATGCAAGAGCGCAAGAACTGCAATTTCAGCCTGCCTTGATGGGCCGCTTTACACGCAAGTCTTTGGAGAGAAGCTGCTTGCAGTGTGGAAGGCATTAACAGTTTTGCCAAAATTCGGGGAATACCCCAGAGTTCGACGGAACCGGAGGTGGAAGAATTTCAAGATTGGCCCCTATGAGACTCATCACCGCAGCCAAGCTGCCGCTCTATTTGTTCGCGTTGCTGATGACGCTGCCTGTGTTCATCGCAATGGCGGCGATCCCGAACTTTTGGACCCGGGTTTTCACAGACAATAACTTCCTCCCGCACGCCACATGTTATCTCCGGAATCCGCAGATGGTGGCGCTGCACGCGAGTTCGGATTTCCTGATCGGATTAGCCTATGCGGGCATCTCCGCCACGCTGGCATACATGCTCTACCGGGCGCGAAAGGACATCCCCTTTCAATGGATGTTTTCGGCGTTCGGAATCTTCATTGTGGCGTGCGGTGTGACTCACTTCATGGAAGTGGTCACTGTTTGGCGGCCGTTATATTGGGCAGCCGGTTTAATCAAGGCCATCACGGCTGCAGCATCCGTGGCGACAGCGGTTGCGCTCCCATTTCTTCTGCCGAAAGTCTTCAGCCTTATACAAACAGCAAAAGCGAGCGAGAGCCGGAGAGTTCAGTTGGAGGAAGCGCATGCGAAGCTGGAAGATCTCTACAAGAAAGTTAAAGAGCTGGATGAGCTGAAGAGCCGGTTCTTTGCGAATGTGAGCCATGAATTGCGCACACCGCTGACGCTGGTGCTGGGAAGCGCGGATCGAATTCGGCACACGCCTGCGGCAAGCGCGGTGCGCCACGAAGCGGAGGGGATCAAGCGCAACGCGCTGGTGCTCTTGCGCAACGTCAACGACCTCCTCGACGCTTCGAAGTTAGATGCCGGCAAAATGAAGCTGCAGTGCCAGCGCGTGGACGCAGGGGCTTTCATTCGTCGCGTGGCTTCGAACTTCAGCTCGCTCGCGGAAGAGCGAAGCATTGCGTTCAACGTTTCCGCGCCCGACGGGCTCATCGCAGAGGTTGATCCCGAAAAAGTGGAGCGAGCCCTGCTGAATTTGCTGTCGAACGCATTCAAGTTTGTCCCGAACGGGGGGGAAATTGAGGTTCACGCGGAGCAGGCCGCAGGCTCACTGCTGGTAGTCGTGCAGGACGACGGGCCAGGATTGCCGCCCAGCTTCTTGCCAAAGGCTTTTGAGCGGTTCCAGCAGGCGGATAACACAGACACTCGCAAACATGGCGGCACCGGGCTGGGCCTCTCGATAACGAAAGAATTTGTGGAGCTGCACGGCGGCTCGATTGGCGTCAGGAATGTTGAGCCGCACGGAGCGCGCTTCGAGTTCACGCTCCCGCTGGCGGCTGCGAAAGGAACGCTGGTTGAAAGCGAGGGGGCGGGGCAAACCAGGAACGATCTGGCAGCGCAGGCGCTGGCTGGTCTCGCGCCAATCCCAAAACAGGAGGCGAGGGCCGCGCGCGGGACCGGGGCATTGGTCCTGGTGGCTGAGGACAACCCGGAAATGAGGCAATTCATTGCCGAGACATTGAACGCGGAGTACCGCACGAGCACAGCGCCGAATGGCAGAGAGGCTCTGCGGCAACTCGAAGCCGGGCCGCTGCCGGACTTGATTGTGAGCGACATCATGATGCCGGAAATGAGCGGCGAGCAACTGCTGGAGCAAGTGCGCGCGCGCTCGGAACTGGCAGATCTGCCAGTGATCATGCTTTCTGCAAAAGCCGAAGAGGATCTACGTGTGAAACTGTTGCGCGCTGGCGCGAATGATTACCTCGTTAAACCATTCTATCCCGAAGAGCTAAAGGCGCGCGCGCAGAACCTGATTGCGTTGAAGCAAGCCAGGGAGCAACTCAAGGATGCCAACCAGCAGTTGGATCAATTCAACGCTTCCGTGTCGCACGACCTGCGCGCGCCGCTAAGAAGCATCAAAAGCTTCGCTTCGTTTCTGCGCGAGGAGCACATGGCTTCACTCGATTCAGCGGCGAAGGATTATTTGCGCCGCATCACCGACAACGCGGAGCGGATGTCGCGACTGCTGGAGGATTTGCTGTCGTATAGTCAAATAACGCGCATGGAGCTGAAGCCGGAGCGCGTCAGTTTGCAGCAGGCCCTGGAGCAGGCGCGGGCCAGCCTGGAAGGCCAGGTGGTGGAAGCCGGCGCGGAAATCCGGCTAGAGGGGCCCCTTCCTGACGTGGTAGGGAACGCCACCGTGCTGAACCAGGCTGTGGTTAACCTGCTGGGCAATGCGATGAAGTATGTGGCTCCAGGAGTGAAACCCTTCGTGCGCATCTCAGCGGAGCAGCGCGGGAAGATGGTGCGGGTGATTATCCGCGACAACGGCATCGGCATTGAGCCGAAGTACCATCAGAAGATTTTCGAAACATTCCAACGACTGCATTCAGAACGACAGTACAGCGGCACAGGCCTGGGGTTGGCTCTGGTCAAGAAAGGGATCGAGCGCCTGGGAGGACAAGTGGGCGTGGATTCCGAGGCCGGCCGCGGCAGCGCGTTTTGGTTCGAGCTGCCAGCAGCGCCGAATACCTAAGCGGCGGAGCGGGCAGTCTCGGGCACAGCGGGCTTCACGACTGAAACCACGCACGCTTCGGGAGTGAGATACTTCCGGGCAACATGCGAGATTTGCTCGAGCGTCACGCGCTCGTAGAGCGTGTCTTCGGCGTCGCAATTAAGAAACCCGAGGCCGTACAGCTCGTCCAGCGCGGTGGCGATCGCGTAGCTGCCAAGGTCCTGGCGGGCAATTTTCTTTTGGCCCAGGAGTTTGGCTTTGGCGCGCCGCAGCTCATCCGCAGTTAAGCCGTTGGCGCGAAGATCTTCGATTTCCACGAACATCTCTTTTTCCACCAACTCCACGTTCTCTGGATTGGTGCCCGCATAGAGCGCAAAATAGCCTGGCTTCAGGCCGATGAAATGCTGGGCTCCAACGTAATACGCCAGACCAAGATTTTCGCGGATGCGCAGAAACAAGCGTGAGCCGAGGTCGCTGAGAGCTTCCTGCAGAAGCTCCAACGGGTAACGATCGGGATCGTGGATAGAAACGCCGGGGAAGCCCATGACCAGCACCGCTTGCTTTTTGTCCCGGTGCTCCATGGTATGGATCGGCCGTGTGATAGACACGGGTGGCGTGGGGTCCAGGGGCACATTTTCAGCCCGCTTCCAATTGCCAAAGAGTCTTTCGACCGAGGCGCGGACTTGATCGAGCTGGACGTCGCCATAGATCGCCATGACGCAATTGTTGGGCACGAGAACACGGCTGCGAAACGCTTGCAAGCGCTCCACTGTCATGGCGCGCACGCTTTCCTCTGAACCGTGAACATCGAGGCCGTAGCCATGACGCCCGAACAGTTCCCGGCGCATGGATTTGCTGGCGCTTTGAAGAAGATGATCGCGATGGGCCCGAATGCCGGCGAGTTGCACTTGCTTCTCCCGCTCAAGAGCGGCTTCCGGGAAGCTAGGGTTCAGCAGGACATCGGCGATAATTTCGAGAGCCTGGTCGAAGTCGCTGCTGAGAGCTTCGGCGTTTGCGCCAAAGCTGTTGTTCCCGCCATAGACGTCCATGCTCCCGCCAAGAGTTTCGATCTCGGTGGCAAGCTGCTCAGCGGTGCGGGTGGGAGTTCCCTTCATCAGCATCTTCGCCAGCAACAAGGTAATGCCGCTGCTCTGGGTGTCTTCAACGAGGACGCCCCCGCGAAAGACATTGCGAAACTCGACGAAAGGCAGCCGATGATCCTCTTTAACCAAAAGCGTGAGGCCGTTCGGCAGGATCAGCTTGTGAATCGGTTGGTCAGCGATCTTCTCGTGTGAAATCGTCTTTTTTACATGCCCGCCGAGTGGGAGCAGCGCGTAGAGTGTGCGGTTATCCGCGTGCAGATATTCCTGGGCGGCCCGGCGAAGATCCTCCGGCTTGAGGCGCTTTACCGCGGCCAGATAACGCTCAGAGAAATTAAGGTCATTGGCCGCGAGCCAGTTATTGCCGAGATCCTGCGCCTGGCCCTGCATCGTTTTACGGGTGGCAAGCGTCGCGGCGGTGAATTGTTTGACGGCCTTCGTTAGTTCAGCCTGCGTCACAAGCTCATGCTTGAGCCGCTCGATCTGTTGCAGCAACGCTGAGCGCGCCGCGTCGAATTTGTCGGGGTCAACGATGCCGCTAAGGCCAAACAGTCCCGGGTTGCCAGGATTGTAGGTCCAGGCATCCACGGAATGTACGACACCCTGCCGTTCGCGGACTTCCTGATAAAGGCGGGATGAATGGCCACTGCCAAGCAGCGTGGCAACGACATCCAAAGCTGGAATGTCGCGATGGCGGACGTCGGGAATATGCCACGCAAAGTGGAAATGCCCCAGTTCAATAGCCGCTTCCTCAATCAACTCACGTGGCGAGGTCTGGGTCGGCTCCGGCGGCATCGCGATCGGCGGGAGCGGTTTCGATTTCGCCGTCCGGAAGGCTTCAGTGATCTGCGCTTCGACCTCCGCCGCTTTCACGTCACCGACGACCACGAAAAAGATATTATTCGGCGTGTACTTCTCGCGGTAATACGCGACGATATCATCGCGCGTGATGTCCTGGAAAATATCGGGATACCCAATGACGGTGTAGCGGTAGGGGCTGCGGACGTAAGCCGTCTCGAACAGACGGCGGCTGGAGCGGCGGCCAGGATCATCCTGGTTCATGTCCATCTCGCGAAGGATAACCTGCTTCTCCTTCTCGACCTCCTCCTCAGGGAGGATGGCGTTGCGCATGATGTCGCAGAGAATATCGATTGCGATTCGCCCGCCGGTGTTCGGCACGTTAATCCAGTAAACGGTGCGGTCGAAGGAAGTGTAGGCGTTCATGTACCCGCCAGCTTCCTGGACCTCCTGGTCGATGCGCCCCACGGCGCGCGTGGAGGTGCCCTTGAAGAGCATGTGCTCGAGCATGTGCGACATGCCCGAACCAAGCCACCGACCTTCATCGATAGCCCCCGCTTTGCACCAGGCCTGCGCGGAGACGACCGGCGCGCTCGGATCTTCACGGACGATCAGCACCAAGCCGTTATCCAGCGTCGTGAGACGAACGCCGGGCGGCAATGCAGGAATTTCCTCGGGTGCAACGATAGGCTGACCCTCAAAAGACTTGCCCATTAAGCTCTAACCTTACCTTAATTTTGATTTTCCGGGAGGGGGGAAGCTTCCCGGGCAGGCGGGCACAGCGCCGCGAGCTTTCTGGAGGGGAGGAAAGGCTTCTGAAACACTTCCTGAAAATTATAACCGTTCTTGAAATCATCCAAGCTGTCGTCCTCCGTTTTGCTGAGGAGGCCGGCTTCAACCATGTTGAACACGATCAGGCCGAAGTCCTGGGTGGTGCTCACACCCCACTCGGTGAGGACTGTGTAGGCCATAGGACCGAATTGAGTCAGCGCGTATTCTTTGAGGCCGGCAAGCAACTCCTGCCCCGTCACATGCCGGGGCTGGTTGCGGTTCATTTTAGTGATGGTTTTTTGGACGAAGTCCAACCCTTCGCGAACGAAGAGGTATGCGTCGCGATGGAACCGCGAATCCTGCTCAACAATTTTCTCAAGGACGTCTTCGAAATTTAGGTGTTGCATGCGTTACTCTTGGCTCCGGCTGCTCATAGCCGCAGGAGCGTCGTTGGCATGCATCTGGCGATACGTTTTCACCACCAAGCCGAACAAAAACAGCCCGGCCACCACAATTATGAGGGACCGCTCCTGTTTCGTCAGATGCACCATCGTTAATCGAAGATACTAAAAAACCTACGCGACGGCAACATTGACGACCTTTCCAGGGACGACAATGACCTTCTTGATCGTCTTGCCCGCAGTGAACTCCTTCACCTTCTCGAGCGATAACGCCAGAGCTTCGATCTCGGCTGGCGTTGCTGTCTTTTGGACCACGACCTTGTCACGTAACTTCCCATTCACCTGCACCGGCAACTCGACCGTCTCTTCGACCAGCACGGCAGGGTCATGCTTTGGCCATGGCAGATACGCCATTGTCATGCGTGGATTAACCTTGCCGGGGGCAAAGACCCGCAGCATGCGGAAGAACAACTCCTCTGCCAGGTGTGGCGCGAATGGGTTCAGCAGCAGGAGGAAATCCATCAACGCGGCGCGGGGGCGGGTTTGCCAGGTCATCGCTTCGTTAACAAAGATCATCAACGCAGAGATAGCCGTGTTAAATCGAAGAGCTTCCAGATCCTCCGTGACCTTCTTGATGCAGGTATGCAGGGCCTTGAGCTGCTCAGGCGTCGGCGAAATGTCGATGATGAGGCTCGAGAGATGGAGTTGATCGAGCAACTCAGGTGTTTCCGCAGGCGCGGTGGTCTGGGACTGCTCGAACTCCGTCTCACTTTTATCATCGATGAATAAACGCCAAACGCGGCCCAGGAACCGGTAAACCCCTTCCACGCCTTTCGTGCTCCAGGGCTTCACCATTTCAAGCGGGCCCATGAACATTTCGTAGAGGCGGAAAGCGTCCGCGCCATATTCCTTCAGAATGTCGTCCGGATTGATGACGTTGCCGCGGGATTTGGACATTTTCTGGCCGTCTTCCCCGAGAATCAGTCCTTGATTGACTAACTTGTAGAAAGGCTCGGGCGTTGAGACATAGCCGAGATCGAAAAGCACTTTGTGCCAAAAGCGCGCATAGAGGAGATGAAGGACCGCGTGCTCTGTGCCCCCGACATAAAGGTCAACCCCAGGAGTGACCTTCCCCTTTTGCGCCGTGGATGTTCCCATCCAGTATTGCTCAGCGTCCTTAGAAACAAAGGCGTCCGCGTTGTTCGCGTCGAGATACCGGAGATAGTACCAGCAACTGCCCGCCCATTGCGGCATGGTGTTGGTTTCGCGAACTGCGCCATTAGGCAACTTCACCCAGTCCTGTGCGCGGGCCAAAGGCGGCTCGCCGGTTGGGGTGGGCTTAAAGTCCGTGAGGGAGGGAGGCTCGATCGGCAGGGCGTCAGCGGCGGCTGCTTCATGGTGATTGGGACCGCGCCAGATAATCGGGAATGGCTCGCCCCAATAGCGCTGGCGGCTGAAGAGCCAATCACGGATTTTGTAATTAACCGTTTTCCGCCCGAGCCCTTTGGGCTCCAGTAAGCGCGTGATGGCCTTTTTTGCATCAGGAGTCTTGAGGCCATTCAATTCGCCAGAATTTACTGCGATCCCGTCACCGAGGAATCCTTCGCCTGGGCTGTTGTCTTCCGGTTGAACAACCACGCGAATGGGGAGCTGAAAAACACGAGCAAATTCGAGGTCACGCGCGTCGTGCCCAGGCACTGCCATGATTGCGCCTGTGCCATAGGTCGCGAGCACGTAGTCCGCAATCCAGATGGGAATCCGCTCACCATTGACAGGGTTGATCGCAAATGCCCCGGTGAAAACCCCCGTTTTTTCTTTGGCGAGATCTGTCCGTTCCAGGTCGCTCTTGGCAGCGACAAATTCTCTGTACTTGGCGACGGCCTCACGAGGTGAAGCTTGCGCCTCTGGTGTGCCGCGCCACGCTTGTGGTGTGTTTGCCGGCCAGGAGTTGGGGGTGAGCGGATCGACCAGCTTGTGCTCCGGGGCAAGGACCATATAGGTGGCCCCAAACAACGTGTCGGGTCGCGTCGTGAAAACAGTTAATCTCGTGCCTGGAGCAATCGAACCCGTGGACGCTGCATCGATTTCGAACTGAACTTCAGCGCCTTCGGATCGGCCAATCCAGTTTCGCTGCATTTCCTTAAGCGACTCGCTCCATTCAATGGTGTCCAGATCCTGGAGCAACCGTTCGGCATAAGCCGTGATGCGGAGCATCCATTGGCGCATCGGCCGACGAACCACAGGAAAGCCACCAACTTCGCTTTTGCCGTCAACGACTTCTTCGTTGGCGAGAACGGTGCCGAGTTCCGGGCACCAATTCACCGGCGTCTCCGCCACATAGGCGAGCCGGTGGGCGTCACGATAGGCGCGCTTCTGCTCGTCTGTTGTCACGTCGGCCGGATATGGCAAGGTGTCGATGGGCTCGGCCTTGTTCGTGCTCGGATTGAACCAGGAATTATAGAGATTGAGGAAGATCCACTGCGTCCATTTGAAGTACTTCGGATCGGTGGTGTCCACTTCCCTGCTCCAATCATAACTGAAGCCGAGGCTCTTAATCTGCCGGCGGAAATTGCTGATGTTCTGCTCTGTCGTGGTGCGGGGATGCTGTCCAGTGCGGATCGCGTACTGCTCCGCGGGCAAACCGAAAGCGTCCCATCCCATCGGGTGCAGCACGTTCAAGCCGGTCATGCGCCGGTAACGCGCAAGGATATCGGTAGCCGTGTACCCTTCTGGGTGGCCGACATGCAGGCCAGCGCCGGATGGGTACGGGAACATGTCCAGGATGTAGTATTTAGGAGGCAGCGTGCTGTGGCGCGCAGCAAAGGGGTGGTCGCTCGGAACGCGCTCAGAAGGATTCCAGGCGCGGAAAGTCTGCTGAGATTCCCAGCGATCCTGCCACTTTTTCTCGATCAAATGAAAGGGGTACTGCTTGCGTCCACCGGACATAGGGGGTGGATAATGAGCGAAAGAGTTAAACGACCGCAAGCGGCTGTTTCGAGCAGCCATTGACGCGCAAGGCCGCCCCAACATAGGGGCGGCCCATGGCATGTGAGTGCGCCCAACAGCGCGTTTTCAAAAATTCCTTAAGCAGCGCACCGGCGCAGCTTCCCTCCCTTTGGAAAGCTGTTAGCCGCCCCACTCGGGACGGCTCCGCCCATCTCCGAAGGCGTAGTGTGGAGACGAGCGATTGCACAACTATTGCACAGGTTCGCACGTGTTCAAGCGGTGGAGGCTGGTTTTGCACAGATGGCACCAACGAACCGCAAACCAAAAGTCTGTCATCGCTTTCCCTGAGCAATTCCATAAAGGTTCCTTGTGCCCAGCGCTTTCGCGTATATCGCTCTAGATGCGGAGTCGTCGCAACGCTCCATGAGCTGACGCCTATGATTCCTTTGCTGCTGCTGCTGATAGCTGTCTCGTGGGTGATTCTTCTGCCGCTTGTAATGCTGAACCGAATCTCCCAGAACGCAGCGGCAATAAAAGAGCTGAAGCGCGAACTCGATGCGTTGCGCCACCAAGCCACCCAACCCGGCAACACTCAAACGGACTTAGATAAGCGCATTGCGCCCGAGCAGGATCAAGCATCGTCGCAGCCACAGCCCACATACGAGACGCCGCAGCACGACCCAGCAGAGCTGCTGGCCGAATTGCGGCGAGCGCGCGAACAGGCAGCTCCCCCGTTGATTACGCCCCAACAGCCACCCCAAACGTTTACCCCGCCTCCGACGATATCCCCAGCGCTTGCCGATGAAGCAGAAGTCCGAACTGTCCTGGAGCCCGCCGCGCCCGCAGAACCGTCCGCACGATTCAACATGGAGCAGTTTCTGGGCGCCAAACTCTTCGCCTGGGTGGGAGGCATCGCGCTCTTTTTCGGCGTCGCGTTCTTCATCAAGTATTCGTTTGAGAGAAACCTCATACCTCCTCCGCTGCGAGTGGCCTTGGGGTCCTTAGTGGGTATCGCCTTGGTCGTGGCAGGAGCTATCACGAGGCACAAAGCGTACAAGATCACGTCGCACACTCTTTGCGCGGCCGGCATTCTTATCCTCTACGCTGCGGCCTTTGGAGCGCACCATCTCTACCAGTTGGTTTCGCTTAAAGCGGCGTTTGCGTGGATGAGCGTGGTGACAGCAGTGGCGTTCGCGCTAGCGGTGCGATTCGATTCCAAACCGGTCGCGGTGCTTGCGCTGCACGGGGGATTTCTCACTCCTCTGCTGCTGGGAACAGGCGAGTTCAATGCGCCAGCGCTTTTCAGCTACCTCGGTCTCCTTGACATTGGCATCGTTGGGGTCGCGCTGCATCGTCGCTGGTCCTTCCTTCCACTGATCGGAGCCCTCGGAACCGCGCTCTATGCGGCCTATTGGTCAGCGGACATCGCGCGGGAGGAGACACTGGGCATAGGTTACCTGACCCATCTGGGCTTCGTCTCGCTATTCGCCGGCGCGCTCCTCGCGGCGCGACGATACGGGCGTCTGGATCATCTGTGGCTCGGCAGCTTTGGCGCTATTGCAGGAGCCTGCTTTTTCTTCGCGCTCTGCACAGCGTCCAGCTCCTGGGGGATCAATCACCTGCCGTCGCTTTACCTGTTTCTGTTTGCTGTGGATGCCCTGTTGCTGGCCGCCCCCCTTGCTCACCCGCAGGGTAGAATCATTTTCGATCTGGGCGGCTCCGCAACTTTCATCATTTTAGTCATCATCTCACGAAGCCTCAGGGACGCGCAGAGTTTGTGGCCGTCACTTGCCGCGTATCTCACGTTTGGCGGGCTGCATGGGATTCTTCCTTCTGTGATGAGGCGCCGCGGGTGCGTAATGACAGGGGCTCGCACCGCTGCCCTTTTTGCCTTAAGTGCCTTCATCTTTTGTTTCGTGCCGCTCACCAAATTCGCGGATGTCGGAGGAGCCTTTTGGGTGGCTGTCGCGGGCCTGAATTTCATTCTTCTCGCGGTTTGCATCCTGGCAGGACTTTTCCCAGCTTTGATCGGAGGGCTGCTGTTAACCGCAGCTTTGGCGGGAGTTTGGGTTGGTCGCCTTCCTACGGGCGCAGAGCTGCCCTGGTTAGCGTTGGCCGTCATTGGACTGATGGGCTTATTCTACTCCCTCCTCTTCAACTTTGGTCGTCGCACACGATGGTTTGCGCCGGGGAATGATGGAAGCGGCGAAGTGGATTTGGACGAGATTGAGCAGCTTTCGGCCCCCATATCCCTGCTGCTTCCCTTTCTTCTGCTGGCATTGTGCATCGGCCGTTTTCAACTTTTGAACCCGAGCGCCGTTTTCTCGGTCGGCTTCGCCCTGGCGCAGCTCTCGTTCGTGAGCGCGCTCCGCACTGGCGCATTTCGATTAGCTGCCGTCGGGGCCGGAGCCTTCGTTTTCTTGGAGGCTTTTTGGGCGTTCAAACAGGTAAACACGTTGAGCATGCCTGCGGCCTTCGGCTGGTTGCTGGGAAGCGCTGCCGTGATTTTCGGCTACGCCGTCGTTTTCCTTCGCCATCATCCAGCGTTTATCTTCCCCTGGGTGGCGGGAGCACTCGCGTTCCCGACCCACTTCCTCATTGCGTATTTCATCATAGCGCAGCGCATGCTTCCTAGCGTTGGCATGATCAAACCGGCCGCGGCGCTGGCGGTCGTAATGGCCGTTCCGAATATCCTCGCCTGTTTTCGCGCGTTAAAAGTTCTGCCGGGAGGCAGCGCGGAATTCCGCGCGTTTGTCGCGTGGATGGGAGGCGGCGCGTTATTCCTGCTCAGCGTTGCTTTGCCACTGCAACTGGAGCGGCAATGGCTAACGCTAGGCTGGGCCATTGAAGCGGTTGCGCTGCTGTTGCTGGCCAGGCGAGCGCCGCATCGTGGCTTGCTCTACGTCTCGTTTGGCCTGCTTGCTGCGGTTTTCCTGCGGCTGGCTGTTAATCCGGCGGTGCTCGATTACGAGTTGGGCGAAGGCTTGCCGTTTTTGAACTGGCATCTCTACACCTACGGCACTGCCATCACCTGCATGATTGCAGCGGCGCGCCTCATCGAGCCGCTCCAACCTCTTGCGCCCACCTTCAACCCACGGCCGGCGCTCTGGTCCTTTGTCGGCATTCTCAGCTTCCTTCTGCTGAACATTCAAATTGCGGATTTCTTTGATAGCAGCCGGACCATTACTTTTGATTTCCGCCGCAACCTCGCGATCAACATGACGTACTCGATCGCCTGGGCGTGCTTCGCGTTCGGCTTGATTGCCATTGGCTTAGTGAAAGGGGTGAGGGCTTCGCGTTACACAGGGATTGCGCTCACAGCCGTGACGGTGGCGAAGCTTTTCTTCCTTGATCTGCAGAACCTGGACGCGATTTATCGAATTGCCGCCTTTATTGGCGTGGCGGTGGTGTTGATTGGCGCATCGATGCTTTACCAGCGCTTCGTTCCCGCCGATTCCAAGGCGAACTCCAGCAGCGCGCCAAAACCATCCCCGACGGCAGGCCCATAGCAAAAAGCCCGCTCCGGAGAGCGGGCTTGCACAGAATGAATGCCAGGGCGCTTACGCCTTCGGCGTTTCGCCCTTCAAAACATTGATGAATTGGCGCATTGCAGGTGAAAGAACCTTGTTCTTCTTGTAAATGGCCGCGAGAGGGCGGAAGAACTCGTCATCTTCCAATTCCACCTGCACGAGAGTGCTCTTGGAGACTTCCTGCGTGATGGTGCCTTTCGGAACGATGGAGATGCCGGCGTCGATTTCCACGGCCCGCTTCACGGTTTCAATGTTGTCGAACTCCATGACGTGATCAACCTGGACACCGTGGTCCTTGAAGATTTTGTCAATGGCTTTGCGGGTGGGGATGTCTGGCTCGAAGCCGATAAAGCGTTGGCCGCTGACTTCCTGGAGCTTCACACCCTTGGCTTTGGCAAAAGGATGCTGAGGATGGCAGATAAGCACCATCTTGTCCTTGCGCAGAGGGACGACTTCGAGGCGCGGGTCTTTGGCGGGGTAAGCAACCAGGCCAAGGTCAACCACATTGCCGAGCACGTCATCGTACACCTGGTTGGCCCGGCGATACTCCACATGCACGTTCACCGTGGGATAGCTCTTGAGGAACTTCTTCAGGTACGGCGGGAGATCGTGAAGGCCGATGCTGTAAATGGTGGCGACGCGAATGGTTCCAGAAACGATGTCTTTGATCTCCTGCAGCTTGTTATGGAGAGAATCGTAGGTCTGGATGATTTGCTTGCTGTAATCGTACAAAACCTGGCCTTCACGAGTGAGGCGGAACTTCTTTTTGCTCCGCTCAATCAAGAGTGAGTTAAAGGTTTTCTCGAGGGAACTGATCTGCTGGCTCACTGCAGACTGGGTGATCTGGTTAATCTGAGCGGCTTTGGTGAAGCTCTCAGTTTCAGCGAGATCGCAGAATACTTTCAGGGTTTCAATTTGCATATTAAGGGAAACTTAGCAGGGAAAATTGTTAGACGCGCGGGGTTACGCGGCAGATTCGGAATTGGCCAGGGTTTGCTTAACCTTCCTAAGAAGATCCTGGCTGGTGAACGGCTTTTGCAGGTAGCTCTCATCCTCATTCGCGCCGGCCGTGCGGACAAACCCGCTGGAGCAAATGATCTTCACGTCTGGCGCGGTTTGGCGCAAACGCTCGACAACCTCTCGGCCGCTCATTTGCGGCATGACCATGTCCGTTATCACTAAATCTATTTCGCCAGCGTGCTGATTGAACAACTCCAAGCCTTTGGCTCCGCTGTTGGCGGTCAGCACCTGGTAGCCAAACGAGGAGAGCACCATCTGCCCCATCGTTAGCAGCAAATCCTCATCATCGATCATCAGGATCGTCTCCGTGCCGGTGAGGTCGTCGTCTTTCAACGCGCGGTCCTTCACGAACTTCCTAACAGCCGGCAAATACAGCGACACGTTCGTGCCACGGCCAGGGTTGCTGGAGACAGTGACGCTGCCGCCATGGTTCGTCACGATCCCGTAAACCCACGCCAAGCCCAACCCTCGATGCGGCGGATTCTTCTTCGTTGTGAAGAAAGGCTCGAAAATCCGAGGCAAAGCTTCCGGAGTGATCCCGATCCCATCATCAGCCACGAGCACTTTCACGTAACTGCCAGGCCCCAGCCGAGCTGAGCCGTCGTGGAGGGATTCTTCCACATCTATATTCCGCGTCACGACTTTAATCGAGCCGCGCCCCGGAAGCGCTTGGACGGCGTTCTCGAGCACTTTCGTGATCGCTTGCTGGAGTTTGGCTTCGTCAAAGTGAGCTGCGTACAGCTTCAGCTCGAAGTCCAGGCTCCATTCCACCGGAGATTGACTGCGGAAGATATCGACGGTTCGCCGCAATAAGTCATTCAAATTTCCAGCGGGCTGGCTTTGCGTCTCCT
The DNA here is from genome assembly GCA_035627835.1 of Candidatus Methylomirabilota bacterium. Lineage (GTDB taxonomy): Bacteria > Verrucomicrobiota > Verrucomicrobiia > Limisphaerales > SXQI01 > DASPKX01. The sequence goes on from DASPKX010000069.1 coordinate 67,412, forward strand.
TGTCATTGCGGCTGAAAGCAGCCAGATCGTGCGCGATTTCAGCGGCTTTTTCGGCGGATTTTTCAATTTCCCCCAGGGAGCTTCTCCAAGGATGGCCCGCCTCCATCTTGGATAAAATCAGCGAGGTGTGCCCAAGAATGCTCGTGAGCGCGTTATTAAAGTCGAGAGCCACCGTGCGCGAGAGCTGCAGGGCGCAGTCGAGCTTTTGCTTTTGCGCATGCGCGTCATGCGGAGAATGCGCCTCGGCCGCGGCCTTGGGTTCCGGCAGCAATTGCAAAAGGATCTGCCTCTCCGCTGTGACACCTTGCTGCGGACAAACGACCGCTTGAAAGCTTGCGGGGCCGTTCGGTGTGCGAACAGCAAGGAGGCCATGAACAGCGGAGCCTCGTTGCCATTTAGCCAAAGCTTGCTCAAAGGGAAGCGGATCCAGCCAGAAACTGCGGAAAGAAGCTCCCTCAACGGTCGCGCCGAGCACACCTTTTGCGCCCTGGCTCGCTGCTCGTATAGTTCCTTGGTCGTTCAGGAGCAGCGCTGGCCAGTTGGCTGAATCTAGGGCAAACAAGTCCTGCTTCATCCGTGGCGACGCGCGCAGCTAAAGTAATTGGGCCACTTCTAATCTCAAGCGGCATTTCCACCTCCTTGCGAAATTCAATCGCTGCGCGCCTTCAAATACATCGGAAAAGCGCAACTGCAAGCGGTATTTAAGCAAAACTGAATGAGCGGGCAGCGCGCTGCCAGCCGAGGCAGGAACATACAAGCGGTTGCGCTCTCGCTGCTCAAGGTTAAACTCTCGCGTGATCGCAGCCTGGCCAGAGTTGGACGACAACGTCATCGGAATTCGCGGCGCGCGGGAGCATAACCTCAAGGAGGTCTCGCTCACCATACCGCGCGATAAATTTGTTGTGATAACGGGGGTGAGCGGCTCGGGCAAGAGCACCCTAGCATTCGACCTGCTTTTCGCTGAAGGCCAGCGCCGGTTCCTCGACGCGATGAACACACACGCGCGGCAATACGTCGAGCAGATGTCCAAGCCGGATGTGGATCTGATCACTGGCTTGCCACCGACGGTCAGCATCGAGCAGCGCAACTCACGCGGTGGAGGAAAGAGCACGGTCGCCACCGTCACAGAGATTCACCACTTTCTGCGGTTGCTCTTCGCGCGCCTTGGCACGCCGCATTGCCCGGATTGCCAACTTCCTGTCCAGCCCCAGACGCGCGACGCGCTCGTGCAGCAGCTCGGTAAAGAAGCCCGAGCGCGCGGTGAACTGACGCTTCTCGCGCCTGTGGTGAAGAATCGCAAAGGCTTTCACACCGACGTTGCGGAATGGGCTGTTAAGCATGGCTACACACACCTTCGAGCAGATGGAAAGTTGGTCGAAGCAACTGCAGGCATCCGCCTGGATCGATTCCGGGAGCACAATGTGGAGGTGGCTATAGGCAAGGTCCGCTCGGGGCGAATCGGGCTGAAGTCCGACAAGGAACAGCCCCCCGAGCAGCTCATCGACACAGCGCTGGAACTCGGTGGACACACCATGCTCGCGCTGGATGAAGCTGGGCATGTGTCGGTGCATTCCACACAGCGAGTCTGCCCTGGCTGCGGAACTTCTTTCGAGCTGCTTGATCCAAAAATGTTCAGCTACAACTCGGCCCAGGGTTGGTGCCCGAATTGCCGCGGATTTGGAGAGTTGTTCTACCTCCCGGATGTGGAGCGTGGCGCGCGAGCGGATGCGATCGAGGAGTCCTGGTTCGAGTGGCAGGAGGGGAAACGGGAGCCATGCGGCGATTGCAAAGGCACACGCCTTAATCCGATTGCCAGGGCCGTCCGACTGAAGCTGGACGGAGTAAAAGATGCCCCGACAATTGTGCAATTTGGCGAGAACTCGGTCGGCGAAGCGTTAGCGCATTTCGAGAAACTGTCTGTGCGCGGGCGTGATGCGGAGATCGCGCGCGACATCCTTCCGGAGGTGCGTGAGCGGCTAAAGTTTTTAAAGGAGGTTGGGCTGGAATACCTGCAGTTGAGCCGCTCTGTGACGACTCTTTCCGGCGGTGAAGCGCAACGGATTCGCCTGGCCGCGCAGCTCGGCTCTAATTTAAGCGGTGTGCTCTACGTCCTGGATGAGCCAACGATCGGGCTGCACTCCCGTGACAACGAGAAGCTGCTGCACGCGCTCTCATTGCTGCGTCAGCGCGGGAACTCCCTCGTCGTGGTTGAGCACGACGAGGAAACCATGCGGCGCGCTGATTACATTATCGATCTCGGCCCAGGCGCAGGAGTGAACGGTGGGACGGTTGTGGCAGCGGGCACGCTCGACGAGTTGACCGCTAATCCTAATTCCATAACCGGTCGCGAGTTGGCAATGAAGCGGGTCTTTCCCTCGCGAGGTGCGAGGCGTCCGGTAAAGATTCCAATCAACGGCAAAGCCTCAAAATCTACTACACCCGTCTTGGAACTGCGGCACGCGCGGGTTCATAACTTGAAGGACGTGACCGTGCAGTTTCCGCTTGGCCGTTTCGTGGCGGTGACAGGCGTGAGCGGGTCCGGCAAGAGCACGTTGATCCGCGAATGCCTTGTGCCCGCGGTGCAGGCTCGTTTGTCGAAGAAAGCTCCTGTGCACGATCAACTGGCAGTCGAGGTCCGAGGCGTTGACCGCCTGAAGGCAATTTACGAGGTCGATCAAACTCCAATCGGCCGCACGCCCCGCTCGACGCCTGCGACGTACGTCGGGTTTCTTGACGATATCCGGCAGCTGTTTTCGCAGACACCCACGGCGCGCATGCGCGGCTATGGTCCTGGACGCTTTTCGTTCAATAGCGCCCAAGGCCGATGCCCCGAGTGCGAAGGCGCGGGGGTGATCAAGCTGGAGATGAACTTTATGCCCGCGGCATACGTCACGTGCGAAACGTGCGGGGGCTGCCGGTTCAATGCGGAAACACTCGATGTGCTCTACCGCGACAGGAATATCGCGCAGGTGCTCGACCTTTCCGTGGCTGAAGCCATCGATTTCTTTGCGCCGGTCCCGAAAGTGCATCGCGCGCTCTCGGCTTTGCGCGACACCGGGCTTGATTACATTAAGCTCGGGCAAGTCAGCCCCACGCTGTCGGGCGGAGAAGCCCAGCGGATCAAGCTGGTCACGCACCTCCTTACCGGCCTTCGCGAGCAACCGCTGCTCTTCGAGCAATCGAATAGCAAACGGAATTTGTTCGTGCTGGAGGAACCGACGATTGGCCTGCATGGGTCCGACGTTCGGCGACTCATCGACGTCTTGCAGCGGCTCGTCGATTCAGGCCATTCCGTGATCGTTATTGAGCATCATCTGGATCTAATTGCGGAAGCTGATTGGGTCATTGACCTCGGGCCTGAAGGCGGGGATGAGGGTGGGCAAATTGTTTGCGCAGGAACGCCAGAGCAGATCGCGGCAAACAAGCGTTCCCACACTGGAGCTTACCTGCGCGCGTTGGTTGCATGAGCTTGGGCCATTACGAAGAGATCCTCGAAGGAGAGACTTTTCTCCGCAAGAAGCCCGATGCCCGCCACGAGGTCATCTGTGCGCGTTTGCACGAGCTAGTGCAAACAACGCTCAGCAACATGCCTGCCGCGAAACTGCTCCCACCGCGCAGCATCGTGGAACTCACGCCCGGCACGCTCGTGCGCCCGGATCTCGCGATTGTGACCACGGCGACGAACAAGCTTTGGCTGGTTGGGGAAGTGATTTCAGCTCTCGATCACCGCATCGACACGGTGAACAAGAAGTCCCTCTATGAGGAGAGCCGGTTAGCGCGATTGTGGATGATCGATCCGCGCTACGACAACGTGGAGGTTTATCACGGAACACCCTTCGGGATGAGCTTGCGGAGCATTCTTGCGGTCGAGGAGCGCCTCGTCGAACCGCTCCTGCCAGCGCTTTCAGTGGAAATGCGGGAGTTGTTTAAAGAGGTTTAGGAAGATTCCCCTTTTTCCTCAGCCTTCTCGGCCTTTTCCTTCCCGAGGCGTTTCTGGTAGGGCGAGCTGAGATTGAAATAGATGCCGCAGAGAGGCCGCTCGTTTTCCGTCTGGCTAAGGATGATGGTGATCTGCTTGTCCAGCGCGATGCCGTGGCGCATGTGCTGGCCGCGATTAGCGTAAGCCTTGATCGCCTTTTCCATGAGCGACGTGAGCGAGGCCATGGCTTGCTCAGGCGTTTTATCGAGGCAAACGATGAACTTATCGTACACGCGGAGGGCCTCCTCGATTTCTGCTCTGAATGTTTCGACCGTCACCGTGGGCGTGATTAAACGAGCGCCATGGGGAAAACGCAATACCTTGCCAAATCAAGGCTTGCACCGGAAGGCGTTGCGCCCGCTCGCAGGCATTGCACCGGTTTGCGCACAAAAGAACTTGAGCAATTGGAGGACACCTGTATTTTGTGTCCGCTGATTTGCCCGGCTGGATTAGTTCTGGCCGTGCGGAAGAAAACTTCCACAACCGGTTGCCCGCGTGGCGGAATTGGCAGACGCGCTAGATTCAGGTTCTAGTGAGTAACATCGTACAGGTTCAAGTCCTGTCGCGGGCACCACTCTCCTCGTTCCTGTACTCCAGCGCAATTGAGGGCTTGCCGGCCCCACCATGCGACCGCAGCGCGAGCTTGCATACGGGCTCCGCTCGTGAGAATGGAGCGTCTGCGAATGAAACTCCTCCATCTGCTCGCTGTTTGCTTCCTCATTCCCGTGTTAGGGGCGATCCACCCCCTTGACCCGTTAACGCCCGAAGAGATCGAACTCGCGCGAGATATGGTAAGGTCAAGGGAGACAAATGCAACGTTTGTCACGGTAGCACTGAAGGAACCGCCCAAGGCTCTCACCGTTGCCTGGAGCGCTAACTCACCTGCGCAACGGGTTGCTGAAGTGGTGATGCTTCAAGGGTCGCTACTCTTGGCTGAGGTGGATTTGAATGAGAAAAAGATCGTTCGCTGGGAACGCCATTCGGACAAGCAACCGCGGCAGACGGACACTGAATACAAGGCGATCACGGAACTGGTGCGTGCGGACCCCGAGTGGAGAGCTGCCATTCACAAGCGTGGGATCACTGAGTTCGACAAAGTGTTTCTGAACATCTGGGCGTATGGCAACGAACGCGGCCACGGCAGCCCCCGCACACGACTGATGCGTGTGCTCTCTCATTGGCGCGGTGATGGACTGAACGCCTACGGCCCAGCCATTGAGGGGTTGGAAGTGCTCGTTCAATGCGAGCCGCTTAAGGTTCTGGAGGTGATTGACGATGGTGTGCGGCCAATCTCAAAGGCTTCCACCGATTTTTTTCAACCCTCCCCTCGCCCATCTTCGCATCTCGGCCTGAAGCCATTGCGCATCGACCAGCCTGAAGGCGCGAGCTTCAGGATCCAGGAGAATGTCGTCCGCTGGGATTCGTGGCAGTTTCGTTTCTCCATGCATCCGCGCGATGGCCTGGTGCTGCATCAGGTGAGCTTCAACGATGCGGGCAAACAGCGGTCGGTGCTCTACCGTGCGAGTGTGTCAGAAATGATGGTTCCTTACGGGGATCCAGATGGTCGGTGGCGGTGGCGCTCAGCCATTGATGAAGGGGAATACGGGCTGGGCAAATTATCGTGCCCGCTGGAGCACGGGAAAACCGCCCCTCCGCACGCCCAACTCTTGCCTGTCGTTTTTGCGGATGAAAGTGGCGCTCCCACCGAACTGCCCGCTCGCATCGCCATTTACGAGCGACAGGGTGAGAACCTTTGGAGCCATTGGGATTACGAAAATGGGGTCACTGGCCATCGAGCGCGCGAGTTGGTGATCGGCTTTATCGCCACGATCGGCAATTACGACTACGGCCTGAGCTGGGTATTCAAGCGCGATGGAAGCCTTGAGTTTGTGGCGGAACTGACGGGCATCCTGCTGACTAAAGGAGTGGACCATGAAGTGTGCGCGAACTGCCAGGAACCTCTGAAACCGGGCAAGGTAAAGCTGCGCGGTGATGAGCGGTATGGGACGTTAGTCGCTCCGCAGGTGATAGGCGTGAACCACCAGCACTACATCAACCTGCGCCTGGATTTCGATATTGATGGCCCCGAAAACGCCGTCAAAGAAATGAGCGCTAAGCGGGAGCGCTGGTGGAAAAATCCCGGGCAGAATGCTTTCGTGGCCGAACAGCGGGTATTTGGCCGCGAGAAGGAAGCGCGGAGGAAAAACAGCAGCGCGGCCCATCGGCACTGGGCGGTCGTAAATCCCAATCAACGGACAGCTTTGGGGCACAATGCCGGCTTCCTTATCGAGCCCGGAGCCACCACGTTGCCTTTCATGAAAACGTCAGCTCTGCCGCGCCAGATCGCCGGTTTTGTTGACTATCAATTCTTTGCCACCCGCTATTCCCCTGAGGAACTTTACGCGGCCGGTGATTTCCCTAGCCAGGCACTCAAGCGCGAGAATGTCCTCACGTTTGGAGAGAACAATGAATCTATCTTTAACGAAGACGTTGTCACGTGGGTCACCCTGGGCCTGACGCACATTCCGAGGCCGGAAGAATTCCCCGTCATGCCAGCGGCTAAGGCGACGCTGAAGCTAACGCCGAAAGGCTTCTTTGACCGAAACCCCGCGCTCTTCGATCCAGAAAGCAAGGACTAGAAAACAGTCGGGACGCCTTCGTCCAGGATGCGGATTCGATCGAGCAGCCCTTCTCGCTGCGCTAACTCACGAAGCCAGCGCGGCGGCTCGTCCATAGCCTCAAACGAGAGCTTAAATGTGCCGTAATGCATAGGGATCATCACCTTTGCCCCGATCTCCTTGAACACGCGCAAGGCTTCGTCCGGTCCCATGTGAACATGCCGGAATGAATCGGGATAGTAGGCGCCGATCGGCAACATCGCGATCTCAGGAAGAAGCCGCCTGCCGATCTCATGAAAGCAATCCGAATAGGCACTGTCGCCTGCGTGATAGAGGCGGCGGCCCTGGTGTTCGATCAGGAAGCCGCCAAACCCGCGATGCTCGTCATGAATGTTACGCGCTCCCCAATGTTTGCACGGGGTCAGAGTGACCTTCCAATCCTTGAAGGTGAAGCTCTCGTACCATTGCAGCTCCACGATTTGGGAGAAGCCAAGCCCCTTGGCTAATTCGCCCATACCCCATGGACAGACGGCGATGCGTGGCGCTTTGGGCAACTGTTTGAGAGAGGGACGATGAAAATGGTCGTAATGCGCGTGTGTGAGCAGCACCAGGTCAATCTGCGGCAGATCGCAGATTTTCAGGCCTGCGTGGCGCAAGCGCTTGAGCAGAAAAAGCCAGTTCGCGAAGTTCGGGTCGATGAGAATGTTGAGGTCGGAGAACTGGATCAGGAATGAAGCATGGCCAATCCATGTGATCGACACCTCGCCCGGAACCAGCCGCGGAAACTCAGGCCGCAGGCATTGCCCACTGCGCTTGGTGAGCCAACCTTTCCAGACCATTTCATAGAAGAAGGTCCGCGGGTTGAAATGATTACTGGGAGTTAATTCCTTGAAGGAGCGCGGGATGCGGCGTTTGCGCTTAAGCGGTTGGCCATGGGAGCTGGGGTCTCCTTTCATTAATTCGCGTTCCTGCGATTAGGCTAACGCAGAGCGCGGGAAAGGAAAAGCCGGAGAGTGTCGTGGAACAAACGATGAGGGATTTCCCCACTGCAACCATTCTCATCCCGCGCTGAGTATCGAAAATCGGTCCCGGCGCTTGCGTTCGCCGGCGCAGCATACATTCTCCAGAAGAATGGAACCGCAATCGCAAGTCAGCGAGGTGGCTCATGTGATTCAACTCTCAGTTGCGCCGGTCTTTCTGATGGCTGGCATTGGCGGGCTGCTGGGGGTGCTGACGAATCGCCTGGGGCGCATCATTGATCGCGCCCGCCTGATCGAGGAGAAGCTTGGCCAGGGCACGCCCCAGGAGCGTGAAGCTGGCCAGGCCAGGTTGCTGGTCTTTTCCAAAAGGGCGCGGTTGGTGAACTATGCCATCACCCTCTGCACCGCATGCGCCTCGATGGTTTGCCTGGTGATCATCTGCCTATTCGGAGGGGCGCTGCTCTCCGTTGATTTGGCGGCTTTGATCAGCCTGCTGTTCGTGGCGGCAATGCTGTCCCTCTTCTCAGCGCTGATCTGCTTTCTTGGTGAGATTCGCCTGGCGACGCGAAGCCTGCGGATTGGAGCAACCACCAAAGGTTGATCTGGGAATAGTTGCTCAAGGGATCGGGGCGCTATTGACGCAAGGGGGCGTTTAAGTAGCCTTCGGACGGATGATTATTGCCCCGTCGTTGCTGGCGGCTAATTTCGGCAAGCTGGCAGAGGAGACCAAGAGAGTTGAGCGCGCAAAGGCTGATTGGCTGCACCTCGACATCATGGATGGGCACTTCGTCCCGAACATCTCCTTCGGCCCTGAAGTCGTCCGAATCCTCCGCCCCGTGACGGATATTTTCTTCGA
>DASPKX010000070.1:0-4544 GCA_035627835.1 Candidatus Methylomirabilota bacterium
GAGCTTTTTCGGGCGACTCGGCGGCGGCGACGCAAAGGAAATGCCAGGCAGCGTTCTCCAAATCTCCGGTGTTCACCGTCTGATGAAGCTCGAATTGGTCGCGCCCCTCCGCCGCGAGTCCAGCGTAGTAGAGGCTGATCCCAAGCTGCCAATGCTCCGCTTTGTGCTCTGGTTGGAGCTTGGTGACTTCCCGAAATTCCTTCACTGATTCAGTGAACTGGCTGTTCTTAAAGTAAAGTGTGCCCAGGTATTGGTGCGCATCCGGAGCGTTCTTCTTCAGGCGCAGATATTCTTTCGCGTCCGAAATAGCCTTGTCATATTGGCTGTAACGCTCCAGCAGCGTGGCGCGAAAATACCAGAACTCAGGGAATTCCTTGTCGAGGTTGATCAGTTCGTCCGCCTTGGCAAGGGCGACGTTGGTCTTCCCCTCCATGATGGCGATGCGGGTCTCCTTCTTCAGGCGCTCCATTTGCAGGATGGAAAAGCGCGGACTAGCTGCGCCAAGGGTGAAGGTCAGCAGGAGCAGGAGAACGGACGTGCGCATGCCGATGAACCTATACGCTCCGCACACAGCTTCAAACTCGATTTTGCAGCCGTTGGGCGACTGTTTCCGCGGAGAGGCCAACAACGCGAACCACCTTATGGCGTGAGGTCTGGCCGCGAATCAATTGAACTGCGCCACGCGGGCATCCAAGGCAATCCACCAGAGCCTCAAGCACAGCTTCGTTGGCCGCCGAGTCAACGGGTGGAGCGGTGACAGCGAGCTTCAACTCGGCGCCCAACGCCGGGCCAATGGAAACGCGAGAAGCGCGTGGCTGCACTTTCAGCGCAAGGAGAACGCCGTCCGAAGCTTGTTTAACCCATGGAGGCAGCGGCGTCACAACGGCAATCGCGCATAAATTTCTGGCAGTTGCCGCTTGGCCAGCTCCGCGCCGTAAAGAGCGAGCGCGAGCAAAACAAATGGCGCCAGGTCCAGGCGGGCGAACCGAAGGGGGAGCCAACTGAACGGAGCGAGAAGCTTGCGGCCGGTCGCTTGAATGAAGAGCCAGAATTGGTGCGCGCCGAGATAAACATAATCATTCACGACGTAGAGCAGCAGCAGCCCGACCAGCAGGAATTCCCACGCGCACAGAACACCCAGCCCAAGCAGCAGCGCTTGCTGCACCACGAGTTCGGTGGAGCTTGGGGCCGGATTGATGCCGACGCGCGTGAGCACAAATTGCAGCGGGAACCAGAGCAGCACGAACACAATGGGCGACAGCAGGAGCTTTATGATGGCGGGCCATTGAGCCACGAACCCGAGCTGCGCGCGAACATGCTTGATGATCAGGTCGCCTTCCGAGCCGCGTTTGTGCAGAGCGGAGATGAGCAGCAGCCACATGTAAACTTTGCCCAGGAACCAGGCAAAGCTCAGGAAGGAGTAGAGCGCCATCAAATGCCAGGAATCGGAGCGGAACGGCAGCCGGATCGCGTAAAGATCAATGGCGGGAAGCCAATGCACCGCGCTGCCAATTTGGCGGTAGAAAAACGATCGGATGAGAAGCAAAGCGCCAAGGCCAAGGAGAGGGCGCCAGACACTGTCGCGCTGCGCCTGCAAAGGTTTAAGGGTCGCTGCCAGAGAGACGCCCACCACCACCGGCGCCTGCGCTATTCTGCCGGTCCGCCATGAAAGCCAAAGCAGGAGCCCAGCGAGATTGAGAATCAGATCGACAATATCCATTCCGCAAAAACGGAAACCTCGCGCGTTGCTTTATGATGCGGAACGAACCGGGCCGGAGGCAATCGCAAAGCGCATTCCCAATGCGCAAAAGAAGCGATGCGCGCCGTTTTACAGAGGGGTTGAAGGAAGCACGCGGGAAGTCACTTCCCCCTCAGCCAGGAGGGTGGTGATCTCCTGGTTCGGCGTTGTTTGCGCCGGTGAGCGTATCACCGCGCCCGTGGCGGCATCACGAGTTATGGAGTATCCACGCTGGAGAATGGCTTTGGGAGAGAGCAAGTCTAGCGTGCCGCGCAGACGCTCCAACTCCGCTCGCTTCGCTTCAAGCAACTCCGCGGCGAGCGCGCTAAAACGGCGCTGAACATCTTCAAGCCTCTCGTGGCGACGAGCCAAGGCTTTCGTTGGTCGTGTTCGAAGGAGCCGTTGAGCTAGCTGGTCTGTGCGAATTTGCAGGTCGCGCAACTGCTTGCGCGTGCAGCGCTGGAGTTGCAGATGCAGATCATCAACCGTCTGCGCTTGCTCCTGCAGCTTGCGGCGAGGATGGAGCCGCGCTAATCGACCGCTGGTTTGGGCAAGGTGAGTTTTGGCTTTGGCGAAGCATTGCCGGACCACCCGCGCCATCTGCAATTCACGCTGCGCGATGGTTTGGCGCGCGCTGACGATGCCATTGGTGAGGATTTCCGCGGCCGCGCTCGGTGTGGCGGCGCGCAAGTCTGCAACGAAATCGCTGATCGTGAAATCAATCTCATGGCCCACTGCGGAGATGATCGGCAGCTCTGATTTATGAATCGCGCGCGCGAGCGTTTCCTCGTTGAAAGCCCAAAGATCTTCGAGGCTTCCGCCGCCGCGAGTCAGTAGAATGCAATCGAGCTTCAAATGCGGGGGTTGGCTCGCGCTAAAGGCGTTGAGTTGAACAATCGCGTAAGCCATTTCGTCCGCAGCGCCTTCACCCTGCACCCGCACGGGACGCAGGATGAGTTCGAGCGCTGGATGCCGCCTGCCAAGGACATGCAGCACATCCTGCAAAGCGGCGCCGGTCGGCGAAGTGACGATGCCAATGCGCTGCGGGTAAGTCGGAATGGGACGCTTCCCTTCGGCATCGAAGAGGCCTTCGGCTTGCAGCTTAGCCTTGAGCTGCTCGAATGCGATCTGGAGCGCCCCCTGCCCTTGCAACTCCACTTCGGACACGATGAGCTGATACTGGCCGCGGGCTTCATAGACGGTCAGCTCACCTTTCAGCGTGAGCTTGATGCCTTCTTTCAGATGATCGCGATTGAACGCGGGGGCATCTGCGCGAAAGAGCACACAACTGAGCTGCGAAGCAGAATCCTTGAGGGTGAAATAAGTGTGGCCGCTGCTTTGAACCCGAATGTTGGTGGCCTCACCTGTAACCCAGACAGCGCCCAACTCGGTTTCCAGCAAGGAGCGAATCTTTGTGGTGATCTGGGCGACGGACCAAACCTGGCGGACAGGACCTTTGTCGAAGAGGTCGCCGAACTCCCATTGAGATTTTGCGGAGCGGCCCATTACGAGTTCACAAGCAGTTCGGACACGCGCTTGATGGAGCGAGCCTTCCCAGTTTGTTCATCGACCGAGACGACCGCGCCTTGGAGCATAATGCGCTCGCTGGCGACTTCGAAGCGTTGCGGCATATTTGTAAGGAAGCGTTGCACAACCGCATGGTAATCGCGGCCGATGACGCTCTCGTGCGGCCCTGTGAATCCGGCGTCGCACAGAAACGCGGTCCCGCCCGGGAAGATTTGTTCATCCGCGGTTTGAACATGAGTGTGAGTCCCAATCACCGCGCTGACTTTGCCATCAAGCATCCGGCCCATCGCGATCTTCTCCGAGGTCGCCTCGGCGTGCACATCCACAAAGATAACGGAGGTTTTCTGGCGCGCCGCGTTCACACCTTCCTGAATTGCGCGGAAAGGGTTTTCCAGGTCCGCCATAAACGTGCGGCCTTGAACGTTCAGCACCGCAACGCTCGGGTAGCCGGGCTTCTCCAGGATCAACATGCCCCGTCCCGGGGTGCCGTGCGGATAATTGATCGGGCGAAGCATCCGGTTTTCCCGTTCCAGCAAGTGGTAGATGTCTTTTTGGTCCCAGAGATGATCGCCCATAGTCATCACTTCAACTCCGGAATCAAACAACTCGCGAGCAGTGGCAATGGTTATGCCCGAGCCGCCGGCGGCGTTCTCACAATTGGCAATGACAACATCGACGGAATGCTCCTGCTTAATTTTTGGAAGCAGTTCTTTCACAGCCCGGCGTCCAGGCGACCCGACGACATCTCCAATGAAAAGCAAGTTCACGTGCAGCCAAGGTCTTAAACGGAAAGCAGGCGCATTGCAAATGGGAGGCTCTCTTCAACCAGCGGAAAAGAAAGAGGAGGTCCGCAGACTGCGCAGATTGCGCAGATTAGGATGTAAGCAAGAGGGAGCCGACTTTGCCGAGGTTACTCGGTCTTCGGGGCGGGCATTTTGTCGCGGAGGCGCATGTATTGGCGGATGGCTTCGATTTGCTTCGTGGCGTCGCCTTCGTAGAAGTCGGTCAATGGACTCTTGCCCTCATCATCGAAATAGACCGGCATCTTGCTGGCTGGATCAATCGCAAGTGGGTTGCGGACCCAACGGTGGAAGAACTCAGGAAGGAGGCGCTCGTCGCTGTACGCAAAGTTGATCCCAGCGCTTTCGAAAACAGCAGTCGCGCCGAACTCACCGACCGCATGGCAAGCCACGCAGGAGAAACCACCAGCGGCTGAAATCATGACGTGGCCGTTTTTGGCGCCTTCCTGATCGACGGGACCTTCCTTGGGCGTTGTCGG
>DASPKX010000071.1:0-18887 GCA_035627835.1 Candidatus Methylomirabilota bacterium
GCGGCAGTGGAAGTTGCTTTGAGCGCGACCCCCGCGGGGCAGGTAACCATCCCCGCCCGCGTGATTATTCCAGCGGGAGAGACAGCCGTGACGGTGCCGATCAGCGGCGCAGTGGACGGCAATGTTGATGGGGATGTGAACGTTACGGTTCGTGGAACTGCGGGCGGGTTTGAGCCTGCCAGTGGCGGGTTGATCGTGGAGGACAATGATGAGGCGCAACTCACGATCATTGTTGGCGCTGAAGGAGTCGCTGAAGGTGGCCGGGTGAATGCCATGGTGCGCCGCAATGCGAGCGCTGCTTCGGCATTGCTCGTGAAGCTCAGCTCCACCTTGCCCGAGCACATTAGTCTCCCTGCGACTGTCACGATTGCCGCGGGCCAGGCGTCGGCTGCGTTTGAAATCACGGCGTTGAGCAACGATTTGCCGGACGGGAATCTTCAAGTGAACCTGACCGCTTCGGCCGAGAATTACGGCAGCGGGGGCGGCTCGATCGAGTTCCTCGACAATGACGTCCCGACTCTCACCCTCGCTTTGAGCGAGAAGGTGATTTCCGAAGGCAAAGCGAATCCAGCGGCAGAGCTGACGATTACGCGCTCCATAGTGACAGACCAGGAAATCTTCGTGCTCCTGAGCAGCAGTGAATCTGGCGCGGCCACCCTGCCCTTCGGTGTCAGCATTCCGGCGAACGAAGCTTCCGCCCGTGTGAAAGTGAATGTCACCGATGACACGACAGTGGATGGCTCGCAAACGACCCGCATCACAGCGTATGTGACAGACGCCGTTTACCGCGCGCCGATTGAGCAAGGCTCCGCGTTCGTGGATGTGACTGTCATCGACAATGATGGGCCGACGCTGTTGATCACATTCAATCAGGACATCATTTCTGAAACGGGGAGCGGCATCGCGGTCGTGAGCCGGAACACCAATCCCACAAATGCCCTAACGGTTGCATTGAGCAGCCTGGACACTGGCGAAGCCACCACACCGGCCACAGTGGTGATCCCGGTGGGGGCCACTTCTGCCGAGTTCACGGTCACTGGCGTGAAGGATAATCAACCTGACGGGCTGCAACGCGTCAGCATTCGCGCCACGGCCAATGGTTACACCAGCGGCGAGTCTGCGATCGGGGTGACGGACATTGATCTCCCCGACATTCGCGTGGTGAATGCGACTGTTCCCGCGGGCGGGTTGACCAGCAGCAGCGCGACCATTGGCTTTACTGTGCGCAACGACGGCATTGCCGAAGCGAGCGGGCCATGGTTCGACCGCATTTATCTCTCAACATCCCCGGGCGGTGAGAACCTCCAACCGGTCGGACAAGTTTTGCGCACGGGCCGTTTGGCGATTGGCGCCACTTACGACCGCAACGCTGTGATCGCGCTGCCGACGAAGCCTGGAACTTATTACGTGGTGATTGTCACCGACGCTGATGAGGTCTTGAGCGAAGGCGGAAAGCTGAACAACACCCACATTGCCAGGACGCCAATCGTGGTGAACCCCGCTTATCGCGCCACGGTGCAGGCCCAGCTTGAGTCCGCTCCAGCAGGCACGCCGATTCCGCTCCGCGGACGCGCGTTCAAGGCCAACAATGAACCGGCGCCGAACGTGGGTGTGACTGTGCGCCTGACTGTGCAAGGCATTCGCCGCGAAATTCCTGTTCGCACCGATGCGCAGGGCAATTTCGAAACGGTCTTCCGCCCATTCCTGAATGAAGCAGGGCGAGTGACCGTTGGCGCGGATCACCCCGGCGTGGAAGAAGATCCAGCCCAGGATGGTTTCGACCTCCATGGTGTGCGCTTCCGTCAGGACGAATTGAATCTGGTGCTCTTCCCGACGGAGGAAGTCACCGGCGAGATTCCCATTGAGAATCTGGCGGACCTGCCAGCTTCCGGCCTGGCCTTCACACTTGAAGGAGTCCCCGCAGGGGTCACGATGCAGTTGAGGCCGACTTCAACATCCCTGTCTCCTCTGAACCAGCGGATGGTGGCCTACACGATTGTCGCTGGGCCCCGAACGAACCGCCTGGACCTGCGCGCGGCCATCAAGATGACAACGGCCCAGGGAGCGGTGGCTTACCTCCCGCTGAACGTCACCGTGGCGCCGCACCAGCCTGTGCTCGTGGCGAACCCTGGGTTCCTCTACACGGGGATGCTTCGCGGGACACAAAAGATTGTTGAATTCGAAGTGAGCAACACGGGCGGCGCGCAGTCCGGGCCCGTGACCTTGATGGTTCCACCTGTTGCCTGGCTCAAAGCCGCGAGTGAAACCAATCTACCATCCATAAAGCCAGGTGAGACGGTGAAGTTCGCCCTTTCGCTGACGCCTCCAGCCAATATGCCGCTGGAGAGGTTCGACGGCAGCGTCCTTGTTCGGGCTGAGAACGCGAGTGTGGAAGTGCCATTCCAGTTCCGCGCAATTTCAGAAGCGCGCGGCGACTTCAAAATCGAGGTGCGCGACGACTACACCTACAACGTCAAAGGCGAGCCGAAGGTGCAAGGGGCGACCGTGCGCCTGAACGATGGATTGAGCGGCGACCTGATCGCTTCCGGGGTGACCGGCGCGGATGGCACGCTCACACTGACGAACCTGATGGAAGGTTCTTACCAGCTCACCGTCACGGCGGAGAAGCACGGCAATTACCGCACCCCAATCACCATCGTGCCGGGCATTTTGACAGAGCATTCGGCCTTCATCGATGTGCAAACGGTTTCCTATCGCTGGACTGTGGTGCCGACGCACATCGAAGACCGTTACCAGGTGGTGCTTGAACCGGTTTTCGAAACGGAAGTTCCGGTTCCAGTGGTCACCATCGACAACCCGCTCATGCTGCCGCTCATCGTGGAAGGGCGTGAGACGCAGTTCGAGGTGCGCCTCAGCAACCATGGTTTGATCCAGGCGGAGAAAATCTCCATCGAACTGCCGGAGCATCCGGAAGTGGAATTCCGCTCCCTCGTCGATGTGGTCGAAGTGCTGCCCGCCAAGAGCAGCATCGCCATTCCGATCATTGCAAAAGCAAAGCCGGGCGCGCAGTTCGCCTCATATCCCTCCGCGCGCGAGCGGATGATACGACTGGCGAGCCGCAGTTCGTTCACCGGTTGTGAGGAGGTTCCAAAGCTTCAGGCTAAATGGTCGTATGTTTGCGGACCTGACCGGCGCTGGCACTCCAACGGCGGCGAGATCGGCTTTGTCTCCGTGGACGAAGATTGCTGGGACAAGATCAAGGACCACGCAGGTGAAGCCGCTGGCGGCAATCCGAAGGATCTCATGGATCTCAAGGGACAGGCCCTCGGCCTGGCTGGCGTGCTCGCGGATTGTGTTGATCCTTGCCTTGGCACGATTGTGAACCTGGCCCTTGGGGTTGCCACGCGCGATGCAAAAGGGGCCATTGGCGCTGCTATGGGCATGGGCAACTGCATTTGCCCGGAAATCCCTTACACTGGCACGCCTACCGGCGGCGGCATTCCTTACGTGCATGGCTGGGTGAGCGGCGGCGGCAGCGGTGGTGGTGGCAGTTATGATTACCCGACGCCAGCCCCGGTGAACTGGGCATGGCCGGAGTTCCCCTGCAATCCCGGTGACGAAATCGGCGGTGAAGCCAGCTTGAGTGTTGCGGGGATCAACGCTCTCTCGACCACCTCAAGCCCCGGCAGTGTTTGCGCGCGCGTTCGGCTGCGCATCGAGCAGGAGGCTGTGATCACTCGCGCCGCGTTCCTCGGCACCTTGGAAATCGAGAACGGCAACGATCTTACGACGCTGAGCAACATCCAGGTAAGCATCGACATTCGCGCGGTCTCGCAAGAGTCCGCGGCGGACATGTTCGCGACGCGGGGGCCTGAATTGAAGGGCATCACCAGTGTGGACGGCAGCGGCATGCTTGCTCCGGGCGCTGTGGGTTCGGCTCAATACACCTTTATCCCGCGCCGCGAAGCGGCGGCCAATGGCCCGACCGTTTATAAGATCGGCGGCACCTTGCGCTACACGGAAGGGACGAATGTCGTCGAAGCTCCCCTGCTCCCCGACACGATCACGGTTTATCCGGATCCAGTGTTGAACCTGGTTTACTTCCAGCAACGCGATGTTTACTCGGATGATCCGCACACCGATCCGATCGAGCCGGCGGAGCCATTCGCGCTCGGCTTGCTTGTGAAGAACAGCGGCAAAGGGGCTGCCTTGAACTTCAAGATCACCTCGGGCCAGCCGAAGATCATCGAGAACGAGAAAGGCTTGCTGATCGACTTCAAGATCATCGGGACGCAAGTTGGTGACCAACCAGCCACTCCCTCGTTGTCAGCGGATCTCGGCCGAATCGAGGCAGGCGAGGGCAAAGTCGCTATCTGGAATATGATCTCGACGCTCCAAGGCAAGTTCGTGGAATACAACGCGACCTTCGAGCACATCGACGGGCTCGGCGACAAGCGCCTCTCGCTCATCGACAGCGTGGAAGTGCATGAGTTGATTCATGTGGTCCGCGGCGATCGCCCAATCGACGACACAGTTGCGGACTTCCTCGTCAACGACCAGCCCGACCCGAACAACACTCCGGACGCGATTTACTTCAGCCATAACGGCTCGGTGTCGCCCGTGAACACTGCCGCAAACGTGCAGGTGGAAGTTCAGCAGGATGGCGTGACAGCAAAGCTCACGGGCAGCGCAACGACCGGGTGGAATTACTTCAAAGCCCTTGATCCGATGGGCGGGTTGAGGCTCTACAAGGTGACCCGCTCCGATAACAAGCAGGTGCAACTCGGCTTCAATGCGTGGACCACGAGCCGCTCATTCCCCGCCTCGCAAGCGGGGGCTCGCTATGAGAACCTGGTGCACATTGTGGACTTCAACAGCACCGGCTCTTACACCCTGCACTACCGATTCTACGATGGTTCTGTGCCCAGTGTGCTTGGAATCACCCCGTTGGCAGCGGTGCAGAACGCCGCTGTGGACAGCATCGAAGTCGAGTTCTCCAAAGAAATCGACCTCGCAACGCTGACCCGCGCTGACTTGGAGCTGACGCTGAATGGCGTCACCAACACTTCCGCCTTTAACGTGACCGCCACCCTCGTGCGCCCTGGTGTTTACCAGATCAGCGGCTTGGCTGGCGCGACGAGCGGGGACGGCAACTACACCGTGACCATTCGCGGAGCGGGCGTCGCGGACGCAACCGGCGCCGCAGGCTCGGGCGTCGCAACAGTCCGTTGGGCCAAATCGTCCGGGGCGCCGGTGGTCGCGCAGTTGACTGAGTTCGATCCGATCGTTCGCCGCGCGCCTGTCACCAGCGTGCAAGTGCAATTCTCGGAGGCGATCGACGCGACCACGTTTGACTCCGCCGATCTGGCGCTGCGTTTGAACGGCGGCGTGAACCTCTCCAGCGCGCTGGCGGTGATCACCAAAGTGGATGACACCACCTTCAATATTACCGGTCTCGGCGCGGTGAGCGCAGCAGAGGGCGAATACAGCCTCACAATCAATGCGGCGGGCGTGAAGACCCCCGCCGGCGTTGCGGGCAAAGGCGCCCTGACGACCCGCTGGGTTGTGGATGCGAACGGCCCGCAGGTTGTGGAGTTGGAGAAGCCTTCCACAAACCCACGGAACATTGTGGTGCCATCGCTTGAGGTTCGGTTCAACGAACCTATCGACGCAGCGACCTTCACTCATGCCGATGTCAGCCTCACCCGCAACGGCGGGGCTAATCTTGTCACCTCCGCGGTTAGTGTGGCTCGCATTACGGACACACGTTACCGAATTGAGAATTTCAATTGGGTAAGCGGCTTGGAAGGGAATTACGTTCTCACGGTCAATGCCGCCGGCATCAGCGATCCGGCCGGCAATCCTGGCCGTGGAACCGCTTCCACTTCATGGACGCTAGACCTCGGCAAACCCGCGGCGCCCGTGCGTTTGGCAATCTCCCCTGACCTCGGTGCTTCCAGCTCGGATGCCTTGACCAGCGCCAAGTCTGTGACCTTCACAGGGTCGGTGAGCGAGACGAACCTGACGGTGCGTCTTTACGACATCTCCACGCGCGCTGACCTCGGGCCAGCGACGGTGTCAGGGACAAACTTCACGAAGGCGCTGGAACTGACCGCAGGGCAGCATCGCATTCGAGTGCATGCCAGCGACTCCGCCGCGAATGTGTCGGGCGACTCGTTCCTGGATGTGTTTGTTGACCTCGTCGGGCCGAACGCCGCCTTGCAGGAGATCGACACGCTTCGCTCCAACGGCTTGCCTGCGTTGGAAATCACGTTCAACGAGGCAATCCACGCCGCCACCTTCACCAAAGCGGATGTGACACTGAGCCGCGAAGGCATTGCGGTAAGTTTGCCCGCGAGCGCGGAAATCCTGTTTGCATCGAGCAACACTTACCGCATCAGCGGTCTGGCAACCGTCACGGACACCCCGGGGCTTTACAACCTGTCGGTGGACTTGAAGGGTGTTCAGGATCTGGCAGGCAACAGCGGATCAACGAACGTGAGCCGGACCTGGCGCCGCGTGGGTGCGAACACACCGCCTTCGCTGGCGGCCATCAGCAGCAAGGTTGTCGGCGCGGACACATTGCTCGTGTTCACGAACAGCGCCTCCGATGCCGACATCCCGCGGAATCGTTTGCGCTTTACGCTGGAGCCCGGCGCGCCCGCTGGCGCCGCCGTCAACGCCACCAACGGCGTCTTCACCTGGCGACCAACACGCGCGCAAGCTGCGCAGACGTTCCATGTGGCGATCCGTGTCACAGACGACGGCTCCCCTGCCCTGAGCGACGTGAAGTCGTTCACAGTGCAGGTGACCGATTATGTGGATGCGCGCGTGGGGCAATCCGTGGTGCTCGCGGGCGCTTCCGGATCCGTTCCGCTGGAGATCTTCAGCAGCGCGGCCCTAACCAACATCACCTTCACCTTCAGCGCCCCGGCAGAATTGCGCGGCGTGCAAGTCGAAGGCTGGGTGCCGGAGATCGCCAATGTTGAGCTTGTCCAAGGGGCGGGCGCTCCTGCGTCTCACGGCCTCTGGAGCGCGCGCATCAGCGCCGCAACCGGAAAGGTCTTCCAAGGCAACCAAACACTGGCGCAAATCCAGTTCACCAGCGCCCAATCGGATCGCTCCATGTTCGCGAATGTCCGGCTGCAGCAAGTTGTTGCGAGCAAGCCAGATGGCACAACAGTGGGGACAACTTACCTGAAGTCGGGCCGGGTGGTGATTCTCCATTCCGAACCGATTCTGGAAGCGGAGTTGGGCGCGGGCGGTTCACGCCGTGTGCGGCTCTTCGGCCGCGCAGATGCGAGCTATCGGTTGCAGACATCGAACCGCCTGAATCCCGGCGGGGTTTGGGGGAATGGCGAACTGATCGAGGTTGATCCTGCGTTATTGATGCAAGAAATATCCTTGCCCAATGGCGCTGGATTGATTTTCTATCGTGCCGTGAAGGCGGCCCCCGGGCCTCTCCTTCCCGGTTCAGACGCTTTGTTAATAGAGTAGGCCTCTAAGGACAAAGACGCGAGAAGCCCCAGGTGACGCGCCTGGGGCTTTGCTTTTTCTGGGATCAAGCCAACAGCGGATAATCTGTGTATCCCGCAGGGCCGGGTGTGTAGAACGTGCGAGGGTCGGCAGCCTGGAGCGAAGCGTTGTTCGCGAACCGAGCGGGAAGATCAGGGTTGGAGATAAACAATCGTCCAAACGAAACCAGGTCTGCCTCTCCGGATTGGATCATCGCCGCGGCGGATTGCGCATTGAATTCACCGTTGCGAATAATCGTTCCTTTGAAGATGGAGCGGATCTGCGGGCCGAGACGTTGGCCGTTAAAGATGGGCGACGTGGCGCCCGGAGCCGGTTCGTAAATGTGCAGGTAGGCGAGGTTGAAGGCGTTCAGTTTCTCGGCAACGAAACAGAACAAGGCTTCGGGATCAGAGTCCGACATGCTGTTGAACGTTATCCCCGGCGAGAGCCGCACCGCCAGCCGCTGGCCTTCCCACGACTTCGAAATCGCCTCGCAAATCTCCAGCAGAAACCGAGCGCGATTGGCGACGCTGCCGCCGTAATCATCCGTGCGTTTATTCGCGCCATCCCGCAGGAACTCGTCAATCAAGTAGCCATTTGCAGCGTGCAGTTCCACGCCATCGAATCCCGCGTCCCGCGCCCGCAAGGCGGCATCTCGATAGTCATGAACCGTGCGGTGAATCTCGTCGATGGTAAGAGCGCGGGGAGTGGTCCACGGTTTCTTCCCTGCGGGTGTTCGCGCGAAACCTTCCTGGATTGGAATCGCGCTCGGGGCAACAGGCGCCAGGCCATTGGGTTGGAAGTCTGGGTGCGATGCCCGGCCGCAATGCCAGAGTTGCATGAAGATCGTGCCGCGCCGGCCTTGAACGGCATCGGCCACACTGCTCCAACGGCGGCGATGCTCGCTTGTGTAAATTCCGGGTGAGCCTTGCCAGCCGTAAGCCTCCTCCGAAATCGCAGCCCCTTCCGTGATGATCAACCCAGCGCTTGCGCGTTGAGCGTAATATTCGGCCATCAACGGAGTGGCTCGTCGCTGGTCATCCGCACGGCCCCGAGTCATTGGCGCCATAACAATGCGGTTGCGCAACGAAAGCGCCCCGGCCTGGTATGGCCGGAAGATCGGCTGGATACCACTCTCCACGGCTCAAACTTTCTTGGCGGCTAGCGCGCGCTTCGGTCGCGCGGCTTTCTTCGCTGGTTTAGGAGAGGCTCCAGCGCCCTCGAGCAGAGAGCGGAGAATGGCGAGGTTCTCCACATCCTCGTGGAGGTCTTCAGACTTCGGAGTCTCAAGACAACCAGGCGTGTCTTTGAACCGTGGATCGTTCACGATGTGGCGGAAAGCCTCTTTGCCGATCTTCCCTTGGCCGATGCCGGCGTGACGGTCCACGCGTGAGTTGAAATCAGTCTTGGAATCGTTCAAATGGAAGGCGAGCACCTGGTCCAGGCCGATCAACTCTTCCACTTCCCCAATGGCTTTGTCCCAGCCTTCCTTGGTGCGAATGTCGTAACCCGCTTCAAAAAAATGGGCCGTGTCCAGACAGACGCCGAGCCGCTCCGGGCAATCGACGCGGTCATACACTGCAGCGATGTGCTCGATCTTTTCGCCCATGCAACTCCCCTGCCCTGCCGTGTTTTCCAACGCAATGCGCAGCTTCGATCCCTTGGTGGCGCGAAAGGCTTCATTGAGTCCGGCCACGATATTGCCCAGGCCCTTGTCCGGCCCGCAGCCAAGGTGCGCGCCCGGATGCATCACCATGAAAGGCAAGCCGATGGAGTCTGCCAGTCCAATCTCCAGGATGAGCGATTTAAGGGAGTTGTCGCGGTTAGGGCCGGGATCAGCGCCAAGATTGATGAGGTATCCCGAGTGACCGAAAACCGCGTGGAGCTTCGAGGCGCACAGCCCCTCGCTGTATTTGGTGATATCCACAGGGGCATACGGCTTGGCGAACCACTGCATGTTGTTCTTCACGAAGAACTGGATGACCTCGCATCCGATGCCGCAGCCGCGTTCAATTGCCCGCCAAACGCCGCCGCTGGTGGACATATGCGCGCCAAATTTCATGGGCGTGAAGTTACAACTGAACCAGCCGGTTACAAGCGGAACAACTTCAGGACCACGGGCAGGCCCCTTTCGTGCGGTTTCTACTTGCTTCTATAACAGTCCTTGCCATCAATGAAGCCGTGACCCCTGATCCCCATCAACAGATGGGCCATGAGCTGGCAACTCGACTCCGCGCGGCTTACTCGCACTTGCGTGGGCGCACGCGTGCTGAGCTTTCCGAACTCGGCATGAGTTCTGAACAGTTCATCCTGCTCACCGCCCTGGCGACCGATGGCCCAGCGCACGAATCCCTTCTCGCGCAGCGGTCCAATATCGATCCACGCACGCTCCGCGCCACCTTGCGCACTCTGGAGACGCGGGGGTTGGTCAAGCGCGCGAAGACCGAGGGGCAGCCCGGCAACCGCTCTGTGGCCTTAACTTTGGCCGGAAAATCTTTGCAGAAGCGTCTATGGCGCAGGAGCGAAAAAGCACGCGCAGAATTGGCCAGCTTATTCAAACCCGAAGAA
This sequence comes from Candidatus Methylomirabilota bacterium, assembly GCA_035627835.1. Lineage (GTDB taxonomy): Bacteria > Verrucomicrobiota > Verrucomicrobiia > Limisphaerales > SXQI01 > DASPKX01. Next base: position 10,045 of record DASPKX010000071.1, read on the forward strand.
GCCGCCACGCTGATCTCCTTACTGGCGCGCGTGATTGATTCGATGCGGCCGAGCCCCAGCAGGGCCTTTACTAAAGGGGCCGGTCAGGTGAACGCCTTGCTCACGAAACGCAGCCGTCTATCGTAATGGCCACCGGTGGGCGCCGCGAAGCGCTAGCTTGCCCAATAACGGTAGTTGATCTGCGGGAAAATATTGTCCTGCCACTCCACTCGGCCAAGCCATTCCTCATCGACCTTTGTGCTTGTGAGTTGCTCGTGGATCGCGATGAAGCGGAGCAAATGCTCCTTGACCCGGCGGCGAGCGTAATCCGGGCTGGTGCCGGTCCTCAAAATGAACGGCCAATCGCTCGCTTGGGCGAGCAATAGCTCACGGGCCGCTTGCTTGAGGGCTCGCTCGGTCAGGCCGGTGGCATTTGGATACAGATTTGCCAATTCTCGCATGCGCTCCTGGGCCACATTCAGGTGCGGGTAAATCCACTCGTTGGTCTCGTTCAACCAGACGCGCCAATAACCCTCTTCGCCCCAGCTCGACGCGCTTGGTTTGGCAACCTGCTGGGTTGGGTTGTGGTTCAAGTATTCGGCCGGTGTGGTGAGCTTCACCACGTTCTGGTCGTAGTGCAGCTTGCGAATTGTGTAATCCAGGAACTGCGGCCCCTCGAACCACCAGTGGCCGAATAACTCCGCATCGTACGGCGCGATCAGGATCGGCTCGCGATCCATGATGCCATTGAGATGCTGCACCTGCTGGATGCGCGCATTGACGAAATGCTGCGCGTGCTCCGCAGCAGCTTCGCGCGCGTGATCCAAACGATACGGCTCCTTCTGGTCTGTGTCCCCTGTGATGCGGAAATACTTGATGCCGGTGAAGCTTCGGTTTGGCGGGGCGGGCAGATACGGCTTGATGTAGTCGTAGTCCAGGTCAAAAGCGATGTCCCGGTAGAAGTCACGGTAACGCCCATCCCCAGGATAACCTTCATGCCGGCTCCAGACTTGCTTGGCGGATTCCAAGTCGCGACCGAAAGCAGCGATTGCATTCGGCGTGAACAGGGGCGCGAACACGCCGTAGCGCGGCCGCGGCCGGGAATGGAGCACACCGTGCGTGTCGGTGATGAACCAGCGGATATTCGCTTCCTGCAGCACGTTCTCGACGCCGTCCACGTAAGCGCATTCCGGCAGCCAAATCCCGCGCGGGTCCACGCCAAAGCAGGAGCGATAATGGTCCCGGGCCACGAGTATCTGCGCACGAATGGACTCGGGGTTCTGCTGCATGAGGGGCAGCAAGCCATGCGTGGCGGCGCAGGTGATAATCTCCAGCTTCCCCTGCTCCTGAAATTTTCGGAAGGCTCCGACGATGTTTCTGCCGTAAGCAAAGTAGGTGTCGCGGATCTGGAAAAAGCGGTTGAGATAAAACTCCGCCAGAGGCCGAAGGTCGTTGTCCCAATGGGTGCGATGCGTTTCCTTGTCGGCGAGGTCGATCAACTCGTCCAGATACCGCACGTACCGATCCTGCAGAAGCGGATCGAGCAGCATCGTGCAGAGGGTCGGCGTGAGAGACATGGTCAGGCGCGATTCCATGCCATCGCGAAGCCAGCCATCCATGACGTGGATCAGCGGGATGTACGTCTCGGTGATCGCCTCGAAGAGCCAGTTTTCCTCCAGGAAGCGCTCGTGCTCCGGGTGCCGCACGTACGGCAAATGCGCGTGCAGGATGATTGAGAGGTATCCTGCCATATCGTTATTCAGCCCACATCGAAGTGACTAAAGAAGGTTACGCAGTGTGCTCCGGACGGGGTGTGCGCAACGATGGATCCTGTGGGTGCGCGTCCACCTGCCCGATGTAATCGGTCGCTCGTTTGAATTGCAGGTGAGCTGAGCGGGAGTCATGCCCATCAGCCGCGGTGGCTTGGGCTGGCAATGAGAAGTTGCCGTCCGGCAACGCGAAACGAAAACTGAAGCTGCCATCCTGGCGCAACCGAATCTGGCGTCCACCGATGGTGACGGTCGCATCCGGCTCTGTCGCGCCGTAGATGATCAGCTCGGCGTTCACATTAAACCAAAACCCTTTGCGGGCCGGCATGCCGCCGAACGCGCTGGAAACACTCGAGAGAGCCTCACTGGAAAGCGCGCCGAGCTGGGCCTTCTCGGCGAGCTGCGCAGCGGCCATGGAGGAAATGTCTTTTGCGAGGCGGCGGCGGATGAGTTCCGTGACTTCAAGGGAGCCGATCCAAACCCGGCGAACTTGATCCATGGTCAGCACCGCCGCTAAAGCTTGCGACTGAGCTTCAGTCCACTGGGCGGGAGGGAGATTTGGTTGCTCGGGCAAATTCGTGTGACCGGCCTCGCGCAATTGCCGAATCGCTTCAACCAGTGGAACGTGCTCTCGGGCCGCTTCCTGAACAGCGCTGAGCAACTGGCGGAAGCTCACCTCCGTTGGGATGGTCGCGAACTGAACGGAGGTGTCATCGGACAATGTGTCCGGTGGGGTGATCGTCGCGTTAGAGGTGGCGACGGTGGTCCATTCGCCCTCCCCTTTGGAGTAAAAGCCAAGTTCCGCCAAGAACTTCGTCTCACTCTGGCCCACGTAAATAAACCAGTTGCGCGATTCGGGATGGACCTGCACTTCGGCAACGGGCTTGGTCCCGACGCGGTTGCGAAAGACGCGGACCACGAGATGCCCCTCGGATGATTGAGCGTTCAACGCCCGTAATTGCTCACTGGTTAAATCCCAACTCGCGTAGAGCCAATGTGGATCCCGCGCGGTGAGTGAAATGCGTTTTGTGCCGTAACCTTCTGGAAGCTCCCCAAGATCCTCCAATGGGCGGGTCACCCCCAAGGCATACCGCGTCCCCGGGCCGCTCGGGCGAGAGACGTTCGTGACGTCCCCCTCTAGGAGAATAGGAGGCAGCTCGCTCTTAGGCAGGGTTTTAGGCTTTGCGGCGCGCGGTTGTTTGGCTGGTTTCGCCCCCTCTAAAGGTGGGGTGGGAGCAGCGGCTTGCGCGCTCTTCGCGGGAGTTTGCTGGTCCGCGCCCGGAGCCTTGGCGGGGCTTTTATCTGACGCCGCTTCAGCGGGCTTCGCTGAAGACCTGGCAGTTTTCTTTGGCTTTTTATCGGGGCTCATAGCGGAGTTACCAAGCGGAAATACCCAAACACCTCACGAGCCACGGAGCCTACCCCAACCAGCATTCCTTGCAACAGGGAATCCCCTCCGGCCGATTGCGTAAGCAACCGTGGCCGCACACTCGCACGGCCATTTTTCCGAACACAACCGTGCCTCGAAAAAAAAGAGACCGGCCAATTGGCCGGTCTCGCGTAAATCTGAACTGACTTTTAATCGTCGCCGCCGCCGCTGCCGCCTTCCGCGCCGAGCTGGTCGATCAGCTTGATCAGCGGCAGGAACAACGCGATCACGATGCTGCCGACGATGACGGCCAGGAACACGATCATAATCGGCTCCAGAAGGGAAGTCATTGCGGACACCGCGTTATCGACCTCTTCCTCGTAGTTATCGGCGATCTTCATCAACATTTCAGGGAGCGCGCCGGTTTGCTCACCGACATCCACCATGGAAATAACCATTGGGGGGAACACCCGCGAAGCTTCGAGTGGCTGGGTGATGGTTTCACCTTCCTTCACGCTCTCATGCACGGCGCCGACCGCTTCACCGACAATGACGTTGCCGGAGGTTTCCTTTACAATCGTGAGCGCCTGGAGAATGGGCACGCCGGAGCTGACGAGGGTGCCGAGAGTTCGCGTGAAGCGGGCAATCGCCACCTTGCTGATGACCGGCCCCAGGACGGGCATCTTCAGCTTCGCGCGATCGGTCAACTTGCGGCCGAACTTCGTTTTCTTGAAAAATTTAAAAGCGATGCCCAGCGCGATCATAATGCCGATCGTCGCCAGGATGTTGTTCGCAATCTTGTCAGAAATATTCAGCACGAAGTTTGTGAACGCCGGGAGATCCTGGCCTTCCAACATGTCCGCGAAGATCTGCTTGAACTTCGGAACGACGAACACCATCAACACGCCGAGAATGACGGTCGCAACCACCATGACCGCGACCGGGTAGAACATCGCAGCCACAACCTTGCCCTTGATCTTTTGGGCTTTTTCCATGAACTCAGCGAGACGCTTGAGCACGACTTCGAGCACACCGCCCAACTCGCCAGCCTTCACCATGTTCACGTAGAGCTTGTTAAACACCTTCGGGTGCTGCGCCAAGCCTTCGGACAATGTGCTGCCGCCTTCGATTGAAGCAGCGAGATCATTAATGATCTTCTTGAGCGTGACGTTGCGCTCCTGCTTCTCAAGCACGCGGAGCCCGCGCAAAAGCGGGAGACCGGCTTCCACCAGCGTGGCGATCTGGCGCGTGAACGTGGTGAGAACTTTGGGTTTAACTTTGCCGCCGAAGCCAGGGATGCGGATGTTCAGGTTCATCCCGCCCTTCTTCTTGGCCCCGGGCTTGGCTGAAGTGACCTTCTTCGCGCCCTTTTCCGCTTTTCCGCCCTTCTCCGCCTCGGTCACCTTTGTGGGGAAGAACCCCATTTCTTTAAGGCGCGTGATCGCTTCATTTTGGGAAGCAACCTCCAGCGTGCCTTTGGTTTCCTTGCCACGGGAATCCATGGCAACGTAATTAAATTTGGGCATAAACTTCTCTCTCTAACTTCTTGGACAGGGTTAGGCGCGGAACGTCATACTCTATCGCCCCTGGCTCCGCACCCACTTTTTATGTGTACTTAAGGACTTCCTCCACCGTGGTGTCGCCGTCAAAAATGCTGCGCAAGCCATCCTGGCGCAAAGTCACCATTCCGTTTTCGACCGCTTTTTGGCGGACGACAAGAGTCGGCGCGCGCTGGTTGATCTGCTCACGGATCACTTCCGAGACGATAAGCAGCTCGAAAATACCTTTTCGGCCTTTGTAGCCGGTGTCGTTGCAGTTCGCGCAACCACGGCCGTAGTAGAACGCTTTGTCGCCAATCTCATGAGGCGACAAGTTGAGCAGGGCAAGCTGGTTTTCGGTCGGCTCAAACGGCGTGCGGCATTTCTTGCAAATGGTTCGAACGAGACGTTGAGCCAGCACACCCAGGAGCGTCGAAGAAATCAGGAACGGCTCCACACCCATATCGACCAAGCGAGTAACCGCGCCCGGCGCGTCGTTTGTGTGCAATGTGCTCAACACCAAGTGACCAGTGAGCGATGCCTGGATCGCAATTTGCGAGGTTTCCAAGTCGCGCATTTCACCCAGCATGATCACGTCAGGGTCTTGACGCAGGAAGGAGCGGAGCGCCTTCATGAAGGTCATCCCGACACCTTCATTGATCGCCACCTGCATGATGCCCTCGATATCAAACTCAACCGGATCCTCAGCGGTCAGAATCTTGACGTCGATGCTGTTGATCTTGCGCAGGCAGGAGTAAAGCGTGGTCGTTTTACCGGAGCCGGTTGGGCCTGTGACAACGTAAATCCCGTTCGGCTGGTTAATCGCTTCGATCGTGTAATCGTAAACGAACTTCGGCAACCCGAGCACTTCCAGGTCCAGCGTCAAAGCGGAGCGATCCAACACGCGCAACACCACCGATTCCCCGAACTGAGTCGGCAGAGTGGAAACACGCAAGTCAACCTGCCTTCCGCCGAGATTAATGGCGATACGACCGTCCTGCGGCAAGCGTCGCTCAGCGATGTCCATATTCGCCATGACCTTCAAACGGGAGGTCACCGGCTGCGCCAAATGCTTGGGCGGCGGCGTCATTTCATACAGCGCGCCGTCCACGCGGTAACGGATCTTGAATTCGTCCTCGAAGGGCTCGAAATGAATATCGCTCGCCCGGTCCTGGATCGCCTGGAAGAGCACCAGGTTCACAAATTTGATGATTGGGGTCGCGTCGGCGAGATCGATGTCCTGCGCCTTGGACGTGGAAGCCTGCGCCTCGGGCACCTCATTAAGGTCCATCGAGGAGCCGAGTTCCTTTAGAATGTCGGCCATCTCCCCGGAAGCCGCCGCGCTGCCGACCTCGGGATAGAACTTGTCCAGGGCGCGCATCACCTGTTCAGGATCCGCCACGACCATTTGCACTTCTTTGCCGATGGCAAAACCGACCTGATCCGCCAGGCCCGGATCGAGCGCATTAACAGATGCCACCTGCACGGTGTTGCCGTAAACAGCCACCGGAACGACCTGGTACATGCGAGCGGTCGCGGCAGGGATGGCAGCGACCACTTCGGGCGTCATTGTCGCGTCGGAGATGTCCACCACCTCCGTGGCCACGGCGTCCGCCATGATCTGGAGCTGCATGGAAGTGTCCACCAGGCCGAAGTCGCTCAGCACTTTGCTGATCGGCTTGCCGGTCCGGGCGGCTTCCTGCGTGACCTCCTCGACCTGAAGGTCATCAATCATTTCCCGGTCGCGCACGAGCGCGAGCAATGGATCGTTAATGAGCGTCGGCATAAGGATTAAGCTGCGGCCCCAGCCACCTTGGCTGCTTCCAGTTCCTGGAGCTTGGCCATGATCGTGGTTGGGTCTTGGGATTTGGTGATGACTTCTTCCTGTGAAATCAAGCCAGCCTGATATTTATCAATCAAGAAGCTGTCCAGGGTAACCATGCCGTACTTCGCGCCCGTTTGAATGTCGGAGTTAATACGGAATGTTTTGTTGTCGCGGATGAGCGCGCCAATGGACGGCGTGTTCACCATCACTTCGAACACCGCCACACGGCCAGGCTTGTCCACGCGCGGCAGCAGCAACTGCGAAATCACCGCCTGCAGCACCGTCGAAAGCTGAATGCGAATCTGCTCCTGCTGGTTCGTCGGGAAGGCGTTCACGATACGGTCAATCGTCTTGGCTGCGCCCGTGGTGTGCAGGGTGCCGAAGACCAAGTGGCCCGTTTCGGCGGCTGCGATCGCCGCTTCCATCGTTTCCAAGTCGCGCAACTCACCGACCAGAATCACGTCGGGATCCTGACGCAGAGCGCGGCGCAAAGCTTCCGCGAAGTTTGGCACATCCACGTTGACTTCGCGCTGCGTGATGACCGCTTTCTTGTGCTTATGATAGTACTCGATCGGATCCTCAATCGTGATGATGTGGGCCTCATCGCGCTCTTCGTTGATGATGTTGATCATCGAAGCCAGCGTCGTCGTTTTGCCGGAACCGGTCGGACCGGTGACCAGGATCAGGCCGCGCGGCTTGTAGAGCAGCTCTTTCACCGACGGCGGCAAACCAATCTGCTCGAACGTGAGCAGCTTGGTGGGGATTTGGCGCAGAACCAGCGCGAAGTTGCCCTTTTCCTTGAAAGCGCTGACACGGAAGCGAGCCATCTCACCGAACGCGAAACCGAAGTCGGCGCCCCCTTTTTCACGGATGTGCTGGATATGGTCTTCCGAGGTGATGCTGCGCATCAGCTCTTCAGTGTCTTCAGGGCGGAGGACAGGGCCTTCGACACGATGGAGGGTGCCGTGCAGGCGGATCACAGGAGGAATCCCCACACGGATGTGCAAGTCAGCGGCTCCCTCGGAGACCACCAACTGCAACAGATCGGACATCGAATATGACATAACTTTTCAACGGGGTTTCCCCCTTCTCTCAACTTTCTAATCGTGGTCGCCCACAGTGTTCTTGATAACTTCGTCTGCCGTGGTCAACCCTGCCACTACTTTGCGGGATCCGTCTTCACGGAGGGTCCGCATTCCCATTTCACGCGCTTTGATGCGCAAAACCGATGATGGAACCTTCTCGTAAATCAACCGGCGAGCCGCGTCTTCAATCATGAAGATTTCAAAGATGCCGAAGCGTCCGCGATGCCCTGTGTTCTTGCACTCTGGGCAGCCTTTGCCCTTCTGGAAGTTGGCCCCTTCCGTGCGGTGCGGGTCAATGGCGAGCGCGCGCAGCTCCGTTTCCGTCGGCATGTGCGGCGCGGCGCATTTCTTGCAGATCTTGCGGACGAGGCGCTGGGCCATCATCGCGCGAGTGGATGAAGCCACAAGGAAGGGCTTCACACCGATGTCGATCAAACGAGTGACCGCGCTCGGCGCGTCGTTCGTGTGCAAAGTGGAGAACACCAAGTGACCCGTCAGCGACGCATTAATCGCGATGCTGGCGGTCTCAAGGTCACGAATTTCCCCCAGCATGATCACGTTGGGCGCCTGGCGGAGCATCGAGCGAAGCGCCGCCGCAAACGTGAAGCCAATGCTTTCCTGCACCTGCACCTGGTTAATGCCCGCCAACTGATATTCGACCGGGTCTTCAACCGTGATGATCTTGCGATCAGGCCGGTTGATATAATTTAAGCAGGAGTAAAGCGTGGTGGTCTTGCCAGAGCCGGTCGGCCCGGTGACCAGCAGAATGCCGTCAGGGAGGGCGATTAACCGCTCGAACGTTTGCTGGTCGTCCGTGAAGAACCCAAGCTCGGGCAAACCGAGCTTCAAGCCTTCCTTGTCCAGAATACGCATGACGATGCTTTCGCCATGGTTCGTGGGCAGGCAGCTCACGCGCAAATCGATCAGTTTCCCGCCGACCTTCGCCTGGATACGGCCGTCCTGCGGAATGCGCTTCTCCGCGATCGACATGTTCGACTGAATCTTTAGCCGGCTGATGATTGAAGGCTGCAGCCGCTTGGGCGGCCCTTTCATGTCGTGGAGAACACCGTCAATGCGGTAGCGCACACGGAAGGTTTTCGACATCGGCTCCAGGTGAATGTCCGATGCGCGTGCCTTAAAGGCTTCGACAATGATGGTGTTGACCAGCTTGATGATCGGAGCGTCGGCATCGACGGTCCCGCCATCATCGCTGGTGACCGCCGCGATGGTGCCGATGTCCACCTCACCTTCGGTGATGTCCTGGATCATCTTGCCCAG